>NZ_DAVG01000084.1:13913-46031 GCF_002505485.1 Methanosarcina sp. UBA5 | reverse complement strand
ATTAGCAGGGTAAGAAAACCCAAAAACGTTTTTTGATAACTTTTTTTATATACGCATGAAAATTTATCCCATAGTATTTACTCCAAAAATCGATCCCGAAAGTTAGCAAACGCGTAAAAAAGAATGAAAAAATAGTCATTTTTAAGAGAGGATGGACAATCCTTAATCTAGAATCAAGAAACTAAACAGGAAGGAAAGCAGGAATGTATATTGGAAGTATTAACTTCATTGATTGCAAGAAATCCTATGTATTCATCGACTGCTATTTTGAAGATTGATATTTAGAAACTCTTCTAGAGAGAGGATAGGCAATTAGTAATCCTGTATTGAGACATGAAAGTGTAGACGAGCTTCTCTTGTAGTCATCCGCTAACATCTAATGGCTACATTCCCAATGGCTATATTCCCTTTTTTGAAGATTATATAGTGTCCAATACGTCAAAATATCAATATGTTAGGAGAAAAACTGAAATTGTTGTCATTTGGAAATTCGTAATGAGCCAGTGTCAAAATTTCACCCAGATCATCTACTAAGGACTAGACGACTGCTTTTCTCCTTGCTTCAATAAAACAACCTCCCCATGTTACTAGGCAAAATTTAAGTAGAAACATTGGGAACAAAAGTAGAGTGAGGTAATTATAAAAATTGATAAAATATATCAGCAAATATATTTTGGTAATTATATCCTCATTTGTGAATTTAAGTATTTTAAGCGCTTTTTTAATATAAATTTAATATAGGTGTATTTTCAAGTTTTCTAGTCTAAATTGCTCCAATTTTATACTACTGTTTAATAATTAGTAGAATATATTCTTCCTACTTTATATAAATTAAACTCATATATGCATATGTCTCATAGGCGAATAAATACTAAAAGCTTAATTTTAATATTAAGATAAGCTTCTAATGTATAATCGTCTTTGAGAATAAACCAAATAAGGGGGAAAGCAGGAATGAATATTACGATTATTGCAGGCGTTTGCAATGTATTCTACCACTGTGACTTTAAATTCACCGATTTCTTATTCCGTTAAACTCTTCTATAGAGAAGATGGGCAAGAGAGAGGATGGGCAATTAGCAATTCTGTATCGAGACACGAAAGTGTAAACATTTTTCATATCCTCATTAACAGGGTAAGAAAACCCAAAAATATTTTTTGATAACATTTTTCATAATACGCATGGAAATTTATTCCATAGTATTGTACTCCAAAAATAGAGACACAAAAGTGTAGATGAGCTTCTCTTTTAATCATCAGCTAACATCTAATGACTACACATAGTATCAACAGACCAGGAGGAAAACTGGAATTATTGTCATTTGGAAATTCGTCGTGAACCATTGTCAATACTTTACCCAGATCATCTACTAAAAACTAGACGATTGTTTTTCTCCTTGCCTATTAAAACAAAAAAGTACCTCAAAATACCTGAAAAAAGAGTCATCTTTGAGAGAGGATGGGCAATCCGTAACTCTGAATAGATGACTACTTTACTTTTTTATAAGTATTCCCACTTTGGGCCTTTGATACATTGCATGTATTGTATATTATACTTACGTGGGACATCAAGATTTTTTAAGAGGATCTCAAATTAACTTTTAAAATTTCTAATCTAATTTTATATCCACTCCTTTCAAAATATCTCCCAAATGAATTTTTATCTCCAACTTTATTTGCATTTCTGTCAACACCAGCAGTTGATATGTTATGAGACTCAACATAGAGTAGAGTTTTCTACTCTGATTTCTTACTCTTCTGATATCGAATTTTACTGTACTCTTAATATGTCCATGTATCTTTTTACATTCAGCTCTCTTTTTATATTGGTCATCAAAAGCTTCATCTCTTATGTTATGGTTTCTCAGGTACATTCCTACCTGTTCTTTCCTTCCAATCTAATATAGAAATTTGAGTTTTTTCATACCAATAAAAAATTTAGAACCATTCTCGTAATCGAAAATCAATTGGCCATCGAATTTAGATTCGGACTTAATTTTGAGTTTTGGGATCAGCTCTTCTTATAAAAAAGATTAATATCATAAATTCAACTACATATTTATGGAGAATTTGGATAGAGGATTTGCTTATGGGTCTCGATTTGTTGTCCATCTTTCCATATGATGTTTTGCGCTGTATATCATGTATGACTTTTTATTTATGTTGAATTCTGAAAACATATCGGCTCTTCGCTGTTTCGAGCGGGTAACTTACATTCATCTCCGAAATGTTAGAGTAGCATATCTAAAATTTAGAAACATTTATGGTTGAAAATCACATTCAAGCTTGATGTTTCTCTTTTTGGCCTAGCTACTTTCCAACTGAGCAATTATTTTCAATCCACGCAAAACAGCGAAGAGCCAACATATCTATATTGCGGTATTTTGTTTATATAATCGGAGTAATCGGAGTGATTTATTTCAGTTGAATACCCCGCGATCTTGCCGCGGGGATGGAAAACTTCCCCGGTAACCGTTGATGATAATAATTATCAATTCCATTTTTCGGTTACTAACTTCTGCTCAAAGTTAATTGTTTAGGGTTAGTATTTCCTTTAACGGAATATTCGACTTTTTGGATTTAATTTTGAGAATCAAGACGCAAATTCGATCAAGAAAAAGTTGATACTGACGAAAGAATTAAGCTGGGTGTAAAAGGGATGTGAAGAATTGATCTATATGTCACAGCCCGGAGACAGAAAATTCCCTTTAAGAATAATAGGCTGTAAAGGACTTCAGGTTAGAAATATTTCATTGGATAAACTCAAAAATTTTCCTCTCTGAAACGTATGTTCTGAAAAATTTTATATATTACAAGAAAGGGTTGAAGTTATATAGTTTATAAATAAAAAGAGTTATACATAATTTTCACCAAAATCATTGGGTATAAGGGCTCTTAATTAAATAAATTTAATTAATTAAGCTTATTTTTCATTAAGGTGTTTTATATCAGCCTAATTACAAAAATTGAGGTTTAATAATCCAATTTCTAAAGAATATATAAAAAATTAAAGCTTAAAAATTATATCTAAAAGTAGATCTCCTTATTGCAGTAAGATTTCTCTATATTTTCAAAAACTACTCTGCATAAATCGAGTCTTTTAAAAAAATTATATATTTCAATAAAAATGAATGAGGTTACATATTATATATAGAGAGGGGGTTATAACTGCTTTTTGACAAATTAACTATGTTTTAGGGTCTTAATTAGGTTTATTCAGTTTATTTTATTCGCTTATACTCTTTTAATCAAAATATTGGACTCAATAACAAATATAAGCCTTAAAAGTTCCTCTTGTTGAGGAGTATAAAAAACTACTAATTGTAAGTTTAATCTAAAAGTATATCCCTTTATTGCCTGTAGATTCATCCAGATATTCAGAGACTATTTAATTATAAGGAAAATTTATTCTATTAACTTTATATAATTTACAGTTGTATGTTTATTTGTACTTTCTGGCAATTAAATTTAAGACTAAATGTCTTAAGAAATTCATGGCAAAATAGTCTCCCTAGTAATATCAGCCTGGAGTACACACAAACCTGGAGGCTGACAAAGGGTTTGTGATAAAAATCAGTTTATCAATTCGAAAAAATACACTTATTTCTTAAAAAAGAACAAAAATGGCCAAGGAGTAAAGAAATATAAATAAATCTACAAAAAAAGAGTGGAGGGAATGAATATGTTCTTCAGCGTTTACTATTCAAGGGTTTGCTGGTACTATGAAAAGGTTTGCTTCTACATGAAGGTGTGTTACTAATTAAGCGAAGAAGTAACTTAAAAACAACAATTCAATTTGAATGAAATAACAGAAATAATATCTATAGTTATCAATTTAAGATATACAGGCATAGGTTTCCAATTAATGGTCGTTTCTTTGATTGATGGCTGTATTTTTATTTTTTCTGTGGATCAGGGATTATTTATTCTTTTGAAAGCGGTCTTTTCAATAAAATATAACCCTTTATATAAGCACGTACATTTTTTATAGAGTTCTTTCTTTTTTGCTTCATCTACCTTATATAACGGGGTTAAATCGATTATTAGTAAGATTAATAGATAATATAGTGAGTTATTAGTGTTAGCCTGAGTAAGGATTCTTTCTTTGAAACCAACAGTACTTAGACAATAGTCATCCATTGATTGATGAATAGAGTTCATTCCAAAGCCAATTTATCCTCATATCGATAAAGTCTCAGAAGTATTATTCCATCATCAAAAACTCGTTCGATTATTCGGAGCCCGGGATTCAGAGAATTAATTTTGAGTTGTGTGCTTAGCTCTATAGTAAAAGCAATTAGAAGACTATTTATAAGTCTTAAGACAGAAAACCCCTAGGTCTTCAGCCTAGGGGATGAATGTCGTGGATGAATGTCGTCAACTTCAACCCTGATTTCTAATGTATGCCTCTGCTGTTTCTTTGCTCACGTTCCCTATTGTTGAGGCAAAATATCCCTCACTCCACAATGTTTTTTTCTCCCCAATAGAACCTTTTCAAATGGCTGCCTTGACTCTTCCACAGTCTAACTGTAGTTTCTTGTTTCAGTTTTCTAACTATAGACAATATAGAAACTTTTGGCGCACTCTTCACCAACAGGTGTATGTGGTCCTTGTCTGTTTCCATCTCCAGTATTTCAAAATCTGACTCTTTTTCAATGTCAGCTATAGTGAGCTTAAGCTCATTGCTAATAGGCTCTAAAACCCTTCTTCGATACTTGCAAACAAAAATAACATGGTACATCAGTAGATATTTGCTATGGTTTTTGTGTTCATACTCTTATTTACCCAAAAGTATATAAGTTGGTAAAGCATATAATAGTATGTATGATGAAAGCGTACCGTTTTAGGCTATATCCTACAGTAGAACAATCTAAACAGTTAGATCAACACATTGGTAGCTGTAGGTTTGTCTACAATTGGGCACTTAACAAGAAAATTAAAACATATGAACAGACTAAGAAATCTATATCAAGATTTGACTTAAACAAACTAATGCCTTCTTTAAAAACAGAAAACCCTTGGTTAGCTGATGTTAACTCTCAATCCCTACAGGGAATGACTAAACAAGTTGAGTCAGCTTTCACTCGATTCTTTAGAGAAAAGAAAGGTTTTCCTAAGTTCAAATCTAAAAAGAATCCTGTTCAAGCTTTTCCAATACCTCAACACTATTCTGTGAATTTTGAGACCTGTGTAGTGAAACTTCCAAAGATAGGAGAGATTAAAGCAAAACTCCACAGGAATTTCACCGGAGAACTTAAGACAGCAACAGTTTCTAAAATATGTACAGGGAAATACTTCATTAGTATTCTTGTGGAAAATAATGAAGAACTTCCGGTTAAGCAAGCTTTCTCAGAATCAACTACAATAGGTATAGATGTAGGTATCAAAGATTTCGCTGTTCTCTCTACAGGAGAAAAAGTAGAGAATCCTAAGTATCTTAAAAACTCTCTTCAAAGAGTTAAAGTACTTCAGAAAAGAGTTTCAAGAAAACAGAAAGGTTCAAAGAGCAGGGAAAAAGCAAAGCAGAGATTAGCAAGACTACATGAGAAAATAACAAATCAGAGAAATGATTTCCAGAATAAAGTCTCTTTTAAACTCATTAGCGAAAACCAAGCTATAGCTCTGGAAACTCTGAACGTTAAAGTTATGCAAAAGAATCATCATTTAGCTCAGGCTATAGGAGATTCTGCATGGAGTAGTTTTGTAACAAAACTAGAATATAAAGCAGAATGGTATGGAAAAACCATTCTTAGAATAGGACAGTTTGAGCCATCCTCTAAAATCTGTAATGTTTGTGGATACCACAAATCAGATTTAACTCTGAAAGACAGGGAGTGGACCTGCCCTGATTGTAAAACAAGACATGATAGAGATATCAATGCCTCTATCAATATCAAGAAATTTGCACTCATAGATCAAAACTTGATAGGGATTTGAAATCTATTCAACACCTACGGAACGTGGGGAAGAGCCTAGGGACTTGTTTTCAGTAGAAAGGGGGGTGAACTAGGAAGCCACTTAGTCTTTAGCTGAGTGGTAGTTCACGTAAAAGCAGATAGGATATATTTACCGTTTTTACAGAATCGATTTCCTTTTTAATTCCAGAAGGCCAAACAGGAATGAAAGTATTGAGTTCCAAAGCTCCATATCAGATTTCTGGAAAATCGAAATGAAAAAAGATTTTATGCCTTATAGGTCTGCATAAATGGAAAATAAGTGGCGGCTTGAAGATTTATGCTTCAAATGTAAGAGAAAAGCATTTCGTATGTATTATGCTGCGGGAAGACAAAAATAGTTTATGAACCAAAAAACAAATGAAATTCTAAAAAGCCCTGGTAAAGAAAACCAAATCTTTACCTACTGATTCGATTCCTATTTATAAAGGGGTCATATTGCCTCAATTATTTATATGTTTCTGCGAATTTTTTTTAATCCTGTTAAATTGACACCTTACTTATGCAGGCGCTTATAGAAAGCGCTCTCCGCCAGCGAAAATTTTAAGTTCAAGAGCCTGCAAGGTTTTCCTCCGCTTTTTGCAAATTTTCCAGATTATGCCCTCAAGTTATTATTGGATGACGGACTTATTAACGCCAGAAAAACTATATAATTTCATCTCACAAATTATTTTGATAATATGCAAAATTTTGATAACATACAAAAATTAGAGTCCTCCCCCCTGATCTTCAACCATCAGAATTTTTTTCAAAATGCCCCAGATTTAATCCCCAGAGAGATTTCCCACTGTTGTTCCCTGGAAGGCAGTGGAATTAAATTCATCTCTGGACCCACTCATGCAGGTAAAACCACCTTCATGAGTCAGGTTGCCAGTAGCTTGGTTGGAGTAAAAATTTATATTGATTTTGAAGATAGTCGGATGCAGGAGCTAGGATCTGGAGATTTACAGGCTATTGAGGAGACTGCATCTGAAATCCGCAAAAAAGAAACTGAAGACGGAACAGGGCGGATTTTCTACTTTTTTGATGAAATTCATAATCTCCAAGGCTGGGAGAATTGGGTCGACAGGCTTCACAGGCAAGGGGCAGAAATTTATCTAACTTCATCGAGATCAACACTAATAAATGAGTTTTCTTCCAGGTTTGCAGGGAGATGCAAAATTTTAAGGCTTTACCCATTCTCTTTTAGAGAATACCTGCTGATTAAATGTAGCGGAATCTCAGCGCTGAATTTTCTAACGCCTTCCAGAAGCGATGAACTGTTATGTATGTTTTTGCAGTATTTTGAAAAAGGTGGTTTTCCAGATGTGATCAAAAACGATGACATCAAGCTTTCTCGTAAATATTTTGAAGAAGGGTTACAAAAAGGAGCTGCAGCCGGGTATGATATCCAGAAGTTAAGAAAGCTTGCCATATTCCTGATTTCGAATATGGCTTCGGAATACTCCCTCGATACCCTGAAAAAAGTTAGTGGAATCGAGAGTGAGAAACTCATAGGTACCTATCTGGATTATCTCGAAGACATTTTCTTACTGTACCGGGTCCCGAAATTCAATAGCCTCCAGGAAAGTGGGAAGGAAAAAGAAATTCCCTGCAAGATCTATGCAGGCGATACCGGCCTTTTCAAGGCAGTGTATCCCGGTTACCCTGACAGCCTTGGGCTGAGATTTGAGAACCTTGTATTCCTTGAACTGCTGAGAAGGGAAAAAAAGGTATTCTACTTCCAGAAAAAAAGAGAATGTGATTTTGTTATCAAGGAAAAAGACAGCCAGAAAGTTTCGGCTGCAATTCAGATTTCAATTTGCTTCGGAAACCCGGCAGTCAGGGAAAGAGAAATTCTGGGGCTTACAGAAACCATGGATGAGTACGGCCTTGAACAGGGGCTTATTCTGACAATGGACGACGAAGAGATCTTCAAAGTTGATGGCAAAGACGAGAATAAAATAATCATGGTTAAACCAGTGTGGAAATGGATGCTAGAATAAAGAAAAGGTCAGGGTAAATAGAAGAAAGGGCAAAGTAAATAGAAGAAAGGGCAGAGTAAAAAGTTCGAGATTGTTAAGGTAAATTATCCTTACCTGAAAGAGGGGAATATTCAAAACTGTATTAACCAGTGCTACGTTTTTCCAGCCTCATGGGCTTTCCGATTTGCTGTAGTTCCGAGTGACTACTCATACTAATTTTTGGTTTTTATTCAATAGTTCACAAGAAAAGCCTTTATTTCATCTATTCTAATTACATTTTTGATAATGTATTCTAAAAATTTCATTATTGAAAATTCCTGATTTAAAATTTTTGCGTAGTCTTCACTAACCGATTTTATGATTTTTTTTGATTACATATTGAAACTTATATATTTCTTAATCGAGCGAGAAGCGCTTGTTGTACCCTTAAATGATTTCGCAGATTCAAAGCTGTTTGAAAGTTCAATACATAACACAATAACAGGCGATGCAAAAGGGTAAACACTGAGTAAATTCCAATTCCATCGTGGTATTTTGGAGTGATTATATAAAAGAAACAAATTCGAAGCTGGATTTAAATATTGGGCCACATGCATACGATATACAACTTATTAAAATAAATTAAAAATTGTAATAATTTTGAGATAAAACATATATTGACGAGTAGGCAGTTTAGCCTACTCGTCCCCCAAATTAGCGGTATATTTTACTTCCTCATTCTACAGGAAGGAGAAGGAGAATCATTTCTTTTTCTCTCTTCTTGTTGCCGTAATTTTTTTAGATTCGCCGGTTTTGTGCCCTTTCCCTACTCGTACGCTTTTCTCGCTTCCTTTTCCTCTTTTCTCTCGTTCTTGGCCCCTAATTTTCTTTATTATCTCACTTGTTGGCTTTTTTCTTGTCCACACACTTCGCTTCACTTTCGGCTTCTCTTCTTCCATTCTTTCTTCTTCGTATTTATCCAAGTAGATTCCGAGTTTGGAACTTACGGAAGCTCGGGCTTTTCTAGCCTCTATGTGATCTGGATTGAGCCTGAGAACTCTCTCAAGGGCTTCGAGAGCTTCTTCATTTTTATCCAGGCCGGAAAAGGCCATGCCTTTGCAGTACCAGGCATCGGCAGAATCAGGCTTTATTGAAATCGCTTTGCTGCAGGCTGCAAGGGATCTTTTGTATTTGCCGAGTTTGAAGTGGACAAGACCTTTCCCTACCCAGGTATTTGCATTATCAGGGTTTATTTTGAGGGCAGCATCATAAGCTATCATGGCTTCCACAGGCCTGTTCAAGCTGTAGAGAGCAAAGCCTTTACCCACCAGGGCTCTTGCAAGGTTCGGGTTACGCTTAAGCGCAGCTTCATAGGCTTCTATAGCTTCTTCGTATCGACCCAGCTCCGCAAGTACATAACCTTTTGCGTGCCAGGCGCCTGCAAGTTTCGGATTGGCTACAAGGGCTTTTTCAGAGTCGGTAAGGGCTTTTTCGTGCTGCTTTAGCCTGCAAAGTACTGAGGTTTTGAGATTCCAGGCTTTATCGCTGTCAGGTTTTATTTCGAGCAATCTGTCAAAACTCTGCAGGGCAGCTTCATCCCTATTGAGTTGCAGGAGCACAAAACCTTTTTCATAAAGGTAGCGAGGGTTTTCAGGCTCAACTTCAAGTGCTTTTCCAAAGGTTTTCAGTGACTCCTTATACATTCTATGCCTCAGAAATACCGAGGCTTTTCCTGCCAGGGCAGCTGCATCATCAGGTTTTTTCTCAATGGCTTTTTCATAAGGTTTTAGAGCTTTATTCAGGCGATCATAAGCTGTCTCAATGGCTTTATCGGCTCTGCCTGTACTTTTTTTCCTGCCTGTTTCCTTGCCTGTCCTACCTGTCCCATCTGTTTTACCTGCTTCATCTGTTTTGCTTATCCCATCCGGTTTGCCTATCTTGTTTGCTCTGCCCAATTTTCCGGTTCGTCCGCTTCTATTTTCTTTAAAATCGTTTGCCATAGTATCAGTCTCATATGATTCGGTTTAGAGTGATTATTCTTTGCAAAGAGAATTCGGTATAATTCGGTACACCCCCACCTCCCCAAATTGGTGGTAAATTTTTCGGGAAATTTTGTTTCAAATTCCATTCTCTAATTTCAATCTGATTCTGTTATATTTTAAGTTCAGGATACTGGATTGCTCTACAGAAAGGGAGAACTCGCCCTCGAGTGCAAATTTATCTTTTAATATCTTTTTCATTTAAATAGTATTCATTACAATAAGACACTTGTCAACAACGTGGTCATTATAATGATAAGTATGAATATATTGAACCCATAGACGCAGAAAAAGTGAATTGCCACTGGATGGAGCAGACCAGCAAAATTATTTCGTAGATTTACAAAAACTTTTACTTTACTTTATATGTCAGAACATCAAATAATCTATTTAAATGCTCCATAATCTTTTACCTATCTTCTCTCAATCTTTAAAGCCTCCTCTTTTCGAACCTGGCGAACCTCGTTTCTGGGACGATCCGTACATCTCAAAAAGCATGCTTGAAGCTCACCTTAACCAGTCTCATGACGGGGCAAGCCGAAGAAATGTTGAGATCGAAAAAACAGTTCGCCATCTCATAACCTCAGGCTTCCTGAAAACCGGAGACCGGGTACTTGATCTTGGCTGCGGGCCAGGGCTGTACAGCAGCAGGCTGTGCTTTGAATGTATGAAAGTAACCGGTATCGACCTTTCCCGAAGGTCTATAGACTATGCTCGGGTTCAGGCTGAAAGAGATGGGAATGATATCGATTATATCTGTGCAGACTTTTTCAATATCGATTATAAGGAGACTTTTGATGCCGTTCTTCAGGTCTATGGGGAAATCTGTACCTTTTCCAATGAAAAACGTGACCTGCTCCTGAGCCTTGTCCACAGGACACTTAAAGACAACGGAATTTTCATTTTTGATGTGTCCACAAGAGAGCTACGCATGCGGGAAGGGCTCAAAAACAGGTGGTATTTCTCTGAAGGTGGTTTCTGGAGACCGGGCAGGCACCTTGTGCTGGAAGAAGGATTTGATTATCCGGAAGATGATACCTGGCTAAATCAGTATATTATCATGGATGAAGATGGGACTGTAAAGGTTTACAGGCTATGGCTGCACGACTATTCCTTTGAAACTATAAGTCTGACTCTTGAAAAGAGTGGATTTAGAGTTGAACAGGCATGGAACAGTCTATCCGGAGAGTCATACCGGAAAGGCGGGGACTGGATAGCGATAGCTGCAAGAAAAGTATAGATAAAGTATAGATAAAGTATAGATAAATATAGAGAAGCATACAGATATAAGGACAGTGTCCCTAATTTGCTGTAAATTCAAAGTCAAGTTCTTATGCACAGTACATGAAATCAGTCTACTAATATCGAGTTTTCGAGTTGATAACTTTTTAAAATTTGTAATTTTACAGAAAAATTGGCACACTGCCGATATAAGCACATATAGTTATTGAGCAGGAAAATTGAAAAAACTAAAAAAATATTGAACTGCTTGAAATAAAGCGACAACCAAAGCTATAACCGAATAAATCTTTTTGAAAATTTATAACGATTCCCGCTCTTCACCTGTATAAATCCTGTACATTATTACAAGCAAGGCTTTTGAAAGCCTACCTGAACAGGCTTGAGGCCATCATCCTTAGCCACGAGCATCCGGATCATTTTTTCGGGCTTGAGAGACTCATAAAGTTTATAACTGGAGAGGGAAAGAAAAAAATTCCGCTTTTTCTTCATCCTGAGGCCTTTGTTATTCCCATAAAGTCCGAAAATACAGTTGAGTATGCAAAGAAATTTGCAGGAACGGATAAGGTTTATGCAGTCCTTGGAGGCTTTCACCTCACAGGCAGGATTTTTGACCCGATAATTCAGCCCACAATTGACGAGATGAGAAGGATAAAGCCCTTGATATATCGTACCATGCATTGTATCGGCTGGAAGGCTATAAACCGGTTTGCAGAAGCGATGCCAGAACAACTCCTGCTCAATACGGTCGGCACAACTTACGTATTTGATAGAGAGTAACAAAACCCTTAATAATGGACATCTTAATTTGAGAAATTGAGTACACAAATTGTATCTTTTGAACATATTTTAGTATCTAATAAATATAGCCGTAAAAAACGCTATTATCAGACATGCGAAAGAGAAGGCGAGCACAAATATTGCCTTTTTCTGTTCTTTTTCTTGTTCTCTAGATAGTTGATCTGGTACTCCCCTTATGTACAGCACAAACAATAATGGCACTAAGACTGATTCTGCCCAGAAGAAATACTTGATGTCTTCATAAGATGCCATCTCAGTTGTAATCAATAATATTTGCGCAATTGTAAACCAGACTATAACAATATAAATTCTGATAATAATTCTTTTATTTAGAGAAAGAAGTTTGGAACTATTTTTGCTACCTTGAATATTATTTTTAGAATCTGTCAATTGACAACACCCTTATTTATTAAGAAATAATGTTTAAAAACTTTTTTTATTCAAGTTTCAAATATAATTTTTAAGTCCGCAGTTCCTGTTGGACAGTCTTAACCACATACTTCAATCAACAATATTGACATGGGCTCACGCTGACCTTTGATAAGGAATACTATTGGCGTTTCAGATTCTGAGGCTGTCTTCTTTATATTGATTTCAATGGCATATTCCGGACGTTTGCTATATTTGAATTGAGGAAGATTCTTTTTCTACACTGCATTTTTCTCATAGCCTGCACAGGCTACCTGAATTTAATAAGTAGGGTATAACTGTACTCTTTAAGGATTTCCCGAACTCGCCAACAGTTTATTCAAATCTCCGGTCAAATACTTTTCTGTCAACTGGAAGTTATCAAAATTATATCTAGAGTTATTGGAAGTAGTTACCTAAAGGAGTTATCTAAAGGAGTCACCTAAAGGAGTCACCTAAAGGAGTTAACTCAATTGTGTAAAATAATTTTTATAATCTGTAATATAATATAGCAAAAAAATAAACAAAGGTATTAAATATTAGTTTGTAGTATAGTTAAGTGTCTCTACCAAAAAGACACAAGTAGCATAACTAGTGTCTCTCCGAATAGACACGAAATCTAAGTCGCCTCTTAGATTGTCGAAAGCACCTGAATCTCTTTTTGCCCCTGCCTGCAAGTAAAACAGACAGGGACCAGGATGCATAGGATGGAGTATAGGATTAGAACGTATTACTACTTTTACCGGTAGCAAGAATAGATAATAGAGAAGAAAAGCAACTAATTTTTTAAATCAACCAGCTCAAATCTGGATCATATTTCCCTGACTATCCTGAATCCCAGGCTATTTAACTTTTTATCCTGAGCCGCAAAAAGTCTTTCAGCCGACCGACAGCAGCCTGCATTTCCATTCCAGCCTCCACCTCTCCTTATCCTCACTGGAGTGGATACGCTTGGAAAAGCGTTTTCCCAAGCCCTCCCGTCTTCCGGGGCACCTTTGTAACTGATATGGTACTCGTCCTGTACCCATTCCCCTAAATTTCCATAGATATCATAAAGCCCCCAGGAATTTGGTTTTTTCAGGCCGACCGGATGGGTTTCAAGCCCGGAATTTTCCAGAAACCAAGCATATTCCGTAAGTTTCGATTCGTCATCTCCAAAAAAATAAGCAGTTGCAGTTCCTGCCCTGGCGGCATATTCCCATTCAGCTTCGGTTGGAAGACGGTAGATTCGGGAAATTCCATCGACATTTTCCAGAGCATTGAGTTTCCGGAAAAAGACCTGAATCTCATTCCAGGAAACGTTTTCAACCGGATGCTTTTCGCCCTTGAAATACGCAGGATTGTTCCCCATGACTTTTTGCCATTGCTCCTGTGTCACCGGATACCTGCCCAGATAAAAAGGTTTTTCAATCGTTACTCTATGCACAGGGCTTTCCCAGAGCTTTCTTCGTTTTTCAAGTATTGGAGAGCCCATATTAAATTCTCCGGTAGGGATCAGGATAAATTCCATTCCAATAGAGTTAATTATTGAGCTACCTGACAAATTTTTGATCGAGTTATTTATTGAGTTATTCATCGAGCTACTTATTGGATCATTGACCTGGTTATTTAGTGAGTCATTCATAGAGTTACGGACTGCAGTATCCATTGAGTTATTCACCGGAATACTGCAACTGTAGATCGAATTACTGATTGAGCTATCAATTAAATCGCCAGATATAAGAGGTTTAATTTCTTCTGAACCTTTACTGTGTGAAGAGAATTTTTTTTCAAGAATCAGTGTTCTCACCAAATTGATTTAATAATCAAAAATATACTCTAAGATTTTATCTTTATTTTGCTGTTACTGCCTCTTAGACCAATAAAACTGTATTAATCAAATCCTGTAATAAAAAATAAAATGCAATAAAAAATAAAAGCAGTTAAAAACCGAGGGCCCAAAATCAAAAAGTTTTTATGATATTGGTATAGAGGCAAAGGTAGAGACCGAAAGTGAGCAAAAATGAAACATTGCCTTCTTAACCTGATTCTTTTTTCGGGCAGAAGAAAAGATATTCTACTGCTCCTGAAGGAAAAACCAAGGGACGTCGATGAGATAAAAGAACTGCTTAGCGTGAATGCCAGTTCGATCCAGCTTCATATGAAAAAAATGAAAGAATCCGGCCTGATAACCCAAAAGAATAAAATCTACAGGCTGTCCGAGATTGGGGAGATAATAGTTGAAAATATGCAGCCTCTGTTGAGTACGGCTGAGCTTTTAGGAGAAAATACTGAATACTGGCTGAGCCATGATTTAAGCTCGATTCCTGAGTTCTTGCTGAAGAGAATTGACGAACTCGGACACTGCGAATTACTGGAACCTGACGCCGGGCATCTATTCGAGACCCCGAAAATACTCCGGGATAGTATTCTAAGCTCAAGGGAGGTCCTGACCTTTGCAGCTTATTTTCATCCTCAAGCTCCTGCAATTTATACAGAGATTACGGAGAAGGGAGCTGAAATTATACTATGCATGACTGAAAGTGTTGCACATCGTTTATTTTTAAATAATCGTAAAGAGGCAGAGAAACTGTCCAGAGCCAGCAATTCCAGGCTTTTTATAGTACGAGAGCCGACAGCAGTTCCATCCCTGATTGTAACGGATAGGCTCGCTGCATTCAAACTTTTCGAAAAAAACGGAAAGTTAAGGGACCAGCTAGTTCTGTCTTTTGGGGAAAAAGCCATATGCTGGGGAAAGGAACTTTTCAGGTACTATCTGGAAGCAGCCGAACCTTTGGATGAAAATGAATTCCTGTAATTGTGATCTCAGGTTTCCATCCTGTTTCGAGCCTAATTCTGGCGTTTAATCTGGAATATAGAAAACCATCTTGTATTCAGTCCCTCAGAATTTTTCTCGGATTCGCTGGGCATGTACCGAAATTCGTACCTTTGCTCCAGTTATCTATAACCAATTATAAAAACCTGAAAACGGTAAAAATGGAGCTAATAAGTAGAATTTTCTAGAAAAACGCAAAGTTAAAATGAAAAGGAGACCGGTTATGAAATTCTGGCTGATCAAAGCTGCAGGCACCTTAGAAGATGAAGAGCTGATCCTGGAAAACAGCGTGATTACAATAGGATGGGCTGAATTCCCGGATTTATCCAGTATTAGAAACGAAGCACAGGTAAAGAAAATAATGCTCGATAAATATCCCGGGATGCAGGAAGAGCGTAGCTCTTCCTGGGCAGGAGAGATATATTCATTTATTACAAAAATAAAGAAAGGAGACCTTGTGGCAGCCCCGCTCAAAACCAGGAACGAAATGCTGATTGGAAAGGTTACCGGAGACTATGAATACCAGCAGATCAGCGATTTTATCAGGCATATCAGGAGTGTGAGGTGGCTTAAAACGCTCCCAAAAGGAGATTTTGAAGAAGAATATGACGTTGACCTCTGTTCTCCCGAGACACTTTCCCTTATAAAGACAGGCCCTGAAAAAATTTCAGATTTAATCGAGATAAAATCCCTGGGAGTCCTTCTTGAAGAGCTTAACTTTGCCCTTGATGAACTTGGTTCCCTGAAAGAAAGGCTGCTTGAACTTACTTACAGACTGACTGAGACTGAAGATATCTCCGAAGTCCAAAAAATAGCAGCCGAAATGGAGAAAATGCTAAGAGAAAATGAAGGAAAAAATGAAGAGAAGAGGGAAGAAATGGAAAGAATGAAGAGAAAGAAATAGAGAGGAGAGAATAGTCTCCTCTCAACTGAATATCGAACTTTTAACCAATATTAACCTATAAGGTCATTGAGGTCAAGTTCAAACCCAACAACGGCGTATCCGAGAGCAAAATTGCTTATGACCTCTGGATGGAATTCTCCAAAGACTCCTAGTTTTTTGCCTTTGACATAGACATCGGCCCGCCTGCCTTCGAGGAATGCGGGATCTTCGGATTCTTTTACCTCGTAGGGAAGCATCATTTCCCTCATCAGGGCGTCTACAACCTCATAGGCCTCGGTAAAGTTTGCCTGCGGGTGAATCGAGACTGCAGCTACGTGCTGGCCGGTTATTTCGTTATTTACGACCTCGCCGAACTCGAAAATCTTCTGAGGAAGTTCCCTGTGCTGGTTTAAGGCAAGAATTTCAAGAAGATTCGGAAGCAGGGTTGTCCTGATCATTGTCTGGTCTTCGCTTATCGGGTGAAGCACATAGGTAACATCATCCGTTTTTTGCCTGCGCATGTTCTCAAAATTGATTTTTTCGCTGGTGAGTGTAAATGGCATAACTTCGTAGTAGCCGAGCCCTACCATTATCTCGTTTACGGGAGCTCGAAGCAGGGAAATCGGGTGAGACTTTCCTGGGGTATAAGTTTCAGGAATCCTTACTTTGATGTTTTCATACCCATAGCCCTTGGCAATATCTTCTACAAGGTCGTAGTTATGAAGAATATCGGCCCTGTAAGCCGGGACCTTTACCTCGATGGTTTCTTCATCAAGGGCTTTTGCTCCAAAGCGCATTCTCTCAAGCTGTTTAACGATTTCTTCTAAGGAAAGTTCCATGCCTAAAAGGTCTTTAACTTCAGTCTTTGTAAGGAACCTGGTCTCAGGTTCAAGGTCAGGTAGGGTAAGTTCTCCACAGTCGGGCCTGACAACCTTTACGAATTCGATCTGCCCACCCCTTTCTGCAAGGGCGGTCACAACAATATTCAGGGCGGTATATACGGCTTCTCCAAGCCCCGTGACATCAATAAAGAGGTCGGTTGTGCTCTCGGTCACACTTGTAAGTGTCCCGTTAATGATCGGCGGGAAGGACAGCACATTGTCATCTGCGTCCAGAATTATCGGGTATTTATCAAAGCCCCTGACAAGATGGGCAAACCTTGTGCCTTTAGGATGCTTTTCCAGGATCTCGTTCATGCTCATTTTTTCGGTGTAATCCAGTGGCACGAACTCGAAACTTGGGTCTACGGCCATATATCGGAAAGGCGGCTTAACATTTGAGAGGTCATGCACGCCTATAGATACTTTTTTCCTGTTTCTTCCAAGTCCCCAGTGCAGGTCTTCCTGAAGATCCATAAGGGATTTTATGGACGAGGATGTGAATTTTACGCCCCTTACAACCGCACACCCAAGAAAAGGCCTGATTTTCAGGATCTCATCACTGACCGAGATCGAAACCCTGGGCGACTTTACCTCATATTCGGACAGTCCGGTCTCAAGGTCCAGAAAACCCCGCATTGCCCTGGCTGCCCCTTCCACACTGTAAAGGTCAGGCCTGTCAGGGAAGAACTCTATGTCGATATATTCGTCTTCAATCCTTTCGACATCAGCCCCTATCATGGGCACCCTTTTTATGATGGTTTCCTTATCGGTTCCTGTGAGTTTTTCGAGGTCGTCGTACTGCAAGGTAATTACTGGCATTGGGTATTCATCTCGTCTTTTGCTCGCTAACTTAACCCAAAACATACTCAACTTCAGATTTAATGTTTTTGTTTGAGGAGATGTTTGAAGCTTTGGAAAGTCTGCAGGCAGGAAAAACGGATGAATTCGCAGCTCAGAAATTCAGGTGTGAATTATCGGTATAGCAATAATTTATCCCCTCTAAAATTAAATTTATTTTTGAGTTCGCCTGCTATAATCAACTTTGCAGGTCTGAAAATTGTTAGAAATAAGCTCGAAACACCTGGAACAGCAACGTCCTAGAGATTTAATATTGCTACCTTAATTGTAAGATCAAAACAATTATTTTTAATACTTTTTAGTTTAAACTAATCTTAAGAGCCTAACAAGTAAATATAACTTAGAATATCTTACATAAAACACCAAATATATTATATGATTTCATAATCAGCCAATAAAATAACATACTATGGATAATATTGGAATCTTTGAACGGAGTTGCTCACTTGATATATATCTGTAATCAAGTACACAAACACTGTGATTTCAATTTTAGTATTAAGACAGTTAAAGGCATAATGCTATAATTTTTCAGTTAACTGCATAAGTCTTAAAGTAAAGTGAAAGGATGCACTGGGTGAATTGAGGATGGAACAGACTTTTGACGAATTTGTCGATTATTGTTATAGCAGGATCTTAGGCAGAGTTCCTGATCCTGAAGGAAAAGAACATTATACCCAACTATTGAATAAAGGCATACCAAAACACGAAATCTTAATATCTCTTTTGAATTCTGATGAATATGCTGAGCGCGTAAAGTATATTATGAGTCCTACGATCAAATTCGCTCCTCCAGGACATTTTTACTCTCCATTACCAAATCTGGATAACATCTCGAACTTATATCAAAAAATCGACAAATCTCGGAACCCGACTGGAATTGAGATCAATGGTGATAAGCAGATAGAATTACTAAAACAGTTCCAGAAATATATCTCCTTAATCCCGTTTGGAGATGGTTTCAAGCAGAATAATACCAGATACTTTTTTAATGGGAGTGAATGGTATAGTTACGGCGATGCAATTGTTTTATTTTGCATGATAAATTACTTTAAACCAAAAAGGCTTATCGAAGTAGGATCAGGTTATTCGTCACTTGTTACTCTGGACACCTGCGAACTGTTAAATCTTAAAACGAAGATAACTTTTATTGAGCCTTATCCAGATCTGATTTTAAGTTTATTGTCTGACCGAGACAATCCTAAAAAGCTTATTTTAAGAAAAGAGGTTCAAACAGTAAATCTATCTCTTTTTGAAGATCTGAATAGTGGGGACATTCTATTTGTAGATAGTTCACATGTTGTGAAGTTTGGGAGCGATGTTCTTTTCATTCTTACCGAAGTACTTCCCCGTCTGAAACCAGGTGTGATTATCCATTTTCACGATATCTTCTGGCCATTTGAATATCCTCTAGAATGGCTGGAACGGGGTTTTGCATGGAATGAGGCATACTTTTTAAAGGCATTACTTATAACTAATAAAAATTATGAAATTTTATATTTTAATGATTATATGGGGCAAGTGAATCACGATCTGGTGAAGGAATACATGCCTCTTGCATTGAAAAATCATGGATGTGGAATCTGGTTAAAGAAACTTGAGTCTGAATTCTCTTTTGTTTGAAAAAGTGTAACGCAACAATTTATATAAACTGTTGACAGCTTTCATCCTGCATTGAACCTTGAAGACCTGTCAGAGTATCCACACAGTGAGAACGGAAAAGAGATTTCTAACGGGCTATTCGAGCCAGTGAATACTTTTGTAAATGGGTTTTCATTTTTTCAGAATTTCTGTAGAGCAAACTATACCTTTACTAACTTTTATAAATAATGAAAAGCTCTCTTCCTTCAAATAGGGAGGCAGCAGAAAAATGATGATCGCAGGAATTGATGAAGCCGGAAAAGGTCCTGTAATCGGGCCAATGTGCATAGGAGGCGTAAAAATTGAAGAATCCAGAGCCCATATCCTTAAAGTGCTGGGGGTTGCGGATTCCAAGAAACTGACGCCAAAAAAGCGGGAGCAGCTTGCAGCCCAGATTAAAAAACACGCAGACGGCTTTTTTATTCTTGAGGTCAGCCCTTCCCAGATTGACGAGCTCCGCAAGATCATGACAATGAATGAGATCATGGTGGTCTGCTTTTCAAAAGTGCTCGAACAGCTAAAGCCTGACCGCTTATATGCCGATGCTGCTGATGTCAATGAAGAACGTTTTGGAGCCAACATCCTTAGGCAGTATGCAAAAACCAGCCCTGACCACGCAAAGGAAATAGAGATAGTTTCCATGCATCAGGCCGACGCTACTTATCCTGTTGTATCGGCAGCCTCAATTATTGCGAAGGTGCGCAGGGATGAGCTTATCGAGGAGCTTAAGAAAGAATGGGGCCTTGACTTCGGCAGCGGTTACCCCTCAGACCCGAAAACAAAAGAATTCCTGTTGAACTGGGGAAAGGAGCACTCAGGAGAGTTCCCTGGAATAGTCAGGCAGTCATGGCAAACTGTAGAAAATATAAGGGAAGAACTGAAAAAAGCTGAACTGAAGTGAGTATTATGGGAAACTATAAAAAAGAGCTGAAAAATAGAAAGGTTACAGAGAGCTTTTTAAAGAATTTATTATAAAAGATAATTTAAAAAATACTGCTAAAATAAAAAAATTACAAAGAAAATTATAAAAAAGAAAGGTCGTTTTTAAGATCTTTCCAGCAAATGTTCAACGGATCTTTTTATTAAATCACTAATTAAGACATTTAAGTTTTATTACTACTTATATTTCATTTACCTGAAGAAACATTATTTGCCAGAGGCATGTAATCTATGCTTCCGGTTGTTTGGTTAACAACATAAGGAGTGTCACCTATACCATTTCCGTCAGCATCTGTTCCATTATAATTTTTCCACTTATTGCCTGCTGAACTGCTGTTCCAGGAATTCGTTCCTTCATCCACGGCATCCACGAGGTTGAAGAATTTATTGAGGGAGATCATATTACCGGTGGATCCTTTAAGATGCATTCCAAGACCATTCATGTACAGGCTGTTATTAGTCAGAATATTAGATCCTGCCATATTCTCGATGATTACTCCATAACTGTTTCTTGAAATGGAATTGTATCCAAGCATGTTAGTTATTGAAGCGTCAAGAAGGACTCCTACATCGTTTGATTCTGCAGTGTTATTCATGAGAGTATTGTTAGTAGAATTATCCAGCAGGATTCCCTCGTCGTTTGTCTCTACCAGGTTGTTTGACAACTTATTTTCGTTTGATCTGGAAAGAACAATTCCGGTAGATCCGAGACATATCTGATTGTTGTCAAGGAGATTACGATGAGAATTGTTGAGGTCAATGCCAACATCATTCAACATCAGGGTATTGTTACTTAAGGAACAGTTCTGCACGCCTTCAAGATAAAGACCGACTTCCTGATAAGCATCAATTCCTGAGGGCCCTCCTAAAATATGGAAACCGGTTATTCTCACGTTATTTGACTTGATACTGAAGACGTCATTTGCCGGAACTGCGCCTATTACATAGGTACGGTTCGTCATGTCGCCCGAAACATCAGTTTTCGAGATAATTGCAATTTCCTTATTCACGTTTATATTTTCTATGTATATGCCAGGGCTTACAACAATTGTATCCCCATTCTGTGCATTATTGACAGCATCCTGAATGAAACTATAGTTTTCTCCCCCATTAATGCCTACGGTAAGAACCGCAGCCCCTGACTGAGTAACTGTTGCCCCAAGTACAAGGAGGAAAATTATGCAAATGATTTGGATTGATTTTCCTTTCATAATCTAATACTCCCCTTAATTTTAAAATTATATATACAGAAAGACAATCATTGTTTTTATAATAACTCGTATGAATAATAATCTGAGATAATAAAAAGATTTTGAAATATCTTTTCTGAAAAGTAAGCCTGAACTTATTTTTATTTGTCTTTTCAAGAGATCCATCCGACCTTGAAAATTATATACAATCAAAAAAATTTTAAATATAGAGTCCAGCATGATTGTCTCAGAAAAAAATAGAGGTCATGATAAGAAATTCAAGACAGATAAAAAGAGGTTGATCTGAATTCTAACATATCCTGGAAGTCAAATATTTCCACAAAAAATTTGGTCAATATACAGTTTTTGGCTCTGTATAAATAATTACTTATGAATACCAGATGTTTTGAAATGGGTTTATAGCGTCAAGTTTCAGGTTTAAAGATCCCAGTGATATTCTTCTTGTCGGTTTAAGTGTTTTTGGTCTCAAATGTCTCAAATAGTTCTAGGAATCCCTCTTTTCATATCCTCTTGAAAAGCTGAAAGTTTGTACAGTTGAACTTATACTGAAGACAGAAACACCCGACTGCTCAAATTATAACAATTTTATAAAGTAGCGTGATCTTGGTTTTGTATCTAATCTGCTTAGTATCTCATTTGCTTAAGTTTTATTTTAATCAAAAGAACCCGATGTACTAAACCGTAACAGCAGTTTGTGGAGTCTTAAAGATACTTATAAATACACATCTGCTTCATTATGCAATCCACACAAGATATGAGTATTAAATTATAAATAAAGTCTATAGATAAGTCTATCTCATTATGTACCCCAGAATGGAGGTGAATAATCATGGGAAGTGCATCTTATTACTATAAATATCGCAGGTTCATAAAATGGCTACGTTTATATCTGGCACTTGCAGGCCCAGGCATAATTGTAATGGTGGCGGACAATGATGCAGGGGGCATTACAACCTATGCTGCAACAGGCGCCAAATTTGGTTTCAGTTTTTTATGGTTTATACTACTTCTCGGCCCTGTAGCATATGTCGTTCAAGAGATGACTGTAAGATTAGGTGCGGTCACCAAAAGAGGACATGCTGAGGCTATATTCGATGCTTTTGGCCCATTCTGGGGCTGGTTTTCTTTAATAGATCTGGGTATTGTGGATTTTCTCACTCTGGTAACTGAGTTTATAGGAATGACGGCTGCTCTGAAGATCTTTGGAGTGCCACCTGTAGTAACAGTAATTGGAGTTTCCATCTTGATGAGCGCTATAGTCATGCAGGGTCGATATTGGACCTGGGAAAAAATAGTGCTTGTATTTTGTTCACTCAACCTTATTTATATTCCCGCAGCCTTGATTATTCATCCTGATGTTAGTGCGATCACAAAAGGCCTGATCCCAGGTTTTCCCACAGGACTCACAAATGACGTTTTTTTCTTCCTCATGGCCAATATAGGAACAACGATAGCTCCATGGATGTTATTCTTCCAGCAGAGTTCTGTAGTAGATAAAGGCATGACCGAGAAAGACATTTTATTTGGAAAGCTCGATACAGCATCGGGTGCTCTTTTCACAGTACTGGTTGCAGCTTTTTGTATAATTCTCACCGCTACATTGCTTCACAAGCCAGGAGGAGCAGATATTGAAAGCGCTGCTGCTGCTGCATCTGCAATCATGGTTCACAATCCCTTCGTTGGCTCTGCTCTTGCCATAGGACTTTTTGATGCCGGTCTTCTTGGAGCTATATGTATATCGCTGGCAAGTTCGTGGGCTATGGGAGAGGTCTTTGGATGGGCTCATTCCATTAATAACAAGCCTTCAGAGGCTCCAATGTTCTACGTGTTCTATTTTTTAAGCCTGATTGGTGCCGGTATAATAGTATTGCTTCCAGGTTCTCCGCTGGTACTAATAACCTTATTCGTACAAGTTATAGCTGTAACTCTTCTTCCAGCAGCTCTTGTGTTTCTAATACTTCTGCTCAACAATGAAGAGTTAATGGGTAAATATAAAAACACTCTTGTTCAGAATATATTGGGCTTCTCGATAGTGTTTATAATAATTATTCTCTCCACACTTTATGCCCTAAGCGTGGTCTTTCCGGAGTTGTTCAGGTGAGCAGCACCAAAATATGTGAGGATAAAGGGGTAATAAATATGGCAGATAACGTTGATGATATATCTCAGAAAGGGAGAATCAAGCGTTTAGTAAGAGAGTGGAGAAAGAAAGTAAATGAAATTAATCAGAAATACAGCAAACCACGCTTGAAGATGACACCTCTGGTCAGGGTTTCACTCCTTGCCCTCAGAATTTATCTGATAATACTTGTGATCATATTAATTTATAAATTCTATACGCTGGTAAGGTGAGGGGGAGGTGATGGTATGAAGGCTGGATCCACAAAAACACAATCAAAAGGAATTTTTTACTTGAGTAAAGTGATGAATGCAAACGTCTTTCTCAAAGGCAAAAAGATAGGAAAGCTCTCAGATATTGTTATAGTTAATAAAGGTAAGGTGGCTGTAGCTACACACATCATTATAAGTCGACCTTTCGGCTATCCTTCATTAATAGTGCCATGGGATAACGTAAACACATTCAGTGAAAAAGAAATAACTGTAGATCTCGATGATATAGAAAGGTACGCCTTTAAAATTCCGGAAGGATTTATTCTTCTGAAAGATTTCATTCTGGATAAAAAGATTCTGGATATGGAAGATGCAGATATCGAGGTCGTTTACGATATCAGGATGGTACTGAAGAACAAACTCTATATTACTGATGTAGACCCGTCTAAAGATGCGCGTCTCCGGAGGCTGGGTCTGAGTAAATTTGCTAATTTAGTTCATAAGAAGGACGATAAAAGCGAAGAGGAGCTTATTCCCTGGTTTTATGTCCAAGCGTTGCCTCCCAATATTGGAAGTTTCACAGGTGACGTCAAGTTAAATGTATTAAAGGAGAAGCTGAACGATCTTCCACCTGTGGATATCGTAGAGATTCTTGAGGATCTGGATCACGATCAGAGACTTGTTGTTATCAATCAGCTTGATGAAGAGCATGCTTCTGATGCTCTTGAAGAAATTGGTCCAAACATGCAAAGGGAGATAATATCCTCTCTGAACAAGGAGAAGGTCGCTGATTTAATCGATAGAATGACACCTGGTCAGGCAGCTGATGTACTAGCTGTACTGACTTTGGAGGATCAAGCAGAGATAATGAAGTTGATGGATGAAGGAAATCTCCATAAGATAAAGTCTATCCTTGAGAAGCGGCAGGACACAATACTCAACCTCATAACAGAGAAATATATAAAGGCACAACCTGACGAAATAGTAGAGACCATACAGAATGAATATCCTAAAATTGCAAAGGGTAAGGATGAAATAATGTATATCCATGTCGTAGGCAAGGATAATAAGTTATTGGGTATTCTCGATGTAAAAGAGATCCTTCAGGCAGATGATAAAGCACTACTTAAGGATGTCATGAATAAGAGTGTCATAACCTTGAAATCGGAAAGCAGTATTGCAGAGGCTACGGCGATGTTCTCCAGATATGGTTTCAGGTCACTTCCAGTGACGAATAAAGAAAATAAAATAGTAGGAGTTGTCAGTCAACGAGACGTCGCAAAACTGACACTTCACTTCTTGGAATGATAAATGGCTACTATATTTCGGTTATAATAGACTCCCTATCTTTGAAACAGGTATAAAAAATAATAAGATTTGAAATAAATCAAAAATAAAAAAGTTAAAAAAATAAAATCGAACTAATCAGAAATTCTCAGTAATGTAATCCACCATAGACTCGAAAACTCGCAGACCGTCATCTGAGCCCAAAATTGACTCGGAGGCTCTTTCAGGATGGGGCATGAGACCAAGAATATTTCTTGAAGTATTTACTATTCCCGCAATATTTTCAAGAGAACCATTAGGATTGGCTTCATCAGTTACCTTTCCGTTTTCATCCACATAGCGGAAGACAACCTGCTCGTTTTCGTCAAGCTCAGCCAGGTTTTTCTCTTCGGCATAGAATTGCCCTTCCATATGGGCAATAGGCATCCTGATAACCTCGCCTTTCCTGAACTTCGAGGTAAAAGGCGTATCAACTGTCTCTACCCTGAGGTTGGTCCAGTGACACCTGAACTTCGGATACTCGTTAGTTGTCAGGGCTCCCTCAAGCACCCGGGCTTCGGTAAGAATCTGGAAGCCGTTGCAGATCCCGAGCACAGGCTTGCCTTCGGCTGCAAGTTTTTTTACTGAGTTCATAATTGGAGTGCGGGCTGCAATTGCTCCTGCCCTGAGATAGTCTCCGTACGAGAAACCTCCAGGAACGACGACTCCATCAAAACCTGTCAGATCTTCCTGCTTGTACCAGATAGTCTCGGCGTCCACACCCACAACGTCTTTAAGGACGTGCAGGACGTCCAGATCACAGTTTGTGCCTCCGAACTGAAGAATGGCAATTTTCATTTTTTTCCCTCAATTTTCAAAGTTTTGGCTTTTCTGACGCCTCAATCGCTTATCCACACAGCTTAATTAAGTTCCTTGAGCTCGATTGTATAATTGTGGACGATTGGGTTTGCAATAAGTTTTTGGCACATCTCGTCAACTTTCTGGTTTGCAATCTCGGCAGAGTCGGCTTCTAGCACGATTTCGTACAGCTTTGCGGTCTTTACGCTGCTGACCTGGTAGCCAAGTTGTCCGAGAGCCCTTTTTGCGGTAGTGCCTTCAGGGTCAAGCATACCTGCTTTCTGTTCAATTCTAACTGTTGCCTGGTACTGCATTTATAAGCCTCAATTTTAAATTTTGAACATTAACTGAATGTCCCCGCGTTTCGGAACCCCGAATACGGATTAAATAAATAAGTAAATAGTTTTCAGTCTGCACCATAATAACTATAAGATGCTTAATCTTTATGGCAATAATTATAAGGTGTTCGATTGTTCTAACATGCCTTTTATTTATTTTTGGGCGTTAGCTAGTTTTTAACTTGCCTTGCCAGCGCCGATTTCAAGGAAAATAAGGATAAAACCTATTTAATCTTATGGGTCTTAGTTTGTTTTGGCTGCCGGCTGACTGAGTACTGGAAATAAAGATTTGAGTTAAGTTCTGAATGCTTATAGTCTTTCTAATTATTATTGAGCTGGTCATTTTCTGGTTTCCCTCTCTAAAAATCAAAACTTCCTATAAAAACCCAAATAATGATCTAAAATCCAAATATTATTCTAAAAATCCAAACTTAATTTAAAAGCTCAAATCTTTTACCGGCCTTTGGGCAACAGATCTCACTTTAAAAAGATATATCTGACTACAATATATAGAACGTTATTGAAAATGGACCTGTCCGCTTGATTTTCGTTTACCAGGCGATAAAACTAAGAACAAAACTACGTGAGAAGACCATTTTCGGCCAGTTATAGAGGTTTTGTGTGAGTTTTTAGGAGACAAAGCTAAAAAATAATTTTGGGAAGCTTCAACTTCCCGTGCTTTTTATTACTCAGACTTAGTTCAGTAGCTGATTAATTTTGCTGTAAAAATCTATAATAATACTTGTTGCCTCATTGTCCATATTCAGCTGGAAAGTTCGGATCTGCTTTCCCAGGGGTTTTTCCTGAACGATACCTGAAAGAACCAGAGGTGTGATAACCCTTGATACGCTGGAATGAGATAATCCAGTTTCTTCAGCTATTCCTGAAAGATAGGTTGGCTCATTCTGGTTTTCGATCAGGTTTTTAAGAACTGTCATCTGTGCTGTTTTTCCAAATATTTTTTCCATTGAATCCATAGATATCATCTCAGAGGTGGCTATTCTCTAATAAGTGATTATTCAGTCCCAATAACCGCCGCCGGTTAATAAACCTATCTTCTAATTTAATAGGTTAGTGTACAAATTATTCTCAATATCTGGTCTCTCTACTCCATTGAGAATATATCAATCGCTGTACTTTAGTCTCAAATGCGTAAGTCGTATATATAGTATAACTTTTTAATCCTCACCACAAAATTTTATGGAGATTTAACATGAGAAGCGATATCATCAAAGAAGGACCGTAGCGGGCTCCCAACCGTTCACTTCTAAAGCGACGGGAATCACAGATTCCGAGATGAGAAAGCCTTTATCATAGTTGTTAATTCCTGGAACGATATAATTCCTGGTCACATGCACCTGAAAAAACTTACTGAGGCTGTAAAAGCCGGAATCAGGAACGCCGGGGGAGTTCCTTTTGAGTTTCATACTATAGGGGTCTGCGACGGAATCGCAATGGAGCATGAGGGAATGAAATATTCCCTTCCTAGCAGAGAAATTATTGAAGATACAATTGAACTGATGGTTAAAGCCCATCAGTTTGACGGCATAGTCCTTATTCCCACATGTGACAAGATTGTTCCAAGTCATCTTATGGCAGCAGGCAGACTTGGCATTCCTGCAATTATCGTAACCGGAGGGCCGATGCTCCCTGGATACATTGCTGACAGTTACAAGGATTTCATCTCAGTCTCTGAAGGGGTGGGGGCTCATAGAGTAAACAAAATCTCAGACGATGACCTTAAAAGACTTAAAAATTTTGCGTGTACTGGAGCCGGATTCTGCGCAGGGATGTTTACCGCTACTATGGCATGTATGACCCATACATTCCCCACAGGGATGTTCCTCAACGGTTTCAGCTGCCTATGATGTCCATGAAATCGATTTTACGAAAAGAAAAAAGTTGCATGCACCAGGCTTTTTGAAACAGACGTAGTCATGGGCGCGTCAAGCAAGCTGAAAAAATTAATTGAAGAAGCTGATACAAAATTTAAAATCAGAGCGATATTCGTAGTTGGTACATGTGCAGCTGACATCATTGGTGAGGATATTGAGGGCTTATGTCGAAATATCCAGCCACAAACTAATGCGAAGCTTATTCCCTTGATGGCAGGAGAGTTTCGAGGAAACCTCTATGATGGTATTGAATTGGGACTGAATGCGCTATTTCCATTTATAAAAAAACAGAAGGAAAAAATTCCAAACACTGTGAACTTAATAGCTCCTCAGGCAAACCTGAACCCTACCTGGTGGGCGGATTTGAAATGGATACGTGAAACCCTTGAAAAAATTGGGATTCAAGTTCAGGCTGTGCTTCCTCACGATACTTCGCTGGAAGAACTGAATAATGCTGGGTTAGCATCGGCAAATATACTTCTCAGTCACGATGCGGGGTATAAGTTCGGATTAAAAATGCAGGAAGTACATGGTATACCGTTTATACTGTCGGATATTCCCCTCCCAGTAGGACTTAAAAATACTGCAATATGGCTTCGCGCAGTAGGAAAATACTTTGACGTCGAAGAAAAGGTCGAGGCAATAATAAAAGACGGAGAAGCTATGGCCATTGACGTGCTGAGACGCAGGGGGTTAATGATGATTCCCAGGTACCGTAACTGCAGAGTGGCTGTTTCAGCTGATGCGACCATGGGAATAGGCCTGACCAGAATGTTATTTGCAGAGCTGGAAATGATTCCGGAGCTGTTGCTGTTCAGATCGCCTATGTCTGACTCTCAGCTGTTGTTGGAAAACGAGCTTAGCGAGATGGGAATTTCCCCAAAGGTTGTTTTTTCGGCGGATGGATATCAGATAAAACAATCGTTGATGGAAAGCTGTGTAGATGCTGTATTCGGCTCTTCATGGGAGTATTATCTGGCTGAAGAACTTGGAATAAAGTTTGCATTTGACGTTTTTAGCCCGACAAAACGACAAAATTACTTGAACAGAGTATATTTCGGATACGAAGGTATGCTGAACTTTTTGGAAAATGTTGCAAATGATTGGGAAAGGGCTCTGCGGTCAAAGCAGATTAACTGGGAAGAGTATTCGTAACTAGCTAAAAAATGGAGCTTGCAATATGGACACTGAATGTACAACTTTAAATGAGGTAGAAAAACAGAGCTCTGAGAAATTCAAGGTGGCAGTTACTTCAAAAAGTGGAAAACTTGTTGACCAGCACTTTGGGCAAACAACCGATTTTATGATTTTTGAGATTAATGGTGAGGATTATAAGTTTATCGAGACACGCTCGACAAAGAAGTACTGCAATGGAGGTAACGAGCTTAACAATGAATACCATGGGAAAAAAGAAGCAATCGAAATTGTCTCTGATTGTGATGCTGTACTTTCTATGAAAATCGGGTTGGGTGCACAAAAAAAGCTTGAAGAATGTGGAATTTACTGTGTAGAATACTGTTACACCATTGAGAGGGGATTAAAGTATTTGCAAACAATGAGGAAACAAAAAAGTAAGGTAACTATTCAGGTACCATAAAGTGAGTCAATTGACACTCATTTTAGCATTAAAATATATATAATTTTTGCGCTCAGGATATCAATAAACAACCAAGTACTCAGTTACTAAAGTATGTGTATGAAATTATGTGTTATTAAAGGAAATTACTTTTCAGTTGAGGTGTGACGGTGAATCTTATTGTAGGCCGAGTCTGGAAATTCGGAGACAACGTTAATACTGATGATATAATCCCGGGTAGGTATTTGCGGAGCAAAGATGTACAGATTTTTGCAGCTCATTCAATGGAAGGAATTGACCCGGAATTCACACAAAAGTTCAGGTTTGGAGATCTCATTGTTGCAGGCACCAACTTCGGATGTGGGTCTTCAAGAGAGCAGGCTCCTCTTGCTTTGAAATATGCAGGAGTATCGTGTGTTATAGCGAAGTCCTTTGCCAGAATCTTTTTTAGAAACGCGATCAATACCGGGCTACCTCTTATAGAGGCTGATATCGAATGTCAGGAAGGAGATGAAGTTAAAGTTGATCTGGCTAAAGGTGAAGTTATAGTTTCAGACGGAGGCATATTTAAAGGAAGCAAATTACCTGATTTTCTGCTTGAGATACTTAATGATGATGGGCTTGTAGCTCATAGAAAAAAGTAAATAAAGAGCAAAATAAAAAAAATTGCACTTTTACTCATATGTAAACTTCAGAATAAGAGTAACTGTCTACAAAAGTTAGTTATAAATACGCTCAAAAACGAGTATAACTTCTTAATAAAATAAATCTCAACTATAAGTATGTTCGAACTCTGTATCAGATTGAAATTATTAAACTACTCAACTTGCAAGAATAATCCTCTATCTGCAAGAAAAATAGGTCAAAAATAGTATTTTTCTTGCAAGACCCTCATTGAAATAAATTATTTATATAACTAGCTAGGAAATAGGATACTAATTTCCGAGTTTAATTTAACTAATATACAGATTATCTCAATACATAAAAAGAACTGAACTCGTTTTTAATCTAGGATGATACATAATGTTAACTGTTGAAACAAGCGGGCTCAAAGGAATAACGAGCTTTACCACATATGATAGCGGCGAACTAAAAGACTGTAAGTTTGAAGAGTATAATTTAATTCATACAAAATACGGAGATCTTGTGCCGCAGTATGGTGATCCAGGATTTCGAAAAAAGCAGTTAGCAGCTTTGTCTTTCTATAAAAGCGGGAAAATTAAAAACATTTCTTTAGAGCAACAAACTGAAATAAGCACACCAATAGGGACATTTCCGGCTGAATTGGTTACTTTTTTTGAAGATGGATCGATCAATAGCTTGTTTCCTTTAAACGGCCAGATCAGCGGTTTCTGGTCAGAAGAAGAAGAAGGCAAACTTGCACAAAAATTCAATTTTTCATTCCCATTTGGGGACTTTTGTGCAAAGATAATAGGTTTGCGGTTTTATCCAGACGGAAGAGTTAGAAGTCTGATTTTGTGGCCGAATGAACGAATCATAATTGACACGCCAGCAGGAAAAATGCCAGTTCGAATAGGATTTAAGCTCTTTGAAGATGGGAGCATAGAATCTGTAGAACCTGCAGAGCCATTCTTGATTGAAACCCCTATTGGCTCGATAAATGCATATGATGCGGATGCAATGGGCATTGATGCGGATAAAAACTCCGTGTGTTTTGACGAAAGAGGTAGATTAACTTCTCTTTGTACTTTCGACATCATTACAGTCAGAAAGAAAAACGGCGAAAAAGAAATAATTTTTCCAACGTTAAAGCCGGGTCTGACAACTGAATTTGAAAAAGTGCCGATTAAATTGATCTTTGACGCTGATACTGTAAGCGTTGATGATACCAAAGCAGCAAATTACAAGATAGCTGAATGTACTTTCCTGATCATGCGCGGTAATTATATGGAAGCAAAATCATGCGATGACTGTTCCAGTTGCAAGGGTTGTATGTGACCTGATATTTATAATTGAATAATTCTACATTGCAGAAGTCGCATCTCTTAACTATCAAAAAAGTTTGCTCATTCCATTTTCTACAGGCGTACGCAAGATAATTACTTTACCTTTTTTCAGCTGATGTTTTTGTGACGATAGAAGATTTTCTGCTTTTCCGGGAAATATTATTTAAGACTTACCACTTGAAGCATAACATCAAGAGCAAGCAACCCCATTTTAAATTATTGATATCTATATAGTTTTAAGTATTTGCTTTTTCGATTTTAGCTCTTCGTCATTT
>NZ_DAVG01000084.1:0-13895 GCF_002505485.1 Methanosarcina sp. UBA5 | reverse complement strand
CCTCGATTTTTCAGTTCAATCGCGTAAATCCTATAAATTACAGTTCGGCTAGATAGCTTTCTAGATTCATCAGAATCCAAGAGTCCTTAAACCGACAAAAATAATATCCTTAGGGTCAAAGCCAGTAACCTGCATTATTATATAACCTCCAAGGACAGCACCGACTACGCTTCCAATGTTTGCAAAACTTGCGACAAGAAGAACTCTCATGATATTGTTTTTGAAGATATCACTAAAGTTTTCTACTGCAAAGAGAGCCTTTATATCTGAAGCTTTAGGATTTAGCTTCTTTGCTTCTACAAGGCCGGCAAACCAACCTGCATGTGGAGTAGTTATCCAAGCAGTCAAAAAAGAAGTTAGAACAGAGTTGCGATGGCCTCCTGCAAGCAAAGTACCCAATGCACTTAAGGCTCCGGTTATAAGGAACCAACATACAAAAGCTATCAAAAATAGCTTGAGTGAAACGCCTGAAAGAAGCAGTAACAAAAAAAATGCAATAATAATGCCGACAAAAATAAAGCTAATAATTTTTGCAATTCCATATTTTTTCTTTGGAATCTCCGTGAGAGTCTTCAATGGAGGGATGATCTTCGGGTTTTTCAGATATTTAATTACTCCAGATTTATGCCCAGCTCCTATGACCACAACAACAGTTTTGTTTCCTCCTTCAGCAGCTTCAATGATACTTCCTGCAAGATATGCATCTCGTTCATCAATTAGGACTTTGGCTGCAGTTGGAGCAAAGCCTCGGAGTTCACTTACAAGTTCAGCTACAAAGTCTGGTTCTGTAATATGATTAATATCAAGATTAGAATCGTCTTCTTTACCAAGATCAATCAGGCCACCTAGTAAGGAGCTAATCATCTTCACTTTTTCCAGGAATTTCATCTTTCCCCAAAAGCGCTGAAGAGTTACCTGGATATCCCTGTCAATTAAAGCAATATTGGCGCCTATATCACCAGCTTCGTCTATTGCAGAGAGCATCTCAGCGCCAGTCCTTACGCCCATGTCCTCTCCTATTTTTTTCTGCAAATGGGCAAGAAGCCAGTGTATAAGATAGTAATAAATCTTCCCTCCAGAAAGAAGATCCTTGATAGGAACCTGTGCTTCCTGTGCATTTCCTTCTAGAGAATCAAAACGTCCCTTGCAGAGCTCGACAGCTACAACATCTGGTTTCAAATTCCTAATAACAGTCCTAACCTCTTCAACACTCTTTTCCGAAACGTGAGCTGTACCGATGAGCACGATTTTCGAGTCAGCCTGATGTCCATCTGGAGATTGGGAAGTTGAGGGTATTGAAATTACCGAAACAGAATCCGGAAGAGGTTCTGCAATAAAGTTGGAGCTTATATCAAGCTTTTCTTCATTTTCTTCGGTTTTTATTGCGAGTACCGGGACAGAAACCCCATTTTCCTCTGGGGTGATAATTGAAGAATCAGAAATATTAGATTTCTCAACAGAAATAGTGTTTTCTGCTGATTTGGGTGCAAGTTTGTCCATAAAATTTATTAACTCCTAATATGAGATGTGAAAGTCGTAATCAGATTCTTGCTTTGAGAGACATAATTCATAGTTTTGTCCATTATCAATCTTTTTATTGCGAAGGCGATTCAGTTTCAAGTCTAGTGATTTTTAAAATTACGTTCATCACTAAATTTGGGAACTGAATCGATTTCAATTCTCAAAACAATAAATAGGGTTCTTATATATTAGCCTATATATGAAAATAATTACTAAAAAATTATGCTAATCACAGGAATAATTAAGCTTTTTATATAAAATTCAGTTGTGACCTATTAGAAATTTATGTTCATGTTTTAACACACATTGAGCTCATTCCAAAACTTGAAATTTGTTTTTTGGGCCTCGTATTTCGAATAATCAATCAAGCTCAAGATCATAAACACAACTTTGAAAATTATCAACGATTAAGAATAGAGTGGCTTTTGGGATAGGCTCATTACTTACCTCTATCTATTTCTTCCCAACCTATTTACAAAGAATATTCAAAAGTACAGAGAGCAGAAAATTACAGGCCGGAAGCAAGTATGTGAATATTCTAGAAAAACAATTAACTTGTCTGCTGCAAGCTTCTTGAATCAGTAATTCTAACTATTTTTGAATTAGTAGTTTCAATTACTCTTAAATTTGCAATTTTTAATACTCTTAAGTTCGCAGTTTTTACTATTTAGGATTCTATATGTTTTTTTTAAATGGAAAAATGATAAATAGAGATAGAGTGCGTGTATACACCGAAGATAACGAAAAAAGGAGTAAACATGTGCGGAATAGCAGGAGTAGCAGGAACTCCTGATACAAATGAAGAAACAAAAAGAATGCTTGCAGCCCTCGGGCACAGGGGACCTGATGCTTGCGGAACCTATGAGGCCGAAGGACTGAGTATAGGGAATACCCTGCTTAAAATTACAGGCGATATGCCCCAGCCTTTGATTGGAAAAGGGGCTCTGGTACTCAATGGGGAAATCTTCAATTTCAGGGAACTTGCAGCCGAGCAGGGCATAAAAACCGATTCAGACACTGAAGTGTTTTTTGCCCTCATAGAGAAAAAGATAAAGGAAGGAGAAACTCCGATAAATGCGATCTTTTCCGTGCTTTTCAGAGTAAATGGAGATTACGCTCTGGCCTATGCCCTGGATAATGAGCTTGTATTGGCCAGAGACACTGTAGGAGTCAAACCCCTTTATTATTCCCTGGAAAAAGGGAAAGAAAAGCCCAAAATCACCTTTGCCTCCGAAAAAAAAGCTTTTTCCAACCAGATAAACCAGATAAAATCCTTCCCGCCTGGAAGAGTCATGGCTTTCGATATCAGGAATGGAAGGCTTGAAAAAAAATCCCTTACAATTGAGCCTCCGCAAGAAAGAATTTCAGAAGAGCACGAAGCTGCTTCCCGCCTGAAGACTGCCCTTGAAAAAGCTGTTGAGATGAGGCTTACAAAAACTGCAGGAATTGCGTTTTCCGGAGGCATTGATAGTACCTTTTTAGCGGCTCTTTCAAAAAGCATTGATCCCTCAATTTCCCTTTATGCCGTCGGGCTTCCTGATTCCCATGATCTTACCCAGGCTCAGCGTGCGGCTGAAGCTGCTGGCATGAGCGATTCCCTCAAGACCCATCTCCTTTATCCCGAAGAAATCGAGGATGCAATCCCGGATGTGATTTATTCGACGGAATCAACGGACCCTATGAAAATTGCAATCGGGCTTCCACTCTACTTTGTAGCGAAAACCGCAAAAGAAGATAGAAAACGAGTCCTTATCACGGGTCAGGGCGCAGATGAACTTTTCGGAGGCTACAGCAGGCACGAGGGCTTCCTTGAGCAGGGGCTTGAGGTGCTTGACAGAGAAATCTACTCAGACCTCCAAAAGATTTCAACTATTAACCTTGAGAGGGATGACATGGTTACTATGGCCAACTCCGTGGAGCTCAGGGTGCCTTTCCTGGATAAAGAGGTAATAAAAACAGGGCTTGCAATCAGCCCTGAACTTAAAGTCCTTAAAAGAGACGGCCTGTATACAAGAAAATATATCCTAAGAAAAGCCGCAGACGGCCTGCTTCCCTCAGAACTTCTCTGGAAAGAAAAGAAAGCAATCCAGTATGGGACAGGAGTTCAAAAGGTACTCGATAAGCTTGCCCGTAACGCAGGGTTTTCAAAAAAGGAAGGAAACCATATCGAGAAGTACCTAGAACAGGTTGCTACAGATCACGAGTTTGATTTCATACTCAGATAAAGGAATTCCCTACTGAATAAGGTAATTAATTCCTTATCTGGTAAATGTGGTCTTTAAATCTTTCGGAGATGAATGTAAGTTATCCACTCGAAACAGCGAAGAGCCAAATAAACTTCCCTACTATCCAGATAGCCCGGAAATTACTCAAAATAGTTTTTATTAAGCTTCTTCTCCGGTCTTCCATAATGGCTCTCATATGCTTCATATTCTCTGCTCTCCCTGTCAAAAACGAACCTGTAAACCGTATCGAAATAAGGCCACTTGTCAACATACGGATTTCTGGCATCGCTCAGAATTACGGTTACAAGTCCGTTTTCTTCGGAAACCGAATACGTAGGATAATCGATTGTCTGGGGGACTGAGGCCCTGTAAAGTTTTCCTGCCCTTTCGGCATAAGCCTGAGCGTCAGGGACGTCGCCTGTTACAGAGATTTTTTCAACGTAAAAACTTTTTTTGATTCCTGACCAGTAGCTGACTTCCAGAAGCTTATAATGGGTATCAGTATACGGATATACTGCAAGAAATTTGCCGATAGATATCGGATAGGTATTTTTGTAGCTTACTCTGGTTCCTTCAGTATCGGAAATGTAATTGATCAGAAAGATTTTCGCAACCGGAAACACTGCGGTCCAGAGGAGGAGAACTAAAATTATGGAAGCATAGAGTTTCCTCTCGTTCCTGTTTACAAAACCGTGGAGCCTAGTTAGACTATTTAGCTTTCTGCTCAAGGTATCTCTTTCTTTAATACTCCATCTATCAACGCTCAGGTTAACTTTGCTTTTAATTATCCATTTGTTTCTGTTTATGGCATATCCTCCAGCCATCATGAAAAGAGGCAGCAATGGAAGAAAGTTCACGATGGGGTCGAAAGGATAAATGGCCCTAAGGGCTGACTCATGTGTGTTGAACGGATAGAAAGGGCGCATTTTTGCGCTTGTAGTATAATCGAGTAATATATGGAGGAAAACGGCCTGAAACCCTCCGAACGTAAAGCGGCGGTCTTTAGTTTTAACCCAGATGAAAAGTGAGACAAGAAAAGCAAAAAAGATCGAGTGAGTAAGCTCTCTGTGGCCAAGCAAGTAGAATAATTGGTTCCGAACCTCATGGCTTAAGCTGCTGCTGATGAGAGTAAATATTGAATATGTAAAATAGTCAAGATCAGGGAGTGAAGAAAGAAATAGTAAAACCAGCCTCTTTCTTCCTTTAAGGCCCAGAGCGTAGGCAAGAAGCAGGCCGATTCCAAGATGGGAAAGCGTATTTACCATGATGTACGTTCTGTAATATTGAAATTTGTTTGAAATTTGTTTTGAGATTCGGGTTGTCATAAACGATATTCAGGAAGAACTCAAAATAGCAAAGTTTTTGGCGCTATGGCGCTTCATAATATTTAATTTATATTATATAAAATAATTGATAAATATTGAGGAAAAGAATTTACTATAGTTGGCTACCGTGACGAAAGAGGCTGACTACAGTTTTTCAGAGTATTTCCAACGCAGAATATCCTGATTAGTTATTTAAAGGCTCATCCAAACCAGTTAGTGCCTAATCTCTCCTCCTGACTACCATGCATACTTGCATATACTTCGTATTCCTCTCCGTTTTTCCTGTCAAAGACAAACCTATAAAACGATTTAAAGTAAGCTATATCTCTGATGTATGGATTTCTGGCATCACTGAGGATAACCGTTACAGAATCGTTTGTTTCGGAAACCGAGTAGACCGGATAATCGATTTCCTGGGGAACGCCTGCCCCGTATAAGTTCTCTGCTCTCTTAACATAGGCAGCAGCATCATAGACATTTCCGTCTACAGACACTTTTTCAACGTACAGACTTTTCTCGATCCCCGAACGATAACTTATTTCCAGGACTCTATAATGAGTTGAATTATATGAATATGCAGTCAGGAACTGACTTGTAGATTCGGGATAGGTATTTTGGTAGCTAATTTTGGCTTCCTCTGCCCAGGAGATCTGGTTGATTAGGAAAGCTTTCGAGACCGGCATGACGGTAAGCCAGACAAGTAACAAAAGAATAAGCGAGGCATAGAGCTTATCATCAATATTTGATATGAAGGTGCAAAAGCTCTTTACTCTTCCATTTATTTTTTCTGTGTGGCTCAAATTTACTAGAATTACAATGAAAGGAGGTAGGAGAGGCAGCAGGTTTAATAGAGGGTCAAAGAAATAAACCGCACTCATAATAGAAGTGTCCGTACTGAACGGGTAGAGAGGGCGCATTTTCCAGCTTGTAACATAGTCCAGGTAAGAGTGAAAGAAAAGGGACTGGAATCCTCCAACCATAAAAAGCCAATCCTTTGTCTTAAACCAGAGAATAAGCGTAATCAGAACAATGAAAAGGATAGAGTGCATAAACTCTCTGTGCCCGATCAGGTAAAAAAGCTGGTTTCTCCCCTCAGGGCTCAGGCTATTATTGGAATAGATAAATGTTGAGTACAGGATATAATCCAGGTCAGGAAGCACGGATAATAAAGCCACAACTTTCAGTTTTTTTCCTTTCAGGCCTAAAGCCAGAGCAATGAGAAGACCTACTCCAAAATGGGAAATTACATTTACCATGATCCTGTATTCCTGACGGATATTTTGCGTTTGATTTTATATTAAATAATATAGAGAATTAAAGATATATTTCTTCTTTTTAAAAAATCGTGTGCGGAAGTTGCAAAGTTGTATTCACTTCCGAGAATAATAAAAAGCAAAGTATAGAAAGAAAAGTGAAATTCTAAAAACAAATCCCCAAGCTCGCAGGTAAAATCAGCACCACTTTTTCAGAAAAACATTATCACTTTATCAGAAGGAATGGATTAATTAGAGGATAACTCCCTCTCAAATTCCGGGGTTGAAAAATTCAACTTTCTTACAGGGCCGAATTCTTTAATATCCTGTCAAAGAAGCTTATCATCTCGTGATATGCGTCCTGTGCAACAAAACTTTCAGAAATTTCTCCATCTCCTTTAATCATGAAACCGTGAGGCTCGCCCTGGTAAACTTTCAGCTCGAAGTATTTATCAGATACATCCAGTTCACCGGCATATCTGTAAATGTCAGTGATATTGCTATACTGGTCCCGTGTACCGTGTATCATAAGCATGGGTGCGTCAAGCTGGTCTATCAGACTGGCCGGTCTATCGGGCTGGATTTCAGATTCGCCCACGTAGGGAAAACCATACCAAGCGACTCCAGATTTGAACTGCTTAATATGGGGCAGGAAAAGCATGGTATACCTGCCTCCGGCACAAAAGCCGGTAAGGCCAAGTCTTTCGGAATCAACATCGTCCCTTGTTTCAAGGTAAGCTATGCTATTTCTAATAAGAGCTTCTACCTCCGTATCCGACGGAGAGACAGCATATGTCTGCCAGAAAGGAGCGATCACAACATATCCGTCTTCTGCTATTCTGTTCACCAAAGTCTGATACCCGGGCTCGAACCCTTTAAATGAGTGAATCAGCACTATAGCCGGGTAATTTCCTTCTGCAGCCGGGGCCGCAGTATAAGCCGGATAAACAGCCGGATAAACCTGGCGGCCGCTTGTAATATTAACCATTTTAGCCTGAGCCAGAGATGAACGATTTACGGTTTCAAGAATGTTATCCTGTGATAAAGCTAAATAGTGGCTTTTGGTTTCATTACACTCGATTCCTGCAGTTTCCGAAACCTCATAGTTGGAATGTGAGGAAGCTGTACTGCCTAAAGCGCCAAGATGGTTCACCATGAGCAAAAATAAGACTAATTTGTTCATGAAATTCATTTACTCCCCAAAACATTTTTAGGATTATATTAATAGGAAATTATATGTTAAAGGATATGAGTTATAATGATTAATTATTTCTTACGGAAAAAACAGAAACTATCGGCATATCTCTTATATGGTTTAGCTATTTTGCCAGGTATTAAGCAAGCTCTTCATTCTCATGAGTGAAATTTTTGGATAAGGAGTAATAAGATAACTATTGAAAATAAATTAGATAGACATATTTAGGAAATATATAAATCTTTTCTTATTGTGCTAATGCATTCAGTTAAATATTCAAAAATTCATATTAATAAACACCAGTGTAAGAACTGTCAACTTTTGCACAAATAACAATAGTTTTCATATATACTTCCGGGACTCGGAAAAAGAACTTGCAAAAAGAATCGTGAAAACAGGACATTTCAGGTTTTTACCTGACAGCAGATCACTTCTTCTTTTACCCTGTGGGTTACATTAAAAAACGAATTTTTTGTGATCTAACTGTAAAGTATAACTCTTAGTATATAATTTATAAACTATAATAGGTGCAGATAAAAAGGAGACATATATCATGGTAAGTGAAATGACTCCAACCCGAAGAGCTATGGCAGCCGTGCTTGGAGGCAGGGTTGACTATGTACCCCCTGCAAATCCCCTTGCTCAAACTACGACAGAATTGATGCAGGTATGCAACGCTTCCTGGCCAAAAGCCCACTTCGATAGCAAGATGATGGCAGACCTTGCAGCCGCCCCATATGAAGTTTGTGGCATCGAAGCTGCGCGTCCCCAGTTTGACATTTCTCTCGAAGCTGAAGTTCTGGGATGTAAACTTGACTGGGATAAGCCAGACAGACCTCCGGTGACCGGCCCAGCTTATACGACTCCCGAAGATGTGGCCTGGCCCGATAACCTAGAAGAAACTGGAAGAATCCCGATAGTGCTTGGAGCAATCGACGAATTGAGGAAGCGTTACGACGGCATGCTCCCTATTATCCCTGGACTTACCGCTCCCTTTACGGTAGCAGGTCACATAGCAGGCATTGAAAATATGGCCCGGTGGACAAAGACCGACCCGGAAATAGCCCATGCATTCATTGAAACAGCAACTGATTTCGTGGTAGCTTACGGGAAATTGCAGGCTGCTTATGGGGCACATATTATCTTCCTCGCTGACCCTTCAGCTTCCAGCAATCTGATCTCTGCGGAAACGTACAAAGAATTTGTACTCCCTGCCCACAAAAGAATAGCAAAGGAAATCAGCTGTCCCCAGACCCTGCACATCTGCGGGGACGCTAGTAAACTTCTACCTTACATAAAGCAGAGCGGAATTGACTGCTTCTCCTTTGATGCCGTTCCAGTGTGGTATTGCCGTCAGGTAATGGGTAACGAGATGTCCATTCTCGGAAGCCTGGATGTCATAGACCTGATGCCAAACGGCACCCCCGAACAGGTTTATAACAGAACACGGGAATGCATATTACAGGGAGCTGATATTGTTGGGACTGCATGTGGTGTTTCATCTGGAACTCCACTCGAGAACCTCAAAGCGTATGTCAGGGCCTGCAAAGAGACCCCAATCCCGAAATACGACGACGTGGAGGACCTTATCAGGCAGATTGGAGTCGGTATTGGAAGGAATATGAAAGAAAATGTCCTGGGTGGAATGCAAGAATGATCAGGCACATCGACATTGCAGTTCAGAAGATCTTCGAGATGAAAGAAAAAGAGCCTGCAAAATTTAAAAAACTCATCGACGAAGGGATCATGATAGGCCTCGGGGTAGATCTTGGAGACAGGAGTAAAGAAGTGAACACTGTCAACCAGATTAAGAAGCAAAACAAGCCAAAAGATCTCGAATATGCAGTTGTGACAGAGGCTGTGATCGAGGGAAATAGTGACGAAGCAATAAAACTCACAGCTGCCCTGCTTGAAAAAAGAAAAGATCCAACAGACTTGGTCTTAAATGCCCTTATGCCTGGAATTCAGACTGTCTGTGAGCTTTACGACATAGGAGAAAGCTATATGCCTGAAATCCTGCTGGCAAATGAGGCCCTTATCGGAGGGGTAAAACTTTGCCAAGAAAAGATAGGCGAAGTTCCCTCCAAGGGGAAGGTAGTATCCCTTGTTATTGAAGGAGATGTGCATGATATAGGCAAGAACATCGTAGCCGCCATTCTCAGGGCAAATGGTTTTGAAGTAGTCGATCTTGGAAAAGATGTAACAGTGGAAGCAGCCGTTAAAGCTGTAAAGGCAGCAAATGCTGATCTTGTCACCGGAACAACCCTAATGAGCACAACCAAAGAAGGCCTTAAAGCCCTTGCAGAGGTCCTGGACTCCGAAGATGTTCCTGTAGCTTGTGGTGGAGCTGCTGTAGACAGACATTTCGTCGAGACTTTTAGTAACTCGGTATATGGAAAAACTCCACTTGATGCCGTAAAAATCGCAAAAAAGATCTGTGCAGGGAAGGACTGGAAAGAAGTACGCAAGGAACTTCACTGATTTTACTTTAGCTTTCTATTTTTATTTTTTGTATTTGATGTTATCTCACTTTCATTTATGGAATTCTTAAATCTGGAAGTAAATGCTGGAAAGTGAATATAAATAAAGATCATAAAAAGTTGGCGGTCCCTCAATAATCAGTTGATATTTTCCAGAGTACTCANNCTTTTTGCTCTCGTTTTCTGCTTTGTGTACACTCAATTTCCTGTAAGCAGGTAAGCTTAGAGAACTATGCAACTTCGCAAAAATACTCAAAGAAAAAATATCAACCACTTACTAATGCACGACCAAAAAGTTAACAAAACCTGAAAATACTGAATAATAAGAAAAACATAAAAAAGAAAAGAATGAACAAAAACTCTAACAAATCCTGGAATAAAAATGGATCAGGCAATAAATATTGATATCGGCACCAGTGGGATTAGAGCCCAGCTCCTGAATCTTATGGACTCTTCTGTTCTTAGGACTGCAGTTTTTTCCAGAAACCCGCTTCCTGGTGCAAACGTCATTGACCATATGGACTTTGCGATCAGCTATGGACAAGGAATAGCCCATGAAATTCTTATCTCAGCCGTAAACTCCCTTGTAAAGAGCCTTAAGCCAGAAAACCTCAAGCGCATAGCTGTTTGTGGAAATCCGATTGAGTTGTCGCTATTCGAAGGAATAGAAGTTCGTGACCTTGCATTTGCAGGAAAAAACGCCCTTGAAAAAATGAATGTAAAGCCTCCGAAGAGGGACGGACATATTGCTTCAGGAAATGAGATCGGGCTTTCCACAGATGTTGACGTGATAATTCCTCCTTCGATAAAGCACGAAATTGGAGCCGATGCCCTTGCTATGATGATAAAAACAGGGTTTCTGGATACTCCCGAAACGTGCATGGTTACGGATTATGGGACGAATGCCGAAATGGCTGTGAAGGTAGATGACAGGATATACACGGGATCGGCTGCTGCAGGTCCTGCTATCGAAGGACAGCAGATTAGCAAAGGAATGCTGGCAACACCTGGAGCAATTGCCGATTTGAGGCTTTCCGGAGGCTGGCAAGCACTTGTCCTTGATGAAAAGCTCAGGCTGGTAGAAGGGCCAAGAATCAATCTGCGCAACGGGACCTTCAAAACAACCGGATATCCTGCAAAGGGAATTACAGGCACTGGAGTAATCGCCCTTATGTATGCAGGGCTTGTAACCGGCATAATAAAACCCCCCCATATTGAAGGCGGAAAAATTCAGCTGGGAAAGGGGATCACGTTTACGGAGAAAGATGTAATAGAAGCCGGAAAAGCTTTCGGTGCCCTGAGAGCTGGGCATCTTACTCTGATGCACGAAGCAGGAATAGCCTACGAAGACTTAGAAACTATGTATATGTGCGGAGCAAGCGGGACATATGTAGATCCGCAAAAAGCCCGCTTCACAGGTATTGTGCCTGTAACCCCAAAACGGATTGTCCAGTGCGGAAATACATCCCTGGAACTTGCAAAAGACCTGGCCTTTGATCCTGACTACCTTCCATACCTCAATGAAATGAAGAAATCGATCCTTGCAAATCATATTATGTTTGCTTCATCCCCTACCTTTACAGCCATCTATATCCAGGAAATAGCCCTATGGAATGAAGGGATGCCTCTTGAAAAGTATAATGTAAACCTTGAAAGATCAGGTATTCAGCCTATTCCACAAAAACTGCAGGAAAGCATTATTGAAAGAAAATGTAAAAGGGATATATGGAAACTTGGAAAAAGCTTAGAGATCATGGAGCCTGAGTGGGATTTCTTCGCTACCATTAAGTGCAGCGGTTGCAATACCTGTGTGCATGAATGTTCAGAAGAAGCTCTTACAAGAGAAAACGAAAGTTTCAGGATCAATACTGCAAGATGTCTCGGCACTGCCTGCAGAAGATGCGAAGAAAGATGCCCTGATAAGAAATTTTCGATCAGTAACTTTAAGCTGAAACTTCCAGAGTTCATAGAGATGGGACAGTAAGATGGGACAGTAAGATGGAACAGTAAGATGGAACAGTAAGATGGGACAGTAAGATGGAACAGTAAGATGAACAGTAATCTTATAAGAGTAATTTTACTCAGATCTAACAAGAGTAATTTTATTCAGTAAACTTAATAATAAATATCTAACCCTGAAGAGGATTCCAGCTATACAGAGATACAAAACAATACAAATTTAAAATAGTTCTCCAGAATACGTCGTTATAAATTCAATAATACAAAATAAATCTAAATTTTTTACTGATTCCAGATATCCAGTTTAATACGGAACTTTTTGGATAAAACTGAGAATATCCGCAGGCAAATATTTAATCAGGAGTTAGAGCCCTTGTTCCAGACTGAACCTATACTATATCTGCAATCCCTTGGAAGCGATTGGCTTACAACCCTCATGATTCTGATAACTTCAATGGGATCGTCGGCTTTTTTAGCTAGCATAGTAATTATCGTAACTTTCGGGATTAATTTTAGGAAAGGTTTTCTTCTGTTCCAGCTTTTAATCTGGACAGGATTGATTACTGAAATCATTAAGACAGTAATCGCCTTTCCAAGGCCGGATTATGTAGACAATAGAGTCCTTAACCTTGAATACGGAGTGAAAAGCACATCCCCTTTCAATGGGAGTGGACCTGAAGGGGTGTTTGAACTTCCCGACAAAGAAGTGCTTGAAACCTTCCACCTTCAAGAAGCGCTTACCCCTTCACCTTTCGGTTTTCCTTCCGGGCATGTCGCAATTACGACTGCGCTCTGGGGAGGGAGTTCCACAATTTTCAACAGTCGAAGAATCAAAATGATGGCTCCTGTTGTGATATTTCTTGTAGCCTTATCGAGAATGTACCTGGGAAGGCATTTCCTAGGAGATATTCTGGGAGGAGCTGTTATAGGTTTATTTTTCCTGACTGCTTTTACTCTCTTTCTCAAAAGCTCCCTGAAAAATGATTTTTTCAAGAAAGAGAATTTTGAACTTGCACTCAGGCGCAAGAACCTTATTTTGTACTTAGTCCTGTTTGTTATCCCTCTTATTCTTATGGCTTCATCTATGATAAGTGCAGAAGTAGCGGGTTTTTTCCTTGGCACGAATATTGCATACGTTCTGATTATACGAAAAGGGCTCCCTGATGATGCCGGCAGTGTTGAACAGAGAGTTTTGAGGGTATTTACTGCACTTCTGCTGTTTGGAGTCTCCAGCTTTATTCTTGGTGTCGGGTTTGAGGATATCGAAACTACATCTTATCTCAGTTTTAAACTCATCGAATTCTTAGAAGCTTTTATACCTGCATCTACAATCTGGGTGTCTGTAGTCGTCTGTACAAAGCTTAATCTGTATAGAAGAGAAAGGGAGTTCGTAAGCATCCAGGGCACGGAATGGAGTAGGAATTCATTAAAAAAGAATGAAATGGAGTAGAAATTCAACTTGAACTATGTCCTGGGAAAACTATATATCTCAGAACCTGAAGGAGATCATATATATTATATGAAGACAGAAATAGAGTTAATTAACCTCAGGCAAGCATATAGAGGCAGACTAATAAATCGCAGTAAGGCTCTGTAATGCATTGGCTGAAGGGACAGAATGAACCACACAAGCGTAAGAAATATATGCTGTTAAAGAAAAAATGTTAAATCGTTATAAATAATTTACCTTGTACTTATTCATAAGGAATAACTTAAATAATGCTTTTGACTATTGAGCGTATTCATAATTCACTGGAGAAATAACTAACTGAAAACCGCAACCTATTGGTTGCAATCAGTGGAAAAGACCCAAGGGTTATTTCACCGTGGAAAGGGTTTCCCACGGCATAGATCATATAATCATATCAAGACAGAGAGGATGACATTCATGGACTTTGAAAAATTACGACACGGAACCGAACTTATCAAGAGGGGCT
>NZ_DAVG01000020.1:3127-4067 GCF_002505485.1 Methanosarcina sp. UBA5 | reverse complement strand
AACATCTTTCAAAAATCCATGAGATAATTAGCAATCAGAGAAATAATTTCCAGCACCAAATCTCTTCTAAACTTATCAGCGAGAACCAAGCTATTGCGCTGGAAACTCTGAATGTTAAAGGTATGCAGAAAAATCATTGTCTGGCTCAATCAATTTCAGATGCAGGATGGAATAGTTTTGTAACAAAATTAGAGTATANNTAGGACAGTTTGAGCCATCTTCTAAAATATGCAATGTTTGTGGATACTACAATGGTAATCTAACCTTGAAAGATAGAGAATGGGAATGCCCTGATTGCAAAACAAAACATGATAGAGATATCAATGCTGCAATCAATATCAAGAAGTTCTCTCTTCAAGATCAAAATCTTATAGTAATCTGACACCTACGGAACGTAGGGGATGGGCTTGTGGACTTGTGAACAGCAGTTTGAGGGATGAAGCAAGAAGCCCCTTCCTCGCCATCAGGCAGGGAGGGGTAGTTCACTCTCATAAATATCTCCTGATACCGATACATGTGATTAAACTTAAGCACGTCAGCAAGGTAAAATTTAAGGTATAACTTCTAGATCGCAATCATTGAACCTCACAGAGATATAGCCATAGCATATATGCGCCTAAAAAGGCGGAAGTTAGGTTAAACTGATTTTAAAACAATCTCAGAACACTTTCCAGCCACTCAGATAATGGGGCAAAACTCCAAAAAGGAAAACATTAACTAAGCCGTGCACAATAACAACAAAAGGCAAACTCCTTGTCTTGTAGAAAATGAAGCCTATTAAAAGTCCTACAAAACCTGTATATAAAACTTCATGGAAAGTACCGTATCCCGAGTGCATGAGCCCGAACAGGAGACCTGCAATTAACACCGCTTCTTTCACACCGAGCGCATCTTCGAGCCTGGTCTGGAGGATTGACCTGAAAATAAGTTCCTCAACCAA
>NZ_DAVG01000020.1:0-3095 GCF_002505485.1 Methanosarcina sp. UBA5 | reverse complement strand
GTATTCTCCAAGCCCAAGCAGAAAGCCAATTGGGATCGAAAGGATAGTATAAGCCGGGAGATTCTTTGCAGTAATCCCTACATGCTCAAAAGAGAAACGTTGATTAATTACTATAATTGCCAGAGGAATTAAAAGAGGGGCGTAGACGAAAATGAAGGTATAAAGGGTAGTATCAAAAAATACAGGCATAGAAAGATTTACCAATCTCAGAATCGGGAGAAGCATTAGTGCCTGATAAGTTCTGTATACTTTGAGATCTTTTATGACTATATTGGAAAGAGAAAACGCAATCAAAACTCCGATGTGCAACCAGATAGCGAATTTTAATTTGCCTGCAAAGATGAGAAGTTCAGCCAGGGCTATGCATACAACAGGTATTGCAATAAAGAGCCTGATTCTCTTAGGCTCGAATTTTTCCTCATTTATTTTTTCAAGCCCTAATTTTTTCCAGATTTTATGCGGATAAAGATCTTTCGGAGGATTTTCTATCAATTCTTGCTCTTTTGAAGCCATGCGTCGATACATTAAAATAATCAGAGCTGCTGCCCCAATTCCTCCAAAAGTGTAAATGAGATCGACACGTTGTTCTATTTTCTGAAGAGGCCCCGAATTCTCATCAGATAGAACAAATGTGGAGAATCCTGATTCTCCATTATTGCTGGCAGGTACCAATTTCAGAACGGCTCCTGTCTGTGAGGATGAAGAATTATTTGAGTCACTACAACATGCAGGAGAAACTGCCAGTAAAGCCAGACTCAGCAATGAAATAATTATTAGAAAATCCAGTTTATTTTGTTTTGGATGAATAATTCTTTTTTTCATTGAAACTCCTTCTTTCATTCAGGGCTAATTCACTTCATTTGTGCAGGCCTGCCATATATTTCACACTTCTTATTGTAAATAATATATAAAGTTTTGTATATAGTTTGTTATTTTTAATCAAAAGTTTTAATTATTTAAATTGATATGTCTGGAAGTATCAAATTATATACCCTATACACCCTGAAGAGACTGTCCGAATTATTACTTTAGTAAGAAATAAACTCCTTTTTTTCAGTTTAGAGGTGTTAAATGCTTCCTTTTCGTATCTTTTGATCCTAAAATTGAATTTTCTGATATCCGTAAAGGATGGGGTATGCTTTGGGTTTCACGCAGTTTGATTTTTTAACAGCTTTCCTATGTGACCGACAGGTAGGTTGAACTTCTCGATTTAATTTTTCTGAAAGCATTTTTCATCCTTTTCCTGCCAGGAAATACGGGGAGTGAAGAAAAGAGTCTAGATATAGTAATAGTTATTCAGGTTTGCTGAGATAGCTTGGTATAAGGTAGAGATGCCCGCAGGATAGGTATAAAATCGATTAGCTTTAAATATATTGTTTTCATGATTATTTTTCTTATTTTTGGCATAACATTCAATAATAAAATTGTATGATTCTGACAACTAAGTATTATTTTATATTCTTCTTGTCCATTTCATTAACATAAGATTATATTAACTCACTAACTTTATATATAATCAACTAGTTTAGTATATTTATTTACTAACATAATATAACTTATATAATCGCTGCCTATAATTTCCAACCATAATTATTAAATTTATGCCTTTATATAAAATCAAATGAGAATATTGTATATTCCTTAGATATATTTGTCTTTTATTAATCGGAGATTATTAAATATTAATGATATTATAGGATAAAAATATTACAAATTATTTAATACATATTATAAAATGATTTCAATATTAAAATTATATTTAAGTATATTTATTATCCATACAGATTTAAAATTTTATGACGTTTAAGATACATTTTGTAAAACTTTCCCTTTGAAATTTATGTGATATTGGTTTCAAATAAGAGGTAATCATAAGTGAGTGAAGAGCTGCATATGGGCAACAGCTTGCAGGGTATAATCCAAAATAAAAATCTGCGTGCTAAAGACACGGTCCCCCCAAATGTAACCGTGATTCTTCCAGCCTACAATGAAGAAATGTCTATAGGAAGCGTTGTCCTGCGGACGAAAAAGTACTCTCGCAGAGTTATTGTTGTAGATGATGCAAGTTCCGACCATACAGTTGATGTTGCCGAAATGGCAGGGGCAGAAGTAATCCGGAATCCCATAACCATGAGAAATGAAATTTCCTTGAAAAAAGGAATTGAGGCAGCATTGGATTCTGATATTATAGCAATGATGAACCTTGGAGTTTGTCATGATCCAAGCCTGATCCCGAGGATGATTGCCCCTATAAGGGATGGAAATTTTGAGCTATCGGTAGGAATCTGTTTTTCCAAGCTCCAAAAATCTTCGGAAAATATACTTTTACTTAATAACAGAAGTACAGAATCCAAACCCATTGGTTATCTTGCTCTCTCAAAAAAATGCCTTTCAAAAATAGACATTTCTCAGATATCTCTTTTCTCTATGCATTCCCTCATAAGTAACGCTGAAAAATCCGGTGTAAAAGTACTACATATTGATATTCAGGAGGAACACGAAGCTTCCCTTTTCAGGGCTTATAAAATCGGAGTTGTGGTGCCTGCCTATAATGAAGAACGTCTTATCCAGGAAACAATTGACGGCATTCCGGCTTACGTGGATAAAATCTACGTCATTAACGACGGAAGCACTGACCATACGGCTGAGATTATCAATAGTATGACGGACTGCCGTGTAATTCCCATTCATCATGAAGTAAATAAAGGCGTAGGAGCAGCTATCATAAACGGTTATAAACATGCCCTCGCTGATGAAATGGATCTGGTTGCAGTCATGGCAGGGGATAACCAGATGGACCCTTATCAGCTTCCCAAACTCATCATGCCCATTATTGAAGGTAAAGCTGACTATTCAAAAGGGAACCGTCTCCTTTCCAAGGAAATGCGACAGGGAATGCCTTCCTGGCGAGCTTTTGGCAATGGCATGCTATCCATGCTAACTAAAATTGGCAGTGGCTACTGGAATATTGCTGACCCCCAGAACGGATATACTGTAATCTCAAGGTATGCCCTGGAAACTATAGATCTCGATTCAATTTATACCTATTACGGCTACTGCAACGATATACTGCTCAAAATGAACGCCTTTGGCTT
>NZ_DAVG01000026.1 GCF_002505485.1 Methanosarcina sp. UBA5 | reverse complement strand
TAAGTTGCGTTGAAGACTATAAATGTCTAGGTCATATACCCCTAACGAGAGAATAAAATAAAGTTCAGTCAAAATAGAAAAGAAGTGCTTTGAACAAAAATTTAGAAGCCCAGTACAGGCATAATTCGGATGTCCTTTTCCGTAAATTTATTTCTGGAATCCATTCTGATAAATCTTTATTTCCGGTATCCTTTCTGGTAAGTTTTTATATCTGAGATCTCTCTTCGTAGATCTTTATTTACAGATACGGTAAAATCCAAGGTATTGACAAATTTGCTCATGAGAATAATATAAAAAATTTACTGTTATTTACAGATAAAAAGCAACACTAATAAAGGAATTCTGGAAAAACAAAAGAGAGTAAGTGTGAACAGGAAAGAATAGATACCTGTCTGTTCTCAATTCCGTTCAATTACTCTTATTTGATTTTTAGGTACCTATTCTCTGAATTTGCTACTATAAGAGATTAAATATATTATACCCCTTTATAGCATTGGGTTTTATTCCCTGTTCATTATTTCTTTCTACCATTCGGTTTTTGTTTATTCTTTCTTGAATTTTCAGGGAGTTTTTTATCAGGAGTGACTCCGTAATATTTTGTCCTTGCAGCTCCCCAGATGCAGCCGTTTTTCCCGAAGATTTTCAATTCGATTTTCTGGATAGCTTTGCAAATTTTGTTTCCCTCTCTTGCACCCTTGCAGACTATACAGAACTTTTCACAAAAAACAGGGGCATTTTCCTTATTTTCAACCATTTCGACACTCTCAACCATAATTTATTCTTATCCGGATACTTATGGGTGCTTATCCAGATGCTATGCTGATACAGTATGGTTAAATTTGATTAGAGTAACTTCTTTCCTGCTTCAGGGCCTGGAGCGCACTGGAATACGCCGATAATCCTTACTTCTATAAGGTTCTTTGCAGGAAGTCCAGGCTTTGCTGCATGCACAATTGCTTTCATTTTTTCAAATTTTTCTCCGGAACTGAGAATTTCAGCTTTACCTTTTATCTGGAAGCAGCCGCCAGTGTCTGGTCCCCATACATAGATTGCCACATTTGGATTTTCCTTAAGGTTTGCCAGGGATTTGGCCATGAAATTATCGGAAATCCAGATTGTTTCATCATCTACAAGCTGGCAGAATCCTATAGGCACTACATTCGGAACTCCTTCTTTTGAGGCTGTAGCTACGGGAAAGATCTTCACCTTTGAAAAAGCAATTTTCATTTCTTCGTTTAATTTTACCATGGTAATCACCATCAAGATGGTTGCAGTATAAATTTATATATTTAAGCGTCAGAATTGTGTATTGAAGGTCGGATTTGTGTATTTTAATAACCTTCCAGGAAAAAGGTTAACTCGGGTTTTTAAGTAAAAAAAGGAAAAATAGAGTCTCAACGATAGTATAAGGAATCTAGGAGCAGAATTAAGTTAAAACCTGTTGTTTCATAATGTTTCAACAAATTCTTAGCATCGTGCTTCCACCCTTTTGGAATTCATATGCTATCTTTATTCCCTTTACATCTCGGTTTCTTGCCCTTAAAAAGTCAATTATAGGCTCAACGTATGATGATCGGTAGGCGTCTACGTCCAGTAATGGAAATATTCTTACCTCATTTGAAACCCTGCACAATTCCTCTATCGATTTCAAATGAAATTCCAGTGACAGGTTATCTGTATAGATAAATAACAAATGCGAGCACAGTGCCAGATCAAACTCTTTGTCACTAAAAGGCAGAAAGGGCAGTTTACCCGGTATATATCTTTTTTACATCACGCCTCCTGAAAATCTTTCAGAAATTTCTCCATAGCTGACATCCTTATTCTTTCGAGTTCTTCAACTGAGCCAATTTATTGCCAGATAAATTTATCCTGGTTTTTCTGGGTCTAATCAATAATGTCATTATAGGTTTCATAAATTCTCTGTCTAATCTGATCAGCACTGAAAAAGTAAACAGGATCAACTGATATGATATTTCCGCCTCGTTCTGTTAGCTCTGCATTGAAGCTTGCAGGTCCGTCTCCACAACCCAAGAGCTTTCGCTCGAGATCGTCAGGTGTTAAGTTAAACATTCTGACATATTCGTTGAAAGACCTTCCCCATGGTTTGATATCATGATAGACGATTGTCATCCTATATACACCATAGTATATGATTATACAACGCGTATAAATCAGTATTCTTTAATAACGAATCCACCCTAAAATCAACTTTACCTGAGATTCGTAACGTTTTAGAAACTGTATTGAAACTCTATAATTAACTATCTAGTTAAAAGAATAACCAAGTTTAGAGCCTGTCTCAAAATTCAAACCGTTTTTGCATTTGGGTAGTGGGAATCAAAGTAAATGAGAGTTAACTTTTGAGCGACCTTGCTGTCTTTTTAACAGAAGTCTTCTGCAAATATAGATAAGATTATATCAAAAGAACATGTATTGTGATGTGAAAATTTAATTATAAAGTATATCTTTTAAATATATATTTGGGGGGAAAAGATATTAGGAAATTTGGAATTCTTGTAGTTTTACTTTTAGCAGTAATATTTATTTCCGGCTGTGCGGAAAATATTCAGGACAATAAGACAGGCACTGGGGACGAAGAAAAGATAACTCCTGTAGAAGGTGCTACTTCTAATGTAACTGAAAAAGTTACAGAACCGGCAGACGGAGATGCTCGGGAAGGATCAATGCTTAATCAGGAAGAAACCTCCCTGGTTGGAGGGAAAGAAGTCATAATCCCGGGTGAAGAGAATTCGAGCCAGGGAATACTGGGTGAAGAGAATTCGGGCCAGGGCAATGAAACTTCTTCTGAGAACCAGACCTTGAATAATAATCAAACAATTCTTCAGATTGCGGAAGGAGCAGGATATACTACCTTTTCTTCACTTGCGAGGGATGCAGGGCTTGAAGACACTCTTAATGGAGGAAGGCTTTATACTGTTTTCGCTCCTACTGACATAGCTTTTGAGAGCCTTCCAGAAGGCACGCTTGACGACCTTCGTAATGATAAAGAGAGGCTGAACCGTGTGCTGACCTATCATGTGATCGATGGAGAATACAGGGCTTCAGATCTTAAAAACATGAATTCTCTGACTTCCCTGGAGACCGAAAAGCTCGCTGTGAATACCATAACTGACGGAGCGACAATGGTAGGAAATGCAACTGTTATAGAGCCTGATATCATTGCAGGTAATGGAGTAATACACGGAATTGATAAAGTACTGATTCCATTAGGAGTCTGAAATAGAAATCAGGAATAGAAGCAAAGCTTATGTTGATTTAAAATTCGTGTTGACTTAAAGATCACTTTTATTTGCTTCTTTCATTCCTTTTTTACCTTACTTTTTAGATAGTTATCCTGTCTTCAGAAACTGACCTGCTCCCTATACCCGAACTTAACGCTGTAATCGAGATAATAGATAACTTCTGGCTCAATTTTTATCATGATACTATCCGGGTCTGGGGGCATATCTGCGGCAATCGGAAATTTTGCTACCAGTATTTCCCCAATTTCTCGCAATTTTTTCTCATCAGTAATTATTGATGCCTTGCCTTCAATCTGAAGGGCCTTCATCTCAAACCAGTCTGGATCATCCTCGTCGACAGTATATGCTACATAAGGATTCTGCATAATATTCTGGACTTTCCGGGTGTTTTTATTGGTTGCCATATATACAACAGCGCCTTCGGATACATATGCCATTGTATGGGCCATTGGCCTGCCCTGCGGGCTTACAGTTGCAAGGTTCAGGTAGTAATGATTTGAAAGGTACTCATAAATCTTATCTTTAAGTTCTTTTGCCATAGTCCCCACCAAAATTTATACTTTCAGCTAAAATCTCGTTTGATTGGACTTTTACATCGGGTCTGCCAGAATACTGTAAATTCAGTACAGTCTTTCTAATCCCGTGATATGATTTTCCAATCCTGATACAGTTCACAATTCTAAAATAAATTTTAAATCTTGTAACAAATTTATAATTTTGTAATATAAAAAAGGGAAAATTCCATTTGTTTTGTCTTTCCCCCATACAGTTTAGAGGGACAAAATTTATAAATTTTACTTTTATCTGCAGTCAGTGAAAACTTTAATGTTATAGCTACGTGATTTTTCCGGAAACATACCAAAGTGATAGTGGAAAAGAACTGACAGAGCTAATAAAGGACTGAGAGAGTTAAAGAAGGACCAATAAAAGTTAAACACAGACCAAAAGAAATTAAAAAGAATTGAGAAGAATTAAAAAGGATTGAAAGAGCAAAAGATAACTCTTATTTAAGACTTGTTCTTCTTTCTACATTCTTTTAATTTTTCTTCCAGGCGGATATGAGAGATGAAGACTCCGAATTGCGTTGCAATGGTTTCGATGACAGTGCGCACACTATCCGGAATCTCGAATTCAAGGCTCGAAGCAAGATAAAATGCTGCGATAACCTTTTTTTCTGATTTTACAGGGATAATTGCGGTAGCTCTGAGATTTTCATGCCTGAGTGCGTCATCTCTTGACGTTAGAAGAAGATCTATATGCTGTTTATAAACCGGCTGCCCTATCATAACAAGTTTAGTATTTGGGGAATTCCCATTATAATAGGAGGCATGCTCAACAAAATTAGGGGAAAAACCGTGGTGAATGGCGAGTTTCATATCTCCTGTTTCCTCATCGATAAGATAAATGCCTCCGGCATTGATTTCATCTATTTGAAGGCATGAATCCAGCAACTTCTCAAGGGTCTCATTCAGGGAACTGGACGTGCTGAGTGCAATGCCAAGGTCTCTCTGAATATAGAGTAGTTTTTCTTTCCTTTTCCGCTCAGTAATATCCAGGACTATTCCCTTAAGGTACTTTACAATCCCATTTTCATCGGCTTCAATGAAAGTCCTTTCATCAACCCAGCGTACTTCGCCTGATTTCGTCAGGATTCGGTACTCCTGGGAAAAGTCAACATAATCTTCTTCTATCCTTCTTAAGAGTTCCCTTTCCACTCTTTCCAGGTCGTCAGGATGTACGATATTGCCGTACATGATTTTTCCGGATGTAAACTCTTCTACGGTGTATCCGAATTTCGTTATGTTTTCTGAGACAAACTCGGCAGGCCAGTACTTCTCCGGCCTCCAGAGGAAAACCGTTACAGGAACTTTATTTATTACCGAGATCAGTTCCTTTGCCATCTCTAAAGCGTTGCATAAAGCTGCTTCATTCAGGTATTTACAGGCTTTCTGCCTGCCACTCCAATTCTTAGCCGAGTTCGAAACCACTTTGGACATCTCATTCTCCATAGATTAAAAATCTCTTACAGGAAGCTCTGTATAAATTTCCCATATTTACATTTTTTGCTTCGCAAACATAAAAGTACGCAATAAATTAAAAAGCTTGTGATTTAAGTTTCGAAATGCATCAGAATGCAGAGACTTGAAAGTTAGAATCTATATAAAGACCCTATGAAAAGGAATACACAGGTATGAGAAAATATAGGGGAAAAATATATATACATTATTGAGATTAATAGCCAGTTTAGTTAATAGCCATTCTATTTCTAGACACGTTTTTACGTTTGTAAAAATCCTCGATTTTCTCTGCCTGAGGTATAAATCCTATTTATAAATGAATTTCCAAGGTCAATTTGATATATAACCGATAACATATTTTTTGATACATTTCTACAAAAAATAAAAAGAGGCGAGTTTGAGAATATGGACGATCTTCAGGGAGTATTGAAAGGACAGAAGATTGCTTACTTTTCTATGGAAATAGGGCTCAATAGTGAAATCCCGACTTATGCCGGAGGGCTGGGCATACTTGCAGGGGATACTATTCGCTCGGCAGCGGACCTGAATATTCCGCTGGTAGCAGTAACACTGGTAAGCAACAAAGGTTATTTCAGGCAAATTCTTGACTCTTCCGGAAACCAGGTTGAGCACACCGAAGAATGGAATCCTGCCCGTTTTATGACGCTTCTCGCAGAGGAGGTAAGCGTAAAAATTCAGAACCGGGACGTTAAAATCAGAGCATGGCTGTATAATTGTAAAAGCCTTACAGGAGGCTGTGTACCCATTATTTTCCTTGATACCGACGTCGAGGGAAATGACTGGGAAGATCGCAGAATTACGGATTTTCTCTATGGGGGAGACCAGCGCTACAGGCTCAACCAGGAAATAGTACTTGGGATAGGGGGAGTAAGAATGCTTGATGCGCTGGGCTTCAAGATTAGAAAGTACCATATGAACGAAGGACACTCAAGCCTGCTCGGTCTGGAACTCCTGAGGCGTAACGGCATTGATCCTGTGAAAGTCAAGGAGCTCTGTATTTTTACTACGCATACTCCTGTGGAAGCAGGGCATGATAAATTTGATTACGGGCTTGTAGAAGACCTTATCCAGGACAAAAATAGTGTGGATATCCTCAGAAGATTCGGGGGAGCCGAACGCTTTAATACAAGCCTTTTTGCCCTTAACCTGTCGAACTATGTCAATGGAGTCACAAAGAGGCACAGCCTGATCTCAAGTGAGCTCTTTCCGGGCTACAAAATCCAGGCGATCACAAACGGCGTCCATTCATATACCTGGACTTCTCCTTATCTCAGGAAACTGTACGACCGCTACATACCTGGCTGGGCAAATGAACCTGAGCTTCTGGTAAGGATAGACGGAATTCCTGACAGCGAGATCTGGGAAGCCCGCTGGAACGCAAAAAAAGCCCTTATCGATGAAGTTAACAAAAGGGCAGGCGTGGGTATGGACTACGAGACTCTGACAATCGGCTTTGCACGGCGCATGACCGCGTACAAACGGGCAACCCTGGTCCTATCCGACCTTGAAATGCTCAAAAAAATAAACAGAAGGGGCAAAATTCAACTCATTTTTGCAGGCAAAGCTCATCCGCGTGACGAAGCAGGAAAACAGATGATCAGGGACATTTTCAAAAACATTGAAATTTTGAGGGAAGAAATAAAGATTGTTTTTCTGGAAAACTATGATATGGACCTTGCCGCAAAAATGGTTTCCGGAGTCGATCTCTGGCTGAATACACCAACCCGCCCCTATGAAGCCTCAGGCACGAGCGGCATGAAGGCTGCCCATAATGGAGTCGTGAATCTCAGCGTACTCGACGGCTGGTGGATCGAAGGTTGGATTGAAGGCGTGACTGGCTGGGCAATGGGCCCTCAGCCCGAAGAAAAACTTTCCGAAGAAGAAGCAAAAGCTGCCGAGCTAAGCGACCTTTACAATAAGCTGTATTATATTATAGTCCCCATGTACTACGACCGCAAGGATGATTGGGTTAAGCTAATCAACAACTCCATAGGCATGATAGCCTATTATTTCAACAGCCACAGAATGATGCGGCGTTATGTTACACATGCTTATTTGTAATGTGCTCTGATCTCTCAGAGGGATTTTGTGAGCTATAGTTTTATCCCCTTATTTTTTAGAGAAATATAGGTAAGTTTTGAGGATATAGCTAGGTCTAATTTTTGTAGACGAAACCGTTATGAAAAACAAGAACTGGCGGAAAACGAAGAAGAACTTACGAAAAGCAATTGAAGGTTCAATCAAACCTAATTTGACAGTATGAATTCCGTGTATTATGAAACCTCATTTTTTCGTCAAAATCATTTTGACAGCCTACAAAACTTTCCTTAAAATTACCTTTGGTTTATCGTTTTTTCAACCCAACCTTTTAACATAATTATTAAACTGTCAAAGTAGGGATATTCCGAAAAAAGAACTTTGATAATCCAAAAGAACCTAAAAAGTAAGAAATTAGATAGCGGGATAGTTTTTCCCTACCATCTAACCGTATTTATCTCCTTCTATATCGGGAAGCTCCAAACAGCCCGATAATACAGTAAATCACTTCAAATCCAGGCATATTATTAGTTTCTTCCTTCTGCTCAGAGGTCTGTTCAATATCAGCTGCCATTTCTTGAGTAACATTTTCTGGATTTTCGATTTCAGGTTCGGGCAGTATTTCAACCACATTTTCTTTTGCCGTAGGCTTACCTGTTATTGCAAAGGGCGAGAATCCCGGGGGTTCGGCTGTGAAATATATGTATTTGTTATCTTCCCTGAACAGGGTGGCTGGAAGTTTATTCCATTTCTTTTCATTGTACCTGTTCAGGGTGATTGAAGCCTGGTCAATGCCTTTATTCCGGATCCAGGATTTTTCCACTTTGAAACATACAATCGCGTTTTCGATGTTCTTATCCGTTCCATATCCACCGTTTCCAACCCAGATATTGAGGTAATCGTAGACCTCGCCTTCGGGCGCATCCGGCGTAAGCGTGGATTTGTTTTTCAGCATCTCAACAATCGTTGTTGTCTTGCCTACCGTCTTCTTTGAGTCGAAGCTTAAATAAACAATAGCAGTGGCATTCTTTGGAAAATCAAACTTTACAGGATTTCCGCTTTGTATGTAAGTCTGTGAAAGTTCCTTTACTTTTACATTCTTTGCAGGCTCAGGGGAACCGCCTGCCCCGCCACCCCCGCTGCTGTGGCTGCTTCCTCCACTTGAACCTCCATTTTCACATGCAGTTATTGTAGACGTTTTTGAAGTGCTTCCGCCGGCGTTGCTTACTACCAGGGTGACGTCATAGGTTCTTGCTGAAAAATAAGTATGCGTTGGGTTCTGCTCAGTCGAACTCGTTCCATCTCCAAAATTCCAGTTCCATGAGGCTGGAGACCCTGTACTGGTGTCAGTAAACTGAACAGTTAACGGGATATTTCCACTTGTTATGTTGGAACAGAAATTAGACAAAGGAGGTTTTGTCGATACTGTTATATAATTTTGTTTTTCAATAGAATTTGATCCTTTGCTATTTACTACGGTCAACGTAACATTGTAAACTCCATCATTTGAGTATACATGTACCGGATTCTGGTCTGCTGACGTGCTTCCGTCCCCAAAATTCCACGACCAGGACTTTGGAAGTCCAGTTGATGTATCCGTGAATGCTATACTCAGCGGTCGAGGTCCTTCTGTACAATTACTGGTGAAATCTGCAACCGGAGGTGTCGCCTGGATAACCGTAATTGTTTGAATCATTGAATCGCTCGAAACTTCATTTTCTACGGTTAACTTAACCGTATAAGTTCCTGGTGACGTATATATGTGAACAGCATTTGCAGTACTGGTCGCAGGCGAATTGTCCCCAAAATCAAGCTGTTCAGTGGCCTGGTTGGTACTGTGATCCACAAACGTTACACTTTCCCCGGCAAATAAACTGTTTGGGGAAACCGTATAATTTGCAGTTACTTTGGAGAATCTGGGGACCTGATTCCAAGATGAATCCCCCAGATCTCCCATTCGGTAAAACGCTCCTCCATTCTGGTAAGTATAATTTAGAATCGAATCCAGTCGTGACGTCGAAGTCTGGTATGGCCCGTTAACATTTGGAGTTATTGCATGCCCAAATAACACAAGTACACTCCCCGTTTTTATTGCGTAATTGATACCATGTTCTATAGACGGCAGGCTGGCACCAATTGACTGGTCATCGATTTCTACTCCATACAGAAGGCGAGTATCGTCCCAATTGTAATAGGCCAGGGTTGTTTCATTTATATTTCCATTTACTATTGTGGAAGTTCTCGTTCGGAGTGTACGGAAGTATGGAGCTACTGCTGCATCGGAAACTTCATTTCTACTTGAATGAGGGTATGCTAGGGTACAAACCGGATAACCATAACGGGTAACTTCTACGATATTCGGGAATATTTCCTGATTCAGCCACACTTCAGGGGTGTTATTATTTAGAAATTTAACCGAATCTACGTGATTATACCCGTGTAAAGCTACTTCCCACCCGGCTGAGTGCAGTGCATTCAGGTCTCTTAATTCGGTTTCGGCCTCTCTTCTGTTATTTATGTTATTTACATTAATAGTGCACTTAGCATTATATTTCTGGAAGATTGGCAAATATTGATAACATGATTGAATATGCCCTGAATCGTCCCAGGATAAAGCAATGCCTCCGGGTTTACTTAAATTCTTTATACTGCGAAGGTCACTCGCATATAAATCTAAAATTTCGGATGGGCTCAATGTCCTGTTATACACATAAAAAGCATATATTGCCCCGTCTAGCCCATAAGCAGTATTAGAGGATGAGCCTATCGTCCAGTCTTCCGTGATATAGCTCGGGCCTAAAGACGTCGCCGTATAATCCACGCCTTCTCCATTAGCAAGTCCATTGATGTACAGTTGAGCATGAGCACCGTCGTATGTTACAATAGCTTCATAATCTTTGTCAGGTTGTATGCGAGTAGTACTCGAGCTGTGAACGTTCTGACCGTCGACATAAATTTCATACGTAAGCAGGGAATTCGTATGGTCAATGCTGATCCTGAATGCGGTATTTCCTTTAGAAACCAGGTATGTATTACGAGTTGGATTGCTTGAATCGTACCGGAAAAAAACCCCAAAAGTTATATGTGGATCAGTAAATGCAAGTTCTTCATTATTAGGTACTGTTATTCGGTTTTGTCCATTGAACTGTCTTCCTATTTGTCCGGTTGGCAGAATAAAGGTTGTACTACCGTTATTTATACCGTTATTTCCGTGTCCCGAATTGTCAACTATAGTGTTTCCAGTATCTGCAGACCAGTTATAATACACAAGTTGATTTGTATCTGCATGCGCAGTACCTACCAGACCAGTTATCAATATCAGAAATAAGCCATATTTCACATATGTTTTGAAATCGTGAAATTTCATTGTGTCAAACCTCTTTAATTAAGACAATATTAAGCGTTTTTCTCTTTCTCAGGTTTCAAAAGCCTCCTTTTTCCCATTCTGGTGCAAAAATTGCTTATTTCAATGTGATAGTTAAGAACTTTCTATTTTTATTGCCATAATTTTTTATTATATTTGCACGGTTTTCTCATTATTCTTCAAGTTTGTACTAAGTATAAGCCTCGTGCTTGGGCTCTTATATGTTCAAAAAATCCATTTTAACTAGGAAATTTAATTTAATAATATTTACACAGTATGGACTTGAGAGGGCAATCTAACGGTAAACCAATATAACCAACGAACAATTCAATAATTATTAAACAGATATATTACAACTTTCTAATACTTATATTTAAGTCAGCAGCGCTTACAGCGTTCTTCACGAATTATTATACTACAAAAGTTGATACAGTTTTAAAGGAAATCTATCCTAAAAAAGATTACAGTTTAAAGCGTAAACATAGCATTAAGTCGCTTGATAGTTTACTATCACTTTCACCACGGAAAGCAAATATATTATTCAAAAAGTCGGCGCTCATTTCGAATAGGTAACTCCGTGAAAGTGATATAATGAACTTTTATTGACGCACATAGCAAATTTTAACAATATTGGGCAAATTAATTATACAAGAATAACATAATTAAGCATAAGTTTTAACATATTTTTATATAAAGGTTATTAAAATTTACTATGTGGAGAGTTATATGAATAAAAAAGTTATTCGCAATACTGTCGTATTTATTGTCCTTGTTATTCTTAGTGGGTGGATAGGTGTTCTTGTAGACTCTTCCCTTCCCGAGCAACCTAAAAATGAGTCTTCTGGAATGGGGATATGGTTGGTATTGCCCATGTTGACTGCAGTTGCAATCACTATATTCTCAAAGGGCAACTGGAAAGATTTCGGTTTCAATCCGAATTTCAAAGGAAACATAAAATGGTACTTGATTGCTACTTTGATTTTTCCTGTTGTAACAACAATCGTTCTGATAATCGGAGCTACAACAAGATGGATTGACTTCTCAGCCTTTGATTTCAGACCTTTTATTTTGATATTTTCCAGTACTCTGCTAACTAATTTTATTATAGATATTTTTGATGGGGCCCCTTTACATGGTTATCTAACTTCACAACTTCTAAAATTAAATTTTAGTGATTGGAAAATATATCTCATTGTTGGCGGTCTTTGGGGAATCTGGCATGCTCCATATTATCTGGTATTTTTACCCGCAACAGAGATACAAGCAGTGTTACCTGTCAATCGAGCCATATATTTTACTATTTCTATTGTAACATTGGTATGTTGGGCAGTGATGTTTATTGAACTCTTCAGGGTAACAAAATCAATTTGGCCGGGTGTTGTACTACATATGGTAGAAGACTCCCTAATAAATCCCTTAGTTATATTGGGTTATGTCAGCATTGCAGCAGGAAAAGAAATTCTTATTTCACCAATCAATGGAATTATACCTACAATTCTTTACTTGTTAGTTGGATTGGGAATAAGAGCTTATAGAAGACAGACAAGCCAAATAATTTTTAGCGAAATAAAGGAGGAAAGAAGTTTTCCCAATTAAAGAGAGGAAAGAGTTTTTCCTCCTTTAATTGTCTCAAGTTCTTTATCTAACAGAGCCAGAAGCAAAAATTCATAAGGAAAATGATCTCCTATTAGTCTTCAAGGCCTGGAAAATTCATTTTTCTCCAGAGTCAGGTTTTTTAGCCTTTGTACGAGCGGTTTCAGCTTTTGCTTTGGCTCCTTTGCTTTCCCACAGATCAGCTGCGATCTTAAAAGCATTTTCGGCTCCTTTGGGGTTGCCAAGCTTCAGGAAAACCCTGCCTTTTTCATACCAGGCTTCAGGAAAGTCCGGTTTCTTTCGGGTTGCCTTTTCAAAAGCATGCAAGGCTGCTTTTTCAGAGCCGATTTCAAAAAGTACTTTTCCTTTAAGATACCAGGCCTCTGCATTTTCGGGTTTTTCCTCAAGGGCTTTTTCAAAAGCTTCTCTAGATTTCTCAAGTTCTCCAAGCCTTAAATGACATTTGCCTTTTTCAAACCAGATGCCTGCATCCTCAGGATCTCTTTCCAAGGATCTTTCGAATTCCTTCAGTTCCTCTTCGCACTTACGCATCCGGACAAGCACAGCATCCTTCCCCTCCCAGGCATTTTTCTGTACCGGGTTCAGGGAAATAGACCTCTCGAAAGCTTCAAGTGCCTGCCTGAGGCGCTCGAGCTTTACCAGCGCAAACCCGGTATTGGTCCAGAGCCCTGGATGATCCGGATTTATCCTAGAGACACTTTCAAACGTTTTAAGAGCCTCTTCATAGCGTTTGAGTTTTAGTAGAGTATTTCCTTTATGAAACATGGCTGGAAAATGTTTGGGATTTTCAGAGAGTACCCTGTCGAAAGCCTCAAGTGCAAGCCTGAGCCTGCCCTGCCTGTAAAGAATTACTCCTTCCTCATAGAGGCTCTCTGCACTTTTCGGGTTACTACTTTCTTCCGGACTCTCGCCTTCGAGATAGCTTTTCCGAAGTCCGGTTTCCGAAAGATACCTGAACTCCGGAAATGTTTCCGAACCAGGCCTTGAATCAAGGTATATGAATTCTTCTTTTGGCACAAAAGCCTTGCAAATCCATCCTGCCTCAACCTTCCGATTTGTAACGACGCAGTATCCATTAACATGCTTGGAACAGACCCCGCAGCAGTAGATTCTCCTTTCCAGCCGGTATCGAATCTGGTCAAGCTCAGTAGTAACCAGCCCCTCGTTCAGCCGTGCTTTAAAAGTCTCGTACGGAATGTTTTTAATTTTGATATAAATTGTTGAAGGGGCAGGTGAGTTCCATTCCGGAGGGCTTGAGGTTGGTTTTCTGCAAATCATAGTTCTGGCAGGGCTTTTCCTTGCGGATTTTCTTCTTTTTATTGGAAATTTCTCTTTTTATGGAAGTTCCTCTTTGTACTGAAAATTATCCATCGAAATTAAATATTTATCGCAGACTAGAGATTAATCGCAGATTAAATCTTTTATTGTGTTTCATTCTCGGAGGATTCAGTCCCGGAGGCAGAGTTATTGAGTTCTGTCCCATTAGCCGGTGAGGACTGATCTTGCGCTGAAGTTGGCGAACGAGAGGGCTTAGAAACCGGTTTTTGAGATGCAGAAGACTCCTGTACGATTATGACTTTGGTAGCATCCGTGCTTCCGAACTCGTTTGTGGCTGTCAGGGTATAAGTTGTAGTTTTGTCGGGGGATACGTGCTGGCTGCCAGTTAAACTTACGGTTCCTATTCCGGGCTCTATCGAGACTTTCGAGGCTCCAGAGACACTCCAGGTTAAACTTGAGCTTTTTCCCTTCCCGATAGCATCCGGATTCGCATTAAACGAACTGATAGATGGCAGGCTTTCTTGAGATGCCTGATTCTCCTGAAGTGCCGAATCATCTTGTGATTCCTGATTATCTTCCGATACCTGATTCTCTTTAGATGTCGAGTTCTTTTTCGATATCGAGTTCCCTTCCGATGCCTGATTCTCCTGAGTCGATGAACTCTCCTGAGATGTCAGGCTTTTTTCCGCAGACGGAAGATTCGATGCGGAAACATTTTCGGGAAATGTTGCGTTTTCCTTAACTGCAACGGTACAGTAAGCTGCATCTTCTTTCTCGCCATTTGAAGCTGTAAGTTTGTATGTCGTAGTGTCGGCAGGAGACACATTCAATGTTCCGGTGGGCTCTACAACTCCTATCTCTGGATCTATGGTAACATTTGGAACCCCGGAAACGTGCCAGTTAAGGACTGTACTCTCACCGGGTGTGATGGAGTCAGGACTTGCATCAAACGAGCTGATGATAAAAGGCTCTTGAGATTCGTTATTAACCTTAATCGTACAGAGCGCTACTTTTTCATTTCCTTTACTAGTGGCTATCAATTTATAGGTCGTAGTTTCGGAAGGGGATACAGAAATAGATCCGTTCGAACTTACAGGTCCTATAGTAGGCTCTATTGTAATATTGTCAGCTCCAGAAACGCCCCAATTCAAAATAGAAGATCCCCCCGGCTCAATAATACCCGGGTTTGCATTAAAATTGCTGATTCCTAGAGCAGCTGCAGGAAAAAGAGCTTTTAGAGCAATAGCTATACTCAGTAAGGTACCAAGTAATTTTATAAGTTCTGGTAACGAGTTCCATAACGACTTAATATGGTCCCAGATTGAATTTTGATTGTCTTCTTTATCCATAATCAAACTTCCTACAACCTATAATAAATTAAAACGAACAACCACTATTAGTAGGTTGAAAACAACGTTTTTCAGGAAAGTTAACCTGAAACGTTAAGTTAAACATTAGATTCTTTTTTGGATTACAGTTGCGATATATCTCATTGTTTAATAATATAATATATATTAATTTTGGGATATATTTTCAGAAAATTAGACGAAGTTTAGAAGTGAGCAAATTGAATTCAACTGACGAATTCGACTTATGCTTCAACTAAAGAATTTAACTTGATTTTAGAGGGAGTCATTTTTAAGGAAATGAACTTTTTATGTTGAAGGGAAAGAACTTTTTATGTTAAACTATTTATATACATCTTCTTATTAAGTACTTAAAGAAGGTAAGTTCTATGAACTATTGCAGAACACACGGAATTCCAGCCTTATTTTCTTTTTTCTTCCCTGGCCTGGGCCAGCTTGTAAAGGGACATCTGTTCAAAGCATTGGGCATCTGGATAGCCTTCATTATAACCGGGACATTGCATATTTTCGGGACTGGATTTTTATTATGGCTGATTATATGGATCTGGCAGCTCTATGACGCCTACAATGCCTGAATAAAAGCAGATTTGAGAGCGTCTGGAAGAATAATCTGAAAAGGATAATCTGAAAAGAATTATCTGGAAAAGATAATCTAAAAAGGATAATCTGAAAAAGATAATCTGAAAAGAATTATCTGGAAAAGATAAAAACAAGTGTATAGTAAGCTAAGTTACTTAGCTATACATTAAACTTTTTCTAAAAATCAGAGGACACGATCCTATTTTTTCAATTGCTCGCTATGAGTCAGCTTTATTTGGTTAAGTCTATCTGTCTATTTTCAGTTTTGCTATCAATATCTATCAAAATGTATCAGATTAATAACGATCAAAAACAAAAACGCTATCATGAAGCTAAACTTACGTTTGATACTACAAGTAAGTACCATCGATATCTATCAATATCTGTCAAAATCTACTAAATTGATAGGAAAAATAAATGAACTGAAACTCTAGGTAAAACAGAAACACTTTCCCCCGCTCCTTATAATCCATATAAATATATAAGTTCCAGATTTTTAGTATTTGCGTACCATTTCCGCCTGCCATTCTGTCTCCGGCCATCCTCTGAAGCCTCTGAGCTTGTTTATATCTTCCAGATAATTAATCACCTCATTAGCCTCAAAACCAAGATCCTTGATCACACACCCAAGAACTGTTCCAGTTCTGCCTATACCTCCCATGCAATGAACAACAATGCCTTTTCCTGCGTCTATTTCTTCTAATATTACATTAGTTGCCTTTCTTACAAGCCATTCCAGTGTGTCAGGATCATATGGAGAATTACCATGATGCAGATCTTCTAATTCTGCAGAAAAGAGAATTTCAAGAGGATAAGGGTTATAAGATACTTCAGAATCACAGAGGCAGACAACACTCGAGAAACCTGCATTCCTAATTTTCTCCCATGGGGTGCGCGTTGAGGGATAAGACATACCAGCCAGAGGTACAGGTTCTTTAAGAACTACGTAAAAATTCGTTGGAATTCGAATGCCTTCTATTGCAGGCATCGCCAGAGGACTCAATAAAGAAGACGCCATGCTATAAGAGTATGAGGTTGGATAATATAAATTTCATTTAAAGAACAGAACATTTGAGCATAAGTGTAATTGTTAAGAAAGTTACTAAATAAGAAGTTTATGTAAAAAAATAAGCTTGTACAGAAAAGTAAATTTGTACGGAAAAATAAGTTTGTGCAGAAAATGAAAAATAACCCCCCGATATTACCCACCAATGCTTTTTCACTTTTCGTTTTTTAATTTAAGGCATTCACTTCTTTTATGCGACTTTAATATACCCAAATACGGATTTAGTGCCGCAATAGGTATCGTTTTTCTCTGTTAAGGTAATTGTATATTGTCCTGAGCTGTTGTACGTGTGTACAGGATTCTCTTCTGTTGAATTCGTCCCATCTCCAAAGTCCCAATTCCATGACGTTGGCGATCCTGTACTATTATCAGTGAAAGCGACTTTCAGTGGCGCATTTCCTGAAGTTGGAGACGCAGAAAAGTCAACTTTCTGAAGGTTCGAGTCAAGAGTATTCATGTGTAAATCGCCGTTCAGAAGGTCATTGAACCAGTTGTCTGAGTCAAAAACGTTATTGAAGTCCTTGTTCATGAACCCATTGAACCAGTTGTCCCATATAGTCCTGTCATTTGAGATAAAAGGCTTCAAATGATTTATTTCACTGGAAAGAAATGGAATACCTGACAGCCACTGATTGGCCTCATTTGGGATAATCTGGACATTTCTGGAAGTCGAGAAGTTGGACGCATAAATATTCACACTATCCACACTCCCATTATCAGTGCTGTTGTCATAATGACATACGACTTTGCTGCTGTAGACAATAGGAGAGGACTGCGATGACTCATTAATTACTGTCCCATTACTTGTCATAACCTGAGTCTGAGTAATAATTACCGGACCATTCTGGTCACTCGACGCCGATGCAACGGATAAAGCAGAAATTGAAAAGGATAAAATAAGGGCTGTTGAAGCTAAAAGTAAAAACAACTTTTCCCTATTTTTCATTTTGTATTACCTTCTTTGTATTTCATTTATCCTTGTTTAATGTTTTTCACGGGATTTACAAGACCGGTGAGGAATAAATCAAAACATTAAACTTCGAATTGTCTTGACCATAAGAATATAATAAATACTCTTGTGCTTGATTTTACTCATCAAACGTGTAAGTCCTGTAACACTAATTTTTCTTTATTTATAATTATTTCCTGGCCGTCAGTTGTACATTAACGATCAAAGTTGCACCGGGACGCTCATATCTCCAAGCAAATATATCTCTAATATAGACCTCAAGAGACTACAGCCTTTAAACACTCATCTAACGGCTTTTTATCTTTTGCGACAAATTATTCTATAGATATGTCACACTGGTCCATATATCTCAGTAAAAGACTAAATTTTTTCCGGTATTCTTCCAGATCCTAAATGTAGAGGACACTAATACATGGGCCATTCTATCCACCAATATTCCAGCAAATTCTTCCAGAAACACATTAAAATACTAGAAGTTAATTCTTTTGAATTAATTAGAGTATCTTAAAATAAAAAATCATCCGGCAATTTATAATTTTCCTTCATCCCATACCTTTTAATATTCCAAATAACGTAACTATGCTCACTTACGCATGCCAATCATCTTCAGGTGACGTTATCAATGTACTCTGATCGAATCAATGCACTACCCCCATACCTTTTTGCTACTATAGATGAAGCAAGGGACGAACTAATTGCCAGGGGAGTCGATGTTATCGACCTTGGCGTGGGAGACCCTGACCTGCCGACACACCCGCATATTGTCGAGGCTATGCGGGAAGCTGTCTGCGACCCGAAAACGCACGATTATCCTTCTTACGCCGGGATGCCTGAATTCAGAAAAGCGGCGGCAGACTGGTGTAAAAAATACAAGAATATTGAGATTGACCCTGCAACTGAAGTCCTTGCTCTGCTTGGGTCAAAGGAAGCGGTTGCACATATTCCGCTTGCTTTTGTCAATCCTGGAGATGTCGTACTTTACACTGATCCTGGGTATCCGGTCTACAAAATAGGAACAATGTTTGCGGGCGGGGAGCCGTATCCACTGCCGCTGACTGCCGAAAACGATTTCCTGCCTGACTTGGACTCAATTCCTGAGGATGTCCTGAAAAAGGCAAAGCTTTTCTTCTTTAATTACCCGAACAACCCAACGGCTGCAACTGCGGATATGAGGTTTTTTGAAAAAGTCGTTGAGTTCTGCAAGAAGCACGACATCATTGCAGTGCATGACAACGCTTACTGCCAGATGACATACGACGGGTACGAATCTCCCTCTTTCCTTGCTGCAGAAGGGGCAATGGATATTGGCATGGAACTCTATTCGCATTCCAAGACCTATAACATGACAGGCTGGAGGCTCGGGTTTGCGGTCGGAAATAAAGACCTTATAAAAGGACTCGGCAAGGTCAAATCCAATGTGGACTCAGGCGTCTTTGATGCTATCCAGATCGCGGGCATTGCAGCACTCTGTTCTTCCCAGGCCTGTGTCGAAGATACAAATAAAATTTATCAGGAGAGACGGGATGCTCTGATACAAGGACTTACAGCGATGGGCCTTAAAGTAAAACCCCCAAAAGCCACTTTTTATATTTGGGCGCCTGTTCCAAAAGGTTTCACCTCAATAGATTTCGCAAAGCTCCTGCTCGAAGAAGCCGGAATTGTTGCAACCCCTGGTGTCGGGTTTGGAGAAGCGGGAGAAGGCTATATTAGATTTGCCCTCACAAAACCGGTTGAAAGGATTAAAGAAGCTGTTGAAAGGATGAAAAAACTAAAATTCTAACTGATTGCATTTAGGAAAATTCTGAACTTTAGAGGATAGAGGAGCTCTAAGTTTTAGAGAAACCTTGAACCCTCTAAACATCCGGATATTTTTAAAAATAATCTGACCAGACGCGGGAGATACCAGTCCAGAATAATTTTCCTTTTTACAGCAGGTATCCCACCTTTTTTAATAAGCTCTATGTGAGCCTTATTTCCTATCAAAAAAGATATTTTTCCCGGTTACGCTCAAAGGAATTCCAAAAACAACATCTGCGTCAAGCAAACCCGAAACTCTAGTGGCTGCACCAATTGAGTACATAACTCTGTTGTCAATGCAGAAATCCTTAGCTTTTGCAACGGCTGCCCCTATAGCGATTCCCAGGTCTATATATTTAAGCATACAATTTGGGCCCCTAAAATCTACCTCTACTTTCTGCTGGCTCAGCATTTCAGCACAAGTTTCAAAACCGCAGGCTCCACAGTCTAGACCTGCAGCCCCGCTGGTTTTAACACCGATGAGGACAGCAGCTCCTGCGTTTCGAATATTTGCAGCATCCCTTTTCAAAAAAGCAAAGCCTGCACCCTTTTCATCTGCCAGTCTTTCCATTGTCGAGGCAAGCACTTCGATATCAGTTTTTTCGACAAGGGCAGTCATTATATCGTCTACACCTTTAGCTTTCGGGGCAGTCCGTGCAGCAAGAAGTATGCTCTTTGCAAGTGTTTCAAGCACTTCGGATTCAGGATTGAGAATCATGCCAGATAATTGGAGTCGTCCGGGTTTAAGCATTTCGCAGGCTAAAAAGGCTGCTATTATTGTTATCATTCTTTCCTTTATTAAAAAGCAAATAATTCCCCGTTTGCGGGCGCATATGCATCCACACCGATTTCTTCCGAAATCCACTGCGCAAAGCTTTCGGTTTTGTCACCATGCATTATAAAGACCCTTTCAGTGCCTTTCCTGCAGAAATCCTTCACAACCTTTTTGAGTTCGCTATCGCCGCTGTGAGCGGAGAAGTCATACTGTTCTACCCTGGGTTTGAGAGTGAGGATATCTCCTCTGGTCTCAACAAATCTGTGCTCAAGTGCAAGCCTGCCGTTTGTGCCTTCTACCTGGTAGCCCGTAAGCAGGACTTTCGAACTGGGGTCTTTGTAAAGCCGGCTCAGGTAATAGAGTACAGGCCCTCCGTTCAGCATCCCGGCTGTAGTAACAATGACTGAAGGTTTTTTAAGTACCGAATCCCGCTGCTGATCCTTTACGGGAATAGCACGTCCGAAAGCCCGATCAAGGAGCTCGGGAGTTTTAAGGTATTCCGGATATTTTCTAAGGATCTTGTATACATCCCTGCCCATACCGTCTACATAAGCCTGAATTCCATGGGCATCAAGCAGCATGAGTATCTCCTGAGTTCTGCCTATTGCAAAGGCAGGGATAAGGGCAGTGCCTCCCCTATCCAGAGTACTAAGGATCGATTCGATAAACCTCTCTTCAGTCTCTTTTCGGGGGACATGTTCTTCCCCAAAATACGTGCTCTCGAGAATCAAAGTATCGGCTTCAGGAAACTCAGCCGCCCCAGTTA
>NZ_DAVG01000101.1 GCF_002505485.1 Methanosarcina sp. UBA5 | reverse complement strand
CAGAAATTTCAAAAGGCGTGGGTGCAGGCATGAAAGGCATCAGCGCAGACATGATCCCTGCACAGGAAGCACTTCAGGAACGCGGGTGGTAAAAATCCACTGAGTACTCCCGAGTTACGCCACCCGGGTTTCACTTCCCGAATTTCGTTTCGGGAGCACGAAGTCCTTTTCGCTTCGCTCAAGAGGACTAATTTACAGGTTTTAAAAGTGAATTTAACTCAAAAGAGCTAAAATAATTTTTGTTTTTTAAACCAATTAATAATTTTTTTATAAATTACTCCAACTTTAACTGAAATTTTTCTGAGTTTTAGTTTTTTAAAATCTTATCTGATCAATACTATACCCCTACCAGAACTGCCTGAAAACAAACAGCCCAGAGAACTGAGATAAAAAATCTGTGTATTTTACGGTAAATGTCCTGTTTACGGGTAAATTTCGGCCTGATACGGGTGAAAAGTTTCAGGATTAAATAAAATCTGCGTTATCATAATATAAGGCGACTTGAGGTATTTCTTTAAAAACCTAGGGTTTAAAACTTCATCAATGAGCTAAACTTGAGTATATGAGGCGTAAAAATGGCAGGGTTTTGAAATCCCCAGGGTAGGGAAATTCTGGCACTTTCTATATAGAACCCTCAATTACATTATTTCCTGGGAGAAATATAATAGCATCGGGGCTTGTAAGATTGAACTACCAGTTATACCAAAAAATGAGTGGAGAGAGTTAATTAAACTTAACGCAGATCAAAATTAAACGTTCTATAAATCAAAATTACTATCTAAGGCCAGATCAAGTACTGTAAAAGACCAGATCAAGCCTACTACGTAAGACAGAAGCCCCCAAAATCCCTAATTTTTGTTCTTGGAAAAATATTCGGGTCAGATGTCAAAGTTAACCTTTACTACCACACACTCTGGCAGATTTTCAATATGTACGCCTTCCAGCGTTCCTGTTACCTCAAGACTGTCAAACTCATTTGAACCGCAAAGTACGTCCTGATTCGGATGCGTGCCAGGGGTGATATTGCAGCTTAGAATAGTCTTTTGCCCAGCCGACACTACGATTGGAAGCCTTGGGGATGCAGGATGGTTCTTTGGAAGGACGATTAATGGTGACCTGATTTCCCTGATCATAAAAAGAACGCATTTAAGCCCTTTTTCAGTTTTCTCATCCACAGACAGCGCAGAAGCAACGATCAGGTCATGGGATTCCAGTCCGAGTACAATCTCTTCGTTTTCAGTTTCCAGAAAAAACTGTCCACGTGGGCCTGCTTTCACAATAGCCACTGTTCCTGCCGTGCCGCGCAGGAGAAGCATTTCACTTTCCTTAAGTGAAATGTCTTTAGAAGGGGTCGATTCTTTCATTTTAAAAATAAGTGTTTAAAAAATCCAGTCAGTTATCAGGATTCTGCTACATTTTTAGACTGGCAGGAAGGGCATGTCACATTTTTACCAATGCCTTTGAATCTGTTCCCACAGTCCTTACATACATAGTCTTTAACCGGCAATTTTCCTTCCAGATCCAGATCAAACGAGTCTCCAACACTGCACATCATTGTCACCTCACGGTTTTATCAAAGGGCTCAGTAATAATTATATTACCCACATATTATTACTCATACTTCTCCAATTAATACCTTTCCATACCAGTCCTCAGGAGGAATTTCTGATCGCAGCTATTCTATCAGAGCAACTATTTCCGCAAACGAAGTAAAAATCGGAGCAAAAGAAGATTTCCTGCCTGAAACGAGTCTGATCAAAGTCTGTTTGATTAAAGCCTCCTGAAAATTTACAATTAGGCTAACATATTTTAGAGGCAGTGTGCCAAATTTTTCTGTAAAATTACAAATTTTAAGAAGTTGTCGAATCGAAAAATAGATATTAGTAGACCGGTTTCATGTACCGTGTACAAAAACTTGGCTTCGAATTTACAGCAAATTCGAGACACTGCCTTTTTAGATGAATTAAATTCTCAGATTTGTGCCGAAGAGAGACATGTATGGAGCACTTAACTTCATCAGCCTCTGGAAAATAACATTTGCTGATCAGTTTAATTTTTCTTCTTTTGATTTTTTCCAGATCTTAAAGCCTCCATAATAAGACAGGTACAGAAATCCGATTATGCTGCTGATCCCATAAGAAATAAAACGCTCTAAAAGAACGAAACTGCTCGCAGATGCAAGGGACAACCCAAAATACAGAAGCAAAGAGATCAGCCCTCCTTCAATTATTCCAAGTCCCCCTGGGGTTAAGGGCAAGGCCCCAAGCAGGAAGGACAGAATTGAAATTGTTATAATCAAGCTTAAAGAGAGGTGAATGTTCAAGGCTAAAGCAACCGATTTGAGACGTATTACATCAAGAACCCAGACCCCACAAGATAATAAGAGAACAGGAATCAATGATTTTTTGAATTGATTCCAGTTTTGCTGCACAATCTTTACGAGAGAAACAAATTTTGCTCGAAAAACCAAGATTAATATTACTGCTGCCAGGAAGACTAAGAAAAATAAATGGATCGTTCTTAAAGTTAAACTATGTGGTAGGAATCTAACCTCTAAAGAGGGGAATGAGTCTAGAATATAAATTGATAAGAAAGCGACAGGAATTGCTTCAACCAATCTTTCGAAAAAGATTGTTTTGAAAGCGTTGGTATAGCTGATCCCAAAGAGTTTATTGGCCCAAAGTATTCTGAAGGATTCTCCTCCCGCCATATTCCCCCCCGGAGTAACATTGTTTATAAATACTGCTCCGAAATAAATGGGAACAAGGCTTGTGGCTTTTAGATCATAACCAATGCAGGAAAGAACCTGTTGCCAGCGGACCGAAAATAAGTACACACTTAGCAAATATACTGAAATCGCCAGAAAAACATAACGTAGCCTTGTTTCCCTCAGTGTGCTTAGTACTTCTTTTAGAATAGGTGCGATATTTATCCAGTAACTGCGAACTAGAAACACCCCTGCTGTGAGTAATAAAAGGACCACAATAGCTTTTACCAAAGTTCCCATTTTCAAAAGCATACCTCACAAGGGTTCAGAATCGCGTTTTTATGAAATAAATTTTTCCGTTTAACTCTCCTAAACTTTAATTTGTTTTTGAACCTTGTGTTCAATTATATGCTTTCTGGGCCACGTTTGCTCTGAATATACGCAATAATACCTGGAAGTAACGAAACAAAAATTACTCCAAGTATTACAAAGCTAAAATTATCTTTTACAACTGGCAAGTTTCCGAAAAAGTATCCTCCAAAAAGGAATAACATTACCCATGAAATTCCCCCGACAATATTGTAGCTGATGAACGTCGAATAGGGCATTGTTCCTATTCCTGCTACAAACGGTGCAAAGGTACGGATAACAGGGACAAAGCGAGCTAGAATTATTGTTTTCACTCCATATTTCTCAAAGAATGCATGTGTACGGTCAAGGTGTTCCTGTTTAATAAACCGTATATTTTCATAACTTGTTACTCGATCTCCTACTAAATGACCTATCTGATAATTGACAGTATCTCCTGCAACAGCTGCGAGACATAGAACAACAAACATAGTAAATAAGTTGAATGAACCGCTGGCAGCCAGAGCTCCAGTTGCAAAGATGAGAGAATCACCAGGTAAGAAAGGAGTTATTACCAGACCTGTCTCACAAAAAATAATAGCAAACAATAGTAAATACGTTAATAGACCATATTCATTTGTTATTGCACTTAAGTGAGTGTCAAGATGCAAGAATAAATCAACAAAATAGCTTGGATCTACCATATGAATACTTCTATCAAATAGATGCTACTTATACTATTGGCTGAAAAAATTTTTCAGTTATATATCTTTCTTTGTTTATCAATAACTTTTTGCTCATCAGATACTATTTAAACCTATTAACTCCTGCCATCAAAAACGAAAATTCCTCATTTTTAAGCTTTTAGGAAAATAACTCAAGAATTTCAGTAACTCTTGGTTCTAATGATTATTTATAGTCGCCACTTTAAATAATGCGACTTTTTATGTTTAAATGTATGTTTCTCCCAAAATTCCTCCAGTTCTTCTTTCAATACTTTAGTATTTTTGAATTATTTTATTGACGTTAAGTCTTTCCTTGTCACTTTCCAACAGTATT
>NZ_DAVG01000105.1 GCF_002505485.1 Methanosarcina sp. UBA5 | reverse complement strand
CATCGTTAGATTTAGAATCTGAACTACTATCATTTGATCCAGAATCTAAACTACCGTCATTTGATCCAGAATCTAAACTACTGTCATTTGATCCAGAGTCTAAACTACCGTCATTTGATCCAGAATCTGAGTTCGTTTTGCCCGTGGCTGAGTCTCCAGTACTCGTGTCTGAACTTCCACTATCTGAAACTGAATTTCCTGTATTCGAACTTCCACTATCTGAAACTGAATTTCCTGTATTCGAACTTCCGCTATCTGAAACTGAATTTCCTGTATTCGAACTTCCGCTATCTGAAACTGAATCTCCTGTATCTGAACTTCCACTATCCGAGACTGAGCTTTCGTTGCCTCCTAGAGCATATACCATGCCGGGAGCCATTCCAAGGATTATTAGCGTTATCAATAGTATATAAGTTAAGGAATTAAAAAAACCGGCTTTCATTTTCATTTGCCTCCGCCCACATGTCCGTAAACAGAAATGCCTGGTACGCAAGTAAGTTATTGACAAGTAACCATGTAATATATAGAAACAATATCAGGGATTTACTTTAGTAGATTTTTCCCAATAAGTTGTTAGTCTAAGACATATTCTTTGTTTCAAGCCAATGTTTTGAGTCTAATAATGGCAGAAACAAAACCTGATTTAAAGGTCAGGAATCACATTGATTATATCTGCCTGTCTCTTTGAAGCTGGCTAATACTTAATAGATATCAAAGGGAAGAACGGCAAGAAATAAAACGTTGTTTTACTTAATATTATCCTTTAAGGAATATACTCCTAAAATTATGGGATATAGTATATACAATTTGAATTTTCCTACCGCGAAGGGATCGATCAGGTCAGCCATCTTGACCTGCAACCGTTGACCCGCAACCGTTGCGCCGGTTGATCACGCCGTTGTTTGGGGTAAGTTTTTCATTGCAACATTTTCGGTCAAGCCTTTTTGTAAAAGGGTTGTGATCACGCCGAATAGGGTTTGTGAACAAGGCTTTCAAACTTAATGTTGAACCATTTTCAGTCAAGCCTTTTCTGAAAAGGTTTTCGGTCAAGCAGTTTTTTTAAAGGGGTTATGATCACGACCGCTGGACGACCAAAAACTAAATTTGGGGAAATCAGCCATTGAGCGAGTTGAAAATCAGTTTCTTTAATCCATAATTCAGCCCTCTTGAACGAAGCGAAAAGGGCTCCGTCCTCACGAAACGGAACTCGGGCAGCAAAAAGGGCTCCGTCCTCACGAGAAGGGACTCGGGTGACGAAACTCGGGCAAGAAAAATCCGATACCTTTAATACTTTATAATACTGCTTTGTTGTGATGTCTGCAGGCGCACGTACATATATGGAGATTATGAGATACGAAAACTGCCTCATGGCGGGTTTTGCAGCCGTAATCGGAACACTGATATCTTTTAATATCCTGACCTCTAATTCCCCGAGTTCTTATAGCCCTGAAAAATTTCCTTTCTTTTTTTCAGGCCTCGTATTTCTGGTCGTATTTTTGGTTGCAGGCGCAGGAAATACCATTAATGACTATTTTGATGTCAGGATAGACACAATCAATCGCCCTGAGAGACCTATCCCATCAGGTAGGATAAAGCTAAAAGAAGCCCTTTATTTCTCATATATCCTATTTGCCCTCGGGACACTTCTGGCTTTCTCAATCAACCCAATTTGCGGGTTTATTGCCTTATTTAATTCCCTGCTGTTAGTCTTCTACGCAAAAACCCTCAAAGGCACCCCTCTTTTAGGAAACCTGAGCATAGGCTATCTGACTGGCTCAAGCTTCTTATTCGGAGCTTCGGTATTTGGATTCGAAGGACTCAAAGCTCTTTTTGTACTATTCCTGCTTGCAGCACTTGCGATTACTGCCAGGGAAATTGTAAAGGATATTGAGGACATGGAAGGCGATAAAATGGAGGGAGCAGATACCCTGCCTCTTCGGGTCGGAGCGAAAAAAGCAAGCTACCTTGCAGTGCTTATAGGGTTTCTGGCAGTATTTTTTAGCCCTCTTCCTTACTTTCTATCATTACTTGGCCTGCATTATCTCTATCTTGTCCTTCTGGCAGATATAGGATTTCTTGCAGCGATTTACCAGCTTCTTGCTCGCAACAATCCTACGAAATCTTCAAAAATGTTCAAGATCGCAATGTTCTTTGCTCTCATTGCTTTTATTGCCGGGGTATAAATTTTCCCGGATAAATTCTTCTCAGCATACAGGACATTTTCCTGCAACAAGTTCCATGGAAAAAGCCTGTATATTCTCAAGCTCTTTCTCCATTACCTCAGCCACTTCTCTTTCTACCTCGCTCGTAGATCCTTTCTTCATAATAAGCTGGGCAGTTGCAATCTGAGGCTGGTCAATTGGAGTTCCGATCTCACTCAAAAGCCAGACATAAACTTCGGAAATGTCAGGCACCTCGTTGTAGATTCGCGCTGCAATCCTGTGGGAAAGAAGGTTGTAAATCTTTCCTGTGTGGCTTACAGGATTTTTACCTGCGGCAGCTTCACTGCTAACAGGACGGTTTAGCGGAATTATTCCGTTTACCCGATTTCCACGCCCTACCTGCCCGCCATCTGCATCTTCGGCAGAAGTACCAGTTACCGTGGTATAAATCCCCTGCAGCCCCCTGCCCGGAATGTCCAGAGTATTCAGGGAAACAGTAGGTTTCAGACACATACAGGACTCGAATTCAGCTCTTGCTTTTTCTGCAAACCCGGCAGTAAATTCCTCAATCTGGTTGTGCAGCTCGATTTTCATCTTAAAGTATGCTTCTTCCGATTCAACAAACCTGTCAACAAGCGGCATTGCAACAGTCAGATGCATATCCTCCCTGTGCCTGAGCCCCATAACTTTTACGTCTTCTCCGGATTCAGGATATTCCTTTTTGAACTTTCTTGAGTTCAGGTATCGCTCGCATTCAAAAACAAGCTTCTCAGTGGGGCTGAGAGGGGCATATCCAACTGCTGCAGAGGTGTCGTTTGCCCCAAGAATTTTTTCTCCTCTGCTAAAGATATCCGTAAGCTCTGCAGAACCTCTTTTTAGCTCAATCTGATAAATGATATTTTCAGGGTCCACAAAGCGAAGGTTCTCCTTGAGCCATTGCTGAGCCGTATTGATCGCAAGCTCAGGAACGTCGATTTCTATCCCCTGTGCTTCAAAAGTAGCCCTGTCCCCGATGATAAGCTTCATAGGGCTTACAACTCTGCCTCCTCCCAATCTTCCTTCCACTTCCCCTGCAACGAGCATGCCTTTGTCTATATTATAGTGCAGGATAGTCCCAAAAGTTTCAAGATACTTCTGACTCAGGCTTACTGAAATTTGCTCCATTACGGCATCACAGATATAGTCCGGATGCCCCAGCCCTTTTCTTTCTACAACCTCAACCCTCTGGTTGTAAACTTCAGGTGCTTTTAATTCTTCTATAACTATATTTCTCAAATTCTTACCCCCCAATCTTTAAAAGGCACATCTCCCTTAAAGGCAGTTTCTTTAAGTACAGTTCCCCCTTAAAGCATAGTCTCCGTAAAAGCGCATTTTCTTTAAAAGGCACGGTTTCTTTGAAAGTACGCTTTCCTTAAAGAAATAATTCCCTTAAGACTTGATAATAATCGATGTCTACTACTCCTCACTTAGACTCACAGCTATAGCACAGCCTGAAGTAATTCCCCTTATTAAATCTCAAGCCCTTATCGGACTAAATTTCAAGCCTTTGATCTGACTGATTTCAACCCTCTAATCTATTAAGCACTCAGATTTTTATTATTGTGGCTTCGATTCGATTATTATTGAGGCTTGAAAATCGAAGTCATTAAATGAATTCTATTTCTTCCGATGGTCCTTCTTTGCTTTTGTCTCTGTTTCCCGACTCGGGCTCATTTTCATTTTCCGGAAGATGCTTCAGATACTCCTGTATCATCATGGGAAAAACATTTGCAGGCACAAAGCGGACTCCAAGCTGTTCGGCCCACTTTTCAATCCCGTAATCGCTTGCAATTACTGCAGCATCAAGCTCCTTGGCAAGGATGAGAACATCAATATCAGGAGCGCTATCAAGAATCCCATATCTCAGGGCAGCTCGATATTTGTTCCGGAATTTACCAATAATCTCCCCGATTACTTCTCTCTCAACCTCTTCCTTGTATTCTTTTTTCTTGTTTTGCGGATTTTCCATAAAGAGGCATTCAGTAGCTGCCTCCCATATCGCATCCTCCGCTACTCCCATTCCCCGGTTAATTCTCTCCCGCATATAAGCAACGTATTCATGAAAGATCTGAGAAGTTACGCTAACTCTATACCGGTCAGGAGATTTTTTCACAAGCCAGGTATCTATTTTAGCCACAACTTCCCTGTCACAGCCGTTGCGGCTTGCAAATTCGTACATCTCTTTATATACTGACGGATATGGCACGTAGCAACTTATCCCGAAATGCAGACGAGCATCGGCTATCAGGTCAAGAATCGCTTTCATTCCCTCACAAAGGGAAGCATAGCCCATAACCTCACGCGTCTGCAGGTCCGTTAATGCTGTAGTATCCAGCACAAATCTCTGCTTAAGCATTTTCTGAACCCTTTTGAGTAATCTTCTTTCGTCTTATGTATTGATCAAAGATGAATAAAATTCTTTGTTTTATTCTCTTTATTACCTTCTGTTTTGTTTTATTTGGTTAGTAGTTATCATTCGGCGTACTTACTAATTTTTATTTTTTTCGTTCTGTTTACTTACCAACTTTTATATTCTGCTTACTTACGAACTTCAATTCTGTTACTTTGTAACTTTTATTTTGGTCATCAGTTACTTTCATTCTGAGTATATACTACCTTTTTATTTTTCGTATGTATTAATAGCCCTCCTTTTATTCTTGAGTCTACTTACTTTTTGATCAAAATCAATAACTGTATATAGTTTTAAGGCATATATTTCTATAGGGAAGTTAAAACCAGAGACTAGAAAGCGGTTTAAAACGAGTTTTGCAAAGTGTCTTCTAATGTTGTTTCGATTCAAGTGTAAAAAGTATTTCTGAGACAGCGTTAAAAAAAATATTATTCTGTTGTCAGTGTTATTTGCTTTTCCAGCTCTGGGCCGATCTTCTCAGAGTTGATTGCTGGCAGGCCAATGCCTGCAGGTAAAACACAGCTCAATGGTGTGAAAGACTGAGCCGGATTGGACACCTCAAAACAGCCCGATTCGGTATGAGTATGGGTAATAAGCTGAAACTGGGGAATATGATTTGAGTGCAAATACAGAAATATTGAAGCCTTGTGTAGGCTCAGCACAGGGTTTGGTTAGAAATCCTCTGAACATAGGAGGCGACACAATGAAGGAGTATTGTAATATTTGTGGTCGGGAACTGCTGGAAGATGTACTGGTTGTGGACACCAGCCTGGATATGAAACCAATAAAGTTCAAAGAGGTTCACGGGGATAAGTCCGATCTGATATGCATTGAGTGTGCAATTGATTCGGTTGAGAATCCACCTTTCGTATGTTCGAGATGCGGTCAGCCAATCGAATTTAACGAAAAGTTTTATGTGTTCAGGGAGGCAACCACAAAACCGGGCGGCCCCAAAGTTGACTTCAAAGAAACACGTCTTGATGACAAACACGTCTGCAGCACATGTTTTAGTGAGATCATGAACCCAGAGGGTGAAGAAAAAAAGGTTTAAATGGAAAAACCTTCTATTAACTTCATTCTTTTCTAGAATTTTTAATCCTTGGGCAAAGATCAGGTTTCATTCCTGGAAAATCTCGCCAAGATAATACAGAACTGATTCTTCAGTTCTGTCACCAGCTTTTTCTATTTCTTCTTTGTTTCTATTGTCTGTATTCTCTATTTGTTTAGAACTTCTTGTTTAGAACTTCGTGGCTAAAAAAAGGAGTCTTTAGAAATTATTTAAGGAGCTTATCTACAGATGTGTGAATTTTAATTTTACAAAGCATAAATATTAATCTTATAAAAATAGATAATATTGACCTAATAATCGCAATCTGATATACGAAACCTAATGCACTGAATGACTGATTTCAACAGGCCTGAAATTCTATTAATTATTCTGTTAACTTGTCATAACTCTGGGGGTAATTGATTGAACGGAAGCGATATTATCGAAATCGAAGATATGACATGGGGAGAAGTGGTAGAAAGCTCTAGAAAGCCGGTTATTGTAATGTTCTACAGCCCTACCTGTCCATACTGCAAAGCTATGGAACCTTATTTTAGGAACTATGGAAAGGAATTCAAGAATTCAGCTGTTTTTGCCCGCATGAACATTGAAACAAGTCCCTGGACTGCTGAAAGATATGGAGTTCAGGGTACGCCCACATTTAAGTTTTTCTGTCACGGGAGGCCTGTATGGGAACAGGTAGGACAAATTTATCCTTCCATACTGAAAACTGCAGTTGAAGATATGATCAATTACGGAGAAGAGTGCATAAGAAAAAGCACTCCAATTGGTCAGGATATCACTGGATATGCTTGAATCAACCCAATTGAAGTATTGATATTTTCAATCTTTTTCATTATTCAGCCATAATTTTTTCAGAGATTTTTCTCGTATAAATCTTGATTCACAAGTCCGTACTCATCAAAGGCTGTCCTGAAGCTTGCGAGAATACTAAGGGTTGCACTGAGGATGGTTGAGACATAAATTGCTATCATAATGGTGATCTGATACTTAATTGCGACAAGAGGACTTGCTCCTCCAAGAATTTGCCCTGTCATCATCCCGGGTAAAGAGACAATACCGATGGATGCAATGTTTGCCAGGGTTGGCTTTACTGCAGCTTTAAGGCTTTTTCGCAAATACGGAAGAGCAGCCTCGTACATGCCTGCCCCAAGAGATAAGCTATAAAGGTAACGATTTTCGTTTCGCTTGATATTGTTATAAAAGTCACCTATCCCTACTACATTTCCTCGAAGCGTGTTTCCAAGCAACATACCTGCTATAGGAATCAGGTAGCGTGCGTCAAGAAGATTTTCCAGGTTGATCACGAATTTATTGACATATATAAGAACAGCCAGGTTTGAAAAGGCAATGGCTAAAATAATAGGCACAAAGAGTTTTTTTACATTTAGATCGGCACTTTTAATTGCTGTATAAGATGCAAAGAAGATCATCATTCCTACCCAGGCTAGGTTCAAAAACCCATTATTCAGGTTAAAAATATAGTTCAGAAAAAGGCCTGCAAAAAAGAGCTGGATTGACATCCTGAAGACAGCTTCCATAGTGCTTTTTTCAAGTTCAAGCCGAATTTTCCGGCTTATGAAAATTGGAATTGCAAGTAAGAAGAAACAGAAAATTAACGAGGTGTAGCTTATATCATAAATCGGCATTTTTCAGTCTTCTTGGATTTTGTTTTTGTGTTATTCTATTTCTTATTTTATATTATTTTGTCAAGGACTAGTTCTGGAAGTTTCCCATGATCGGGTTTCAAGATATATCGTCTCCATCCAGTCGCGTTCCCATTCTCTGTCATGGGAGATAACCAGAAGGGTCCAATCTTCTCGGGCAAGGAAATAATCTGCAACCTTCTTTTTTAACTTCGCATCAAGAGCGGAAGTGACTTCGTCAAGCAGGTATATGTCCCTGTTCAGAAGAAGGGCAATGAGGATTCCTATTCGCTGCTTTTCTCCCCCAGATAGCTCTTGAAAATTCTCCTCAAGAATATTGTTTTCCAGCTCCAGCTCCCGCATAAAAGACCGCAGTTTTTCGTGGTCAAGTTCTTCTTTATTTGCCCTGTAAGAAAAGATTTCGTTTAACAGGTTTTTGACCTTTCCTTCCCCTAGGTCAGTATCCTGTACTACATAAGCAATTTCCTTTCGAGCCTCCCAGCAGGTTCTGGAATCAATTACCTGGTTCCGGAAATAGATGGTGCCTTCCGAAGGCTTTGTAAAGCCAAGCAGCATTTTTAAAAGAGTGGTTTTTCCTATTCCGGATTTTCCCCTCAGGAGAATTCTTTGATTTTTCTTTACGGTCAAGTTGAAACCTGAAAGTACCTTTCTGTTCTCAAACGAAATTCCTACATTTTCGTATTTTATCAGTTCGTTATTTAACGATTCAACAGACATATTTTTAACATCTTAATCTTGTAGGGTATTAATATTACCTGCTTGTTAACATCTTAATCTTGTAGAGTGTCAATGTTACCTGTTTGTGTTTTAGCCTGATACTTCTCTTATTTATCTAAAATCAAACGCTTAACGATTTTTCAGGTAAGATTGTATTCCAGTTCAATGTTCTCGATTACTGCATATGCACTTTTCGGCAGACATTTGTAAAGAGAAGGTTTATCATATACTATGTGTTTCAGGTAATCCAATATCGGATCAAAATAATCTAAAATTGATAATTTCCAAAGATATGGTCCTATCATACCTTTTCATGAGGGAAACCGAATGGATTGTAATACTCCAAACAAAAAACTTTCAACTCCAATCAAAGCTGCAAAGATCAATCCCAACATGAGTGTTGACGAGCTTGTTATGGAATACAAAGGCTGTGCCTTTGGAGCAGGCAGGCTGGCTGAAGCCGTAGATATCTATTATGAGATGCTGGCTTCCGAAAAAACTACAAAGTTTTTCGGGCTTGCAGGGGCAATGACTCCTGCAGGCATGAGAAATATTGTTGCAGATTTGATTCGCGACGGCTATATCGATGTTCTTGTGACAACCGGAGCCAATATGGTACACGATACTGTTGAAGCCCTGGGCCTTCACCACTATAAGGGTACGGACTGTGCAAACGATATCCAGTTACGGAATGAATGCATTGACAGGATTTACGATGTTTATCTTCCTGACCAGCACTTTACAGACCTTGAGGAGTTTTTACAGAGCGTCTATGCCGGGCTTCCGCAGGAAAAAATCTCGATCCGGCAGGTGCTTACCGAGATTGGGAAAAACCTTAATGATGATTCCTCTATCCTGAAAACCGCAGCAGAGATGGGAGTACCTGTGTATTGCCCTGCCATTCAGGACTCGGTGATAGGGCTTCAGGCCTGGCTATATAAGGAAGGAAATCCTCTGCATGTAGATGCCTTTGGGGATATGCATGAGTTTATGGAAATCTGCTATGCGGCTGAAAGTGCAGGCGCCCTGCTGCTTGGCGGAGGGGTTCCCAAAAACTATATCCTGCAGTCCATGCTTGTGACTCCCAAATCCTTTGACTATGCGATCCAGTTAACAATGGATCATCCTGAGACCGGAGGTCTGAGTGGAGCAACGCTTGACGAAGCCCAGTCCTGGGGAAAGGTCGGAGAAAGCGCAAAATCCGTAACCGTATATGCAGATTCAACGATTACTCTCCCGCTAATGGTCGCGGCTGTCCGCACTCGCCTTTCAAAGAGATGATTTTATGGAAAGGAAAAACTGTATGATTCTTGCCCTGGATGTTTCCGACAGGGAAGAAGCGCTTAAAATTGCAGAAGACGTATCAGAATTTGTGGATGCTATAAAGGTAGGTTATCCTCTTGTGCTTGCTACCGGGCTTGGAATTATCAGGGAGCTTGCCGAATTTGCTCCTATAATAGCAGATTTCAAGGTTGCCGATATTCCCAATACTAACCGTCTTATCTGCGAGCAGGTTTTTGAAGCAGGAGCTGATGCAGTCATTGTCCAGGGCTTCACAGGCCGGGACAGCCTTGATGCTTGTATTGAGGTTGCTTCCGAATACAGGAAAGATGTGTTCGTAGTAAGTGAAATGAGCCACCCGGGAGGAGCAGAATTCCTCCAGCCCGTAGGAGAAGCGATTGCAAGGATGGCGACTTCAGCAGGAGCTTTCGGCCTTGTTGCCCCGGCGACCAGACCGGAAAGAGTAAAAAAGATTCGAGAAATTATTGGAGACAAACTTACCATTATCTCGCCCGGAGTCGGCGCCCAGGGAGGAAAAGCGTCTGATGTTATTGCTGCAGGTGCAGACTGGGTAATCGTAGGAAGGGGTATATATAAAGCAGAATCTCCAAAAGAATCTGCCCGCGCAATTGCTGCTGAGATTGAGGCTGAACTTAAAGGAGAAAACTAAAAATCGTTTTTTAAGACTTTCTTGTTAAATCCTTTTCTTTTTTCTGAAAGATACTTCTTATACTAACCGCATTTATTATCTGCATCAATTTAGTGCCTGTGATGAAAAATTTCGCTGATTTCATGATGAGCCCTATGAGTTCTGAGGCACGAAAATTGAATGTCCTACGCATTATATATTCAAAAAATAATCACTATCCCTTTCCCTAAATCCACTCATTAAAGATGAATACTATAGGATGAATAAAGTGGATTAATTTCTCTCAAAATTTGGGAGGACCCCCCCTCAAAAATTGAGTCATTAATAAGAGTTTTAGGAGAAGTGAAGGGCTAATCCCCGCCTTTTCAAAGGTGGGATACAGCCCGTCAACTTTAACAAAACAACAGTATTAATATAAATTTCAGTATCAGTAACCTTTAATTAGGTAAAAATACATATAGACTTAATATGCCTAAAGTAAATCGTTATAGAATCTATCCAACAAAATCACAAGTGACAAAGTTAAATGAAACTTTGGAACTCTGTAGATGGGTTTATAACGAAACTCTGGCACTTCGCAAAAATGTATGGGAGACTGAACAAAAAAGAATCAGTTACTTTGATTCTAAGAAAATGATTCCTATCTGGAAAAAAGATAAAACAGAACTGAAAACTGTTCATTCTCATACTCTTCAAGATGTAACTATGCGTGTTGATCTTGCCTTTCAAGCCTTTTTCCGTAGAGTAAAGGCAGGAGAGAAACCGGGATATCCTAGATTTAAAGGTAAAGGTTGGTATAATAGTATTACTTACCTTCAATCAGGTTTTTCCTTGAATGGTAATATATTAACTCTCTCCAAAATAGGGGATATAAAAATCAAAAAGCATAGAGAACTTGAAGGTAATATCAAACGCTTAACTATCAGAAGAACTTCTACACAAAAATGGTTTGTGTCCATTCTTACTGATGTTGATTCCTATCAACCTCTTGAACATTCTGATAAGTCAATAGGTATTGATGTAGGAATACTTTCTTTTGCGGCATTATCAGATGGAACTTTTGTTGCGAATCCTAGATTCTATGTAAAGGAAGAAAAGAATCTGGCAAAGGTTCAAAGAAAACATTCCAAAACTGAAAAAGGAACTCCTGCACGAAAGAAAACATTAAAGGTATTACGTAGAGTACATGAAAGAATTGCTAACAAGAGAGAAGATTTTGCTCAAAAACTCAGTAAAACTCTTGTTAATAATTATGGCATTATCTGTTTTGAAGATCTCAATATTAAGAACATGGTTAAAGACCCATTATATGCAAAGGGTATAATGGATGCGGCGTGGAACAAACTTGTAACTTATACTTCATACAAAGCTGAAAATGCTGGTAGAAAAGTGGTTCTTGTTAATCCATACAATACATCTCAACTATGTTCAAAATGCGGAAATATTGTTGAAAAAGATACCTCAGTAAGAGTGCATAATTGCCCCTACTGTGGATTATCAATAGACCGCGATTATAATGCTTCTATTAATATACTCAGATTGGGATTACAATCTGACCGTAAAATCGGAAGATGCCCCTCACTTCAGTGAGGGGAGTAGTCACGGAAAAATATTTAAAAATTCCTCAAAGATATTGCTTTTTTGGCTCTCTTCATCTACCTATTGTCATTTGCTCAAGTATCCACAGAAAAATACAGAGCCCAAATATCCAAAGTAGAGTAAAAAATCAAAACATGTGCAATTATATACTGAAAGTCCACAATTATTTATGGGGACTCGCTCATCCCTATATCCAACATGCAAGGTCTGGAAAGGCTCTTTTATATTGTTTGCCTTTCCAAGCCAACCTGTTAATCTCCATGTGGACTAGCTCCCCCTCAAAACTGAACCGTCAGGCGAAGAATTCAGGGGGAGGCTTCCTTCTAGTATTACGTCGCTTAAGGATTTGATTTTAAGAATCAAATTGGCATCAGTAAGTATGTTTTGAGAACATTTTTCCCTTTTATCATCCCTTTATTTCCCCTTCAGCCCTTTTTTCTTTCTTTTTCCTTCTCATCTCCTTTCCTTTGTTTATTTCTCTTTTTTCTCCGTTCTCTACTTTCTCTTTTCTTTCATCTAACTATTCAGGTGAGGAAATGTTTAAAGGAAGCGTTTTTAACTCTGGGAGTGCGGAGGCACAGCGGGAAGTCCCCTTCCTCGGTAGATCCAGTTTACTGGATCGAACAGGTATGGGATGAAAGCGCAGCCTCGCACACCAGTTAATACAACTTACAAACTTAATTAACTACTTTTAACGAAATCTATATCTCTCTTTAAAACATATATTATGTAATATGTTAAAAGCCTATAAGTACCGAATCTACCCAGATAAAGACCAAGAAGAATTTATAAACGTTCATTTTGGCGCGTGTAGAT
>NZ_DAVG01000072.1 GCF_002505485.1 Methanosarcina sp. UBA5 | reverse complement strand
ACCTGGCTGGGCAACCCTCGCACATCGAGGAGTAAATTATTATTTTTTTTCTGTTTTATTTTTTCTTTACTTTTTTTCTTTTCGTTCAGTTACTTTTTGGTTTTATTTAGTCCTATATGTTAGATCTGACGCCTTTGACCTGGCTGCAACCCTCGCGCTTTAAAAAAAGCAGGTTTTTTTGAGCCGCAAAGATCCGTTATGCAGACATGCTTTAAATAAAGTTAAATTATTTAAAGTTTATTCTTTAGCTCATGGAAATAACATTTCTTGGCACTGGAGTTGCGATCCCGCAGAAGAATAGGGTACAGTCCGGAATGCTTGTGAGACTTGAAGAAAAGCCATTGCTTATTGATTGCGGAAGCGGCGTATTGAACAGGTTTCCTGAGATCGGGATTTCCCACACTGAAGTGGACACGGTATTGCTTTCGCACCTTCACCTTGACCACGTAGCTGACCTCCACCCTCTAATCAAGGCAAACTGGCTTCGCGGAAACACAAGTATGAAGGTCTACGGGCCTGAAGGAACCGAAGAGTGGTTTTCAAAAGTGATTGACGCTTATGAATATCTTCAGGAAGAAGTGGACGTAGACATTATTGAGCTCGCCCCCGGAAAAGAATTTACTCCCGATGGATTCGACTGTGAGATCAGCTGCACGGCAGCCACGCATAGCGTTCCGACGCTGGCTTACCGCGTGACTGGAGAGGATGGGGAATTCGTTTACTCCGCAGACACCGAGCCCTCTAGAGATGTAATGGATCTTGCAGCAGAGGCCGATCTCCTGATCCACGAGTGCTCGTTTCCCTCGGGCATGAAAGTCACAAACCATACTACTCCCAGCTCACTTGCCGACATCCTGGAAGAATACAATAAAGAAATTGGAAGCATCTGCCTTACACATTTCTATCCGGAAATGCGGGGGCATGAAAGAGAAGCAGTGCACCGCCTGAAAGGGTATTTTGAAGGAGAAATTATTCTTGCCGAAGACCTGATGAAACTTGAATTATAATGAAGCACAAAGTGAAATGTGAAGTGTAAGTGATGTATTACGTTTGTCTCAGAAGATACAAAGTGAAATTCCGGCTGTTAAGCAAGGCTATAGTTAAAACGAGAGGCAACTCGAACAATAGCAAATCCCTCGGCACTACTCAAAATTTACTCTTCATCTCTTGAAAAAAGGCTTAAACTCAGAATTGTTTATCCGTGACTTATATACTGCTAGATATATTTCTAAAATCGTCCGACTGCATCCAGTCAGGTGAGTATGCAGCCTTATCATTAAATAGCAGAAAAACAGAATCACTCTCGTACAGAGAAAGGCTTTGAAATACAAGCTGTATGCCTTTATCACTGGTGATCATCATGGCAAGACTACTCTCTGAGACAGACATTGGCATTCTGAAAACCGTTGCCCCGGAATGCGAGGGGTATCTATGTTCAGGCTCAGGAATGGCTTATCGCTCCATACTTCCTCCCCTGGCGAACCATTATGCAAAAGATGCTCAGGATTTCCTGAGGAGAATAAAGCTGCTATCCCGATATGACCTTGAATACCTTGTCAGACTCATCTTATCAGGAGAAGAAAGCCTCGGCTGTGTACCATTCGAGTATATTGAGCTTTTCATAGAAAATGTCTCTGAAAGGCTGGGTGAGGAAATGGCGGCCCAGGTCAGAAATTCGTATAATAATTCAGAATGCCCGGATTAAACTATTTGAACAATCATATAAAGAATACAGAACCTAAAAGAGCCAGAAAAAGAATAATTACAGAAATGTATAGAAGAGTTGTACACAGAGAAACACAGTACAGGAAAAATGGGAGCAATTTATAGGAATTGCCGGTGAAATACAGGCTAAGCATCATTATAATCTAAGTATTATAATTTGAGCAATTATAAATTTGTCATAACCTGTATATAAATTTTCTAAGCATCAAACTGTCCAGGCTCTTCCGTTATTCAGGCTCTCCCGTATTTGTCATCAAGCCTTTCAATATCATCTTCTCCTAGATAATCTCCTTGTGAAATCTCAATGAAAACAAGGTTTTGACCGCCTATATTCTTAATTCTGTGTACCTCGTTTACCAGAAGATCGACTGAGTCTCCGGGAAGAACCCTAATCTGACTTCCATTTTTAGTTACAAGCCCCTCTCCACTGATTATGTACCAGTGCTCGCTTCTATAAGAATGGCGCTGGAGTGAGATTTCACCCTGAGGGAGAACAGTAAGACTTTTGACTTTATATCCAGGCCTCTGCATAAGCACTTCATAAAAACCCCAGGGCCTTTCTTCCTCACGTTTGCACTTTTCGAGAATGGTTTTATACACTTTAATGTAATCATCTACCATTCTGTCAACCGAAAAACGTTTTTCAACACTTTCTCGACAGTTTTTACGGGATATGGAGCCAAGTTTTTGCACAGCTTCGGCAGCTTCCTCAACACTATTGACCAAAAATCCGGTCTCTCCATCCTGGATAAGCTCAGGCATTGAACCTCTGTTCATTGCAATTACCGGTGTGCCGCTGGCCATAGCTTCAACCACGCCAATCCCGAAAGCCTCTTCATAATTAATCATGTGCAGCAAAGCATAGGCATTTGACAGTAGTTCCTTCTTAAACTCAGGGTCAATATGCCCTTCGTAAATAATCTGTTCATTGTCTAGATACGGCTGAACTTCTTTTTCAAAATAGGCTTGATCCGCAATGAAGCCAGCGATCCTGAGTTTTCTGCCGGTCTTTTTTGCGACCTCTATTGCTTCCCTTGCGCCTTTGTCTTTATGCAGGCGTGATAAAAAGAGTAGATAATCCTGAGGTTTTTCATTAAAATGAAAGCTTTCTATGTCAATTCCGTGCCGAACAGTTGCTATATAGTCTAGATCACGGCATCGGTAGGCGTCACTTATAGATACGTAAAAAGTTCTATTATTATACTTTTTATATACAGGTAAAATTTTCCTTGAAGAAATTCCATGGATTGTTGTTACAACAGGTGTATCCACAAGCGCACTATAGGTCAGAGGAAGATAATCAAAATGGTTATGGATTATATCAAATTCCTTTGCCCTCTCGAAAACTTCTGATATATGCAGTCCTTCATACACTTTTATTATCATATCCTTATCTTCTTCATAGGGTCTCGGACAAACGGCATGAAGTTTCGCTGCTGTGTGAGAGTCCGCTGTCGCAAACAATGTAACTTCAATACCCCTTTTTACCAGTCCTTCAGTCAATAAAGATACAATAGATTCCCAGGGACCATACTTTTTAGGTGGTGTGCTCCAGGCAATTGGAGACAACATTGCAATTCTTATATTAATACCCCCAAAATCACTCACATCCCCAAACTTAATTATATTTTTTACGTTTACTTTCAGCATTTAATTTTGAACTTTACAGATAAATTTTCAGCTTTTAGCTTTTAATTTTAATTATCGACTTTAATTTTTAACTTTAATTTTTATTTGCTTATTTCAATTTAGAATACCCTCTTTTCGGATCAGTGGAACTTTGTATATCTTCTTCAAACCATCTACAATACTCATCAGGGCACTGTTTCTCCGGGCACTCATGAATATACCTAAGAACATCACGCACTTTTGCGGTGGCTAACGATACGGAAGTATCCGCACTCCCGTAATAAATACGAATTTCATCGTCCACCAGAACCCATCCGCAGGGGAAAACGACATCATTGACGTCTCCACTGCGCTCATACATTTCACGCGGTCCGAAAACCCAGCCTTCCGATCTGTGAAGCACTTTTCTGGGATCATAAGGATCAAGGAGAGCGAGTCCAAGCCGGTAACTTGCCTTAGACGTTGTCTGGCGTACTCCATGATACATAATTAACCATCCGTCAGATACACGGATTGGCTGTGGAGATAACCCTATTTTGTTCGCGTCCCACCATCCGCCTTCCCTGGCATACAAAAGAACTTCATGCTCTCCCCAGTACTTCATATCGGGAGAAAAGGAAATCCAGATATTTGCCTTTGCACCGCTTATTAAAGACACAGGCCTGTGTAACATTGCCCACCTGCCGTTAAACCTTACAGGAAAAATAGCAGAATCCTTATTTTCAGGAGGCATGGTAGCTCCTAGTCGATCAAAATTGCGGAAGTCCTCTGTAAAGGCAAGTGCAGTTAAGGGGCCCGAATCCGAAAAAGCCGTATATGCAACAGCCCATTTTTTCATCTCATCTATATAAGTTATGCGCGGATCTTCGATACCGTATATCTCTTCAGGATAGTTTATAGGATCTGAAGAAAAGGTTGGTTCAGGATCAATTTCCCAGCCATCAATCCCATTCTCACTCTTTGCTATTGTAAAGTGAGAAAAGCCCCTGTGGTCTTCGACACGCACCAGTAGCAAAGTTTTACCATTAACTATAACAGCTGCAGGGTTAAACACCGAGTGGGCCCGATAAGGCCAATCGTCAACGGTTAATATAGGATTCCTATTGTATCTTACAAATAGCTCCCCATGGTCTTTCCAGATCATATTATTCTCTCATCCCCAGATCATACTATTCTTTTACTCTCCCAATCGTATATCCCTCTCCCAATCGTATACTCGCTTGTTTCTTCTCTTACTCTACCTGATTTGCTGACAAAAAGCTCTTTCTTTTTTCCAGGGTTCCTTCATCGACTTCATCGCTTACTCTGGATTGCAGCATCGTACTGAAAGTTTTATCCATATGCCTATTTAAAGAGCTTAAAGCCATAAGGAAGCAAATTACGGATTCTGCACCCTGGTTACGATTTATACCGTCGCAGTTGAGCCCATCACAGACTGCGCCTGTGGAATAATCGTACATAACAGTTTGCAAACGATTTCTTCCAAGGAAGTATTCAAAAGAATATCTTGCAAGTTCCAGATATTTCCTATCACGCACAATCTCATAAGCTGAAACATAAGCCTGAGTCAGATAACCTGCTTCGATCGGCTGCTGGTCAAAAATAGGCTTTTTCCCATTGTAAGAGTACCAGCCCTGGTTTCCGACCATGTCAAAGAAGTCGCCTTTCCACTGAATCTCAGTAAGAAAATCCAGGGTGGCAAGGCTGACCTTCCTATAAGTTCGGTCTTTGGTGTAATTGTACGCCAGTAAAAGGGACTCACTCAGTTTTGCGTTACTATAAGTTACTGTAGGCTCGAACCAGTTCCAGTCTTCTTTATGGTTAGCCTCATATAAGTCGACTAGAGAATTCGCGTGGTTGATAAATATGGATTCAAAGGTGTCTTTACTTACAAGGGAATCTATGGACTTAATCGCATCCCTGCGCGAATTGAAGACCGATTCGAATTCATCTGCATCCACACCTGCTCTGAGCATTTCATACAAACCGCACATTGTATAGGCTTTTGCCCTTGGATAGTTGAGCTTCTCCATTTCAGGTCTGGCTCTGCTCATAAGGGTATGGGCAAGCGTGCGTAGATTTTTAGACAGGTAAGGACAGCTTACCACATGCCCAAGCCCATAGATAGCACGTCCAAGAGTATCCTCACTGCCTTTCTCATCTAAAAATTCCCGTTTATAACTCATGAAGTTGTGGAAGTGGCCTGTGTCAGTCTGGGCATGTTCAAGAAAACTAAGATATGTGGTAATTAACTTCCATAACTCCTCGGCTTTCTTCTGGTTATCTATTAACTGTGTCAGTGCAACAAGAGCTCGGCCTACGTCATCAGTACTGTACCCATAATGACGAGCCGGTACACCAAGATTGGTATGTTGAATAATGCCCACATCGTCGGTTAATAATCTCAGATAATCAAGTTTTACTTCAGGCAGATGGTTTGGAAGGAAATTAAACTTTTTCGAAGTGGAGTAGGCACTGTAGTTCTTTAAAGCCCTGGTGAAAACCGTATTATATTGTTTACCTACATTTTTCCATGTCATTTTTCGGCCAAAATCATATGCCTTTTTGCGCATATTATCACACTCTTCTGGATTTTCAATTAAATGCAAAAGAGATTTTCTAAAACCATCCGCGTCTCCAAAATCTACAAGCAATCCGCGATTATCGGAAAGCATTTCCTGGGCATACCAGTATGGAGTGGAAACTATTGCTTTTCCCATGCCAATTGCATAGGTAAGAGCACCGCTTACTATTTGCTCTCTGGAAAGGTAAGGAGATACGTAAATGTCACTGGCGAGGATATAATTGCAGAGTTCTTCTTTCTCGACAAATTTGTCATGGAATACTACATTTTTTTCAAGTCCGAGTTCTGAGACCTTATTTTTGAGGGATTGCCTGTATGTTTCCCCAAAGTTCTTTTTAATTACAGGATGCGTAGCACCCAGTATAAGGTAAACGAGGTCAGGATACTGGCTTACAACTTCGGGGAGAGCCTCAAGCATACTTTCGATACCTTTATTCTGGCTCAGCAGGCCGAAAGTTAAGACAAGCGGAGCTCCCTTCAGATTTAATCTCTTTTTATACTTACTGCAGTCGTTAAAAGGGTAGTCAGGTGCTCCATGAAAGATTAATTCTATTTTATCCTCAGGAGCTTTATAAACTTCTTTTAGCATCTCGACTGCAGTCTGGCTCATTACAATCAGCTTTTCGGAATACCTGATGAGTTTCTCAATGGATACCCTGTACTCAGGTTCAGGTTCTCGGATTACAGTATGCATAGTGCTTATTACAGGCTTGTTGATTCCTGAAAGAAGAGCAAAAATATAGTCTCCCGCATTTCCCCAGAAAAGCCCAAATTCGTGCTGCAGACATACGATATCAGCATCAGATTGATTTATATAATCAGCAGCTAGGTAATAATCCTCGATCCTGTCTCTCTGTATTTGAAAAACGACTTCTTCAGGATAATTATATGTCTCAGAGGGATCGTTCAAAGCAATTACTTCACAGTGAACGTCATTTTCTTCCCCGGACACTGAATTTAAAAGATCGGATGTAAATGTGGCAATCCCACATTCTTTTGGAAAATAGGTTCCTATAAATAGCACTTTCAGTTGCTTATTCAATTAATACCCCCCAAACTCAAAGTAACTCAATCGCGTTCTCTATTTACCAGTTGTATAATTTTCCAGTTACATACGCATATTCTCCATAAAACCCTATTATCGGCACACTAATCCGCATACTATGTGTACAAAGTTTATTTCGACCTTGGATTTGGTCTTGGATTATAACTATATATATTTCCCTTAAAAATGTGACTACAGTGAAATATATATAGTTAAGAATTTATAAAATATAGAGGTTTGCTAGGCGCAGGTAATCACTAATAACTCAGGTGATTACTAAATAGCGATATATTTATAATCCTCACCCAACCCCTCACTTTGCTAAACTTCAACAAAGTGGGTAACAAAACATTGATTAGACCTAATAATTGTATTCAATGCTATTTAATATTATTTATAAATATAATTGCTTGTGTTAACAGAACAAGTTAATAGAAAATTGTGGAAAGATAGTGCCCGAGAAGCTATAAGATGGTTTTTGTTATCACTGGGTTTTTTCCGAATCAGCATCCACTTCAATCCTGAATTTTAGCTTTTGTTCACTGCCTTTTCTGTCAGAATCTTTTTTCTGTACTCTATTAAAAGTCCTTTAATATGTATTGTTTTTTATACATACTGGCTTTATCCAAATCTGGATATACTAGATTATTAATAGTAAAATATAAAACAAAAGCTATGGTATGGTTCAGAGTTCCTTGAATAGGAAAACCTGAGTTTTTAGAATGGAGATTACTGAAAGTTAAAAGGGGAAAAACTTTTTAGAGTAGATTAACTGATGCGTCACAATTTATAATCACAGCACATAGGGCTCTACCATACAAAAATTTCAGAGGATATTCTTCAAGGTGCTGTTCCTTCCAGAAAAGAAACTTCGCTGCTCAGCCTCAAAATGGTTTTTATAATTAAGTGAATATTTAATTTATTTAAGATGATATACTGAAAAAGCTGAAAAGGCTTTTTTAAAGACTCAGACCTATTATATGTGGCAGATACTTTCAGTGTAGTGTATATAGGAATCAAGGTATAGAAGTCGAGCGGCTGGGACTAGGAATCAAGACATTAAGGCATGAAAAATAGTAATAAAGCAGGTGATTAATAGTAATAAAGCAGGTGATTAATAGTAATAAAGCAGGTGATTATTTGAAGGCCTTCTTTGAAAACCGTCAAAACCCTGATCTGGCAGGGAGAGGAGAGTTTCTATAAATGATACGATATGGACTTTTATCCCTTTCTATAGGTGTCAGCTGGGTTATTGCAAAAGTTTTCGATTTTTGTGCTTTCCCTGAGCTTATTGATCAGTTGTGGAGAGTTGTCAAATTTAATACCCGAAACCTTACCGTGATAGAGGAAAAGGAAGCTCGAAGCATATTTGGAAACATAATTAATTATCGGAAGGTGCATATTGACGAAGCTTCATTTCTCGCCTGGCTGGGGACAAAGCTAAAGAGTTGCTCAGGTATGGGAATTGCAATTTTTCATACAGTTAACTTCAATAGAAAGCTTAACACGGCCGCATGCAGCTCCGATATGAGATGGCTTATTCATGAATTAACCCATGTCGCGCAGATGGAACATACAGGTTCGCAATATCTGGTTGAAGCATTTCATGCGCAGGCGAGCACAGGGTATGCATACAGAGCTGGGGAAAAAAAGCATTTCCGTGAATATAATCGTGAGCAGCAAGCTTGTATTGTCGCAGATTATTACATTGCACGCTGTTCGGGCGGCTCAATTGCAGCTTATGATCCATATATTGCAGAACTGAGAGCCGGAGAGCTATAAGCTATAATAGAAAGCTATAATAGAGTCTTTAGCTACTCTTGAATTTTTTCAATTAATTTTCAAGAGAATGCGTAATTGTATGTATCTGTTAATAAAAAGATGTATATGAAAATTAGATAGTCAAGATTGCTAAACATTATTATAATTATATGTACTTAATTTGACAGTAAACACTGTTTTGAATATTATTTAACACCAGTGTCCATAACAAACTCCAGACAGCTGACTGTTGCAGTAAAGCTGAAAGAACTGTTGAGAGACAGCCGTATAATTAAACCCGGAATTTAAATATGAGAGATAACTATGACTAAAGTTTCATACCAGACAATGTTTGGGGCTATTGTATTGATTCTTGGAACCCTTCTCCTGCTTAGGAGCACCGGAATATATGACACTATCCAACTGCTGGAATACATTCCCTCTTTATTCATTTTACTTGGGCTCTATGCACTCTGGAAAAGTAAGTTTTCCAGCTTCTCAGGACCTATCATTTTAATAGTAATTTTCACAATTCTTCAGTTATTGACTCTTGACTTAATTTCCTGGGAAGCTATTGCCAGCTGGTGGCCTTTGCTGATTATTGTTATCGGAATTGGAATTCTGACCGACAGGAAAAGCCGTTTATCTGTTTTTAGAAAAAGTACCGAAACCGTAGATCTATTCGCAGTCTTTGGCGGGGTGAGCAGCGCCAGTAATTCCAAAAATTTTCGAGGTGGGGATATCACTGCAATCTTCGGAGGAATAGATCTTGACCTGAGGGATTCCAGTATTGAAAAACCACCTGCAAAAATAAGCATAGTCTCCCTTTTTGGGGGTGTTGACTTAAAAGTCCCTGAGAAATGGCAGATCGAATCGGAAGTGATGCCTATTTTGGGTGGTGTGGAAGACGAAAGGCCAAGGAGTTCAATACGCAGGGAGAGCGGTGCGGAAAAGCCTGATCTTATGGTCACAGGGTTCGTTGCGTTTGGAGGACTTTCGATAAAGGACTGACCGGCTCTCATATGGAATTAATTTTGATGGAAAAAACAACTAATAGTTTAAAATGACGTTTAAAATGAAAAATCGGATTTCGCATTAAAGAAAAATAGAAACTCTTACCTTCGTATCAAAAAAATAATTTATTAATAAGACGTGAGTATAGCCCGGCACGGACTACATACATTATGATAATAAACCTACATGACCTATAATATAGTATGCCAAATGTTGATGATGTCCATGGTTTTGAGATAAGATATCAGCAGGCAATAGACAAGTTGCAAAAACTTGATACAAACTCACGTAACAAAGAACTGATACAAAATTTCATTATCGCATGTCGCAGAGAAGGAATCTCCAAAAGCACTATAATTAGCTATATAGAGCACGGTAAAAGGCTCATAGAACGTTTTTCAGAAATAGGTATTGTAAAGCCCTTAGACGAGATTGACGCGTTTGATTTTGATAGAGTTCTAGTTTATTTGGAAGATGAATACTTAGGCAGGTACAAAGGTCAAAAAGGACTTTCCAGAAATTCTCTGCGAAATTATAAGAAATTTATGAAGAAGTTTCACAGATGGTTAGGAAATGGAATTCAACCTGAGTGGGTACAGAAACTTCAACTTGAAGCAATCGAGACACCTGTACAACCTTCAGACTTACTAACAAAAGGAGAATTTGATAAGCTTCTTAACTCCTGTAATCACCCACGTGATAAGGCTTTAGTTTCTGTTTTATGTGACTCAGGGATGCGAATTGGAGCTTTAGCTTCTTGCAGAATCAAGGATGTAGTGTTTAATAGGTACGGTGCCATAATCTATATTTCTAAAAGCAGCAAGAGTAAGAAAACAACAAAACCAAAAGGCATTCCTATTACTTGGTCTACAGGTTATTTAAATCAGTGGCTAGCAGTTCATCCGGAAAGAGAGAACTCTGAAGCCCCTCTCTGGATCAAAAAGAGAGAAGGTGGGGCTATGAGTTATCAAAGCATACGGACAATGCTATCAAGATTGGGAGAAGATGCAGGAATTAAAAAGCCAGTAAATCCTCATTCATTCAGACACCTAGCTATCACAAATTGGATTCTGGACGGGTATAATGAGCAGGAGGTAAAGCACCGGGCAGGATGGTCTAAAGGCTCACACCAAATGCTTAGGATCTACGCAAATTTCACAGATGACGAGATTAATGATCGGATCTACGAAAAATGTGGACTGAAAACGGAAGACCGCAGACAGGTGACGCTTAAGAAGTGCCCTCGATGTAATAATGTGTTAAGACCAGATGACAAGTTCTGTAGTCAGTGTGCTCTGATCCTTGATCAAGCAACAGCCCTTAAATTCGAAAAAGATGCAGGGAGATTAGACCTGTCGTTCTTGGAAAGCGTTAGTATGGACTTGAAAATTTCGGAGAAACTGGAGAAACTAGTGGCCATAGAGGTCCAAAAATTATTAAATAAACAAAACAGTTAAGACATGTCCGAAGAATTTCTCTTCTTCTGGCAATTTTTATATCGTTTTCTTAATCTTATATTTTTAATAAAGGTTAACTTTTCCTCCTCAAGGAGTATGGTTAGAAAATTCGTATTCTCTAGATAATTTCTCTACTATAGGTTTGTTTCATCTGATACTTCACTTTCTATTTGGTTCAGATATTCTATTGCATCTATGCTTGATCTGCCATCCACTATATCTTTGATAACACATGCTTTAAAAACTACATCTAAACCAAAATTTATTTCTTGCTTTGTGGGTTTATTATCTGAATTTACAATCTTGTCATTCAGGTTACTCTCTTTTTTGCAAACCTTTGTACTTAAGTTTTCGTTGAATGTCTTGGCAAGTACCCACGTGTGAAAAGCCAATTGATCTGTATCATTAATAAGAAAAAGTTTAAAAAATTCTTCAGATAGCTGAGATCTTTTCTTTAAATCTTCTTTGTCTATAACAAAAGAGAAATCACAAAATATCCTTTTGTGTTCATCTTTATTTTGATTAATCTCATATTTATATTTATTTGAGCGTATAAAATTTGAACATTCACTGAATATGGCTTCTAAAACTATATCATTTCTTTTCATTTTCGATGTTAAGAATGGATAGTCTTCTATCATAGCCCTTAAATTCTGAATACTAAAATTGATCGAATACAATGTTGGAGTATTTCCAGATTTTTGTTCTTTTTTCACTTTTACACTTTTAAGATATCTATTTTCTACGAGTTTTTTTAAGTCTTTATCAATTACATTGTAACGCGCAATACCTTCTGAGTTAACATAACCTAATTCATGTGCTAATTCTGCCGTTGTCTTAGGAGAGTCAAGTAAGAGATCTAATATTTTTCCTTTGTTTGTTTCTGTTTTCATATTATATACACAGTTAAATTCGTATTTAATAATATCTGCGAGTTACCGATATTCGAAATGTTTATAAGTTATGATTATTATTTTATATAATGTATGTCGGTTGCTAACCGATAAAATATCGGTAATTAGCGATTAGCATTAGATATTGGCTTGAATAATAAACTAAATATTAAAAAATAATTATATATTTAATATGTATATATTTATACTGTCTTTATACATGAGTTAATAAGTAAATTTAGTTTTGGTAAAAAAGGTCTAACAGAGAGGGAGCTATATGATCTCGCTTCCGATGCAATGGATGAAATCAATGAATCCAAAAAAAGAAACTGTAACAATAGAAATGGACAGTGAAAATAGATTGAGAATTATAGCTGTTGAGACCATGATAGATACCAGCGACTGTCCAAGGAGGAAAACAAATGCAAGATTTAAAACCAGAGACTATAGCCAGGTTTAAAGAACTGTATAAAGAGTTCCCTGAACTTATAGACTATAGAATAAAATCTGGGAATGTATATGAAAAAGCGCAAGCCACATTGATTAAAAGCGTTGCAGTCAGCGATTTGCAAGTGCCCGATTGCTTGGAGGCTTTGAACACTTGCAAAACGCCTGTGGAATACCGACCCTCAAGAGAAAATGAGAGTGATATCCCATGATTAATTTAACATACATATTTTATATAATTTTCTTTTTCAGCTGCCTTATTGACGAGGTAAAGTACAGCTTAGAAACCTTTGACTTTAAACTGGAGGGCTTTTATGCCTTTTAATTTTGAAGACCTTCGGTTTACCCCCACTTTTGAGCTAGGGACAGTGGCTAAGAAGCTACTAACTGCTATCCCTGTTAGAAAGCCCAGAAGTGGACTGGAATTTTTCAGGATACGGCCTGAGAGTGACTGGGTTATCACGACGTATCTCCTCGATCTTAAAGAGGGGGACGAAGAAAAATGTATAGTGATACCTGACCTCGTAACTGAGGCGTTTTCTACTGGAAGGCTGAGACTAGTAACAATTTACGCTGGAATAACATATCCTGGGCAACTAAGACCTACTCGACGAGAAAGGAAGCAGTTAATTTTCTGGAAAACAGTTCCGATCCGCTCGAAAAGGCTCTGGGAACACTCATCAAAAGATATGCGGGATGTGAGGAATACGAAGCATAGAAAAGATTGCCCTGGTGGCGGGAAACGGCAGGGTAAGAAATTCCCGACAACTTTTGACCTAGGACCAGACGAAATTGACACTTCGCAGTTCCACGACTGTTCGCAGGTGTATGGGGGAAATTGTCCTGTTTGCATCAAGGGGGTGCTTTTACCTGAAGCTCGATAAAATTAATTTTTTCGTTTTCATCCTGCACATATCTGTCCGATATTTCCAATACCTCCACGATGAGCCACACACATCAAAAAATATGCAGGGCATGAAGGATACGCAGTATAATATAGGGCATTATAGGCCAGAGGTCCTTTTCATACAGGAGCTTAGAGCAAAGAAGGAGTGGGCCATAATGGCTCTTCGAACTTTCATAAAATCCTGCAAAAAGCAACCTACAAACTGTAAAATAAAACGTTGTTCTCTGTGCTGTAGGATTAGGGAAGATAAAAACCTCTTTTTAAGGCCGCTTAGGAGGGATAATCAATATCTCCCCAAGTAGACCCAGAGGATAATGATGCTGTAATCAGAGCCCAACGGCGCGACCTGCAAATGCTCCAGGCACTTA
>NZ_DAVG01000071.1 GCF_002505485.1 Methanosarcina sp. UBA5 | reverse complement strand
AAGTTGCGTTGAAGACTATAGTCCAGTATAGTCCATGGAACCTCTCTGAAAACTTAATCCGAAGAGAGGCCAGAGGAAAGTTCTAGGCTGAACTCATATTTAATCCTCTAGAAGATGAAGAAAGAAACCTGAAGCAAGAGCGAAGCCTTTATAATCTTTATTTTTTCGTACAAGTATACCCTATTAAGGCAAGATAAATAGAAAAATAATATTGTATGGCCTATAATGCGTCCGTTTGCAAGGATAGAAGCAAAGACGATTTCCCTATAGTTTTGTCTATTAAGTCAGGCAGGAGAGCTCCAATAGCAAGATATTTCGATCTACCAGAACCCTCCTCAGTCGGGGTATGAAAATCCCAAATCCTAAAAATAACCCAAGCGTGATTCCCAGATGTCCAAAGTGTAGCATCAAAAATTAAAGAGTTCTTCTTTTATATCCAAATATTGCCCTCTTCTTTATGACTCAATCTATTTCCAGACTAATTTTATCGGCATTCAGGCACATTCTATAGTGAGTTTGGGTCTTTGATTTTTGTTTTGCCAGTTGGAACTATAGAAAGCGATATAGTTTTCTTCTTCTTCGCGGGCCTTTATAAGGAAACCTGTATTCTCGTACTTTCCGCTTATATATTCTTGCACAAGTTCTGTTACATCCAGGTCGTAGTAGCGATTGTCAGGGGTCTTATCTCCACTGATCGTTATTGTGGCATATGGAGTGCTGCCCTGGAAGACCCCGTTCCTGTCATACCAGTCCCCTCCAGAATTTTCCCAGGGATCATTGGATTCTTTTTGCTGCCACGTAACGTGTTCTTTGCACCATTTCACAGGTCTGTATACTTCCAGTACAGTATCCTTCGATCTCATTTGATTCTCTGGGTAATACCAGAATAAAGATAGAGTTGCCTCTTCGATCTTGTCAGTCTGATTAAGTGAACTCAGCTCAAAGATTATAATGCCTCTGTAAATACTTCCATCGAATTTTTTTCCTACATCGATATATTCACTATCGCTAAAAGTGACGTTTGGGGCTTCTTCTTTCAGCCTGTTGTCAGAAATAATGAGAGGTAGAGCAATTTTAACATTTTCCACTCTATCAGACTGCATCGAAATACCTAAAAATAATTTTTTCAGGGATCTTATAAACTCTGAAAAAACCCTTTTAAGGCTCGATTCAAAGCCTTCGTCCTGTTCTGTCTGGACTTCGTTTTCATCTATCTCATAAGGCGTTTGCGGTCCAGCAGACATAGCTTCACTCCAGGGAAAATCCTTTCCGAGAGACTCATTGGTGTTCAACTTAGCCGCAAGTTCTGAGTCAGCTTCGACATCTGAGGTAGAATTTACACCCATATAGTTCCCACCGGCGTTGCCTGAAAGGCAATTGTTTTCCAGGATAAAGGAATGGGTGTTGTTCAGCTTGTTGTATACAGCATATCCTTCTCCGGCTGCAGGACTGGACTGTGTATTAATTATTATATTATTTCTTACGACAGTTGTATAGCCTGAACTTGGGGCCGAAAACTCGTCACTAACCTGTTTGTGGGCAATAGCAGCACCATAGCATCCGTCGAATTTATTGTTCTCGATCAAGGTATTTTGGAAACCATTGAGCACTATGCCCCCTGCCCAGTCCGCACCCTCGTTAATACCGGTTTTATAAAATTTATTGTGATGAATGAATATATCTTTTGCAGAATCTTTGGAATACCCGGCCCCATAGCCTGTAATCCATATGCCTGCTGCGTTCGTTTCATATAGCAGATTATTGTAGATTTCAATATCATTCATCACAGTTGACGGGCCAATTTTTTGGATTTCAATCCCTGCTCCGCCCTCCCCTTCTGAGTCAATTATATTGTTATAGAATTTTACGTGGTTTGTATTGTAAATCCTCAAACCGCTATTTGTTCTACATGTTATTTTATTATTCCAGGCTTCTATATTCGAAGAATAGATAGCGTAAAGGACATCATGCCCTAACTTATACACCCGGTTATTGTAAAACTTAACACCTGAACATTTTACGACTTTAAGCCCATCGCCGTGGCTGTCATGCATATACATATCATGAACCTGTGTATTCTCGCAATTAAGGAAATGGATCAGATTGTAATATCCTTTCCCTCTATTCTTTTCATTGTTTTCATCATGATTTCCGTCAATCTCAAATCCCCTTATAATAATATCATAATTTCCGGCGCTGTCCATTTGTGTAATCATAGGTTTTTCTAGCGGCCAGCCTGCTTTATCTTCAAGTTTGATCACGGCTGTTTGATCTCCCTCGAGAATAGTGTTACTCCCAATAAATATACTGTCAGAAATGACGTAGGTATGTGGGCCTTCCAGATGAACGGTTGTGAACTGAGGGTTTTCTGCAACGTATGCAAGAGCTTTGTTTATCTCTACCTGGTCGTCACTTCCATCACAGTTAAAGTCTCCACTTCCATTGGCAGCAACATAAACTGTTGTATTAGACGGCTTTGATAAGATGAAGATTATACTTGCGATTAGAAATAGAAAAATTATACAAAGAAACAATAACTTTTTTCTGTCTCCCCACTTATACTTTCGCTTATTTTCATTCATTTCAAATCCCCAATACATTAGATTATAATTCTTCAAAGTTAAAAAAATTTATCTCTTCAGGACTGCAAATAAACTCCCCTTAAAAGTACTTGCATCTTTCTCGCTGCTTGAATTCCAGGACCATAATTCTTAGAAGAATATTCTAGCTTCAACAATTTATTAAAGTACACTCACGGGAAATCTGAGTTTTTTGAATTCATTTGATCTTAATTTACTGAACTTAAAAATTTGCCTGTAAATTCTCACCTTGAATGTTGAAGTAAAAACTAATCATTAGGAGCTGTCTCAAAAATAAAGTTGATTCTACAATTAAGATAATTTACTCTACTTCAAGGCAAATATATGCCTGAATTTCATAATAATTTCCGACCTAAATTTAAAGTCAACAATGCCAATTATCCAATTGTAGAAATGAGTCGAGTTTTGAGACCGCCTGTTATACTTTATTTTTGGTGTGATTACTTCTACAAGCTTCTTTGTTGTATTTAGTGGTTTTTATGCCAATAAGGATAACAACTAAGTTTTGGTCGATATATTCAGGATCACCGTAATTAGCAGTAGAGCGATTTTCGTCTAAAGACGAATTATCTTCAAGTTTTTAGAGTTATGAATATTATACTTTCTTGATAACTATATGTCTAAATTTATTTACATTTAATCCTATTTATTTTAGGCGGTTTCTTAAATTATATATTCAAGATTGTCTATTCATATGAAATGATGAAACGAACAACAACTTTCTTTATATTAGCCTTATTGGTTTTGGCGTTATGTACTGCCACCGCAGGCGCTTCAGCTAGTCCTGCGTGTAATGTAAAAATTGTCAAGTTTACAGTAAACAATCCAACCGGAATAGCACCAGCTAAAATCGGACTTACAACTTATACATCAGGCACTGTTAAAATTGTTCAATATCAGATATTGGATAAAAATGGAAAGGTAGTCGCGTCCTGCAGATCTTACTGTACACACTGCACGAAAAAACACATATGCAATTGCTCGCTTATTGTAAAAAAGCCGGGTACCTATGACGCAAAAGTAACTATATATGGTACTGGAAACTGTCATGTACAGCAGACTAAAAAGTCAGCCATTACGATAAAAGCTGCAAAAAAGTAACTGCATACGGTACTGGAAGTCTGTCTGCAAGAGCGTAATTGTAAAGTAATAAAGGGAAAAATCCCTTTCTATTTTTTTATTTCAGTCGAATGCTCCACTAGCTTGCTGCGAGGTGCGCCAGCGCAACGTTGATTTAAATAAAAAGCAGATTACGATCTCTACGTCCAAGCAGATAAATTCGCTTGAGGGAAACATTATGAAAGCCCTAGATTAATTGGTGACGATATATGGAGATTTCAGAGATTACTGCGAAAAATTGAGTACTATAACAACTGTAAGAAATTCTAATTTTCAAATTATATCTTAAGTACTTGTTATTCAGGTTCTACACGATGAATGCCAATCTAGGATTCAGCATTCCGATAAATGTCTTTGGCCCAGGGTTGCGTATTGCCCATAGAGGAACTATCGTTATAAATAAAAATGCCAGGACTGGAGACAATTGCAGAATACATGCCTGTACCAATATAGGATCTAACCTGGATGAGGTTTCAGCCCCGCAAATTGGAAATAACATGTATATCGGGCCTGGTGCCAAAATTTTTGGAAATGTCGTAATTGCCGACAATATAACAATTGGGGCAAACTCGGTCGTAAACAAATCGTTTTGTGAAAAAAGCATTTCAATTGCAGGCATACCTGCTAAAAAAATAAACATTAAAGGATTAGATGACATTATGGTCACAGCTACGCAAATTGTTAAAAATAATCCCGCACTCCAATAAATAGCCATTGAGTGAATAAATGATAAATCCTCTTGTTTTCTAATTAGCTAAATATTCTGCTAATATAACACATATGAAATTCTTCAAATGTCAATCACAAATAAATGAAAGTGTTTTCAAGCACTTTCATGCTAAATAAGCTAAGAAAGCCTTAATATAACATATTAAAGCAGAATAAGAAAAATATCTTCAGCAGCAGCCTGAAAATCTTCCATTCTGGTGAAAGTAGCTGGCTCCACCATACAACATACCCGGGCCTATTCCCTGAGATAGAAGCCCATTCAGTATTTCCATACCTGCCTATGTTGATCCTGCTTCCACAATTTCCTGGCTCTTTTGAATAATCAGAGTCCGGATAACCGGCATCGATACATGGAGAACTTATAGTATCCTTTACCCACGTTTTTCCATTCCATCTTCCACCTGTTGATTCCAGATGATAATCGTGGTTTTTTTCGTTTGCAAAGTGAGGATCTACATGGATGTCGCTTGTCGAGCTGGCGTTCCTGTAGTCTCCTGCTGAGTTATTGTAAAGGCAGTTATTTTCCAGCACAAAGGAATGCGTTTCAGGCAGATAATTGACAATTCCATATCCTGTCCCGCTCGGGTCTTTCTTACGTTGCAGCGTGTTTACAATAATATTGTTGCGGACAATTGTTGTATATCCTGTACCTTTGGGTGAAAGATTGGCAGAATCACTCGTAGGATACATATGGATAATCGCAGCATGATACGTATCATCAAATACATTATTCTCAACAAGGGTGTTATAAAACCCACTTGTTACTATACCACCTACCCAATCTATGCTAGGGTTCGTACCAGTGTTGTAGAAAATATTGTGATGAATATATACATTCTCTGCCTCTTCCCTGGGATAAGAGTTACCATAACCTAACAGCCAGATCCCGGGCCCATAGGTGTTATGAATGGTATTATTATACACCTCTATGTCATTCATCATACCTGTTGTTTTCTCAATCAGAACTCCAGAGCCGCCTGCACTCCAGTGGTAGAAAGAATCTATTACGTTATCATGGAATTTTACATGGTTTGAGTTCCAGATTCTAAGACCACTGTTAGTCCTGCAGGTTATTGTATTGTTCCAGGCCTCTACGTTCTGGCACTGAATTGCAAACAGACCGTCATGTCCCAGTTTATATATTCGGTTATTGTAAAACTGGATATTAGAACTTCTCTCTATCTTCAGCCCATCTCCGTGTCCGTCGTGCATGTACATAGAGTGAACCTGAATGTTGCTGGAGTTTAAGAAATAAATCTGGTTATAATACCCCTCTCCTCTCTTTTTTTCTTCGTTCCTGTCATGATTTCCGTTAATTTCAAATCCTTTTATGGTGATGTTCTGGCTTCCAGAACTGTCCATCTGCGTAATTAGAGGCTTATTCTTTGGCCAGCCTGCTTTATCTTCAAGTTTGATTACGGCTGTAGAATCTCCTTCCAGAGTGGTATCGTTTCCAACTAAAATACTGTCCGAGATAACGTATGTATTGGGACCCTTCAAATGAACGGTTGTGAACTGAGGGTTTTCTGCAACATATGCGAGAGCTTTGTTTATTTCTACCTGATCATTATTTCCATCGCAGTTGAAATTCCCTCTTCCGTCGCCAGCGACATAAACAGTTGTACTGGGTGATGTAGTGGAAAGGGATGTTGTTCCTAATGCGATCAAAAAAATTAAAATTGTAAAGTAAAATCCAATTTCTTTTCTTTTTTGCCAGCTATGTTTCAGATTTTTTCCGTTCATTTTTATTCCTGTACATTTTAGTCGTAGATCTCATGGTATGAACAAAACTATCTGCAGAGAATAAATTTCGTTAAATTCTGTTATATATTAACATTTCTTTTTAATTTTGTGAACTTTATTGTTAACTAAGATAAGTCTTTGCAAGCTTCTTTTTCTTTAAGCCTCTAGAAAAAATAAAGACAATATTCACTAGTGCTTCGATTCCAAAATTAATTCCTTATTTTCTGGAATAATCCATGATCTTCGGATCTATTCAAAAGTTAAGTTTTATGAACCTACTTCGGAGTCGCAGTACTAGTTGCAGTAGTGTACAAAAAGTCTATTTACTTAAAGTTTGTTCAACTGATCTGGACCACATCGAAAAATATAAAATGTCAAGAGAATTGGACTCTCTTATTGAAGCCGGGATAAATCCCAGACTGCTCAGTTCAAAGAGGACGTGGCAGGAAAAGATCTACATTTTTACAAAAAGCCTCCAAGGAACAAAGAAGTTAAAAACTATACGACTATACAACCTCTTGGTTAGCTGCATCAGGATAAATTAACTCAAGTTTTATTTCCTGATTTTAATTTCTGCCAGGAAAATTTAGAGGTTTTTGGCATAAGTCCTCTTTTGAGTTTTCTACATCTCTTCGGCATTACTAATTAATAAGTTTACATAATTGGTTTATTCTCCATATAACAGATTTAAGTTTGGGCAAGGTATTCTTAACTGTTTCTTCAATCTTCCTACAATTTTCCTGCAAGATATTCACACTTATCCGTGTTTCAACGTCTACAGTCTCCTTCATACCAGATATTATCTAAAATTTATTCTGTAGGGCTCGGGCGTGGCTCGGAAATACTGAGAAGAAAAGTTTCCTGCATTTATCGAGTAACCCATTAAGAAATATGAGATATTTCCAATCAAGTTTCAAAAGTTTCTCGAGATTATCGAGAAGAGCAACTTGCCTAACGATCCTGTATTTATATCTATCTATATCATTTAGGCTCGTAATTAAATTTACAGTGTTAACTACAAAAATACTTCTCAAGATTATTTCCTACATTTTATTTTAATTGAATCATCAAAAAATTTTTTATACTCTTATGCCCCCTCTCTAAATATTAAATTTTTTAACAAGTTAACTTTTCATTTATTCCCATTCCCGTGTAATTTCACTATAAGTCAGAAATTTGTTACGTGATTATAAACGCATTTGGTAGCGCAGTGGGGTCTTATGAGGGGAAGTTTTTCAGTTACAGTGGATCTTGAAGATTGGTATCATATTCCTTCAGTTTGCAGTTCTCCTTACGCCGTTTACAAGACTGTGAATGAGTTTTTTGAAAAATGGGATGGCAGATATGATTATCTGACTGAACCCACTAAGAGAGCACTGGATATTCTCGATGAGTTCAACGTGACTGCCACTTTCTTTGTGGTTGCAGATGTTGTAGAACACTATCCTGGACTTGTCGAGTCAATTGCGGAAAGAGGACATGAACTGGCATGCCATGGTCTGCATCACGCCTGCAAAATCGATCCTGAGACAAAGGAGCGATTAATGAGTAACGAGGAATTCGAGCAGAAAACATTACTTGCGAAAAGAATACTTGAAAAAGTTAGTGGAGAGAGAGTAATAGGCTACAGGGCACCAAATGCCTTTGTAGGTGGCTGGATGCTGGATTCACTTGAAAGCATGGGGTTCAAATATGATTCCTCAGTTTCCGTAAATTCTCTTTATAATAAAACGGATTCGTCCCTTGAGACCGTTTCGTCTTTTCCTTACTACCCTTTAGAGAACGGGCTTGAGGCAGGCGACGATAGAAATTTTATTGAGTTCCCCTGGGCGTATTATCAGAATGTACTGAAAATTCCAGCGTCAGGAGGCCCAATACTCCGCTTTTTTGGAGCTCCTCTAGTATTGAATGGTCTTATCCAGAGTTTAAAAAGAGGACATACCATCTTTTATTTCCACCCAATTGATATTTCCTGTACTAAATTTCCTTCAGTAGGGCACAACAGGCCATTTTACTGGTGCATGAAAGGAAAGCTTGTAGAACGTAGAATCCGTCACATTCTGAAAGTCCTAAACAATGTTAAAAAAATGTGCCTGAAGGATTACCCAGGAATATAAAAGTTAAAAAATTTTCTAAATATTATAATTAAAAATTTGAAAAAATTTTAATAAATCTAAATTCTTAAACTCTGATCTGTTGTGTTTAATTTCCTCCATCAGTAACAAATGATATGATAGTTCTAAACGTTTATTCCTGAAGTTTGATGCTTAAGGATTATTTTAGTCTGGCTTAATATACCTTAATTGTACGATTTTATGGCACGATCCTCTATAAATTCTCCAGAACCGCTTATTTTACAGGGGCAATGCCTAATTATCCTGATCTTAAATGCATGCTTTCTCCTGAAGAACTAATTCGGGGCATGCAGACACTGGCAGGAATAAGAAATAAATCTAATAAATGATGTTCACTCTGTAAGGCTAAAACCATATATTAATATCAGCAGAATCTGTACTCAAGAAGGATATACTTAATATACCGTGAGTTATTGTGACAGAAATACTAAAGTCTTTGAACAAAGGTACAGTACCCGAAAACCTTTAATCGTTGAAATATTTTAACCCATCAAAACATTAATTAGGTTGAGGCAGGTATATCAAACTGCACTCAGGGCACAACCATTAATTATTTGTTGGGCCGATTGAATATAATAAGAATACGAAAGAGGAGAAACAAATAAATAAAATCTTAGGAACGAAAGTTTTTGGACCTGTGTACTGCCTGTAAAAGAAAAACTCTTTAAGAGTGAAACCACGTTTTCAGGGATAGATCATATTTAGGTGCGGAAACTGGACTCTGCAATTTTCAAAAAGGATGGGGGACACATTGTCTAAAACTACTAATAACATATTAAACATTATAACCTCAATTTCTCTATTACTACTGGTTTATAGCCTTCTTATTCTGAGGGGAATTCAGCCCGAAGGGTATACAGTCGATATCTATGAACAGCTTCCTTTCCACTTTTATCTTACCCTACTCCTTTGTTACGTTTCAGCCTGCGTTCTGCTTCTAGCATACCGAAAAATGAGTGCGGTTCTTATACTGTTTCTTGTTCATACTACAGTACTGATAACTCCTCACATGCTTGGCTATGTTTCAATAGGCAGGGGAGATGAATTTTCGTACATCGGGCTTGCAGGACATGGTTCTTGTTACCTTTCGGGTTTTTCCAACCTTTCTCCAACGGGTCCTCTTCTCGTTTCAGCCCTGGCTCAGGTTTCAGGCCTGGAAACATCGGCACTTTCATACTTCTTGCCAGTATTTTTTTCAATAATATTTATTACTGGAATGTTCCTGTTCTATCGGCTTTTTATGAGCAGGGAAAAATTAGTCTTAACAGCTTTTCTCTCCTCGCTTATTCCTTATTTTGGTCATTTCCAGACCTCAGCAATTCCTTATTATCTTTGTTTTTGCCTGATACCTCTATATCTTCTTGTGCTGAGAAGTGCAATTTCAGATAAAAACAGGGCAATGGCTGTTTGCCTTCTTTTTATGATGCCTTTAATTCCTTTAGCTCATCCCTTTATTTTTGTATATCTTGCCTGTTTCTCCCTGTCCCTAGCCTTCAGCAAAATACTGAAGCCCGGATTTCTCCATAAAATCCTGAGTCACAATTTTCTCTTCTCTGGTGCCTCCCATCCTGCAGAAAGAAAAATGCCTGTGTTTGTCTTCCTGTCACTTATCTCGATAGGCTTCCTGCTTTGTGCGAAATCTATTTTTCAATTCTTTGATACATCTAGTTCAAACTTCATCCTGCACGCTAAAATGCTAGTGGCTACAGTTTTTTCCACGTTTCCATCAACTGAAAACGGATTTTTCGAGTTTGTGCATCTCTTGAATCTCTATTACGGCAAATACTATATTCCTTTAATTTTTATCCTGATCAATTCCGTAATCGTATGGCAGAATCGTAAAAGGTTTTGCCATCATTTTGTTCGCAGGTACCCTCGCTTTCTGGTCCTCTACATCGTAACCTTTTTCCTGGAGCTTGCTTTCCTTTTAAACCCCTTCATTCATTACCCCCCAGATAGATTTGCAAATTTGAGCTTCATTATTTTTGCCCAGATTCCTTTGCTGGGTTATTCCCTTTACATTATTTTCCTTAGAAAAGGGTATACTCTTGGCCTTGGCTCTGCAGTGCTGATTCTTTGTCTGCTCTGGACACTGGGATTCTTCACCTGTTTCAGTTCGCCGTATACAGGTGGAGTTTCTGAAGCAATTTCGGAAAATGAAGCAGATGGGATTCAGTGGTTATCCGGCGTGAAAGAAACTTATCCATATATTATGTCTTGTATAGATGAGGATGGAATCATCACCCAGCCTGGGATGTCTGTTGTGGAAAAAGTAGCAGAAAAAAAACCTTTCTATATCGTCGGAACCACTTATTCTGAGATTTTGAGTACCAGGGAGCAGGAACCCAATGAAACGTCGGTCTCTACGGGAGGAAACTCCCTTAAGGTTCAGGCTGCTTACCCTGTGCATAAGATCTATGATTCCCTTAACATAAAAATTTATGAATCTGTTCCGTGAACTCTTTACAGTTTCATCTGGAGGTGAGTTTTCTGAGGAAGGTAACTTCCAGTTTTTAAAGGTTTGAATTTTCTCTTTTTGTTATACTATCGAATTCTGTTTTATCTTCTCGTTAATGTATTTGCCAGTAAGAAGGACAATTATAATCAGTCCGACGATTTCTGAGATAAAAACTTCTGTAAATTCGGGGTCGTATGATCTACTGAAAATTATCATAAGATACTCAATAAAGCTTCCTGAAATCGTGTCTTTCGGAAAACCCCAGCCTAGAAGCGGCCAGAAAAATACTTCAGGGCTATTCCATATCTGATCTTCAAAAATGTGGCAAAAAGAAGCTCCTGCAATAATCAGGAGTTCAGGTTTCCCCCGGCTGTAAAGGTAGTATCCTGCCAGGCCTAGCAGAAGGACAAAAAGAAGGGTATGGGCAAAAATACGCCCACTTCCTATTGTTTCAGCAAGAATTATCCTACCAAGAGGTTTATCGATGAAGTCTGGAAGGAGCGATCCGATTGCAATCCACGGAACCTTTACCCAAAAGTCATTTTTTGAAGATAAATGGCTCAGGAGATAAAAGATCCCCAGAGTAATCCCAATATGTCCGAAAATAAACATCAGGATAAAAATAGTTATTTGCTTATAATTCTTTTTCGGCCGGCCTGTCTGATGACCTGCCGGCACAAACTCTCAGTTTTATTCAAAAAAGAATTCTCAAGCTTGGCATTCAGCTACAAGCTTTTCTACCAATTCTTGTCGGATAGCGTTTCTTCTATCTCCTCCGCAGACCATACCCCGGACACCGATAATGTCCGGTCCTATCCTCTCAAGCACTGGAAGATCCTCAAATTTCAGGGAGCCTGCAATCGCGTTTTCAAGTCCGTGCTCATGGGCAAGATCTGTGAATTTCTTAAGTCCTTTCTCGTCCATGAATTCGAAAGTAGATTTTCCGTCCTTGATTGCCGTATCAACCATCACCACATCCGCCCCGGCTTTTGCAGCGATTGAGGGAAGTAATAAAGGAGAGATTGAATTAATGCGCTTGTAGTCAGAGTACCCCGAGGCAACGACTTTCTTTGTTGAGTCGTAGTCTTTTACGGCTCGTGTTACTTTCGTGAGAAACTCGAAAGCCTGATCTTCTGTCTGAATATCGTAAAGGCCAACTTTAATGTAGTCTGCTCCTGCAACTGCTGCTCCGAATGCTGCAAGGGAAGCAGTTCCTGGTTTGTAATTAAAATCTCCTATGGTTGCGCTTATAGGCTGTCTACCATCTACAGCTTCTTTTACATCCTTTATTACCCACGGGAAATTCGCACCAAGGGAACCTTCTTTCGGGTTTTTGACATCCACAATGTCTGCGCCGCCTTTGGAAGCAATAATTGCCTCATCTCTATTAATTGGACTTACAAGCAGTTTCATAGAAATCCTCTAATTAAACATTGAATTGGAATCTTATCATGAATATTATTCTTTTTATACAATATACTTTATTTTATATTTTTTTATAGGATGATGCAGCTATTAAATAAGTATGTTCCGAGTAATTTTTGTGATGGATATATTTAATCGTAGTGTAGTCCTTGCAAAGGGCGGTGTCAGGGAAAAATACCGTCCAGTTTCGGATTCAAGTACAATATGCAGCAGTTCGGACCCTGTGGATATAGTAAAACTCCTGCATCCAAGGGAAATCTATATTGCCGACCTTAATGTGCTTCAGGGCAAAGGGCCTCTCGAAATGAATACTGGGGTAATTCAGGAAGTAAGCTTAAGGGCAGACACAATGCTTGATTTCGGGATTTCGGCCCCACAGGACGTGGAAAAGGCTCTTTCCATTGCAGGAACTGCCGTGATAGGCACAGAGACAGGTACACTTTCGGCAATAAAGGACGCAGCCTGTGGAAACTCTGGAAGAATCAGTGTTAGCATTGATATAAAGCATGGTAAAGTCCTGAAAAACGATCCGGAGCTTCCGGAGTCCCCCTTTGAAATAGTAAAACTGCTAAATTATTTACCCTTAAAAGACCTTATTTTCCTTGATCTTGACAGGGTTGGAACGGCCTCAGGCTTTGACTCTGAATTCCTTCGAAAACTGGTTGAATGTTCCAGGCATAGCGTGCTGCTTGCCGGAGGCGTCAAGGATATGGAGGATCTTTTTATTCTTGATAAGCTCGGGATAAAAGGAGCCCTGGTCGCAACTGCCATTCATTTGGGACTGGTTCCTCCAGCCGTGCTGAGTTCAGGGTTTAAATCAGACGATTAAAAACAAAACTGGATGACTAAAACTAAACTCGGATAACAAAATAAAATCGGATAATAAAAAATAACTCTCACCTGGGAATCCTTTTATTTCAGTCCTATATGTCTTGTATATAATTGAATATTTTAGTATTAAGAGAAGAGTCACAGATTCTATTTAAAACCAGGAAATTATGAGGCTTACATATGGTAAAGAAGGATACATCTGAAGAAAATATTGAAGAAAACACTGAGGAGACAAGCGGAGACGGATATGTAGAGATTAAGATGGGAGGAGGCTGGTACATGACGATCTCCCTCGCACACAGTGACCGCTTTGAGAAAGAATACGTCGAACTCGCAAAGGAGCGAGGAGGCGTAAAGAGGTCCAGGTTCAACCTTAATCCCACCCATGTCAGGATGTTAGGGGAAGCCCTGATCAAATTTGCGGATGATAATGGTCTCTAACAGATTTTGCTGATGATAACGGTTCTAACGGATATTTCTCTTAAGTGGAATTTTCCGGTCCAATCCGTGCATCTGGTCAGTTCCTTCTCAGGAACTCCAGAATTTTTTCTGCAACTTCCTTTTCTACGTATTCAGAAGGGCGGGAAGCATCGATTACAATAAAACGTTCTGGATCATCTGCCGCAAGCTTGAGGAAAAGCTCTCTGACTCCTCGTAAAAACTCTAATTTTTCGAACTTGCTTTGTTCTCCTCGTTTTCCACAACGCTCAATTGAAATTTCGGGCCTGATATCGAAGAGAAAGGTCAGGTCCGGAACAACGGTCCAGCCTCGGTGCAATTCCTTTACCCATTCAAGAGGATTTTCCAGGCGAGTTTTCAGGGTTACTCCCTGGTAAGCGTATCGGCTGTCGGAATAGCGGTCAGAAATCACTATTTTTCCGTTTTCAAGTGCGGGCTTTATAAGTTTTGCCAGATGTTCAGCATGGTCAGCTGTAAAAAGGAAGAGCTCTGCAAGCTGGTCGGTATCCGACTGAATAGCGTTTTCCACGGCATTTCCAGTCAGAGTACCTCTTGTAGGTTCCCTGGTAAAAACAGGTTTAAAGGCTTTAATTTCAGGATTTTTCTGAAGTTTTTCTGCAATCGTGCTTTTGCCTGAGCCGTCAATGCCCTCAAGTGTGATAAGTTTCCCTCTCATAAATACCGTCTTTTTTCTTTAGAGATTTTTAGTGAAACGCGTTATCTGTATTTATATTCTACAGGCTTTCCGGATCCATGATAAGATCCCAATTCCATGTATAACTGCCGAGTCAGGGCAGAATTCAAGATAAAATAAGCATCTATTTATGCAATATTAAAAATAACCTAGAATAATATGACTGTAATAGGAGTAATTACACGGGGCAAATATGGGCACCGCCTGATTGAGACTGTCAGGGAGCACAGCGATTTTTCAATCGTAACTGCTGACCTGCCTGAGTTTGTGCCTGTATTCATTGAAGAGCCTGATGAGTTTCTGGAAACTCTTAATTTCGATAAGCGTGTTTTTTCTGCCGAAATTATAATTACTTACTCTTTGCATCCGGATTTGACATCTGCAATTGCAAAACTTGCGGCAGAAGCTGGTGTGCGCTCTCTTATAGTTCCAGGTGGACCATCCAGGTCTTCAGTTCCCGAACTCAAAAAGATCTCCGAAGTCTCAGGTATGGATATCGAGGTAGATGAAATCTGCTGTAGTCTTGAGCCCAATGCTTTCAACAGGCCATTTGCAGAGCTCTTTGGGTCTCCTATCTTGAAGGTAAAAACAAAGGACGGAAAAATTGCCGATGTAAAGGTAATAAAAGGTGCTCCATGCGGGAGTACCTGGTATATGGCAAAAGAGATAGTTGGAATGACGGTAAAAGATGCACCTCCCAAGGCTGGGCTGTTGATACAGCATTACCCCTGCCGGGCGACGCGTGGCGATGTTGGTGGAATCCATGAGTCAGGGGACCTGCATAAACAGGCGTTTATAAAAGCCCTTGAAAATGAGGAGTGATTATATATTCTTTGAAAAAACATATTCTAAATATGACCGGAAGTCGGATCCAGCTTTTCATTTTTGAGAAGCCCTTCCTTTGCGTCCTGCCCGGTCTCAAGTAATTTACGGGGGTGAATAAATTACTTCCCTAACCATCTCAGAAGATTCAGGGCCCGAAGACCTTGAGGCACTAGCAGTAGCAGTACACTCGGTCATTGGACTTCCTACAACCATTCGCAGTCTCAAGCGAAAAGGACTTCGTCTGGAAAAAGGTCAAATCCTTGACAGGAACTACACAGGGCCTGTGCTCGAAGAAGTTTTGAAAACAAACAAAGTTATCCACGAAGTCCCTACGGAAGGTGTTTACAGGGGAAAACCTGTGGTTGTTGCTCCCATTCACTCAAAAGACGGGAAAGCTATTGCAGCTCTTGGGGTTGTGGATATACTGGCTACTATAGATCTCCACGCTGTTTTTCAGGAATATACATCGGTACTGGAAGAAGTTGAAGATGCTAAGAGATAAAACTTGTAAAATACAGCCTGACATTTGCACAATAAATCGAAGAATTACTGAAATTTGCACAATAAATTGAAAAAAAAGTGGTCATTGGAGGATCCGTTCCCGCTCATTTTCTCAGGGGAATTATTTTCTCCTCCATTTAAGCCTCCAGTTCAAACTTTAAGGTTTTCAGGGGTTTACTCTGGTTTCTGGTATAATTTTACTTTTTTCAGCAAAGTACCGTTCTTTGCATGGGGTTGCCTGAATACGGTATCATTGGATTTTTCGATTTCTCTTGCTTGTATTGCAAGCTGCGCAGCGGCTCCCATTATTTCGTGTCCGGCTGCGGCTGTCAGGCACACCTGATCGATTTCCTTTAACATGAAACATGCAGGGAAGTTAACCTGTGCCACTTTTTCAGCCATATGAAGGGCGGCAAGAGCTTTTGCTTTTGCATAAGGGTTTGCGAAGCCTGCGTGCTCAACACATTTTTCGGGTTTTGCAAAAATGTGTGGAAGCTCCAGTTCCTTTCCTGATTTTCCGGAAGCAACCTGGTCAGTTACCTTGTCCAGCTCTTCCTGGATGAGTCTCACAACACCACAAACAGATAACACTTTCATTGCATCGGAATTGAAGGATGCCATCTCTACAGGGTCAAGAAACTCTCTCTTAGCTCCGATAAGAGGGTCTACAGGGAGGATGATATATCCGAAACCGTCCTTCTCAAGAGCTTCTCTGGCTTCTTTCTTTGTTGGGCCATCTGAAACCACAATGCAGGGAACGTCCTTCCATATTCCACGAGCTGCTGTGGGACCCGGAGCTGCTGCGTTCGGGCTGATAATTATCACAAAGTCCGCATTCCACTGCTTGAAACTTTCAGACGCTGCAGCCTCGGCAGGGCTCATTTTGGCACCTGTACCAAATACACGTACCGTAATTCCCTCTCTTGCTGCAATTTCATCCTGGATCAGATTGATAACCTGGCTCATTCCCAGGTTGCCCATTTTTATAAAACCTATGTTGACCATTTTTCTCAAAATCCTGTGTTAACCAATTTTTTCAATAATGGAATTCCTAATGGGTTTATAATTCTTTTGGCAGGTTCTTCCTCTATCAACTTTATTTTATAAATATATATGGTATTTATAACTATTATTCAACATGTTTTCCTTCCCCTCCGAAAAGCTTAAAAAGGATGTGATTTATTTCACTCAAAAACGTTGACATCAATGCTGTTGTTTTGTGGTCTTGTTTCACAGAACCCGTATTATAATTTGAAAACTTTATCCGTTGGTGGGCTTTTAATGTCAGGGCAAATGTATTATACTAAAGTGCGGGGGTACCCCTGAAGAAGGTACACCAGGCAGCATGCCCTTTTTCGGGAAATTATCCCGCTATATCTAATAGTTATTCAGGTCCAGGTTTTGATTGAGTGAACTGTCCTATGCATAATTTTACTAGAAACAAAATGATTGTTTTTGATATGGATAGCACCCTTATAGACGCTGAGACTATCGATGAGCTCGCCAGGGCTGCAGGTGTTGTAAGCAAAGTAGAGGAGATTACGAAGAAAGCGATGTATGGAGACTTTGATTTTGAACAAGCGCTTATTGAGAGGGTCAGGCTTCTTAAGGGACTTCCTCTCGAAACTGCCCTTAACGCGGTAAACCATATCAATCTGATGCCGGGAGCAGCAGAACTTATCCTCTATGTCAAAAGTAGGGGCTATAAAACTGCAATGATTTCTGGTGGATTTACCATCTCTGCCGATACGATAGGCAAAGCGCTTGGCATTGATTTCGTTGTTTCCAACGAACTGCTTGTGGAAGACGGCTGCCTCACAGGCAAAGTTGTCGGCCCAATCACACAGAGCGACTCCAAAGCAAAGGTGTTCGAAGAACTCACCCGACTAAACGGAGTTCGGCCAGAGCAATGTGTAGTTCTTGGGGACGGCGCAAATGATGCCTGTGTCTTTGAGAGAGCAGGTTTTGCCATAGCTTTCAATCCCAAGCCCATCCTGAGGGAATATGCGGACGTGGTCATAACAAAAAAGGACCTTAGAGCCGTTATCCCTGTTCTTGAATCTCTTTCTTATCAATGTTGTAATCAGGCACAGCATGTCGACATCGGACAATAGAGCTACTAAAATGCCAGCTTTTTTGCTGGATCGGGAGGCACAATAAGAGATGCTAAAGGAACTGCAGAAAAAAAGATCAGATTTGAAGGACATTTCTGAAGAAGCCAAAGAAAAAAGGAATGCTTTAAACGCAGAGGCTAGTACCCTCGCTGCAAAGCGTAACGATCTGAACAAGAAGACGAAAGACCTTATTAACGAAGCCCAGGAACTAAAAGTCCTCAGGGACGAGATTAATGAGAAGGTCAGCGAATACAAGAACAAGCGCGATGAAACCAATGCCAAGGCAAACGACCTCTTTTCAAAAGCTGATTCCATCAGGAAGCAGAGCAATCTGGGTGGCCCTTCGATCAAAGCTCTGAGAAAAGACATCGATCGCCTTGAATTTGCCCAGCAGACTGAAGTCCTGAGCACAAGCAAGGAAAGGGAACTCGTTGGGAAAATCACTCAGCTTCAAAAACAATATCATGTCAAAAAAGTTCAGCTCGAGAGCAACTCCGAACTGAAGGATCTTCTGGACGAAGCCCAGAAAATCCGAGATGAAGCCTCAGAATTCCATACCCAGTTGGCCGAATATGCCAGGCAGGCTCAGGAATATCATGAGAAGATGATTACCGCTTTCAAAGAGGCTGACAAAACCAGGGCAGAGTCTGACATTGCCCACAAGGAATTTGTAAAAGCTCAGGAAGCAGCTGACGAGCAGCACAAGGCTTTCATCAATGCCCAGAAAGAAATCCGAGAACTTGACAAAGAAATCTTCAAGCTCAAGAGGAAAGATAAGGAAGGGAAATCCCGCGTTGTCAAGTCTGAACTTCAGAAAGATGCCAAGTCCATCTTCGAAAAGTTCAAGGGCGGAGCAAAACTCACCACTGAAGACCTGATGACTCTTCAGAGATCGGGTTTAGTCTGATTCGTCTCATAAACACAAATTTATTTGAAAGGCTTCAATTTCCGTTGCAGGTATTTTAACCTGCATCCTCATTTTTTCGGTTCATTCCAGCTCATATTCTGTACTGTTACGCATTTTGTTTCTATCTAATTGGTTGTTCTATACTCCAGTGTTATATATTCCAGACAGCTTAAGCTATGTTAGCTATTACTTTTTATTTCAAAAAAGAAGTTCTAAGAGATAATTATAACTTTCTTCACACATTAATCTGAAACTTTTTATAATTGCCCTCAATTCACTCTGAAAGCTTCAGGTACTTCTCCCTGAACTCAGGGTTTCTCATAAGGCAGCACTTTGCATTATATGCAGGATCTCCCCTGATTTTCTTCCAGACATCCTTTATCTTGTCTCTATGAACATTTCCATAGGGAATCGGGATACAGGCGCAGGGAAGAATGTTTCCTTCCGGGGTTATATGGAGCCACTTCCGGCCTGCCATACAGCCTGTGGTTTTCATGACCTGCGGGATAGGAAATATTCTGGGACCTTCTTTCTCCCTGGCGCTGGATACGAAATTCTCAAACTTTCTCAGGTCTTTTGGGGTCATTATTTCAGAGGCGTGATCCATCCACCTGCCCGTGGGAACTATTTCATAGAAGGAAAGTTCATGGACTCCAAGCTCTGATGCAAGGGCATACAGTTCTTCAAGCTCGCTCACATTATCCCTGGAAAGCACCACATATATATTTACAAGCAGTCCCGCCTTAAGTCCGTTTTTGACGGCTTCAACTGCGCTTCTAAAAACTCCTTTCCTACCCCTTACGTGATCGTGTTTCTCTTCATATGCGCTGTCAAAACTTACAGTAAGGGAATAAAGGCCTGCTTCTTTAAGGCGGCTGGCTCGCTCTTCAGTCAGCCCTACCCCTGAGGTGAACATACCTGTGATCGCTTTTTCAGGATTCACGTACCTTATCAGGTCTTCTAGATCAGGATAGGTCAGGGGCTCACCTCCATCAAAGATCACGAAAGTTGTGCCCATTTCGAGCACCTGGTCGATTGTAGATTTTACGATTTCAGAGGCAAGTTTTTTCCGGTTTTTCGTGTCAGGCAGAGCGCAGTGAATACAGTTGTTCGGGCATTCTTCAGTAATAGAAATAGTTACCTGGTCAGGAATCATTTTTCCCAGTATGGAAAAAATCTGGCTTTTTACCAGGCGGTCAAAACCCGGGCTTGGCACCGGGGGCATCCAGGTTGAACAGATTAGCCGGTCAGCATCGACTTTTGCAGGCTTTTCGCCTTCAAAAATTGAGAGGTTTTTCTCAAGAGTTTTTCTCAAAAGGATGGACGCAGCCCCGCTGGTTTTCATCCTCATGTGTCCGTCTTCGATCTCAGTATCAACTCTGAAAAGGGGGCTTTTATAGAAATCGTATTGCATATTGTTCCTGCACCTAGTATTTGATAATGTCCGTATCGGTTCCGTTCTTTTTGCTCTTTTAAATCTCAGTTTATCTGTTCCTGAGGAGTGCCCTGCACTTTAAGATTGCAGAGGGTTTCTTCTTTAGCATGAACGCAAAAACCTGCATAGCCTGCTCAATTGAACTTCCATGAATAAATGAAAGGTCCTCCTTTTCAAAGACCTTAACCATCTCATCGATTTCCTTATCCGTCATTTTCCTAAGAGTCTCAAGTCCTATTCTGCCCAGGTAGTGTTCGGCCAGAAATTCCTTTTCCCAAGTCTTCCGGTACGCTAAGAGGGCAGATTTTGAGACGTCTCCTTTGCTTATGGCATCTGCAGCGACATCCCCACATATCTGGCCTGCCCTCATCGCATAGCCTATTCCCGACTGACCTGCCGCCCCGCCAACAACCATTATTCCATCGGTTATGTACTCCTTTGGAAGGGTCACTATAGGGTCTCCTCCGGAAAGTTTTCTTACAATTTCAAGTTCTTCGAGCCCTTTAATCTTTTTGAAATTTTCAACCCAGGCATTAAGGTAAGGCGTTGCATCGGTTCCGCATCGGCGCACATAGGCTCCGATTGCGGCATTATCGCCTCCTCTTGGGGCGTATGTAGTTTTCCAGCCAGGGGCATGATTTCCCACGTAGTACTCAAACATCTTCGGTTTCCCAATTCCGGGACTTCTGATATCCAGTTCAATTCCCCAGGCAATATCTTCAGGGTGTTTCATTGTCTTCAGGCCAACAAGGGAAGCCATTTTTGAGTTTATGCCGTCGGAAATAATAACCAGTTTTGAGGTGAAATCCCCGGCAGAGGTATTGACAGTAAACTTCTCTCCTTCCCTGTGAATATTCTGCACTTTTACTCCTTTTCGAAGATCAACGCCGGTTTTAATTATTTTCTTCGCATAAAACCTGTCGAATTCGGTCTTATCAATAGCATATCCGGGCGCTTCAACCTCAACTGTCTTTCCTGACGGGGAAATAATCTTCATGCCTTTGAGATAATGCACCACATAAGAAGGGTCTGCCTTTTCTCCGCATTTATCTAACATTCCTTTAAAAAAGGAGTTTGCAGGATGGGGAGGATGCCCTATTTCTTCTTTTTTTTCCAGTAAAAGGACCGCCGCCCCTTTCTCACAGGCGTTCCTTGCAGCCATCAGTCCTGCAGGAGATGCCCCTATTACAATAATATCTGCATCCATTTTTCTCTACCTGTTTTACCAGAGAATGGAGGTGTAGCCTCCTGCATAAATGCACAGCACTACATCAAGAATCATTGATCCAAACATAATCGCTCTATAATTTGAGCCGTTAAGAAAGAGCTTACCACCCCTCTCCGGGGTAGGATGTTTGATGAAATCAAGACACTGAGTAAGCATCCAGAGCCCTGAAGTAAGGGCTCCCGCAAAGTATACAGGTCCAAGCCGGGCCGACCAGCCTATAATTAGTGAAGCGATGACTCCGATAATCCACCAGAACGTAACGAATCTGGCAGTAAAGGGGATTCCAAAGGTCACGGGCATTGTAGGGGCACCTTTCAATCTGTCCCCTTCTACATCTCTGGAAACTCCTCCAAGGGTAAAAGCCCAATCTGTAACGCAAATCATTAGCCCTAAGCAAATAGCCGGCAAAGGAAGAATTACCCCGTCACTACCTTTAAGGATTCCTGCAGGGTCAAAGGCAAGCCAGATACCTACAGGTACAAGCCCATAGGAGATACCTACTGGCAGAAAACTGAGGAAAGTATTCCTTTTTGCAAAAATTGAATAAATTGTGATAACTGCAGCCGCAATAATAAGGGTTAGGAGAGACTCAGGGTTCAAGTACGCTGCTGCTGCTCCCGCAATTACTAGTAAAAATACAGCATAAGTAAGCGCAGAACTCTTTGACACTTTAGAAGAGGGCAAGGGACGACCAGGCAGGTTGATAGTATCGATGTCTATATCACAGCAGTCATTGAAAACGTATGAACTTGTAATGGCTGCAAAGCCACCTATTACTGCAATCAGGAAAGGAAGAAGAGCAGGAAGCCCTCCGGTCGCCAAGTAGGAAGCAAGGATTGCACTAGAGGCAGGTAGGGTAAGGTCCATGTAGTAAAGTTCGGGTCTCATCAGCCGCAGATAAGGACTGAGTTCACCGATTCTTGCTGTAAGGGACAATAAGTTTCACCTATATTTCGAGTTTGTACGAAAGTCTCTATATGAGCTGAGAGTCTCTGTATGAGCTTGAAAATCTGTGTATGAACTTTATACTTCAGCTCTTTCCCTGTTTAAAGGGTTCTTTGCAGGTAATTTTATAACGGTTTGCACCTCAAAAAAGTTTCCTTTTTATCTTTTTTGAGGCAAGGTTTGGTTCTGTAACATATGAAGGACTTACAAAATCTAAGGTGCTGTTAATTAGCTATTCTAAATTTATTCTTTTTTCCAGTCTTCCCTGTATACCAATTTTGCCCTTTTGCTTATCTCTTCAATTAAAGGGTGACTGAACTCCTTTTCGCAGATAAAAGTATATTCGGCTTCTGGGTTCAGATCCATCAGTTTAAGAGTATTTGAAAGAGCGGTATCGAGGGCTTCGTAGTCCGGAAATTTCGGGACTTCGGCATTGAAAGGATATACTTCTCCCATCTCGTCAGGAAATGCTCCAAAAGGCGCTTTGAAAGTAAGAACCTGGTCGTAATCTTTCTCTTCTTTTACTGGACCTGTTCTAATGATTACCGAGCCTTGCAGGCTAAATCTATCCAGCCTTTTTCCAAAACGTAGGACTTCGGGGCGGGAGGAGGACTCAGGCCCACAGTAGAAAAAGGTGCCTTTTGTAGCCGGATCAAGCTGCTCAAGCCATGAAGAATGGGTGTAAAGCCTTTTTAACCCGTCAAGAAGTTTCGGGTGAGCACGGCAGCGCTGTTCCACAAGTTCGAGCAATTTTCCATCTTTTATGCATTGTTTGATAAGCCGAATTTCAGCAAAAGTCGCATAAAGGTTGTGTTTTCCCAGAAGCTCTTCCCGGTTGTCGGCTTTTTTCAATTCTTCCGCCGTGTACCTTGAACAGACAGGGCAGGAACAGGGAAGATAATTTAGCTTTTCCACATGATAAGTTCCATTTACAGTAATATAACGCCCGTCCTTGGCGTAAAGGGCATAGGCTGCCGAGTCAAAAAGGTCACAGCCTAAGGCTACTGCAAGGGCAAACATCATTGGGTGCCCTGCCCCAAAAAGGTGGACTGGGGAAGCTGGAGAGAGCCCTTTTTTCGATGCCGCAATTACGTCAACAAGTTCTGCATAGCGGTAGGTCTCCATGAGCGGGACAACTGCTCCAAGAGGATAAACTTCAAAATTGAGGTCTCTCAGGTGAGAAGCAGCTTTTTCCCTCAATTCAGGATAGGTCGAGCCCTGAACTGGCCCTGCAAGCAGCTGCTCGCCCTGAATAAACTTACGTGCTGCTTCCAGGCGTTCGGCTGTGATTGATAGTTCCTCTTCAGCCCGTCGGTAGTGAACATCAGGGGGAGTAGGAATATCCAGCGGGACAATAATGTCGCTTCCTATCTTTTGCTGGAACCCGAGAATTTCCTCATTCGTAACTTCAACGGATCCATATACAGAAAGCTGGAAGGAGCCTGAATCCGTCATAATGGGCCCGTCAAAATCCATGAGCCCATGAAGCCCTTTTTCAAGGGCGACACTTTTCAGTTCTTCCTTGCGGTAAATAATATAAGAATTGGTAATCAGAACCTCTGCCCCGAAGTTTCGCATTTCTTTTGGGGGGATAAGCTGGATATTTGGATTAATCACAGGCATAACGGTAGGTGTCTCAATAGTCCCATGGGGAGTTCTGAGCCTTCCTATCCTGCCACCTGCGTCCTTGTCGAGAATTTCGAATATTGCTGACATGCCGGGGTTATAGACGTCTCTCAGATATATTTATCTTTGGGGATAGCAAGAAGCTAGGGTAATTCTAGTAAATCACCTGAGCTTCCTCACCAATCTCAAACGAAAAGCTGAATCATTATTTTCAAGGATTTATGTTTCCCCTGTTTTTCTTGCCTTTTTCTCACTTTTTTGCCTTAATCTTCTTTAGCTCGCGGCATGGCAATAATTTCCCGAACCTGAAGGGAGAAGAAATCTCCGCTGTGGGCCGACCTGAGTACCAGGGCTACATCTGCACCCCGCCTTGTGCCTCCTATTGCTATAATTTCCGTGTTATCGGAAACTGGGATGTGACCTGAATCGGCTGCCATAATTGCAACTTCAATGGCTACCTTAAAGCCTTTTCCAAATAGAGATCTAAGGGTATCGGAAATCACTTCCAGTCTAGAATAACCACCGAACTTCTTTGTAATCGAGCGCTCAATTCCTGAAAACAGATGTGACTGAGTTGTTATCACGGCTCCAAGTTCTTCAAGCTTCTTTTTATATTCCTCTTCTACTTCCCATTCGCCTTTCTTATTCTGCCCGTACTGGTGGCTTATTCCAATAACTTTTATGCCGGTGTCTTTTACTGCCTCTGCCATTTTCAGTGCGGTTTTTCCGCTGGTGCTTGCCACCACAATATGTGATATCTGAAGTTCTGCCGCTCTTTTCGCTGCTGCTCCAATAACGGCTTCCGTATTTGACTCTCCTACATTGTCGAAATAGAGAATAGGTTTTTCCATGACTTTTTCTCCTCCTGTGTTCGGATGTTTCTTTCTATTAGCTCTTTTACCGTGTCCGAATGTTTCTTTCTATGAACTCTTTTACTGTTTCTTTTGTCTATTATGTTTCTTCCATTTGCGTCTTTTATAGAATTAGATTTCTGTCAGGCTTTCTAGCTGGGAGATGAAATTTAAATCTATTGTAATTTCTCTTATCGAAGTTATTTTCCCTATCAGGAGAAAAGATATATATTAAAAAGATACTCTTTTTATCAAAAAGAGGGTTATGGTGGTCGGAGCTCCGGGTCCATTGTATATTTCTTATTATCTGCATGCAGGAAGTAGCTTAGATCCGGGCTGCTGAGAAGCTTGTTTATCTAGGATTAGCTCAGATATAATCATAGGGGTTGTATTTTGCTGAGGTGGTTACTTGTCAAATACAGATTATGACAACAATGACGTGAAGATTATTACCAAACCTGTGCAGTCAAAAAATCCTGTTTTGATTGAAGGGTTTCCCGGAATCGGGCTTGTGGGGAATATTGCAAGTCAACATATGATAGAAGAATTGAAAATGGAATACATTGGCTCTATTGAATCCAGGTATTTCCCCTCTATTGCAGTACTTTACGAGGGGCTTATAAATATGCCTGTGAGGATTTATGAAAACGTGGAACATAATCTGATTATTGTGATTTCCGATATTCCTATCAGTCACACCATCTCTTACGATGTCAGTAATGCTCTGGTGGACTGGGCTGAGTCTATTAATGTAAGAGAAATTGCTTCCATTGCAGGAATTGCCATAATGGACGGGGGGCATAAAGTCTTCGGGGCAGCCACCACTCCGGAAATGCTGAATAAAATCAAGGAAAGAGTAGAGGTTTTCCAGATGGGAACCATCTCCGGGATTTCAGGTAGTGTAATGGCTGAATGTCTACTGCGTGGAATTCCTGCATTTAGCCTGCTTGGTGCTACCAGAACCCAGAATCCTGACCCAAGGGCTGCCTCTGCTGTTATTGAAGTTTTAAACGAACTCTATGGGCTTTCAATAAGTACGGATCGGCTTATAGAGCAGGCTGAACGCATAGAGGTCGAACTCCAGAAGCTTGCTGAAGATGTTCAGACTACGGAGCAGAAAGGAGAAGTAAAGAAGGAGTTCCCAATGTACGGGTGATCCCATGGAGTACATCGCGTTAACAGGAATTGCTGATTCTCTTATCGAGGTCCTGAAGAAACACCATCTCAGGACTCTTGAGATTCGGAGTCCTCAAAATTTCGTAGGAGTACTCGGGCTCAATGCAGGAGATAGCGTTCTCCTGACCTCCACCAGCCTTCAGGATCTCACGGATGGGACTCAGGGCCTCATAGCAAAGGTTGTACAAAAGCAGATTTCGGTCCATTCCGTTGTCAGTTCAAATAATCTCTATATTGAAGAACGAGAAGCTATCTCAGCCCGTATCCAGCTTCAGTGCAAGTGTATGGCAAGGGTAAAAAATGTTATTTCAAGCGAGCTTGGGAAACCAGTTCGGGTAGAGGCCAGGGAAATTTCCTGCTATGAAGCCAGATAACAATTTTTACTGATCATCGTGCATTTTAGCAATTCAGTAACATTCGGTATAAAAACTCAAAAACGCCTTCTTTTTTTGAATTTTTTAGATATTTTGGTTTTGGAAATCCTGGCGTCATGATTTGTTTTATGTTTGAAAAGTCTTGGTCTCTTCTTTATTTGGAAACGTCTTAGTGACTCTATAGATAAATTGACTTACATAGAAGAATTAATCATTGAAAAAAGTATTTCTGGAAGGGATACCTGGAAGTAATTTCTGAAAATGAATTTCCTAAAAGCGATTTATAGAAAGGATCTGAAAAAGATTTCTGAAAAATATTCTGAATAAATATCTTGAAATTAAAAAGAAAGGTTTCAGATTGCTGGAAATTTCCGGCAATCCTGGATTTTATATTTTAAGTTCTTTACATCTCTTCAGGCATCTGGCCTGGGCCTGCTCCCGGGCCTGCTTTGCCTGCACTGGATGAGGCAATTACATCATCGATCCTGAGAATCATGATTGCGGCTTCGGTGGCTGCATTGATTGCCTGGGTCTTGATCCTGAGAGGTTCGACAACGTTATTTTCAAACATGTCCTCGATCTTGCCGGTGTAAACATTGAGTCCGGCACGCTTGTTGCCTTTCTCATGCTGGGAGCGCATTTCTACAAGCATGTCGATCGGGTCAAGCCCTGCATTTTCTGCAAGGGTGCTAGGAATAATCTCAAGGGACTCGGCGAATTTCGTTACAGCAAGCTGCTCCCTGCCTTTAAGGGTTGCTGCATATTCCTTGAGCCTGAGGGATAGTTCAATTTCTGGGGAGCCACCACCCACAACGATCTTCTGGTCTTCGAGAGCAACGCCCACTACTCTCAGAGCGTCTTCGAGGGCCCTCTCAATTCCTTCAACTACATGCTCGGTTCCGCCGCGAAGGAGAATTGAGGTTGTCTTGCTGTCCTTACAGCCTGTAACGAAGGTCATTCTGGAACCGGTAACATCCTTTTCTTCCACTAGACCGGCATAGCCAAGGTCGGATGCCTCAATTTCGTCGAGGCTGGTGATGATTTTTGCGCCGGTTGCACGGGAAAGTTTATCCATATCGCTCTTCTTTACCCTGCGCATGCCAAAGATTCCTGCTTTTGTCATGTAATACTGGGCAAGGTCATCAATTCCTTTCTGGCAGAAAACAACGTTTGCGCCTGTCTTAATTACCTTGTCCACAATTTCCTTGAGCATTGCTTCTTCCTGGTCTAAGAAGAGCTGCATCTGGTCAGGGGTGGTGATCTTTATTTCGGCTTTTGTCTCTGTCTTCTTAAGCTCAATGGGCACGCTTAAGAGCAGAACTTTTGCATCCTCCACTACTTCCGGCATAGCTGTGTGGACACGCTCTTTATCGACAATTACACCCTCGACAATCTCGGAGTCCTTGATGCTTCCGCCGGGTCTCTTCTCGACTTTTATGTCCTCGATGTCCACAGTGATTTTTCCATCTTCGCTTTTCTCAGCAACCGACTTAACGGCCTCGACTGCAAGCCTGGAAAGATGTTCCTTGTTAGCCTCTGCACCCTTTCCTGTTATAGCTGTGGATGCGAGTTTTTCTAGAGTTTCGGTATCTTCAGGAGATGCACTGATAGTGATTGTATCTAAAATCTTTGTAGCCTGATCTGCTGCAAGTCTGTAGCCGCTTGCAATTACTGTTGGGTGGACTCCGCTTTCAAGCAGGTCTTCTGCCTTTGTCAGGAATTCCCCTGCAAGTACGGCTGCGGTGGTGGTTCCGTCTCCTACTTCGGCATCCTGGGTCTTGGCTACTTCTACGATCATCTTTGCACCTGGGTGCTCGATGTCCATTTCTTTGAGGATTGTTGCTCCGTCGTTGGTGATAACAACATCACCCATGGAGTCTACAAGCATCTTGTCCATACCCTTGGGCCCAAGAGTGGTTCTTACCGCTTCAGCAACCGCTTTTGCGGCCATAATATTGTTGTGCTGGGCATCGGAACCATGGGTTCTCTTGCTGCCTTCCCTTAAAATAAAGATCGGTTGTGCTGCCAAGCTTTAATCTCCTTTCAATGATATGAATTTCTATGAATTTTTATTAATTGTATTACTGAGCACGTTACCTTTGTGCGTATTTTCCTATTCTTAATGCAAGCACTTCTATATAAGAATTTCTCTGGAGCGCAGGTTCTTTATTTTAAAAAAGGGGGTCTCCTGGATCTCTTAATACCTTTTTCGGTTATTCTTCCAGGTATCCTTTCTGGTTATGCATATTGCCAATTGTTAAAGTTGCGGAGATCGAGAACTTTTCGAATAGTATCTAAGCCCCATGTTTTAAATAAAAAATATATATTTATAAATAGGAATATATTATTAATCTATTATACTAATTTTTATATTAATTATTTTTATATTTTTAAGTCAGTCTATCCAGTTGAATCAAATGACCAAATTCGCTTAGGGGGTAAAGAATGAATTTGAAGTTGATAGTTTCTCTACTATTGATGTGTTTAGTTTTTTCTCTTGGATCTGCTCAAGCACAGATGGGGAGAAATAGTTGCGAGCCCGTGAAGGTATCTGGTGTTACACCTGATACGTTTGAGTGCATGAAGAAAAAGCTTCAAGACTACGGCATCAACGTTCCATCAGGAAACAAAGGAGAACTTTCGGGAAACGGGATAACTGGAAATTTTGAATGGGATGGAAAATCTGACCTTACTCTCATAATTACGAAAAAACCTTCTTTTATTAGCTGTGGAACCGCAGATCGTGAAATAACAAAATTCGTAGATGAATGCAGAACTTTGTGAGAAATAGCTTGATTTAAATGTGTGGGCGAAAAGAAACTAGTGTCTTGAAAATTTAGTTATTGGTCACATGTTAACTCTGAATCGCTATATGATGAAAAGCTGTCAAAGATTATGCTCAATAATTAAATTTCCATGACACTAGTGCTTCGATTCCAAAATAAATTCACTATTTACTGGGAAATTCGTAATCGGGAAATAGGTTCAAAAATCAAGTTTTATGAATCTACTTCGGAATCGCAGTACTAGATACCTTTTATTAGTTTCTGATTTTTGATCTTTCTAATTGGTGCCATCGTTTTTCCCTATTGATTAAGAATTCTCTCTGATGGAATATTAGGTATACAAGCAGGGAAACAAGGATATGTAAAATTTCAATCTATCTTTATATTTAGTAAGTCTGTTCTGTTTTTATATATGCATCTAAAATGTAGGGGATTTTTTGGAAAAATACTATTTGTTGAGTAAATATCTGCTAATCTTGACTGAATAACATCTACGTTTAATTTATATTGGTTTCTTATTTATATTTCTCTAGATATTATATTAAATAAATACAATCTGCTTGTGATACAATTTGAATTCATTTTCATTGGCACAAAATGACTAAGAACCAAACAGATGTAAAATTGTATCAAATTGATCCAAATGTTGAATGTGGACAAATTCCACAGAAAACAAAACCAAAATAAGGGGGAGAAATCAAATGCAGGAGAGTGCTACTGAAGTACATAATGCGATTCAGAAAGCTTTACAAGCTTTTCAAGAGATGAAATATCCTGTAACGAAGATGCAACTTATTGAGAAAGCTAAAAGTCTTAACGCCCGTAGCGAAGTAATACAAGCTATTGAAAACATTCCAGACAAGGAATACCACAGTTCTTCGGATGTCCTCCAGGAATTCAAAGGTATTCAGAATGTTATGCAAGCTTTCCACGATGTGAAGTTTCCTGCAACAAAGAATCAACTTATAGAGGAAGCTAAAAAACTTAATGCTCGTAGTGAAGTGATAAACACTCTCGAGGCTTGTTCAGACCGGGAATACACAAACTTTTCCGATGTCATCAAGGAATGTAAAGGTAAAATCGGATTAGCAAAGCCGCGGTAAATACCTGAATCTATGGACCTCATCAAGGTAGTTTAAGTCAGATTGAGAAGTCTATGAGTTCATCCAAAACCAGTTTTATTTCCAATCCTGTGCTGGCCTGGGAATAAAAAGTGCTTGTGAAAAGAGTCTGGATAACATAAAATAGCAATCTGCCGGTAGCTATCACAAAGTAAAATTTTAAAAATTGATTGAAGGGATTCTGAAGTTCTCCCTTCGTGTTTTTCTGCACAGATTTTGTGCAAAACCCTCAATGTGTCTTTATGTACTCAATCATCCGTGGAGTCAGCCTGGGAATAAGTTCGGGAAGCATATTAGGCATCAAGTTCTCCATAGCCTTCGGCATAAGATCCGGAAGCTGCTCCCTCATGTAATCGGGCATAGGCACTCTCTTTTCTACAGCTTTAAGCATGTCAGGCATGACTTTCGGCATAACCAGTGTCATGAGTCTAGGCATCATAACCGGCATCATGGATTTCATCATGACATCCATACCAGGCACGTATTTGACCAGTTTCATCATTGCCTGAAGTGGGGCTGGCATCGCTGCCATCATCTGGGGCATGAGTTCAACCATCAGGTCAGTCATATTTTCAGGCTGCATAAGGGAAATCATCTTTTCGAAGGGAACCCAGGATTCCAAGGTATACGAAGTTGAGTCCGGAATATTATATCCAAGGCTCCTTGCCACCAGAGCGCCCAGATCCTGAATTTCGATATCAAGATTGTTTTCCTTCGCTGCTACGCGGAACTGAAAAACACAGCACGGACAAAGCGCTGCAACGATGTCGGCTTTAACATCAAGGGCTTCCTGGAGTCTCATATCCCCCAGCTTGTATGCAACAGGGGGCTCGGCAATAAGGCTTACAACCGAACCGCAGCAGTGAGCTCTTTCTCGGTTGTATTCAAGTTCCTTAAACTTTATTCCGGGTATAGCCTTGAGCAGTTCTCTGGGCGGCTCGTAAACTTTGCCTCCTGCCCTGCCAATGTGACAGGAATCATGCCAGGTTACCACTTTATCCAGAGGCTGCTTGAACTTCGGCTTCAGGACATCGAGACGATCCGCGAGCACTTCAGAGTAATGTTTTGCCTCAAGCCCGTATTCGATTCCCAGCTTTTTCGCCCACTGGGGATAGACCGTATGCCACATTAGCCAGCACGCAGGGCAGGAAGTGATTACGGTTTTTACACCTTTCTTTTTCATATTCGAGATATTCATTCTCATTGTTTTTTCAAAAACGTCCCACCTTCCGGCAACAAGCATGGGAATTCCGCAGCAGGATTCTTTGTCAAAGAGACTTGTAAACTCCACTCCTGCATCATCGAGCATGTGGACTGCCCCTACTGCAACATCATTTTCCACAAAGGACGCAGTGCAGCCTGCAAAATAAGCGTACTCGGCTTTGTCCTTCATCTTTTCCCTGATATCATCTGGAATCCACTTGTCCCGGTCTTTTCTGTAGTTCGCCCAGATGTTCCTCTCTTTAAGGAGGCTTGCAGCCATGATCTCAAAGGGAGGGAAGGTCATCTTCTTTTCTTCTCCAACCAGCTTTTGGCGCATGGTCATCCAGGCATGTTCGATCGGCATATCCAGTTCACAGCGGGAGTCACACATCTGGCAGGTGGTGCAGCCGAGGAAAGTATTTGTCTGCCTCTGGTCAAGTTTTTCCTGGCCTGCAAGGTATTCCTTGATGAAAAACCATTTTCCACGAGGCGATTGGGATTCCCAGCTCCTGCCGTAATACTGGTCGCACTCGCTCACACAATACCCGCACTGAGAACAGGAATAGGCAAGTTCTGCTACTTCTGCGGGAATTTCTTTCTCATCCTTGAAGGAAACCTCTCCAATTCCTGACATGTTTCCAGCTATCCTGCCAAAAGGTTCAAAGGCAGAACCCATCGATACTACAGTATTCAGGAGTCCTTTCCCTTCCAGAGTTTCAGGGTTCATGATCCCGTTAGGGTCGATTTCTTTTCTCAGGGCCTCGATTTCAGCAAGCCTTTCCCCGAAAACACTTTTCCTCTTTGAAGCGAAGAAAAGTCCTGAGGAATAAGCCCTTCCACTATTTTCTTCTGCAATTTTCAAAATGCTCAGGGAAAGAGCAAAAGCCGTATTAAAGAGCAAGGAGCGTTCCGAATGGCGCATGAAACAGAGGAGAACCACATACCCGTCGCTTATAACCATGCCTTCAGTAAGCACAGGCAATTTTATTTTCTTCCCTATTTCTTCAAAAGTCCTGTCCATTTTCTCAAGCGGCACCAGAATTTCCGCAGGAATAAACGAAGGGCCCAGGCGCTTTACTTTCATGGACTTGAACCATTCGTCCGTCTCATATTTTGCAATTCCTTCCGGAAGGATTGTCCCGCCTGCACTTTCGATTGCTTCTTTCAAGCCGGAAACGTTCCTGGAGGCAGGGTACATGAAAGTTGAGACATAAGAGACTGGCAACACCGGTCTGTCTTTATCCACGACCTCTCCATAGTGGAGTTTCCTGGGCGCTTTATTCTTCATATCTGCCCATTCGGGATTCAGGAAGGAGATTGACCAGAGAGGAATATTCTTTCTTCTTACTTCTTCAACAGCTTTCTTTAGGGCTGAAGCGCTTGGGAAACTGGCAGAAATCGCTTTTCTCTCTTCGAACTTCTGGACTTTCAGTGTTATCTCGGTAATGATGCCTATGGTTCCCATTGTCCCGATTAACTTTTTTAGTTCAGGGCCTGAAAACTCCCGGGTTTCTCCTGTGGGAAGTATAACTCTGGCTTTTTCCATGCTCTCGTAGCCCCAGCCAAACTCATAACTTCCGTAACCGGCTCCGCTTTGGGCCAGCCAGCCTCCAACTGTCGAAGAAGGAGCGCTTGAAGGAATTGTCCTTACCGAAAGCCCATTTTCTTTTAGTTTCCTCTCCAGTTTTTCCCAGATTATCCCGCTCTGCACAACAGCTTTTTGCCCGTCTGGATCGATACTTATGATCTTATTCAGTGATGTGATATCGGCAACTATTCCTCCCTTTGTCGGGATTACCCCTCCGTATCCTGAAGAGGCTCCTGCGCGAGGTACGACCGGAAACTTATGTCTGTTCGCAAACTCAAGAAGCTTTACTGCATCTTCCTCGGTCCTGATTTTTACGATGGCAGCAGGGTCGGTATTCCCAATTACCTTCTTAACAAGAGGAGGTAAAGCTCCTATATCGTGGTTGTAATAGTGACGTTCACGTCTGTCAAGATTAACATATTCCCCAAAGAGTTCGGAGATTTCTTTTTTCTGAACTTCTGAAAGTTCCGCTACACGGGTTGTCATGTTTTTTCTCCTTTTTCTCTCCTGATTTAGCTAATTTGTAGATACTTTCCAGTATGCACATCTTGTCAT
>NZ_DAVG01000076.1:71983-112594 GCF_002505485.1 Methanosarcina sp. UBA5 | reverse complement strand
GTATCGCTAAATTCAATTGAAGCTATCCTACTTTATCAATCTGTTGATATCTGAAAAGTCGAATTTTCCGGTTTTTTACATCACTGGAAAACTTGTGTCTATTTCAGCTATTGTAAGAGATGGTTAATGAGTGTATCAAGACACCAGAAGGAGACTATTACCGGCGGGGACTAAAGCCAAGGCAAGAAAAAATAGTTGTAGAAAAGATAGTCATTTGAGAAAGGTATTTTAAAAACTGAACATATCTTTAAAACAGATGCCAGGGATGGGATTCGAACCCACAAATACCTTCGTAAACGGATCTTAAGTCTGGCGCCTTTGACCTGGCTTGGCAACTCTCGTATGTTGATTTTTTATTAAATCTTACAGCTCAATTTCTTTTAATCACTGCATGGTTTAACCCTTATAGTAGTTGAGAGAATGGCTGTAACAGGTTTAAAATAGCTTTCATTTTAGACGCTTACTTTTAGAGACTTGAGAGGAAAGAAGGAAGATTCAGACTCATTTTTAGTGGCCAAAAAACATAATCTCAAAAGTGATATATTACCCAAAAGCTCTAAATATTATTCAATATTAGTTCTTCTGCATCATTCAGGATAAAAGTATTTGACAGGTTACAATATGTAAATAATTACTATCTATGTAATTTACTATAAATCGGGACTTGCTTCCAATATGAGAAGCATATAGCTGTCACTGAGAACTTTATCTAGTGACCAGAGTTCCCGATCAAAATTACTAGTATAACTTTGTGTTAAAATGTATACCAAAAATAAAGTGTGAACCAGGCATAAATGAGAGATGACTGAGAGAATAAAATCAAAAGAAATATACACATTAAGAAGTAACACAAAACAAACTAGCTCTTTATCATACCTTAAACAACGTGTATATCTTCTGTATATAATCTAAATGATTTTACCCAAAGTATATATAATTATATTATTCAATATATATTATACAGTCTGATAAATATGAATATCTATTATTAATAATCTGCCGAGGGAAAGCTGATTGACAAACGAATCGAATAAAAATTGGATAAAAATAGGTGGAGTTTTGCTGGCAGTCTTTGTTATATTAACTTTGATATTAGGAGTAAAATTATCGGGTATGAAATCCCCCGACTACCAGCATGGCTACGAAGACGGCTACCGAGCCAGTTACAAGAATGCTTTCAATAGCAACTATTACGATGTCAAAGCTGGCTTATTAGGTGACAATAGCAGTTACAACGAAGGTTACATACACGGCTATGATGAAGGCTACCCCGATGGTCAATTAGACCTCGGAGCCCATCAGGAAAACGGAACCAGTCAGGCTCTCGAAGCTAGCCAGAATAATAAAACCAGCCAAAATAATGAAACCGGTAAGGATAATGAGACCAGCCATAACAGTGAAACCAGCCAGAGCAGTAAAACCAAGCAGGGTCGCCAAATTAGCTATAAGAGTGAAAGTTAAGGCAATTGGCGTTATAGAATCCGAAAATGGGTATCTCCGCACTCTTTCCTGATTTTTGCGTCGATCATGCTCTTTACAAGCCGTGCAGCAGTAGAAAGACAATCGGGAGATTTCTCAGATATTTGGAAGAATTTATTAATCGGAGTCTCCAATCATCTTTTCACGCCTGTGGAAACAAGGGAAATCTCAGTAACTGGGAAAGAGGACTGCGGAATTGTTGATATTACCAAAGTGATCTCAGAAGAAGTAAGAAAATAAAAAATAAGAACCGGAACGGTTACGATCTTTTGCATTGGGTCAACCGGAGCAATAACTACAATTGAATTTGGGCTCAATCTCTCAAAAGATGTTTCTGAAACGCTTGAAAAGCTAATCTCTCTGGACAAGGATTATCACCACTACAAACCTTGGGGAGATTATAACGGAGGCTCGCATTTAAGAGCCATGCTCATCGGCCCGAGCCTTACAGTGCCTTTTGTTGAAAAAACCCTTACTCTTGGAACGTGGCAACAGATTGTGTACATTAACTTTAACATGATTGAATAGGTAAGAAGAAGTGTGTTGTAGATTCTCGGGGACTTTTAACTACTTTGTTTCTTAAAAGAAAAGTTTCTTTAAGAGCCACGTTATTAAAAATTATTACCTAAAAAAAGCTATTCGTAAAAAGAGTCTTATTTGCTTAAGATCGATTTTTTCTTAATCCTAGTTCCCAGGATGCGGAGAATACTGGAAGAGATTGTAATCCCCATGCAATTGTTCAGCATCACCGAAAATATAATCCCAATTATCTTCCCTGCCTGCAGGATAGGGGAACTGCTATCCCCCGGTTTCGGCATATCAAGGCATCGAAAGCCCAGATAAAGCAGTGAAGCTCCGGCATTAATTACCTTGCACCGGATAATATGGATATCATTGACAAGAAAAGCTTCCTCTAGTTCAGCTGCACTACCAAGCTCGGTAATTTTAACCATACATTCGGGAGGAAGCTCTATCAGAGCCAGATCGAAATCTTTCAAAATTCTAGTAACAGCAAGTCTCATTCCATCAGCTATCAAATGTTCTCCTTCCTCCCGAAATATATGAGAAACCGTAGCCATGTAAGGCAACTCTCTTTGAGTAAAATAACAGCGCCTATAGTGCGCATTTTCCCATATCGAAAAAAGGACCACCTGCTTTTATAATAAGCTTTCATCATAAGTTCTAATCAATCTACCGATTTCACCTAGATTTATTTCCGTCGAATACCCCGCTAGCTTGCTGCGGGGATGGAAAACTTCCCCGGTAATCGTTGATGACTATATAATTATCAATTCCATTTTTCGGTTATTAACTTCTGCTCAAACTAAATTGTTTTGGGCTATTATTTCCTTTAACGGAATTTGGAGCGGTGGCGCGAACATACCCCGTTGCTTGCAGCGGAGTGCACCAGCGCAACTTTGATTTCATGGAATTTCTAATCTTTAATGTTAAATTGCGCTTCATTCATATTTAAGGAACTCAGATGGCTGATTCTAAAAAATAAGGCAAGAATCCTGAGTATTTATCATCCTATTGCTTCTGCATAAAATAAAAAAGTCTCTTACGAAAAAGAGAATTAAAAGCTTATTCCGGACTTAAAGAAAGTATGAAAATTTATAATTTTTTATTAATTTTTCTGCTGTACTGAATTTTATAGTAAATTTGGCTCCTTTATCCCTTTTTAGCTCGATTTCACCGTCTAATTGGTCAACAAGAATGGACACAAAGCTGCAGATCAAGCGTTTCTGAATTTTTAAAATTGAGATCTTTGGGGATTCCAGTTCCATTATCTGAGACTATGAGAGTATACCTGCTGCTTTTATCGGTAAGTTTCTCTTCATTATTCAGTTTCTCTCCAGCCTCCTGACTGAAGAGTTTTATTTGGATTTCCCCGTTGTTTCTGTCTGGAAATGCGTATTTTAAAGAATTGGAGACAAGTTCGTTAACAATCAGCCCTAAAGGAACTGCAGTATCCATATCAAAGAAACATTCTCTTCAAGATCCAGATTTAAGCTAATATTGGAATCTCCAAGTATATACGTGCGGAAAAGATTCTCAACCAGTCTCTCCAGATACGGTGAAAAATTCAGTGTGTCGATTTTTCCGCCTTCATGCAGTTCTTCATGGATAAGCGCCATAGATATGACCCTGTCCTGGCTTACCCTGAAAGCTTCGAGAATTTCCGAATCCTTAACGCATCCCCGGTTATTAACGTTAAGCCGTTGAGAGTTTGGTCGGATGATAGCGTTTATGGATCTATTATCCTTGGATTTATCGCTCAATTATTCATATCGCTGATGCGATATGAATTTCAGGAGCTAAAACACATATCTACAAAATTCATTAAAAAAACTTGAAGAATTTGACACTTACAATCGAGTTCAAGGTAAGTGGAATCAAAAACTATATTTTTGCGAGTTTTGACCGATCAATAGCTTAATCATATCAAAAAAGAGTGGAACTACATAGAATATATAACAAATTTTTATAAATTTAAAAGAAGTGTCAAGCACAATTGAACCAAAAAAGAAGGGTAATATTCAGTACCAATTAGTGGATACTGTCAAACTAGGGATCAAAAGTAAAAATTAAAGAATAAAAAGCGAAAATTGAAGAATCTAAAGTAAAAAAATTATGTTTTAAAGAATTGCAGCGCTTATAGCGCTTCTAAAATATGAAATAGATGAAACCGTCTTCTGGATTCACCTGTTTTTCAGGAAGCTTTTTGAGAATCAGTTTTTGTCGACGAGTTTTGCTTCCAGGATCTTTAAGGAACCAGTGTCGCCTTGCCATTCAACTTCACTTTTTACAATCTCAATCCGTTTTTTATAAAAGGGAGCATCAAGCACAACAGTCTCATATTCTCCACCTTCTCCGGCCATATGGACCATGTACCGTTTATTCAGGGCTTTGAGATGTTCGATTGAGTTTACATTTATAGGACGACCTAACCATGATTTGTCGAGACCGTCAGCTGCGACCCTGACAATCCGAATATCGAGCACTTTTGACATCTCGTTGAGCAATTCTTCAGGATCCCTATGCCAGAGCGGAGTATAGACCTTAAGCCCCAGGGAGTCGCAGATCTTCTTCACCCTACCTGCCTGATACTGGGATTCAATCGCACCTACAGATACCCCATCCACATCTACTTTCTTGAGGGCAAGGGTCAGGTCATCCAGTTCAAGTTCCTTTATTCCGCTGGACTCTTGCTGGACCAATGGGATTTCACAGGCGGCAGAGATTAGTTCTACCATGTGGAGGTTGACGGAATGGTACATGTAGGAATCGTCCCTTGCGGGAACAATATTAATCAGGTGGGTGACCTCATGCCCTTCCTGGAGGGCTTTATATATGGCAAAAATCGAGTCCTTGCCACCGGAAATCAGTGCTGCGAGTTTCATCTGCATCCCTTTTTGTTTAATCTCTTTTTTCGTACGTCGGGGGTTATAATGCGTGGATCATTAAGTAATATTTTATATACTTTTTGACTTTTGATCATGCTTTCTTCGGCATTTGTAATTTCAGCATTCTTTCTCAAGCCTTCCAAAATTGGTCTCATAACGGACTTTCATCTCTTTCCAGGTAGGAAGACCTGTCTGGCAGCCCCGTGTCTGTACGGCAAAAGAAGCTACAGTAGACCCTATTTTTCCACATGTGGAAAGTGGGTATCCTCTGGTGAGTGCGAGAAGGAAACCTGCCCTGTAGGCATCTCCTGCCCCGGTGGGATCTGTAGCTTGAACAGAAATCACAGGAATTAAGAATTCTTCATTACCTGTATAGATCCTGCTGCCCTTGGAATCGTATGTGACCACAATGACGTCGATCATAGCCTTGAGTTCAGAAAAACTTTTTCCGGTCATCTCTGAAACTCGCTTGATCTCGTGTCGATTCGCAAAAAGGATGTCAGTATGAGCGAGTATGAGTTCGAGGTTTTCTTTCGAGTAAGTAACAAGATCCTGGCCCGGGTCGAAGGATACGAAACCGGCAATTTGTGCGAGCTTCGCGTTATACATCGAGTCAGCGGTTGCAAGATGGACAAAATCTACAGGTTCGGGTTCCAATTCTTTGAATTTCGAAGAGGCTCCCCAGTAAAAATAGGTTGTCTGGTTGTCTTCCCTGTCAGTGAAAATAAAGGCTTTGGAAATTTTCAGGTCCTCAATTCTATAAAGGTGGGAGAGGTCAACATTCGCTTCTGTAAGGAGTTTTTCATATCCTGAACTTACAAAATCCGTACCTACAGAGGAGATCAGCTGGCTCTTTCCCCCCAGCTTTGCAATGGCAACTGCAATATTGGCAGCCCCTCCGCCAGGGTATTCTTCATAGTCAATGACAGGAGACGACTCGTTTTTTCCTGCGATTTTTTCAACATCTACAATGTAATCAAGGGCGGTATGCCCTACGATGGAAATTACTCTGTCCATGTAGTGTCCTCTTTTTTCATGGGTTGTGAAAAAGCCCGGGTCTTTGTGCCGGATCAAACTTTAAAAACCAAGCCTGAAGGAGAGATAAAACTTGCTTTTTTTGCTGGGTTTCGATTAACGATAGGTATTCTTTTTTCACCAAGGGTCTCTTTTCAGCCTTATAAAGTCAGATCTGAACAAAACCCAGAGGCATAACTAGCCGCAGCATAATGTCTTATTCTGTCCCAACAGGTTCTTAGAAAAAAACTGTTATTTGCCTGTTTTGCTCTTCTGCTGTTCGCCCTTCTCGGCTGCCCTTTCGAATTCGGTGACCTCAACAACTGTCAACGGAATGTCCCTTAGAGATTTTCCTATCACGGATTTTGCGATCCTTTCCGCATGTTCGGCAGACTCGGCATCAAAAACCTTCATCTCAAAAACAAGACCTACAAGAGCGGTGTTTGCTGCTATGAAAACACTGCTAAAGGGCTCACCACACACTGGGCAGGATGTAGTGCCCACGTCAACCTCTACGAAATCCAGTTTAGGATTCAGGCGTTTTCCAGCTTCTGAAATCGCGACTCCTATAGCATCATCAGCCGTCTTTACATCTCTAACCAACCAAGCTGCTTCAAGTACCACATGGAAGTTTTTCATTATTATCCACCATAATTATTCTGTTATGCACGTTTTTCAAGAAGATTTCCCGATTGGGAAAAGTTTTCCACAGGATCTAAAGAATAGAATAAAGTATATAAATTGTTTCTGCCTCAAATAGAATAGTATCACGTTTGATTTTATATGGTTTTTCAGTTAAGTTTTTAATTCTTAGTCCTGAAACTTTAATCCTTCCAATTAGGGAATCTATGCTTTCTCCCCGGAATCAGAGTTAAGGCATTTTCATTTTCTTTTATTCTTCCTCTTTTATTCTCTTTTCCATTTATATAGTAAAAAGAGTTTCATCATCGACTGCAAAAACCCCGAGTTTTGCTCCCGCATCAAGCCAGGCGTGACCATAGCTGAATGAGGCCAGAGCATTTACAGGATCGCTATTCTCCAAAAAATACACCCCATCTTTATAGTAGGCTTCTGCCATTGTATAATAATCCTTTGCAACGGCATACATATGAGATCCCTGGATTGGGGCATATTTGGCTTTCTGGAGGGCTCTTTTTAACATATCCTCGTATCTTTTGACTTTTTCATCCAGATCGGCAGGCATCATGATCACCAGAAGACGCTTTTAATATAATTCTCTTCTTTACTCCACTTCTTTCATAAATCCTATTGGGGCTCCTGCAAGTTTCACAAGCGCTTCAGCTTCAAGAAAGTGCAGTTTTCCGGGAATTACGAGGACGTGGAGAGGTTTTCCAAAATCGAAGTCCTTCAGGTTTTCTGCATAATCTGCTTTTACGACCGGGTTTTCCGAGCCTGCCCTGGCTATTCCTACTGCAGCCGCTCTGTGCATGACCTCTTCTCCTCTTTTTTCCTCAACCTCGAGGAGAAGCTCAAGAGCAGTATTTACAGTCATATAGCCTTTTTCCTTATCTATATCCAGAAACACCAGAGTATGCAGGCCAAGTTCCAGGTTTTGTTTTATTATATCATAAGGAGTTTCCGAGATTATCCTTGTGCCTCTCCTGCTCTCATAGGGATGAGGAATACTTGCGGATTTCCCGAAGCGGTAGTTCTGCAATCCTGTAAGACCCGAGATAGCCGAGGCAATGGAAGCCCCATGAATCAGGCGGGTCTCTATCCCCAGTTTTTCAGCTCTCAGACGCAAATCTACATGGGTTGTAGAGACCATTGTATCTCCGCCAGTCAGGAAGCAAAGATTCCTGTCCTTTGCCTCGGAGAGCCAATCAGGATGCTGCTCCACATTCTCTCTTGAAAGCAAAAAGACTTTCTTCCCATAGAGTTTCTCCATTTTTTCAAGGTTTGTACCCATGAGACAGGATGTGTAGAATTCCGCATAAACCAGGTCAGCTTCCCTGATAGCCTCAAGTCCCTTTAAAGAAATGTCATATTCGTCAAAAAGGCCCAGACCTATAAATGTAAGCATAGCCCGTTTTAAGAGCCCTGCTGGTTTAAAGCTTTTTGTTCGGAGAGATCGAAGCAATAATCATAGATTGAAGCAACAATACTATTTATTTTTCCGGATTTACGTGTACGCTTAACTTATTTATATATGAAAATTAATAATAGAATGGACTTACAATTGCAGTTTTTAAAGGGGTTTTTATGGTTAAAGTTACGCTTATTCACGCCAGCTGGTGTACTGCCTGTCCGGCAACTCGAAGACTCTGGAAAGACCTGAAATCCGATTATGACTTTGAATACGAAGAAATAGATGTGGAAACTCCAGAGGGCCAGGTATTGATTGATAAATACGGCATAGTTGGGGTTCCTACGACCATTATTGATGGAAAGGTAGCTTTTACAGGCCTCCCGAAAAAAGCCGATGCTATATCCCGTATTAGCTGAGTTAATCTTCGATGTATGTTTTCTGAAACTTTTTTTAGGAATTCAGGAGGCAAGTAGTATGTACGATCTGATAATTGTAGGAGGAGGGCCTGGAGGGCTCGCAGCCGGCATCTATGCCGTACGCTTCGGACTTAATACTCTGGTTCTTGAAAGAAGCGAAATTAGCGGCCAGATTGCGCTTGCAGATGTAGTGGAGAATTACCCTGGCTTTCCAGCAATCTCAGGGCTTGAGTTGATGGAAAAATATAAAAGTCATGCTCAGGAAGCCGGGGTAGAAACAAAGATAACTGACGTTCTCTCTGTGCGCAGCGAGGGGGAGAAGAAAATCGTCTCTACGGACAGCGGAGACTTTGAATCGAAAGCTGTTATAGTAGCTACAGGCGCAAATCCCAAGCACCTAAACGTGCCTGGGGAAAAAGAATTTATTAGTAAAGGGGTCTCTTACTGCGCTATCTGTGACGGACCTTTTTTCAGAAACAAAACCGTCGTAGTAGTCGGAGGTGGGAACTCAGCGATTACGGACGCTATTCTCCTTTCGAAAATTGCCAGGAAGGTCTATCTTCTTCACAGGAGAAACCGGTTGAGAGCTGTAAAAATCCTTCAGGACAGGGCTTTTGCAACTCCGAACCTTGAATTCATTTTCAATGCCTGTATCCTGGAAATCCTGGGAAGTAGCGGAGAAATTCGAAGAGTCGAAAAAATAGTATATAAGGATCTTAAAAGTGGAGAACAGCACGAACTGGCTGCGGACGGGGTTTTTATATACGTGGGCATCCACCCGAACACCGAAATCATTGATGTGGAAAAGGATGAGGAAGGTTTTATCAAGACGGACCGCTTCCTTGAAACCTCTAAGAAAGGAATTTATGCTGTAGGAGACTGTCGTGATACACCTATCTGGCAGCTTGTGGCAGCCGTTAGAGATGGAGCACTCGCAGCTACTGCTGCAAATGAGTACATAGAAAGCTTAAAAAAAGAGACTTGATGAAAACTATCCGAACCAGGATCTTCTAGCTGAAATTGTCTGAAACAGGTTACCTGAAGAGTTATCCGAATCGAGACCTTCAGGCTGGAATTGCCTTAAAGCTTAATTGTTCAAAATTCTAAATTGTTCATAAATTCGAAAGACGGTACAGTAAGCTTGCATTGCTCCCGATTTTCATTTTTTGTGCTTCTGCTTTTAATGCTTATTCAAGCATCTGATTGATTTTATTGTAGAAATCTATGATCAGCCTTGTTGCCTCATTGTCCATGTTCAGCTGGAAAGTCCGAATTTGCTTTCCCAGGGGCTTTTCTATGACGATGCCCGATGCGATCAGGGGAGTAATAACCCTTGATACGCTGGAGTGAGACAAGCCAGTTTCTTCAGCTATTCCCGAAAGGTAGGTTGATTCGTTCTGGTGTTCGATCAGATTCTTGAGTACTGTCATTTGTGCGGTTTTACCAAAAATTTTTTCCATTGGATCCATTGATATCATCTCAGAGGTGGCTGTTCTCTGTAAGCGATTCTTATTTCCAATATTAACTTGCTATTTACGGTTATAAACTTATCTCCTAATTGGTCAAGCCGACGATTCATAAGAATTCTTCTGAATATTTGGATAACTCTATACTCTTCATACCGTATTAAATTTAAAGGAACGTTTATTATGAAAAATTTGAGAAATGTTTAATAGCTAAGAAAATATATACTGTATGGTGATGGAGGGTGATGAATAATAAAAATCTTGATTATGAAATTTTGAAATTAATTGAAGGACAACCTGAAATAAGTGAAAGGGAGATTGCCTCCCATCTTTCAGTTCCAGAAGAACTGGTAAAGACCCGAATTGCAAATCTTAATGATACGCGGCAGAAAATCCTGATTATGGGAGATGGAAGCAGTGCCCTTAGTATTAAGGTGACACTTGAAGCTGAAAATTATAATGTTGTCAAAGTCCCTGGTAATCTTTCCGCACTTGAAGCCGTAAAAGCTGAAAAACCCGATCTTGTCCTGCTGGATACAGGGCTTGCAGACCTTGAAGGCTTTAAGATCTGCAAACAGCTTAGAACCAGTTCAAGGTACTGGTGGATCCCAGTGATGGTGCTCAATGAAAAAGGAGAGGTGAAAAACAGGATTCAGGCTTTAGAATCGGGAGTTGATGATTATGTTACTACGCCTTTTAACCCGGGGGAACTGCGAGCCAGAGTGGGAATGATTTTGAAGCGTACTCATTTCTAACTCCAAAGCCGGCTTATAGCAGAAAAACCTTTTTCTATTTTAAATATTACAAAATTAAATCCTGCTCTGAAGAGTTTTTCAGGGCAATCATTTAAAATTTTTTGATCCTCTTGACATGTAAGAAATACTTCTGTATGTCATAAATATTGTTAGATGATTTTATAAAGTCTCTTGTTAAATTCCTTATTAAATGGCTTTACTAAATGTCTTTGTCGTTATTTTCACGAGTTTCTAATATTATACTAATTAATTTATTAAGTATGCCAGGATTCTCTAGATAGTTATCTTTATTATTTATAAAAGATCTTTAAAATATACATTATGAAGATGAGAAGCTATTAAGAGCTGAATTAGGTCTGAATTCAAGTATATGGTCCTTGTCCAAGTCTCCCCAAATTAGAGAATTCCTCAATTCCTCAGTGTGAGAAGTCGATAATCAGACTCTTGACAGGCCGTGAGAGAAGGGGATCTCAACTTTTGCTAAAATCGAACTTATCGGATTTTTCAGGTTTTATTTTATAGATCAATTTTTTCCAGGTCAGGGCAAAACCACGGATTAAATCAAAGTTGTGCTGGCGCACCCCGCAGCAAGCTAGCGGGGTATTCGATTGAAATAAAGGAAAGAAGGAAGAATTTGAGCCTACGATAAATATATTTTTATTAATTTCAAGGATGAATTGAAAAACATGTATAAAGTTATTTTAGTTTATCGAATTCTTGCCCGGACTTTGAAGACTTTATTTTTAAAATAAAAAAGAATAAGAATTTTTCAAAATCCTTAAAAAAGAGCAAAAACATAGATTATTGTGTGTAACTGTAAATGTACTCTTAACACATAAATTATGACGTGAAACTGCAGATATCTCCTTATTTTTAGTACGGAGCTAAAGTACAAAATTAATTTAACGCTCTGAAGGCATATTATTATTGCTAGAGTATATGTGATAAAAGGTGGAAAAACGTTATCGAAAAAAGGTGTGGTTGAGTGATGACTTCGAACGAGTGGTATAATAAAGGTATTGCACTCCATGAACTTAGACGATTTGCAGAAGCTCTGGATGCATACAACAAAGCTCTGGAAATAAGCCCTGACAATGCAAAAATCCTGTTTAGCAAAGGGATGGTTCTGAAAAGGCTTTTCAGATATGATGAAGCTCTTGATGCCCTTAACAGGTCTCTTCAGATCAATCCTGCGGATGCGAAGACCTGGTACTCCAAAGGTGAACTGCTTATAGGTCTTATGCAGTATAGAGAAGCTCTGGATGCATACTATCGGGCTATATATCTTGCTCCTGAGGATCCTGAAGTCTGGTACAGGCGGGGAATGGCTCTGAGAGAAATGAAGGCATACGAGGATGCTATGGATGATTTTGAGAAGGCTATCCGCCTTTATGAGAAGAATTACGATCTGGGCTCCATGAGCGCAAGTGAATGGTGCAAGAAAGGTATGGGGCTCTGCAAGATAAAAAGTTATGAAGAAGCCATTAGTGCTTTTAACAGGGCTCTTGAATTGAACCCTGCGAACGGGAAGGCCCTTTATAACAAGGGTGTGGCTCTCCGCTGGCTTGAAAAACACGAAGAAGCAAGACTTTATATCGAAAAGGCCGTGGAGATTTTTGACACTAAGATAAAGACAAATCCCGATAATGCCCGTTTCTGGTACAATAAGGGAATTGCTCTGAGAGACCTGGAAAAATACAAAGAGGCACTTCAAGCTTTTGAGAGAGCTATCGAGATCAATCCAAGTTTTACAAAAGCTTGGATTGGTAAAGGTATCGTATACGACAGGATTAAGAAACATCAGAAAGCAATGGAGGCCTACGAGAGAGCAGTTGATATAAATCCGATATATTCTGATCTTCTTTGAGTAGTAATATTTCAGGTTTTTCCACACAATTCAAAGACCCAGAGCCAGAAAAAGCCGTTAGCCGAAAATTTCTTTTCGGAATCATCAGGACTGGTGGCCAAAAGTTTTCATTTCTCCAAAAATTTTCTTTTCTCCTGATGTATCTGGTTTACAGGTTTACAGCTTACAGGTTTACTGGCATATCCGCTCAAAGCTCAGGTTTTTCGATCAAGCACACCCGTTTAGCTGCAACCGTTTCGCCGGTTGATCACGCCGCTGCTCGGGTTTTCGATAAAACCTTTTTTGAAAAGGTTTTCGGTCAAGACTTTTTTAAAAAGTTTGCTGCTTAGAGCCCGGGTATATCAAGCATATCCGAAAATGTATCGAGCCTGAAATCAAAGCGCTGATCCGTTTCTTCTCCAGGTCTCCAGTCTCCATAGGAAGCATAAGCGGTTTTCAATCCAAGTTTGCGGGCAGGAGCTATATCTCTTTTGATACTATCTCCCACTACCAGAGTTTCTCCGGGCTTTATCCCGAGCGCTTCAAGCGCGAAAAGAAAATGTGATGGATCTGGTTTTTTTGTGCCTGTCGTATCCGCAGCCACAACAAGATCGAAGTAATTAAGAAGCCCGACTCTTGTAAGCCTTGCCAGGGCATGATGACTATCGGCATCCGTTATAATCACAAGCTTTAAGCCCAGATATTTCAGCTTATCAAGAGTATCCGTTACATCTGGATAGAGTTCGAGATTTTGCAGTTTTTCCCGCTCATAGATCTCACAGCACTTCCTGTAGCCCTGGGCTGTAAAAACATCTCTTTCCTGCATGTAGTCTCGAATATTTTCGTAATCTTCAAAACCGTAAACTCCTCTCAAGAAATACCTGAAAAGTTCCGAAGGTTTTTCAGTAACATCTCCCCTCCAAATAAAAGAGAGAATTTCCCTGCAAGCTTCCAGTTTTGCGGCTACGAAATCAAAGAGAGTGTTATCCATATCAAAAAGCACGGCTTTCAGAGCTCCGGAATAAGTCCGCTCTAGGTTTCTCTGAATTATATTCATGTTCTTCTCAATCTCTTCCATTTTTTTCGGGCCTGCCGCTTTTTCTAAACTATGTAAATTTTGCTTTTTCATTCTCTGCTCTTCTTTCCGGAACTTTTCTCAGAGCTTTTCGGGGAGAGGCTATAAAAGCCATAAAGGACAGATGTATAAATCATAAACGAACAACGAATTTAAGTAAATATCGAACGCGGGTATTTAAGAATCCGCAGGATCTACTATAAAAGGCAGAGCAGGAAATTTTGATATGAGTTCCGATGAACCAAAAGACAAAACCTTCAGAGAAGAAGGCGGGAAAGAAAAATCTGAAGAAGAGACGGTTTCCGAAGACATGTATGTTTTGAGTGATTCGGGGGATATAGGTAAGCAGGAAGTCAGCGATGAGTTCCTGGCAGCCGAACTTAACGAATACGGACTTGACCTTCTTAGAAGTGGCAAGCTTAATGAGGCAATTGTAGCCTTTGATAAAGCAATCGAGAAGGATCCAGAGAATATAAACCTGTTAAATAATAAGGCTCAGGTCCTTGAAACCATTGGAAAATATGAGGAAGCTCTTGAGCTCTATGACAAAGCTGTCAAAATCAATTCCGAGGATCCAGATATCTGGAACAATATGGCCTTCTCCTTATCTCAGGTTGGAAAGTACGATGAAGCCGTTAAAGCCTATGAAAAAGCCCTTGAGCTCAGACCAGACTATCCTAATGCATGGTACGGAAAGGCCCTGAACTTGAGTCAGGCAGGAGATTATGAGGCGGCTATCGAAGCCTATGAAAAAGTCCTTGAGGATAATTCTGATTATAAAGAAGCCTTGGTAGGAAAAGGTATAGCTCTGGGGCAACTGGGCAACTATGACGAAGCAATTATTGCGTACGACAAGGCACTCGAACTTGATCCTAATTTTGTAGAAGCCTGGCACTATAAAGGAGTGGATCTGGACAGCCTTGGAAGTTACAGGCAGGCCCTTAAAGCGTATCAAAAAGCTGTGGAACTGGACCCTGAAAATGATGACGCCTGGAACAATATGGGAATAGATCTCGAAAACCTTGAAAAATACGATGAGGCAATCAAAGCTTTTGACAAAGCAATCGAAATCAATGCCGAAAATGCCGATGTATGGTACAATAAAGGCTTTACCCTAAGCCAGATGCAAAGATTTGAGGAAGCCGCAGAAGCGTACAGGAAAGCTACACAGCTTGACCCTGAGTATCTAGAAGCCTATTCCAGTCTGGGTTTTGTACTTGCTCAGCTCAAACGTTTCGAAGAAGCGCTGGAGATTTATGAGCAGGCACTCAAGCTCAATCCTGAGGCTGCAGACTCATGGTTTGGGAAAGCTGTCTGTCTGAGTTTCCTAGGGCGGGAAGAAGAGGCTGAAGAGGCATACAGCAAAGCTATAGAAATTGATCCCAGATATGCCGAAGTAGGGGGAGATATCCAGTAAGAAGACTTTCACATAAAACGACTTATTTTTGTCCAATAGCCTATTCTTATCAGTTTTACTATTTTCTTCAAAATTCTTAAATTTTTATTTTAAGATTTATTTTTGGATAAAGCGGCCCGAAGGGGGAAGGCTTAGCGTGAAAATAGAAATGCTGTCACAGGAAAAGAAATCGTATTCTACTCGCCGTCTTTTGGAGGCAGGAAGAAAAAGAGGGCATGCGATGTGGGTAATCGAAACAACGCGCTGCTATATGAATATTACCTCATCCCATCCTACGATCCACTACAGTGGAAATAACCTTTGTGATTTTGATGCCATCATCCCCAGAATCGGGTCCTCAATTACATTCTACGGAACTGCAGTGGTAAGGCAGTTCGAATTAATGGGGGTCTTCTGCGTAAATGAATCCGTGGCAATATCTAGTGCTTCTATTCCAAAATTAACTCCTTATTTTCTGGAATAATCCATGATCTTCGGATCTATTCAAAAGCCAAGTTTTATGAACCTACTTCGGAATCGCAGTACTAGTTATAGGGATAAATTGCGAGCCTTACAGCTTCTTTCCAGTAGGGGGGTCTGACTTCCTTACACAGGATATGCCCGATCGCCTGATGATGTAGAAGATCTGATACGCATAGTAGAGGCCCACCACTCGTGATCAAGCTCCTTGAAGGCACCCAGGGAATAGGAGTCGTGCTCGCAGAAACCAGAATTCTGTCTATTTGAAGAGTATTTCTACAGAGCTGATTTTTGGTTTTACAATGTAAGATCCTTCTATCTCCTCTTCCGTTATTGTAAAACTCTCATTGAATCCTCCTGAAACTTCAGTATTTTCCTGCCCGTTATTTTTGTAAATAGGAGTGAAATCCTTCCAGGCAGTTGATTTCGAAGCAAAAGAATGACTGTATTTTTACAACAAAATTCATTATAAAATGCGGTTTCATTAATTCCTATCTGTGCTTTAAACACTTTACCCACAGAAATTGAAAATGGATGAATAGCTTGATAAAGGATTAGAGTTTACCCAGCACTAAAAAGTAAGTAAAAAAAGCTTTAAAGAATTGTTTTTCATAAAATGGAAATTTATAGCAATTCTCTATTTCAAATTTCAATACTCTTACAAGTCTTCACTTTTTTCATTAACCATTACAGTTTCCTTCATAGAAGGATGGATCAAGCAGTCATAATTATAGGTTCCCGCGTCTGTAAACAGGAACTCGTACGTATCTCCTGTTCTCAGTTCACCGGTTCAGAATCAGGTCCTCTCATTGTATGAACTGCTGAATCTTTATTCGTCCATCTTACGGTATCGCTGATTAATATTTTAACTGATTCAGGGCTAAAGGAAAAATTTTCAATTGGCAACTTCAAAAATCTTGCCTTGAATGCTGGTTGAGGCGCTACATTCGAGACTGGACTACAGGTGTTTCAACAGGAGCTACTGCAGGCGTTTCGGTGACGCTGCCGGTTTATTTCCTGCGCATCCGATTGCCAGAAATATGATAGATAAGACCATGAAAATTGCAAGTTCTCTTCTCATTCTCTCCCCATAAAAAATAGAGTATTTTATAATTTATTGCTTGGTTTTATAATAGTGCCTGCCAGATTCTAAAAATAGTTTTCCTTCTTATTAATTTGGTAATGAAGCTCTTTAAAGTCATACTCTCCTATAAATTTTACAAGCCTTCTTTTTCAGGTTTAGCTCTTTCCGAAGATGAAAACGACGTCTTTTAAAGTGAGATTGACATATTATAATATACATTTTACTGTTGGGTTCGTGAAACAATTCAAAATTATTTTGAAAATTATCTGGAAATAGTACAACAATTTTTAAAAAAGTAAAGTCATTTTTATAAAATTTTGTGTTATGGGCAGAATCCGGATAATTCCTGAACATCACTTGATAATTCGACTTGACTCAGAGTTACCTAGAACTCTGCCCAAATTTTATTTACTTCTTCAGTCTCCCTTGCCATGTATTAAGGATTTACTTTGACTACAGTCCTATTTACAGTAGTATTAGGTCCCTTTATGGTGGTCCTGTTTACAGTAGCGTTAGGCCCCTGTATAGTGGTCCTGTTTACAGTAGTGTTGTTGCCCTGTATAGTTGTCCTGGTTGCTCCTGTAGCCGGAGTTACTCCTGTAGCCGGAGTTACTTCTTTGACAGGGGTTTCTTTTACAACTGCAGTTTCAACTACTACTTCCTGAACCGGAGTTACAGCTTTACCTGCAGTTACTACTTCAACTGAAGTTACAGCTTCTACTGGGGTTCCTGTCGCATTTGGAGCTTTCTCTTTCTGACCGGCGCATCCTATTGCGAGGAATACACCGAACAACACTATCAATATGACCAATGCTTTTCTCATATTTTCCCTCCACTTAATTAATGTGTTTTATAACAGATGCTTTATAATTGACATTGAGGTTTTATAATAATTGCTGCTAGATTCTGAACATAACTCTTCTTATGATCTTGCCACACAGTACCTTAATTTCTCTGAAAATAAGGACCTTCGGTTTACTCAACACACCTATTATTCTCTGATTTCATCTTCTCCTGATTTATGAAAAAAGAGTTTTTTAAAATGGGACTGAAGGAAACCAGATTTAACGTCGTTGATAAATTAAAAAATAAATTAAACTCATTGACAAGAAAATAGGATATAATGTGACGAAAAAATGAAATAATCTTTAAAAGGCTTTCTCGTTAAAGTAAGATAGATGCAAGGGCAAATTACAGTAAATGCTTAAATACCAAGTTGCCGACCTATCTTACTTCTTTACTGTTATATTCCTATTACTGTGTCACACAAATTGAATATTTGTAGAAGTACCTTTTCGGTAAAGTCTAACTTTATATATTATTAATCTGGTTGCTGAATGAGAATTCACAGCTACCGCCTTATGCGTTTAAGAATTCGTATATAAAGGCAACGCACATTACAAAGTCTCTGAACTAGAGGCAGAGTTCTAAGATACCCTTAAAAGATTTATTAATCGTTGCTGGGAGTTACTTTGATTACTCCGCTTTCGCTGGTATTATTCCCAGCTTGAGTGTTCTCTAGAATACGTGCCTTCTTTATTTGGATACTACTAACATGCTTAGGTACATTTTCGGTACCAGTTATATTTTCTATTTCAGTTATATTTTCTACTCCAGTTACATTTTCTACTCCAGTTACATTTTCTACTTCAGTTACATTTTCTACTTCAGTTACATTTTCTACTTCAGTTACATTTTCTACTTCAGTAACTGCTTCAGCCGGAGTTACTGCTTGCTCTGGAGTTCCTGTTTCATTTGGAGCTCCACCTTCCTTACCAGCACATCCTATTGCCAGAAATATTCCAAACAATACTATTAAGACAATCAGTGATTTTTTCATATTTTTCCCCCACATATAATCATATTCGTTATTAATAGATGTTCTATAATTGATATTTGGATATTATAACTATTTCTACTAGATTCTGAACATAATTAATCATATTAGATAAAATATAGTTTTATATCTGACTATTTGCTCCAGATTGCATTTTAGGAATGTATGTAAGATCCGGAATCTTTATTTTCTTCCCAATTTCTTTAAATTATAATACTGGCAATTCCATTATTGTTAAGTGACTTTTAGATGACTTTTTGGGGGGAAGTCATGAAAATAAAATCTGTGAATCCTTATACTGAAGAGGTAAACTGGACATATGACTCATTTTCTTTCGGGAAATGTGAGTCCATGATTGAAAATTCCAGGGCTGCTTTTTCCGGGTGGAGTTCATTGTCTGTTGAGGAAAGAACAAAATATTTTTCAAGAGCTGGGAAGGTCCTTCGGCAGAATATCAAAATTTATGCCGAAATCATTACAAAGGAAATGGGAAAACCTATCAGACAGTCAAGAGATGAGATTGAAAAATGCGCCCGGATCTGTGATTATTACGCTGAAAACGCGGCCGAATTCCTGAAAGACGAAATTGTGGATACAGGAGCTGAGAAAAGTTATGTAACCTTTGAGCCTCTTGGAGTAATCCTTGGGATCATGCCCTGGGATTTCCCGTTCTGGCAGGTTTTCAGATTTGCAGTACCAGCAATGTGTGCGGGAAACGTGTGCGTAATCAAGCATGCCTCGAATGTGCCTGCTTCGGCGCTGGAAATCGAAAAATTTTTTCTTGAGGCTGGATTTCCTGAAAACGTATTTAATACTCTGTTAATTGACTCAAAAACTGCAATGGAAATTATTGAAGAAGAAATTGTAGACGGAGTTTCGCTTACTGGCAGCATAGACACAGGCTCGGAGATTGGGGAACTTGCAGGGAGCTTGGTAAAGCCCCTTGTACTTGAACTGGGAGGTTCGGATCCTTTCATAGTACTTGAGGACGCTGATATCGAAAAGGCTGCGCAGGTTGCCGTAAAGTCCCGTTTTCTAAATACCGGACAAAGCTATATTGCTGCCAAGCGATTTATTGTCTTGGAAGATATTGCTGTAGACTTTATCGAGGCATTTGAGCTTGAAATGCAGGAACTGAAAATCGGAGACCCTATGGACGAGGAAACCGATATTGGGCCTCTTGCAAAGAAAGAACTTATAGATAGTCTTGAGAGAGTCTTGAAAGACGTAAAAAAGAAAGGTGTAGAACCTCACGTTTACGGAGAAGAGCGTAAAAATGGTTTTTTCTTTCGGCCGACCCTGATCCCTGCAGCCAGTACCGACATGAAGGTTTGCAATGTAGAGGTTTTCGGACCCATTGCTCCGGTGATCACGGTAGAGAACGAAGATGAAGCCGTCAAAGTTGCAAACTCTACAGAATTTGGGCTCGGAGCCGAGATATGGTCAGGAAACCTTGAAAGGGCCCAGAGGCTGGCAAAGAGAATAAAATCTGGATTTGTGGCCATTAATGGAATGGTTAAATCCGATCCGAGGCTGCCTTTTGGAGGAGTAAAAAAATCTGGAATCGGGCGAGAACTTTCTCACTATGGACTCAAGGAATTTGTGAACATAAAGACGGTTGTGGTCAACAAGTGAGTCTAAAGGGCTGAGAATTGATTGAAGTTTTTATCGAATAAACCTTAACCAGACTTTACTAAGAGAATTTGTTTAAACTTGAGAGTTTGTTTAAGCTTGACAGTCTGCTTGTTTAAGCTTGACAGTTACTTTTTAAGCTTAAAAATCTGTTCAAGCCTGAACAATAAATTTAATCTAAGCTTAATAACTTAACCAAGGCATAATAAACAAACCTGAGTAAAGTTAAATTCGACCTGAACAAAAGTTAGATAGCTATATTGGGGTTTATTCATGAAAGCTTCGGATCTTTTCGTTGCCCAGCTTGAAGAAGAAGGCGTTGAATACATTTTCGGACTGCCAGGCGAAGAAAACCTTGATCTGCTTGAGTCACTGAGGACTTCCAGAATCAAACTGATCGTAACAAGGCACGAACAGGCTGCTGCGTTTATGGCTGCAACGTATGGGAGATTGACCGGAAAGCCAGGAGTCTGTTTTTCAACGCTTGGACCAGGAGCCACAAATCTTGTTACAGGAGTTTCCCAGGCACAGCTTATAGGAGCGCCTCTTATTTCCATATCTGGACAGAAGGCTCTGACTGACAACTGGCAGGCCCGCTTCCAGCTTGTAGACGTTGTCAGGATGATGGAACCTCTTTGCAAAAAGGCTGTTTCCATTACCGATCCGGGAATGATTCCCACAGTAATCCGCAATGCCTTCAAACACGCGGAAGCTGAAAGGCCGGGAGCTATACATATTGAGCTTCCGGAAGACGTAGCTGAAGAAGAAACTGAGGCGACGGTGCAGAAGCGAAGCGAAATTAAAATTCCTTATCCTGATCCTGAGGCTGTAAAAAGAGCTGCAACCATGATCTGTGAGGCTAAAAATCCCCTGATCATAGTTTCCTCAGGAGCGAACCGAAAATCGGTCACTGAAGAGCTCGAAGATTTTGTCGGGCGGACAGGCATCTACCTGGTGCATACTCAGATGGGTAAAGGAGTCGTTCCTGACGACTGCAGCTACAGTCTCTTTGCCACAGGGATTCATGCAAGAGACTATGTTAACTGCGGGATTGACGGGGCTGATCTTATTATTACCATTGGATATGATATAGTTGAATATCCTCCCTACCTGTGGAATATGACACTGGATAAGCAGATCATAAATATTGATTTCGTGGAATCCGTACCTGATAGATACTTTAACCCCACAGTAGAAATCATCGGGGATATAGCCTCTTCAATCCGGGAACTTGCTGCAAGTATTCCGGAAAAACGGGAATTTCCGATCTTTGAACACACCAGGAGTTTCATTGAGGAAAAAATAAATGCTCCTGCCAGGAAAAGCTACCCTCCCCTCCCACAGGCCGTAGTTCAGAGTGTTAGAAAGGTGCTAGGGAGGGAAGATATAATCACACTGGACAATGGGATTTATAAGCTCTGGTTCTCTCGCCTTTACAAGACCTATGCCCCCAATACTGTAATCCTTGACAATGCCCTTGCAACCATGGGTGCAGGTCTCCCTTCAGGGATTACCGCAAAGCTTCTTAATCCGGAGCGTCGCGTGCTTGCAATCTGCGGGGATGGGGGTTTTATGATGAACTGCCAGGAACTTGAGACCGCAATCCGCTATGGAATTCCTGTTGTTGTCCTTATCCTCAATGACAATGGTTTCGGCTTTATTAAATGGAAACAGAAAAAGATGCACTTTGAGAATTTCGGGCTGGACTATGGAAATCCTGATTTTTCTCTCTTCGCCAGGAGTTTCGGGGCTGTGGGTATAAGGATTAAGGAAGATGATGACCTTACGGAAGTTCTAGAGAGAGCTTTTGCCCTGAATAAAGTGGCAGTTATTGAGTGCCCGATTGACTATTCCGTAAACTATGAAACTTTCTCTGTAGAATTGGGAAAGCTTAAATGTAAATTCTGATTGGAACATGTTTTCCAGAACTCCACCAATTGAGACATCTGAAAGACCACGGAGAGATAAAAAGCCTGAAGAAGAACCTGAGCGAAAGCCTGAAAATTTTATAAAAATTTCTCTGAGGCTGACTTATTACTCTGAACTTAGTATTCTGAACCGGGTAGAGGAAGATTCCCTCAGGTAGATTGAAGTTCCGATAGACACTTGTTATGACCGACAGATGAGGAGAACAGCGTTAAAATGAGATAAAGAGTTAGAATGAGGTTAAAAGTTATTGAATTAAGTAATTAAATTCAGGACAGCGAAATCGGTAAAGTTAACATGAGACGTTTTTCCTACATTAATAGTTGACTAATTACAAGTTGACTGTGAGACTATTAAATAAGAAATTTCAGTTATACCGTCTCAGAGCTTTTCAATTTGAATTTCAGGTCTTTAATTTTATAAATTTTAAGCAGTTTTTGAGCTTGTGGTTCCATATCCTAGTTTTAAACCTAATTTTCCAAAATCATAGTTAACCACAGGTTAATTGAATCGCAAATTAAAGTTATCTACAAAGCGAATAAAGTATTTCAGGCATCCTCAGTTAAGGTAACCTTTTCTTTCAAGCCATTCAATCTGGGGCCTGGTATATTTCCAGGTAACGTCGGCTTTGGAATCCTGAATTTCCCAGGGGTTCGCTATGACTATATCGCCTTCACGAATCCACATTCTCTTGTTTTTGGATCCGGGGATTCGTCCCATTCGAACCACACCGTCCATACACTGCAATGTGACTCTTTTTGAACCAAGTAAACTTGATACTGTTGCCAGGACTTCGTTTCTGTCCTTTCGAGGAGTACGTACCCTTGTTACTTCAGGAGTATTTCCTACAGCCGATTTATGTGATCCCACGTTTCTCTTTCTGATAATGCTTCTGTAATTAGCCAAATTAATTCCTCAAATGATGGTTTTTATTTCAACAACTTTGATTTTGAATAGGCTCTCCCTGATTTTATTCTCAGTTCGGCTTGTTTTTCCGTCTTTCCGGATGTCTTTAAAGATCTTTACCATATTAAACATTTAATATTTTTGCAGAGACTTGGTTAAATTCCTTGGTTAAATTATTGTTTTTTGGTTCCATTTATTTGGGTCCCAAGAAATCCCTCTAAATAAAAGGCAAAAAACAAAGAGAATGAAATTTACAGCAAACCGGTCTTCCTTCGGTCGGTTTTAATGGAACTTAGATCTCAACCCCGCAGTAAAAACAGATAACCTTGTGCATTTCTCTGGGGCCATTGCTGCTGCCCCTGAAACCTCTACGGTACTGTCTAGGTTGCCGCCACGGTAAACGTAGTTATTTATTTATATAAATCTTCCTGTGAACAAATGACCCAGAAAAGTCCAAAAATTTAAAATGAATTAAAAAATTGATTTTTTTTCGAAAAATAGACATCAATATACATAGAATTGATATCAATATACTTGAAATAAACATCAATCTACGTGAGAATTTGTCGGCTTGATTTAAAGGGTTACAAAAGAAGCTCAAATCCATAAATCAATTAAAAAGAATACTATAATCGTTCAATAAAAGAATATTATTTAGTATGACACTATAAAAGAAGGAAGTTCGTTTGGCTTGTTCAAGCTAAACGAAACGGACATAATTTGTAAAATAGAATTTTTTGAGTGAACCTGGTATTAGTACCTGTTTTCTCTGGGTTTCCTGTGGTTAGGAAGACACTCTCTGCAGTAGACTGGTCTGTCAGGGTCAGGCTTGAAAGGTACTTCAGTTTCAGCACCGCAGTCAGAACAAATCGCGGTGTGCATTTCCCTGGGACCTCCGAAACCTCCACGGTTGCTATCTCTTCCCCTGAAGGAATTTCCTCTGTCATTAAAAGCCATTTTCTTTTCACCTCCGCTTACAGCGGATAGTCCATAGTTTAAAAATAAGGCTGTATATTACTCTTTGATTAAAAACAGAAACTAGTTTTTAATAACAGATTATACATCTCTTTATTTTTAATGCTCTTAATATACAGTCAAATTATATAAGTTTTACTCATAAAAATCAAAATCCCGCCGAAAGTTCTTGCTGCTTTAGAGTTGCCTCTGTTAGCCTAATCTTTAAAAACTCTTTCCAGATAGTTTCTTACTGGCAGAGACTTACTGGCAGAGACTATAATTGCAAGTTAAACTCCATAGCCAGATGAGAATAATTAAGAGGTTAAATGCTAAGTTAGCGGGACTGAAGGAAATTGGTAAGAAAATTAAAAGTCATTGAAAAGATTAAAAACAAGTTAAAAAGGCTAAAGGTAAGTTAAAAGGGATAAAGATGAGTTGAAGAGGTTAAAGATAAGTTGAAGAGATTAAAGATAAGTTGAAGAGGGAGTATGTAAGAGGGGAAGAGGTTTAACCGAAAACTGGTTAAAACCGGAGTATAATCAGGGCAAGCTGGTTTTATTAAATTTTACGATATTATTTCGGTACTTATTTGAGGTACCCTTTTCTCTCAAGCCACTCAACTTGGGGCCTTGTATACTTCCAGATCACATCGGCTTTAGAATCCTGAATTTCCCACGGAGCGACGATTACTACGTCCCCCTCATGGATCCACATTTTCTTGTTTTTGGACCCGGGAATCCGGCCCATTCGGACTATACCATCCATACACTGCAATGTAACTCTTTTTGAACCAAGTAAACTTGATACTGTTGCTAGAACTTCGTGATTTTCCCTACGCGGTGTGCGTACCCTTGTTACTTCCTGAGTAGCGGGCACGGAGCTTCCAGTTCCTGCCTTTCTCTTTCTTATATTGCTTCTATAGTTCGCCAGGTTAATTCCTCTTATTATTATCATTATTAGCTTATACAATCTGCTTTTATTACGTCATATTTTTCAAAGTTTCCGTATCTACGGATGCTTTATGTACTTTGACGTTAAGGTTCATAAATGAATAGGGATTAAAGAAACTCTTAAAATCTCTAAAAAACCCTGAACCTCAGGAAACTTTCTTATTTCAAAGGCCCTTAAAGATCCTTCAATTACTTTTTAGTGTTACTCTTTAGTCTATACTGAGAGTTTGCTTACTCTTTCAGGGCACTTTTATATAACAATAAACTATACAACAATAAACTACAAAAGTACCTGCAACAATAAACTATACAATAATAAACTATAAAAGTACCTGCAACAATAAACTATCAATAATAAACTATAAAAGTACCTGCAACAGTATTCAGACCAAATTTAACAATTAAATCTTGAAAGTTCATAAAATTCAGGATTCTGATGTCCTTCACCAGCCATAAGGTAAAAACACCAACTAAAAATGGAACAAGTGTTGGGATTTTCTAAAATCAACACTTTACTTAACTCATTCTTATGAAGTTTTAGTTTAGAACTTCCTGTGGTTAGGTAGGCAATCCCTGCAATAAACCGGTCGTCCTTCTGTTGGTTTGAACGGAACTTCGGTCTCAACACCGCAGTCCGAACAGACAACCTTGTGCATTTCCCTGGGGCCGCTGTTGCCGCCTCTGAAACCTCCACGGCCGCCACTGCTTCCCCGGTTGCCTCCACGGTAAGAATTTCCTCTGTCATTAAAACCCATTTTCGTTTCACCTCCGCTTATAGCGGGTACCTGTATTCGATAAAAACATGATCGGATATAACTTATTATTTAAAAACAAAAATGGAGTTTTTAATAACAGATTATATGTCTCATTATTTTTACTAAAGATATAACCATTTCCATGTTATATAAGATTTATCCAATAACTACCGGAAGAAATAGAAGCGGCTTCCTCAAAGAGAAAATACTTTGGTGTGATCAATTATACATAATAATAAAAGGAGTTTGGAAACCCCTGTTACAGGAAGGTTTCCAGTGATATAATTAAAAATCGAAAATTCTGGAATTTCTGGATTTAGAACTTCCTGTGGTTTGGTAGGCAGTCTCTGCAGTAAACCGGTCTTCCTTCAGCTGGCTTGAATGGAACCTGTGTCTCTACACCACAGTCAGAACAAACTGCGGGGTACATTTCTCTGGGGCCGCTGTTGCCACCTCTGAAACCTCCGCGATTGTTGTCTCTGTTTCCCCGGTTGCTGTCTCTTCCCCTGAAAGAGTTCCCTCTGTCATTAAAACTCATTTTGTTTCACCTCCGCTTATAACGGATACAGTCTAGGTTGCTATAAAAATAAGATCTATACATTCTTTTATTAAAAACAAAAGTGAAGTTTTTAATAACAGATTATATGACTCTTTATTTTTACTGCCAATATGTCCCAAGCTCTTATCATATATAAACATATCTGCGAAGAGTCCGGAATCCTAACAATAAAAACCTGCAAACGAAATAAAATATTCTGAGCCTTAAATCACTGCTTTGATTGAAAAAAGTAAGTATAATGGTTTGCCATAGTAACCGTGTTTCAGCAATATGAGAGAAATATAAACCTGTAAAAAAGGATTTAAAATTATAAATTAGTTTTGACAAAGAAATAACAAAAGACAAGAGATAACAAATGGATGAATTATTATTACCTGTTTTTACTGGCAATTCTATTTGAGGTCTGCGGTACTACATGCATGAAACTATCGCAGGGGTTTTCAAGATTAATTCCTTCAATTTTGATTTTTCTTTTTTACGTAATCAGTTTTTTCTTTTTTACTCTGGCCATAAAAGGATGGATGTCAGCATTGCATACGCAATCTGGGCAGGGCTCGGGACAGCTCTGATCACTGTGGTCGGGATTTTCGAGTCTCCTGAACAGTGACTTAAAAATAAGAAAGATATTTCAGGGAGCTCCTGAAACCGCCCTCACGAGCTCCCTGAAATATTCTTCTGTGTAAGGATCTAGCCCTCATTGACACGGTATCCGACACCGTCTTACAACCGTTACATTTCGGTTTTTCATTCCCACAGTTGACCTATGGTCTAACCTCCAGGTTTGAGCCCTTACAGAGAAATATGGCAAACATAGTTTCTGCTGCCGTGCAACTGTTGTCCATGAAACATGTCAGGGATGCGAAACATATCCAGGACTGCAGGACAAGTTGCCTGTACGGGATTCATTTATGACTCCTGCTGCATTGGCTCCGGAAGGAATCGGAGGTAGCAACGTTTGTATAAAATCAACAGAAGCCGCAGTTTTCGTTTGAACTTCCCTAAAGTTCATTTTATTTCTTAATGTTTCTACCCGTTTTTTGAATTTCCCTTCTTATTTTTTAAGATTTTTTTCCTTTTTGTTTTTAAGATCTTTTTTTCTTTTTTAATATCTTTATTCCTTCAAATTCTAAAAATCTTAAAATTCCCATTTTATCGCTTCCCTACTTTTGGCTTAACATTTTTTAGGGAGGCAAGCTGGGACTATATTCTTATATTGTAAAATTAAAATATAAGTATACTTTTTCCAATAATCTTATGCATTACTCTGAACCGAGCTTTAAAACTTGATGATACTTTATTTCCCTTTATAAAATATGAAGGAAATTCAAAATTTAAAAATAATATCTAGAAGCTTGAATATTAATTAAAAAAGGGCAAAGGGGTGCAAAATAAAGTATTCAATTATTAGCTCTCCTGATATCATCGGTTATATATGTAAAAATTACTGAAAAAATAAATGAATCGGTAAATCTTTTCCAATAGACTCCAATATTAATTTACGGCCTCTAAATTCCATAACAAACCCTTAATAAGCTGACTGGGATTGAGATAGGCTCAGAGTCAAAATAAGAAGTGAGTACATTTTCTCTTTATATATTCGTCTCTTTTGAAAAAAATTAAAAAAGAAATTTAAATCTTGAGAGCTAAAAGATAATCTCGGACAATTAACCTGAAGAGTAATCCAGGAGAATTAAGCTGCAGGACTGAAACGTTGAAAACAGACTTACAGTCCGGGTGGCAGCTGGAAGGCGCCGTTTGCTTCCTCATTTGCTTCTATTATCTCAATACGGCCCTTCCGGATCATACTTTAAATCGGTTACTGTTGCATCAATATACTCCATATCGCCTTCTCTTAAATTCCAGACAGCTGCCCCTTTTATAGGAAGTCTCAATCCCTCAAACTCGCCATATTCTCGAATCGGAGTGGACCAGTTTTCCAGTTCAAACCTACCGTTGCCTATATCCCGGTAACGCGGAGCCATGAAATTTGTCAATCTTCCTTCGTCATCAAAATACATCGTTGCCGTTACACTTTTCCCCATATTCCTCAACGTCACTCTCGCCGAGCTGGTATCAATGGACTCGAAAGAAATGTTTTTTCCGAGATAAGCCGACGGAAACCACATCATCTCATTAAGGTAGCGCATCATTGCTCCCTGATCCATTTTCTCGCCTCCGGAATCCGCAACTGTGAATAATGAAAGTGCCTTCACCAAAATATTGCCCCTGCCCTCCATGTAATAATCTCTCACTCGCATCAACGGCAAACCCAAGATTTTCATATACGCAATCCAAATGAAACCCGGCTGGTCTATGGAGTAATATTGTTTTGCCTCAAAATTCATCCATGGTTGTGTAGCATCTTTCCGGATTTTTCCTACCTGCTTGAGCCTTATCGTTTGTACTATCGGCTTGCCAACCACCCCAGTATACTTAAGATATCTTTTTACCGGATTCGGAAGTTTTTGCAGAATTTCTTCAGTCACAATGACCTGCTTCTGCTCCCGGTGCTGCGTAAATATTTTCTCGATCTCTCTGCCAAGCCTTGTACTGACAATCAAAAATATATTTGAAGCAATAGCCTTTAGCATATTTTATTCCCAGGCGCTTTTTTCATATTTCCTTGAGTGAACTGGCGATTGATATACGGTTGATAGGGTTCTCGGATGCTTTCGGCTTCAGGAACGGAGCTTTAGATTTTGTAATACTGTTATCCGGTCATAAGTGAAATTTTTGAATTCAGGCTCAACATAAAGTTAATAGATATGCGATTGGTGGCGGCTCCTTTTTGCCAGCGGTCAGCGTGCCAGTTTTCGAAAAATAACTTATCCTGCAACTTTTAATAGATTTCCTTGACTCTTCCAACCTGGCCATCCGTTAACTGCACTTTTATTCCGTGCGGGTGAGTTGAAGAATTGGTTAAAATTCTCTTTACGACGCCTCGAGTAATTTTTCCGGTTTTCTGGTCTGCTTTTAAGACGATTCCGACATTCATTCCTTCTTTAATATTTGCTCTTATAGTACCATTGCTCATGGCAGAAGGTAAGTTAGAGATTATATAAAGGTGTGCGTTTTCAGGAAATTAGAATGGAAGTTCTATAGAGTGCGACCTAAATGGCATAATGTCGAGGGTAAATCTTAGTCTCGTCTTGTAAATGGATATTTTTATAATCAAGGACCAAAATTTTTTCACCAATCTCAAGTGAAAGGTTAACCACGGAAAATACAGAATAAAGTAAATAGGGCACAATTATTCCATGCTTTCTGATCTTCCATGGTTATAAAGTAAGTGCAAATACTTACTTCAAGGACTATAGTTGATCGTACTCTAGACAGATGGATCACCGGAAATTTCTATAATTACACTCCAGAAGTACCATCATAACCCGAGAGGAGATTTCCTCTGTGCAGAACAACGCTTAAAATAATTTTCGAAAAGAGGTTCTCTGCCTGAAAGCAGCCTGCACTTCTTTACTGATTTTATTAATTAGCGAGTCAATTGAATTGCTTCACTCTTATATACAGAAATACCTTTATACATTTTATAATACCTTTTACATTCAGTTTCCTACTCAATAATTATTCAACAATTACTCAATGATAATTGATAATTGCCAGTACAGCACCTAATAAAGCTAAGAGAGGAATCGAGCGCAAAAGTGTTTAAAAAGAAGAGAGGAAGTAACGAGCCGAAGGACTTAAAACTGAAGGGAGCTCAAAAAGAGCTAGATTTGAAAGACTGGACTTAAATAAAAATTTAAAAGAGCTTAAGGAAAATTAAAAAGAATTTAGGAAAATTATAAAGAATTCAAGGAAACTTTAAGGAAATTAAGGTAAATTAAAGAAAATTAAGGCGCTTCCTGCTTAGATTCGGGTGAAAATATGGAAAAATACGATTACAGTGAACTTGGGCTGAAAGCCGGGCTTGAAATTCACCAGCAGCTGGATTCGAAGGAGAAGCTGTTCTGCAGGTGTCCAACTCTGATAAGAGATGTCAAGGACTCGGACTTCAAGTTTTTCAGGTATCTCAGAGCTACGGAAAGTGAGATGGGAGAAAAAGACAGGGCTGCGGTGGAGCAGACCAAGATCAGGAGGAAGTATATCTATAAGGCTTACGATACGACTTGCCTTATAGAAAATGACGAAGAGCCTCCAAGAGAACTCAATAAGGAAGCCTTGGCTATTTCCCTGGGGGTTGCAAAACTCTTCAACATGAAGCCTGTCGACCAGATGCATGTTATGAGGAAGATTGTGGTCGACGGGTCTAACACAAGCGGATTTCAGAGGACTGCTTTTCTTGCAAGTGACGGGTATATCGAAACCTCTGATGGACGATGTGGAATTGACAGCCTCTGCGTGGAAGAAGAAGCCGCCCAGAAAGTAGAAGAGATTGGAGACTCGATCATATATTCCCTGGACAGGCTGGGAATTCCGCTTGTGGAGATCGCGACTGCACCGGATATCAGAACTCCTCGCCAGGCAAGAGAGATTGCCGAGCAGATAGGAATGTTCCTCAGGTCTACAGGCAAAGTAAAGAGAGGGCTTGGCACAATCAGGCAGGATGTAAACATCTCAATTGCCGAAGGCGCAAGAGTCGAAATAAAAGGCGTGCAGGCGCTTGACCTGATAGAAGATATTGTCCGCAGGGAAGTTGAAAGGCAGTTAAATCTTCTTTTTATCAGGCAGGAGCTTATGGAAAGAAAAGCCTTCGTCTGCGAGGAAATCTACGACGTAACAGGGCTTTTTGTAGACACTAAATCTAAAGTCTTGCAAAAAGGCGTAAAAAAAGGTGCAGTCCTTGCAGCTCTTCTCAGGAAATTTGATGGACTTGTAGGCAAAGAAGTGCAGCCAGGAAGAAGGCTCGGGACCGAATTTTCAGACAGGGCAAAGACTGCGGGCGTTGGAGGGATTTTCCACACCGATGAACTTCCCAACTACGGGATAACTGAAAAAGAAGTCAAGACTGTCAGAAACGCGATAGGTGCATCCGCAGGGGATGCCGTAATAATGGTTGCGGACGAGCCCGAAAAAGCCAGGCTCGCAATCGAAGCGGTTATTGAAAGAGCAAAAGAAGCCATAGAAGGAATTCCTGAAGAGACCAGAAAAGCCCTTCTCGATGGAAATACCGCTTATATGCGTCCTCTTCCTGGTGCTGCAAGGATGTACCCTGAAACCGATGTGCCTCAAATCGAAATCTCGCAGGAATATTTCGATTCAATTGAGATTCCCGAACTCCTTACTGAACGGGCGAAACGTTTTGTCTCTGAAAACGGCCTGAATGAAGAGCTTGCCGAAAAAGTAGCTTATTCAAAGCATCTTCCTCTCTTTGAAGACCTGATTGAGACATACAGAAAAGATGCAAACGTAAACTCAACCCTCATTGCCAGAACTCTTGTCGGGATCGTTCCGGAAATCCGGAGAAACGGGGTCGAGACAGAAAACCTTGCGGATGAGCATTTCAAAGGGCTTTTTGCAGCTATTTCAAACCAGGAAATAGCAAAAGAAGCTATCCAGGATCTTTTGGCCGCTCTTGCAAAAGAGCCTGAACTAAGCGCGCCAGAAGCGATCTCAAAGCTTGGGTTCAGTGCTTTTGACCCCGAAGAAGTTGAAAACTTCATCAAGAAAATCGTCAGGGAAAGAGGAGACTTTATCAAGGAAAAAGGTCCGTCAGCTCTTGGCCCCCTCATGGGTATTGTCATGAAAGAATACAGGGGCACGGTTGATGGAAAAATCCTTAGCCAGATGTTGAAAAAAGAACTGGATAGCTTCATCAATCAGGAGTAACTCCCTTCTTTTTCCTTTATCCTTTATCCTTTATTCTCTGTTGTTTATCCTTTATTTTCATTCTTTATTTCAGTCGAATACCCCGCTAACTTGCTGCGGGGGTGGAAAACTTCCCCGGTAACCGTTGATGATAATATAATCTATCAACTCCATTTTTCGGTTACTAACTTCTGCTCAAACTAAATTGTTTAGGATTAGTATTTCCTTTAACGGAATTTGGAGCGGTGACGCGAACATACCCCGTTGTTTGCAGTGGGATGCGCCAGCGCAACTTTGATTTTTTTTGTTTTTTATTTATTATCTTCTTAAAAAATGCTTTTTTAAGCCTTCTGATCTCTGCACGTTCCCTTCAAGAAAGTTTCAGGCCAGACGGGATAAAATAATAATTTTTTATTTCTGGAACACAAAAATTCTTACTCCAGAACGACAAAAACTCTCATTTATGAAGTAAAAAAGATAACTTTTTATGTTAATTAAGACATTTGTATTAGTGGTAGTTGTGGGTGAGATTCTGGTACATAGGAGATGATAAGTGGTGTAATGATCCACAAGAAGGTTGCAAGATAATAACCTCAGGAGAAGATCCCCGTGAAAATACTGCTTGTAGATGATGATCCTTTGTTTTTAGAGCTATCAAAGACCTTCTTAGAAGTCTTCCATGATATAACTTCGGATACTGTAAACTCTGCAAGGGAAGCCCTTCAGAGGATGGAGAAATACTCCTATGATGTGGTAGTCTCAGATTATGATATGCCTTTAATGGATGGTATCACGTTCTTGAAAACTATCCGTGACAGAAGGATTAACACTCCCTTCATTCTGTTCACAGGTGTGGGTAGAGACGAACTTATGCACCAGGCAATCGAGAATGGCGCAAATTCCTTTATTCAGAAAATAGGGGACCCAAAAGTTCAGTACTCTGAGCTGTCAAAGAGAATCTGGCAGGCTGCCAGCAGCAGTGCAGGCTACTAAAAAGAACAAAATAAGAACTTTGAGCCCTGCAGTAGTCTCAACCAGATTCAAAAGATTTATACTTATCAATAGCTGTTGCTAATTCAGTTTTCGAATCTTTTTTTCTTTGCAGGTTTTTAAAGAGTCTGGTATATAACTTTATTTAGTCTCTCCCTGCTCAATAAGAAATAGGATTATCCAGCAGGCCAGGAAAGGCCTTCTGTAATAAAAAATTTCTGGAATATGTTTATTTCCTTGTATATTCATCCTTTATGGGGATTTTATGGTTCAGGAGTACAAGCTGTTTATAGGAGGAGAATTTAAAGACTCGTCAACCGGCGAGGTTTTTGATGATATAAATCCAGCTACTCTGGAAAACCTGGCAACAATACAGATAGCTGGAGCCGAGGACATTGACAGTGCGGTTGAGGCTGCTGAGGCAGGGTTTAGGCTCTGGAGCAAGATTCCGGCTCCTAAAAGAGCTGAGGTACTCTTCAGAGCAGCCCGAATTTTGCAGGAAAGAAAGGAAGAACTTGCTGTTCTTATGACGAAAGAGATGGGAAAGGTGCTACCTGAGACAAGAGGAGATGTACAGGAAGCCATTGATATCACAAACTATGCCGCGGGAGAAGGAAGACGGATGCTTGGGGAAACAACGACTTCCGAACTTAAGGAAAAGTTTTGTATGACCGTGCTGAGACCGATAGGGGTTGTTGGTCTAATTACACCCTGGAACTTTCCGAGTGCAATTCCCGCCTGGAAGATCATGCCAGCCCTTGTAGCTGGAAATGCAGTTGTTTTCAAGCCTGCAAGTGACACGCCCCTGCTTGCCCTCAAGCTGGTAAAGGTGCTTATTGAAGCAGGCTTGCCTCCTGGAGTAATAAACCTAGTAACGGGGCCTGGAGAGACTGTCGGGAAAGCTGTCGTCCAGAACCCGCGCATAAAGGCTATCTCCTTTACAGGCAGTCTTGATACCGGGAAATGGATAATGGAAGAATGTTCAAAAACCATGAAACGGGTTTCTCTGGAACTTGGAGGCAAAAATCCAGTAATTGTTATGGATGACGCCGATCTTCAGCTGGCCCTTGAGGGTGTGCTATGGGGAGCTTTCGGGACTACCGGACAGCGCTGTACTGCTACGAGCAGACTGATTCTGCATGAAAAAATAAAAGACGAATTCATAAAAAGACTGCTTGCAAAAGCAAAAGCTCTCAGGATAGGTGACGGGCTTCTGCCTGAGACGGACATTGGGCCTGTAATCAGCAAAGCCCAGCTTGAAAAAATCGAAAGATACGTGAGAATAGGAAAAGAAGAAGGGGCAACTCTTCTTGCGGGGGGAAACCGAGTAGATCCCGGGCTTCCCGGCTATTTCTTCGAGCCCACAATATTTACGGATGTCAGGCCTGATATGCGAATTGCACAGGAAGAGATTTTCGGGCCAGTGCTCGGGATCTTTACGGTTTCAGACATTGAAGAGGCAATCGAACTTGCTAATAGTACCAAGTACGGGCTTTCTTCGGCAATCTATACTGGAAATGTAGGAAATGCTTTCAAGGCAATTGAAAAAATCGAAGCCGGAATCACATACGTTAATGCTCCTACAATAGGGGCAGAAGTCCATCTCCCCTTTGGAGGCGTGAAAGGGACAGGAAATGGTTTTCGGGAAGCTGGTACCGAGGCCGTCAAGGAGTTTTCCGAGGTAAAAGCTGTATATATAGATTATAGCGGCAGGTTACAAAAAGCCCAGATCGATTCGTCGGAATAAAATTCATCGGAGTAAAGTTTGAGAGCTTAGAGAAATTGGGGAGGAGTGTATTCTGGCTCAGGAGAAAACCGAAGAATTTGAAAAAACGCAGGGAGCAGAGAAGCCGGGAAAATATAAAGCGATGGAGGCTGGTCAGTATCTTGATTTTTTTGAACATGAAGTAGGGATGTTTAATATCGTCGGCCCGAAAGCCAAAGAGATTATCGATCAGGATTGTAACATAACATCGGCCTGTACAGCCCGACCCTATCCTCTGGTTGTAGACAGCGCAAAGGGTTCCGTAATCAGGGATATAGACGGAAGAGAGTATATTGACTTGGTTGCAGGGATTGCTGTTATGAACGCAGGCTACTCCAACCCTGAGGTCAAAGCTGCAATCTCAGCCCAGCTTGAAAAAATGACTCACTGTGGATACGGGGATTTTTTTGCCGAACCCCCTGTGAAACTTGCAAAAAAGTTAGAAGAACTTTCAGGATATTCAAAAGTCTTTTACTGCAACAGCGGGACTGAAGCCATCGAAGCTGCAATCAAACTTGCCTTCTGGAAAACAAAGCGGCAGGGGCTTATTTCATTTTATAATGCCTTTCACGGACGGACTCTGGGTTCCCTCTCTCTTACCTGCTCAAAAGCCAGGCAAAAGGAACATTTTCCTGCGCTTCGTACAGCTCATTCCCACTATGCCTACTGTTACCGCTGTCACTTTAAACTTGAATATCCTTCCTGCGGGATCGAGTGTGCAAAAGAGATTGAAAACCTGATTTTCAGGCGGGAATTGAGCCCAAAGGATACAGCTGCCGTTTTTGTGGAACCAGTCCAGGGAGAAGGTGGATATATCGTCCCCCCTCCTGAATTTCATAGAGAAATAAGGCAGATCTGTACAGATAACGATGTCCTCCTTGTAGCGGACGAAGTTCAGGCAGGCTGCTTCAGGACAGGACCTTTCCTTGCAATGGAAAATTTTGGGGTCAGGGCCGAAATCTCATGCCTTGCAAAAGCCCTTGGAGGAGGTCTTCCAATGGGGGCAATGCTTGCAGACCGCGAGCTTATGGACTGGCCCCAGGGCGTCCATTCAAACACCTTTGGAGGTAATCTTCTGGCTTCAGCCGCGTCTCTCGCGTCTCTCGAATATCTGGAAAAGGAAAATATAGAGAATCGAGTAAAGGAGCTTGGTTCCCAGATGAAGCAATGCCTGAGAGAGCTTCAGGAAAACTTTCTCTGCATTGGGGACGTACGCGGCCTCGGCCTGATGATCGGAGTCGAGATTGTAAAACCCGACAAATCAATAGACCCGATACGGAGGGATAGAATTCTGAGGGAAGCATTTAAAGAAGGAATTCTGCTTCTCCCCTGTGGAGATTCGGTAATTCGTTTCTCCCCACCGCTAGTTATTACAAATGAAGAACTTGACATTGGACTCGAGAAATTTCAAAAGGCTCTGAAAAAGGCAGGCATTTAAGCCTCCGAAAAAGATAAAGAAATTAAAGAGTCTTCGAATATGAGTAAAAGAATGAAAAGATTTCCTAATGAATTTTGCAGTCTTCAAGAATAAATTAAAGACCAGTGCAGAATATTTCTGTATAATTAGATGAAAATTGTAAAGTTTTTAAGTAGATATCACGTATACAATAATATGGAGTATCAGAACAATGATCTGCTTGAGAACGATGGTTTCGCTTTGATTATTTTCATAACTGCTATTGCAATGGCAGTAAGTCTCTTAGGGATAATCATCTGTATAAAGGTAACCAATCTCTAAGAAATGTGTAAAAAGGACTACTTTTTTCTTTAAATAATTACACGATTTTGTAAAAAATAAAAAGAGAAGATATATTTTTCTATTTTTGCAGCCCTTTCTTTATTTTCTGTCCTTCTCGACTTTGTTCAGTCCATCTGTCTGCCTGAGCGTTAAAAGCCTGCTTGTAAGGGGAGCCATAGGAAGGTCTGTAAGCGTTAGAGAGCAGATTCTTGATCCGGTCAGCATTCTTCCAGGCAGATCAGGCAAGATCTCAAGCCCTTTTCCTGCAGGCATCTTTGGGCTTTCGAATATGGGCTCCAAAAGACCAGCAGATTTGATTCCGATACAGGAGCTGGAAACAAGCCTCGGAATAGTTTCCGGACTCAGGCGGAGGTGATCAGAAGAAGAAAGTCCCAGATCTCTTTTAGGCGAGAGACGTTTATTGAAATCGGGTATAAGTCCCCTGAACTGGTCAAGAACCGGATTTGAAAAAGTAACTGATTCGTAGGTAGGAGTGAGATTCCCGACAAGGGCCTTTTCGCGGGCCGCACGGTCAGTTAAGTAAGAAGGTGAAGCTGAATTTTCGGGTTTACTGCCATTCATAGCAATAAGGATTGTCACGATGGTATATCAATCATACGAGGGCTTTTCCTATTTTCTTCATTATAATCCAGAACTTAGAGAGACCAGGCTGTTGAGACCGATTTTTCATGGATTAAAAAAACCACAAAAACCTTGGGCTTGAAAAAAGCCGTAAAGACCTGAAACTTGCAGACCTGAATATATGCAAATACGACTTTTCCTTATCTTCTTGTGCGAATGATTACATACTCAAATAAGGTTTCCCTCATTCTTAACTATTGAATCTCTGCAATCTTTTTATCGGCTCTCTGCAACCTTGTTATTGGTTTTCTGCATATTTGACAGTGTGCTGGCTTTTTAACCTCTATCATCGGGTTTTTGATATTTGCTTTATTCTAAAGTGCAATTTGATTACTGTATTCTTCACTGTAACAAGTCATGAAATTCATCTTCCCGGAGAAATCAGGACCTGAAACTCGCACCACTTTCAACAAGCAAATCAACAATCTCGTTAAACTCCATTTCTGCCGCAATATCCAGAGCAGTATTGCTATTTTCGTCCTGAATATTAAGGTCGGCACCACTTTTAATAAGCAAGTCAACAATATCCATATTCCCAGATTGTGCCGACAACATCAAAGCGGTAAGCCCGTTTTCTTCTTGGATATTGAGATTGGCACCACTTTCAAGAAACAAATCTACGATACCCCTGTACCCTCTATCTGCCGCATAAATCAAAGCCGTGTTACCGTTTTTGTCCTGAACATCAAGATCAGCGCCGGCGTTAACAAGTAACTCAACAATATTTTTATGTCCAATCTTTGCCGCAGCATTCAAAGCAGTGTTAAGGTTTTTGTCTTGAAGGTTAACGTCTACCCCACCTTTAATGAGCAATTCAACAATGTCCTTATGACTCCTATTTGCGGCAGAAATCAAAGCCGTTTCGCCGTTCCTGTCCTGAATATTAAGATCGGCGCCGCCTTCAATAAGCAGCTCAACAATGTTCCTGTATCCTACTTTTACCGCAAATTTCAAAGCAGTCTCGCAGTTTCCGTCCCGAATATTAAGGTCGGCACCGCTTTTGGTGAGCAGCTCAACAATGTCCCCACGTTCGATCTTTGTCGCAGAAATTAAAGCGGTATCCCCGTTTTCATCCTGAATATTAAGATCGGCACCGCCTTTAATAAGCGATTCTACAATGTTCCTGTATCCCTTGTTCACCGCATAAATTAAAGCAGTTTTACCATATGCATCCTGCGAGTTAATATCTACTTTATCGCTTTTCAAAAGCTTCTCTACATTTTCTATCTGCCCTAATTTACAAGCTTCAAAAAAATTTTGAGTTTTATCTGTACCAAATAAATTAGATATAAAATCCATCAATGTTTTCTCCTCAAATATCGAATATTTATATTACTAGGTTATAGCTATCCTGGCATCTGTAATTGAAGTGTGGAATGGAAAATATAACTTTTATAGCTCAGACAAAATATAATTATATCACTCAGAGAAAATAAGTTTTATCACTCAGCATCATGAAATTATATGCCTATATATTGACTCAGGTTATCAATTCTTCTTTTGGAAGCGGAAAATTGGTACCTCAAGAATAAGAACGATACTGAATGCAATGCTCCAAATGCAATGCCCAGAACGCGATGGGACAATAATCACTCATTAATTTTCGCGCCACAAAACTCTTTTCCCTTCTCAGCAGCTTCATTTCCAAGGCTGAGTTTCAGGGGCCCGTAGATGGTACTTGAAAACCTCACCGTATTTGGCAAATTTGCACAGCAAATCCCCTCCGCTAAGAAGAGAGTTGAGGTGATCGGGATCGCTTTCAAGAAGCATCCTGAAGACATTTAAGGCTTTTTCCTTTTCGCCAAGCTCAAGAAACGTTGTCTTTCCAGCACCAGGTTTCAGCATTTTCAGGCTTCATAATAGGAGCCTTATTCCGGGAAAAAACTGGACCTGAGAATTTTGCAGGCCCAGTCCGATGGTTTCCTGGGTTCGGTTGCCAGAATGCGATCAAAAGCCTCAAGGGCCTTTTTCAGGAGTCACATCCTGAAATATACTATTGCCCTTTGCTGGTCAGGATTTTGGGGGATTTCGGGTCAAATGCAAGCGCTTTTAAGGCCGATTAATCCACATTATAAGTATCTCCATTCACGTTATTCGAAAACGAATTTCCATATACTTTCAAATTACTGCCAGCCCAGTTATCTATTCCTGTACCTGTACCTGCCAGTTTTTTTGCAACATGCACTTTAGTGTTTTTTATTGTATTGCCCTTTATGAGGGTACCGTCCCCACCGGAGTAAACAAAAATGAAAGCATTACGGCAACCGTCACCTACATTATTGATTATAGTTGCTCCATCCAACTCTTTTATAGATATCCCGCCTGTATCTACAATATTATGAGATTGCCCGCATTTAAGGAACTTATTTTGTTTTATAACCACTCCTTTATTGATCCTTAATCCTTGACTATAGGCAATAAGTTGAGCTCCGGGGCCCCAGGTTTTTGTAAGAACATTCTTTGAAATTTCTACATTAGGATCTTTAAAGTATTTAGAATACTCAATTTGAATTCCTGCATAGCCGCCCCTTCCATCCAGTTGAGCATTTACAGTGTTTCCATATATACGAACATTGACCGAGTTCCAGTCCCGAATTCCTGCATTTTTCCGGGTAGTAACCTTATTACTGTAAATATTTACATCGTTGCAATCGACTGCATAAAAACTGTCATGTCCTAGACGTTTTGCTATGTTGTTATGGACTTTCACTTTTTTGCATGACTTGAAGCGTGCTCCGTCGCCTCTTCCATTGATAAAAGTACAGCTATCGATTTCCACATTACTGCAACCTTTCAGAAATATTACATTATGATAGCCTTTTGCATACGGAACTTTCTGTTTATCGCAGTTCATATTGAAAGTAATACACCTAATCTTCACATTTTTTAAATTGGTACCGTCAATAAGGGGAACCCATACATCCCAGTTTGAATTTTCTTTAAGAAAAAATGTAGTTTTCCCTGTTACTCCTTGTAGAGTTACACCGGACTTCATTTGAATGGGCTTTTCAATAAGGTAAGTTTTTCCCTTAAGCTGGACAGTACCGCTCGAGTCTTTAATCATTTTATTAATTTGGACTTCGTCACCCGCACTTGCAATTCCTGTAAAATATAAAACTAATAAAAAAAGTAATAGAATCTTTAAGTACATAATTGAGAGAAGTGTTCAAAATATTTAAGTTTTATTATTTAATATGTATATTTAATTATTTTAGGCATATATTTTATTAATATACAACTTAATATACCACCATACTTCATACAACAGTATCAGATTGTATTTTCTTAAATATATAAGAGAGTTGATATCAACAAGACTACTGCTCCGATTTAAGTATTTAGTTTCCGGCACTATATTAGTTTTAAGATTTAAAAAAGAATTATAGATTAGGTTCAGTCTTTTTATGATAGAATCATTATTTAATTTATTCATTTTCCACTTATGGTTCTATTAGCCCATCCCAAAACCAATTTTTTTCTTATATCAATGAGAGTTTCAAAACTTTTTTCGTGCTTATAAGCTCGATAGATTATCTTTAATCCGAGCTTCAGTGAAGCAGTTTTTAAGTTTTGGGATTAGTTCAAAATATAATATTGATATTACCCGAGTCCCACAAGCCTTTTCAAAAAACAGCTTGCCTGCAAGCTTTTTCAAAAAAGGTTTTATCGAAAGCGAGGCAACGTTTGGATTTGAGGACCTCATCCCCAAACCCTATCGGCGTG
>NZ_DAVG01000076.1:534-71975 GCF_002505485.1 Methanosarcina sp. UBA5 | reverse complement strand
TCAACCGGCGCAACGGTTGCGGGTCAACGGTTGCAGCCCAATGCTTTAGCTCAATAGGGATAATTTTGAAATGTATTATAGACTGCCCGTAGTAAAAAATACATAATAAAAGAAATAGGAGTACAATTCTTCGGTTTTTTTCCTTCTATTTTGTCCGTGATTATAAAATTTGGCAAAGCTTTGCCCTTTTCAGGTATAACTCTTTTTTGATACTTCTGCCCCAGGTTCAGAGGCGGAATAATAAATTATATGCGGCCTGCCGTATTTTTCAGTTTTTTCTATAAAATGAGCCTGCTAAAGTCTATCCTGCCGCATGAAATACCCGTGACAGAAGTCTTATTGTCAGTCGCGGCAAAGATGCTGAACGTTTTTATTTTATATGAAAAAGGTCCGTTTTCAGACAGTCTCAAAATTAGAGAGCTCCTGCGTTGAGAATAAGCATTATTAAACAGGCTGAAGAGGCCCATTTATCAGGCATATAGTTTAATTGAAAGATTTATATATTAAAAAACTCAAGAAATACCAGTAGTTAAGGAAATTGGAAAATTCATCGTAACACTTATACATGTCTTATGACATTTACTCGCAGGTTCAGATGATGAAAGCAGTACTAGGCTTAGAAGACGGAACAGTTATTCGGGGCACCGGTTTTGGTGCCGAAGGCACAGCTTGCGGCGAACTTGTTTTTACCACTCAATTCACGGGATATGAGGAGGCTCTAACAGATCCTTCTTACAAGGGTCAGATTTTAATGTTTACTTACCCCCTTATCGGAAACTACGGTGTCAGCGGGGAGCGCGTCCAGTCCGATAATATGCATGCGGAAGGGCTTGTTGTAAGGGAGGCCTGCAAAAAGCCCTACCATTATAAATCATCCCGTTCGGTCCCTAAATTTTTAGAGGATGAAGGAAAGCCAGGAATTGAAGGCGTGGACACCCGAATGCTCACCATCAGGGCAAGGGAGCGCGGAACCATGCGGGCAGCCCTTATTACAGGCAGCGATGATGGAGAAGAGGCTGTTGATGTAGCAAGAAACTCTACCCAGCTCACAGATGAGGAACTTATCTCCCTTGTAACCTGTAAAGAGCCATATTTCATTCCCGGAGCAGAAGGCGCCTGGAAAGGCGGCAGCAAACGCAAACATGCGGTTATAGTCGATCTCGGAATAAAACGAAATATCATAAATAACCTTCACAGGCGGGGAATTGACCTTACTCTGGTTCCTGCAACTGCAAAACCCTCGGAAATTGCAAGTTACGAACCTGATCTTCTTTTTATCTCAAACGGACCAGGAGACCCGGAAAAAGCAACGGATGCGATCAATGCCGTAAAGGCTTTTGCAGGCACGATTCCGGTTTGCGGAATCTGTTTTGGGCACCAGATTATTTCCCTTGCTATGGGAGCAAGAACCTACAAATTGAAATTCGGGCACAGGGGAGGAAACCAGCCAGTAAAGGACCTGATTGAAAATAAAATTTTCATAACTTCCCAGAACCATGGGTATGCAGTTGATGCGGACTCCCTTGACGGCACGGGTCTCTATGTAAAGTACCTGAACGTAAACGACAAAACCGTAGAAGGGGTTTCCCACAAAGACCTGGATATTTTCAGTGTGCAGTTCCATCCTGAAGCTCAGGCAGGGCCGCTGGATACCGAGGAAACGTTCTTTGGCAAGGTTGTAAAGGTCCTCGGAGGTGAGATTTAATGCCTAAACGTGAGGACATAAAAAAGGTTTTGCTTATAGGCTCAGGGCCAATTACTATCGGACAAGCTGCCGAATTCGACTTTTCAGGTAGCCAGGCCTGCAGATCCTTAAAAGAAGAAGGGGTAAAGGTTGTGCTTGTAAACTCAAACCCTGCAACCATCATGACCGACCCTGAAATGGCTGATTCGGTTTATATCGAACCCCTTGATGCTAAAATAGTAGAAAAGATTATTGAAAAAGAACGCCCTGATGGAATTATTGCAGGTATTGGAGGACAGACCGGCCTTAATATTACCAGTGAACTTGCAGAAATGGGCGTTTTTGAGAAATACGGGGTTCAGATTCTCGGGACCCCCGTGGAAGCCATTAAAAATACGGAAGACAGGGAACTCTTTAAGGAAACCATGCTCAGGATAGGAGAAAAGGTCCCCTTAAGCAGGGCAGTTAATTCCTTAAAAGAAGTGGAAGCAGTCGTTGAGGAACTTGGTCTTCCTCTTATTGTCCGCCCCGCATACACCCTTGGCGGAGCTGGTGGCGGAATTGCACGCACAAAGGAAGAGCTACTTGAAATCACGGAACGCGGACTCAGGCGCAGTCGCATTTCCCAGGTACTCATCGAAGAAAGCGTGCTTGGCTGGGCAGAAGTCGAGTATGAGGTCATGAGAGATGAAAACGACACCTGCATTGTAATCTGTAACATGGAAAACATTGACCCCATGGGCGTACATACTGGAGAATCAGCAGTTGTTGCCCCTTCCCAGACCCTGAGCGATGCAGAGCACCAGATGCTTAGAAGCGCCTCAATCAAGATTATCCGTGCCCTGAAGATAGAAGGTGGATGTAATATCCAGTATGCCTTAAAAGAAGGTGATTACCGTGTGGTCGAGGTAAATCCAAGGGTTTCAAGGTCATCAGCCCTTGCATCAAAGGCTACAGGTTATCCAATTGCCCGTGTAACTGCAAAGATTGCAATTGGGATGGCGCTTGACGAGATCATTAACAATGTTACAAAGAGCACTCCCGCTTCTTTTGAACCTGCTCTGGACTACGTAATTACAAAGATTCCCAGGTGGCCTTTTGATAAGTTCACAACCGCAGACAAGACGCTTACCACAGCCATGAAAAGTACAGGAGAAGTAATGGCAATTGGCAGGACAATTGAAGAGTCCCTGTTAAAAGCTTTCAAATCTCTGGATATCGATAATCAGCTAGGTAAAAAGCACTGGGACGAACCTGAAATTAAAACTCTCCTCAAGACTCCAACAAGCGAACGCCTTTTTGTGATCTTTGATGCACTTGAAAGGGGCATGTCGGTAAAGGAAATTGCCGAGCTTTCGAGTATCAATCCCTTCTTCATCTCAAAGATAAAAAGAATCGTTGATATGGAAAAGCGCATTCGAGCAGAAGAATTCACTCCTGAACTTCTGCGCGAAGCAAAGAAGATGGGATTCCCAGACACCCGTCTTGCCGAACTGACTGGCAAAACCAGCCAGGAGATTAGTGATCTCAGGCATGCTGCCGGTCTTGTAGCTACTTTCAAGATGGTGGATACCTGCGCAGCCGAGTTCGAAGCAGCTACTCCTTATTACTATTCTACTTACGAAGACGACTGCGAGACAAACGCCACAGATAAGAAGAAGATTCTTATTCTTGGAGCAGGCCCGATCAGGATTGGACAGGGAATCGAGTTCGACTACTGTACTGTGCACGCAGTCACTGCGCTTCGGGAAGAAGGAATTGAGACTCACATCATTAATAATAATCCTGAAACTGTATCTACAGACTTTGATACCTCAGACAAGCTCTTTTTTGAACCTCTGACCCTTGAGTATGTGATGAACGTAATCGAGCGTGAGAAGCCTGATGGAGTCCTGGTGCAGTTTGGAGGGCAGACTTCAGTGAACCTTGCAATTCCTCTCAAGCAGGAATTGAAGCGCAGGACCGATCTTAATACGGTGATTCTGGGCACAGATCCTGATGACATGGACCTTGCCGAAGACAGGGAAAAGTTTTATCTCCTTATGCAGGAGCTTGGCGTTCCACAGCCTGAAGGTGGATATGCAACTTCCCACAAGGAGGCAATCGAGATTGCAAAGCGGATTGGCTTCCCTGTTCTTGTGCGTCCTTCCTACGTGCTTGGCGGGCGGGCAATGGAAATCGTATATGACGAAATCGATCTTGAACGTTATATGAAAGAGGCAGTTAGGGTTTCTCACGAACACCCAATACTGATTGACGATTTCCTTGAGGCAGCCTCTGAAATTGATGTGGATGCAGTCTGCGACCAGAAAGACGTACTTATCGGCGCAATAATGGAACACATCGAGGAGGCAGGCGTTCACTCTGGAGACTCGGCCTGTGTAATTCCACCCCAATCTCTTTCGCCTGAGGTTCTTGACCAGGTAAGGGATTATACCCGCAAGATAGCTCTTGCCCTCAGGGTCAAAGGGTTAATCAACATACAGATGGCAGAGAAAGGCGGAAAGGTCTATGTGCTTGAAGCAAATCCGCGTTCAAGCAGGACAATTCCTTTTGTTTCAAAAGCTGTTGGAATCCCGCTTGCAAAGATTGCAGCTAAGGTAATTGCAGGACACAGCTTAAAGAGCCTCGGCTACACGGACGAACCAAAGCCAAGGCATGTCTCAATTAAGGAAGTTCTTCTGCCTTTTGATAAATTACCAGGTGCAGATCCAGTCCTCGGCCCTGAGATGAAAAGCACTGGCGAGGTCATGGGTGTTGATTACGACTTCGGAAGGGCATATTATAAGGCAGAGCTTGCAGCCGACAATGTCTTACCTCTGACCGGAAAAGTTTTCCTTTCCATAAGGAATGCAGACAAAACCGAACTTGTCGACGTTGCAAGGAAACTGCAGGCAGCAGGCCTTGAACTTATGGGCACACAGGGCACTGTAAACTATCTTGCACAGCACGGGGTCTTTATGGATGTAGTGAAAAAGGTTCATGACGGAAGCCCAAATGTCATAGATATGATGCGCAGGGACGAGGTTGACCTTATCATCAATACCCCGACAAGCAAGCAGTCTCGCAGGGACGGTTCAAGGATCAGGCGGGCAGCTGTTGACTTCAAAGTTCCGTACATAACCACAATGCAGGCCGCAATAGCCGCAGCCGATGCCATAGAAACTATGAAGAAGGGAGAGGAACTTACAATTAAATCCATCAACGAGTACCACAAAGAGATGGAAAAGTAATGAAGTAAAGAAAAAGAGCTGTCAGCAGGTAACTCTTTATGGGTACCTGTTGAAAAGTACTGCTTAATAAAAAACATCGGTCAACAGAAAGTTTACATGTGAATCACAGCCGGCAGGGTGGTTTTTCATCCTCCGGCAACATAATTAGTTTTTGAATCTACCAGCTGCTGGCTGTTAAATATACAGGAATTAAACATCCTGCTACCAAAATTATTAAACTTATTAATCTTATTTACCCTACTGAACTTACTGATTCGCTAACACGTAAATCTATTAACATACCATCTATTACAAATCAATCTATTAACGAATCAATCTATTAACGAATCAATCTACAATGTATCAATCCATTAGCGTGTCACTAGATGGCATGTCAACCATTTTGATTCTTATCACATATCCGCTAACAAGGGGTAGTAAAAGCATGGCAAAGAAAGTTGCACTTGCATATTCAGGAGGGCTTGACACCTCGGTGTGCATTCCCATCCTTAAGGAAAAGTACGGATACGACGAAGTAGTTACGATTTCAGTCGATGTCGGTCAGCCTGAAGAGGAAATCAAGCGGGCAGACGCAAAAGCCGAGAAGATCAGCAACAAGCATTACACGATCGATGCAAAGGAAGAGTTCGTAAAAGATTACGTCTTCCCCCTTATCAAAGCCAACGGAAGCTACGAGGGCTATGTAATGGGAACTTCAATTGCCCGTCCCCTGATCGCGAAAAAAGTGGTTGAAGCTGCCAAAAAAGAAGGGGCAATCGCCCTTGCGCACGGTTGCACAGGAAAAGGCAATGACCAGCTCCGTTTCGAAGCAGTTTTCCGCCAAACCGACCTCGACGTTATCGCCCCGATGCGGGAAATGAACCTGACCCGCGAGTGGGAAATCGACTACGCAAAAGAGCACGGAATCCCGGTGGAAGTCACAAAATCCAAGCCCTGGAGCGTTGACGAAAACATATGGAGCCGCAGCATCGAAGGCGGCAGGCTTGAAGACCCCTCTTTTGTCCCGCCGGAAGAGATTTACGAGTGGACAACTTCACCTGAAAAAGCCCCTGACCAGCCCAGGATTGTTGACATCGGCTTTGAAGCAGGAGTCCCGGTTTCACTTAATGGCGAAAAGCTCGGCGGCTACGCCCTTGTGAAGAAAATGAATGAAATTGCAGGCGAAAACGGCGTTGGCAGAACCGACATGATCGAAGACCGCGTGCTCGGCTTAAAAGCCCGAGAGAACTACGAGCACCCGGCTGCAACCGTTCTCCTTGCAGCCCACGCCGACCTTGAGAAACTCGTGCTGACCCGAAGCGAACTCAAGTTCAAGAAAATCGTCGACGACCAGTGGTCCGAACTTGCCTATTACGGTCTTGTGGACGAGCCACTTTATGCCGACCTGAACGCCTTTATCGACAAGTCCCAGGAAAGGGTTACAGGTACGGTGAAAGTCAGGCTCTACAAAGGCGCACTTACTATCCTTGCCCGCAGCTCGCCGAATGCGCTCTATTCTGAAGATCTGGTTTCGTTTGACAGCCAGACCATTGACCAGAAGGATGCAGAAGGGTTTGCGAAGTATCACGGGTTCCAGGCGAGGATGTACAGGAAGGTAATGGATAAGCAGTGAATTTGAATTTTATTTCTTTTCCTGCCTGTTTTTTCAGTAGGCAGGACAATTATTCTCTTTTTGACTTATTTCTGTCTATTTTTGGAGTTTCAATTATTTCTTTTTTCCATAGTTCCAGAGTAATTGATGGATTTAGCTTTTTCAGAGTGCAGTAGTAGCTGTCTTAAACCGTTATTGTCACCGTGCGAAGCACGGGCCTTTCGTAAAAAATTGGCTTTTAAAATCTAATTTATTTATATAGAGTTTTTATATAGAAACTTTTTTAAATTATAAGTTTTTAGAGTTAGTGACAAGTGGTGGAGATTTTTATAATTCATGAATGACGAAAATTGGAAACGTTCATTGGAAACATTTGAAATTGCGTATTGTGAACATGCTCCTGGTGCAAGACGTAATGTTATTCGACTTTTTCCTCAAGTTCTTGACAAACGGCGTGGGAAGAATTAGTGGCACTAACGGCAAAACTGTTGATCAACGAAGATTATAGAGTAACATCGTGCATGCCATTAATATTTAGTTTGGCTTTTCCACTTGTCCCTGATAAGGAGAAAGCATGGTTAGATATAACTAAATTAGTTGATTTTAAGGAAAGTAAAGCAGAAGAAACAGTAAAAATCTCTATGATTGCTATTTTTTCAAATTCACCAGATAAAGAAAAAGCTTGGGCAGATTTATTACGATTTACAAGAACTACAAATAAGAATAGTTTGCGTACTGCGGCCAAAATTCTTTGTTTAAATATTGTCAGTCGTGAAGATAAAAATAAAGCTTGGGAATATCTTATTCGACTCATAAAGTATGAGGAGATTGAAGTAAAAACAATTTCTGCGAGCAATATTTATTATATTTTTCCAAATGTTTGTGATAAACATAAAGCTTGGGAAGATCTAATCAAATTAATCCACGATAAAAATATCCAAGTTAAAAAAGCTGCTTTAAATGCAGTTGTCTCTAATTATACATTAGCTCCAGATAAACAAAAAGTTTGGGAGTCTCTAGTTAAGTTCTCTTTTGATATAGACAGTCAAGTTAAAACAATTGCCGCTAATGGACTAGTAAATAATTTTTCGTATGTTCCAGATAAACAAAAAGCGTGGAACGACCTAATTAAAGTTACTTCTGGAGATTATCAAGTAAGAAGAGTTGTAGCAAATGTCTTAAAATCTGCTATTTTGATGGTGGACAATAAGGAAGCAGCTTGGGAAGATCTTCTCACTCTCTCAGCACATAAAGATATAGATGTGAGAAACCAGGTAGCTTATGCTTTAGTTTCTGCTTTTCGTTTGATTCCAGATAAACAAAGGCTTAGTCAAGATTTACGTAACTGTATTAGGAATAAGGATAGAAATGTAAAAGCAACTGTCGCATCTATTCTTAGTTCTGTTTATTCTCAACTTCCAGATCAACGACAATTTTGGGAAGAGTTGATAGAACTCACGAGTGATGAAGATATTGGTGTGAGGAGAAACGCTTACTACTGTCTAGGGAAAATTTCTATATTTAAAGCTTCCCAAGCAGAGAATGAAATTGATTACAGGAGAGAGTTTGAGCAGGCTATAAAATTTTTCGAAAAAACGTCACAGGAATCTACTCTTTTTAATCCATCACAGTTTTGCCTGCCATTCTATCGTTCATTCTATACAATAATTTCCGACGAAAATCAGCAGGCGAAAGATGAAGTTGCTAAATATCTTACAGAGGCTAGAAGCGCAGTTAAAAGGTCAAAAAACAAAGAATTACTTTTTGAAGCTGTAGATAATCTAGCAAAAGCATTAGAGGAAGTCCAAAGCCTTGAGAATAGAAGCCTAGAGGACAATAAAGAAGATCTCAGCCATTACATGGAATACTGTGAGCGGGCTACAGATTTAATGTCTGAAACTAAACAAATCTCTCCTTATGCGACAGAAGTACTGAGAAGAGGGCTTCCTATTCTTAATAGAAAATTAAACTTCCTTCTCGAAGAAATTCGGGAAAAAGCAAAAACTGCATGTCAGGCCTCTCAAGGTACTCCAACACAAGAAATTGCATGCGTTGCTAATAGAAAAGTGCAAGGATGGAAAGCTGGTACTGAAGAAGAAATAGCACTTGATGCAGAGGATTTGCTTATCTATATGAAGTCAAGCGTTCCAAGATTCCCAGAGAACGAACATATTTTTGAAAAAATAAAAGAAATCGAAGACAAAAAAGACCTTAATTTACTACTACGAAATATTCGGAATCTTTTTGAAGAATTACCTAAAATTATGATTGATCCCGAAAGAATGAAGCCCACAATTGGAATCATTACTGCCTTACCGAAAGAGTATGCGGCAGTTAGTATTTTACTGGAAAATAAAAAGGACAAGTATAAAGTCCCGGGCCCTGGAGCAAGCCGAAGGTATTGCTTAGGAGAAATACCTACTGAAAAAGGAAATAAACACAGCTTAGTTTTGGCAAATGCAGGCATGGGAAATAATATTGCTGCAACAAGAGCATCTCTTCTTCTAGAGCACTTCCCGAACGTAAAATCAATCATCATGGTTGGCATAGCCGGAGGAGTTCCAAATCCAGATAAAGTTGATGATCATGTTCGTCTGGGAGATATAGTTGTATCAAACGAAAATGGGGTTATCCAGTATGACTTAATAAAGCAGGAAATTCATGATATCACACATAGAAACCTTCCAAGACCTCCGAGTGCAAGTTTGTTGGAGGCAGTAAAATGTCTTGAAGCTGAAGAAATTCTTGGAGATCGCCCATGGGAAAAATATATCGATCAAGCTCTTTCTATAATCAAAACCATTCGCCCATCTGAAGATAAAGATATTCTGTATTGTTCTGACAGCCAAGAAGAGATAATAAAACATCCCAACGATCCCAAAAGGATAAAAGGACAGCCTCGCGTCTTTATCGGACCAATCGCTTCTGCAAATATACTTCAGAAAGATCCAAAAGCAAGAGACAAATTAAGAGACAAATTCGGTGTCAAAGCTATTGAAATGGAGGCTTCAGGTATCGCTGATGCGACATGGAATCATGAAGTTGGATATCTGGTTGTAAGAGGTATCTGCGATTATTGTGATTCACACAAAAATGACGAATGGCAGCAGTATGCGGCTGTTGTTGCTGCGGCTTATACAAGGGCTTTGATTGAATCGATGCCATAAAATCTGAGTTTTGGTAATTGCTGAAGGAAGTACTCACAACATGAAAACTGATGGTAGTTATACAAATAACAAGGAAAACCAGGATTATTTAGACCGATTTAATATTCCCTCAGAGGTTAAGGAAGCAATAAACCAGTCTCATGAAGAGATTATAAATAATGCCTCAGACACCTTGCAAGGAAATAATGAAGAAATCGAGAATTTTAAGAAAAGAGTAAATAATTTTTGGAAAAAGCCTCTGGATTTACTTGATTTACTTTTGATATATTCGCGACAAATGGGATCGAAATTTAACAAGGAAATGAGAACGCCTGCGGAAAAAGAAAGCGACCATGTATTTTTGGCATTAACCCGACTTCATGCTAAAGCTTGTCTCGTAAGTCATGAAATTGCTATACTAATGAAGCATGGATATTCATCCGGTGCACATGCCAGATGGCGCAGCCTTCATGAAATTGCAATTACTGCGTTGTTCATAAAAGAACATGGTAATGAAGTTGTAGAGAGGTATCTCGATTACAGAGGTATAGAAACTTATTATGCAATGACACAATATAAAAAATATGCAGCGAAGCTGCATTATGAACCACTGCAAGAAGAGGAAGAAGAAAATGCCATCAATTTAAAAAATTTCCTTATTAAAAAATACGGAGAATCTTTTGAGCATCTCTATGGATGGGCTTCAAAAGAGCTCAACAAACCTAGGCCAAAGTTTACTGATATTGAAAAAGCTGTTGGTAGTGAACACATGCGTCCTTACTATAAGATGGCTAGTAACGCTGTTCATGCAGAACCAAATGGAACTTTTTTCAACATAGGACTATCTAAAGCAGACGAAGAAAAAATCTTACTTGCAGGACCAAGTGATTCAGGATTAGCGGATCCAGGGTCAGGTACGGCTGTATCATTAAATCTAATTAATACAATTCTTATAACTTCTAGACCAACTGTAGAAAATTTAATCATTTTACAGGCAACATCGATGTTAGTAAATGAAATTAACGAAGCTTTTCTTGAAGCACATAAATTTATTGAAGAGCAGACTGAGGGGAAAGCTCTTCCTATTTAAACATTAGATCTTAAACAGCCCTTCAACAAAAAAGAAACATTTTGTGTACGGTTTGAGATTTATGTGAATATGATAAATATAGTAAATATGGAAAGAAAAAAATAAAAAATATTCAAATTTAGCCTAGACTTTTCATACTGCAAATCAGCTTCTTGTGTGCCATAAAATTCATTGTAAACGTCATCTTTCAAAGATGCCTTAACCTGGTTATCGTAAATCCAGATGCCTACTCCGTATATCATAATTAGAAAAGAAGTAAATCTAAGTTTACTTATGTCAGTATTAAATAAATTGGATGCAAATGAAGACAGAAATATGAGCGTTGAAATACAGATCCCAAATTTATATGGTTGAGTATTAAGAAGATTATGTAAATCTGTAAAGGAATTCATATAGATCTCTTACAAATTAACTTAATATTTTATAACTGTTTCATTCTATTTCTAATTTCACTAATAAAGGAATATACTTTCACTATGTACTATTTTTGTTTGTGTTAAGCAAACATTTTCGGGAAGGATTCCAGCAGACAGCCGGCAGGAAAAATATACTTTAATTGAATTGAAAGGCATGAATTGCTGTTCTTATTAATTGCATCAAATAGCTCCAAAGAAAAAAAGGTTTAGTTTTCTGATGTCATTCTACCTCAAACACCATAAATTTTTATAACAGTGTATGTAATTCTTATAAGAGGTTTAACATATGACGGGAAATATGTGTCCACTGTTAGAGTCAGAATGTGATAAGCAATGTAAGTGGTATATTGATGATGCTAAAGATTGCGCTATAGTTTCCTTAGCGAATAATCTTTGGATGGTTACCTATCCACAGTTGAGTGGTGGTTCACTTAAAGTTGTTGAAGGTTAAATATTTACAGACTCTTGCACTGTAGTTTAGTCCATTATTCTAAGATAGACAAACATCTACTTAATAACGGGCATCTTTATTGACTACGAAAAGATTTCTAGTTTAGTATTCAGCAAACTATTTTTGACAGCTTTTTTGATCCGTGATTCACCTGAAAAAATCGTTTGAATCAAAACTTTCCCCAAAGAAAAAGAATCGCTTAATTAAACAAGCCCTGCAAAGTGCCCCTTATAAAGTTGCAAAAGTCACGGTTTTTGGTTCACTTTTCTTAACATTATCTTAACAAACGTACTCGGGGAAGATCCCAGCAGACAGCCGGCCGGAGAAATATATTTTAAGTGAATTAAAAGTTAAGAGAAGTTCACTTAAATTGGGAAGTCCTCCCTCAAAGGAAAAGATCACTTTGAGAAAAAAGGCCCTGCGAAGGGCTCCTTATAAATCTACAAAAATCTCTGGTTTTTCAATTTCACTTTGATTTTACAAACATGTTTGGGGAAGATTGAGCAATCCGCCGGCAGGAAAAATATATTTCAAATGAATTGAGTGAAAAAGAAACTGCAATATCGGATACCTAAAAAATTTGCCGATACCGATATATATCAGAAGAAATGTATCGGATACATCAAATTATGGCACATACCGATACATCCCTGATTCAAGAAGAACTTCTTGCACGAATAAATGAGAAAATGGAACAGCTAAACATCATGCGGCCCATTCCTGCAGATGCTTTAGCAAGGCTACATGAAGAAATGAGGCTGGTTCATACCTATCACTCCAATGCGATAGAAGGAAACACACTAACGCTTCAGGAGACAAAACTTGTTCTGGAAGAAGGGCTTACTATTGGTGGAAAATCGCTCAGAGAACATCTTGAGGCGAGCAACAACGCAAAAGCCTTTGATAGAATGGAAGAGCTAGCAAAGAAAAAACGATCAATAGACCATGTAACAATTCAGGAGATCCACGAAATTGTAACCCGAGGCATACTTGAGGACGCCGGAAAATACCGCATAAGAAATGTGAGAATAGCAGGTGCAGTAAAGACCCCGCCTGATTGGTCGAAGATAGTTAAACTGATGGATGAACTTATTGAAAAGATAGCTGGAAGTAAGGAATATCCAATTGAAACGGCTTCCTTCCTGCATCATAGGTTTGTTGAAATTCATCCCTTCAGTGATGGAAACGGCCGAGTGGCCAGGCTTCTCACAAACCTGTATTTGATGACAAGAAATTATCCTCCTGTCGTACTCAAAAAAGAGAATAGAGGAAAATATTACAAATCCCTCAGAGCTGCAGATGCTGGAAACTTAGGGCCATTTGCCAATTTCATTGCAAGAGCTGTAGATGAAAACCTGACCCTATATCTCTCCATTTCAGGAGGAAATGATGAACTTCTACCTCTAAGAGAACTTGCTATAGAAACTCCTTATTCTCAGGAATATCTTAGCCTGCGAGCTAGACAGGGGCTCCTAGATGCAGTAAAAATAGGAAAAACATGGCATAGTTCAAAACGTGCAATTGAGCAATATCTGTCAGAGCATGGGAAAAAGGATGTTTAATTTCACTTTTCCTAACAACCGTATTCGGGGAAGATTCCAGCAGAGTGCTGGCTGGAGAAATATATTAAAACTGAGTTGAACGTGAAGAAGGGTTCACTTCCAATCAGAAAAACCTCCCCCAAAGGGAAAGATCACTTTGAGCAAAAAGGCCCTGCGGAGGGCTCCTTATAAACTCCTTTAAATCCAGAAAATTCACAGGTTTTCAGTTTTTCAATATCTACAAACGTATTCGGGGGAGATTTCAGCAGACCGCCGGCAGCAAAAATATATTAAAACTGAATTGAACGTGAAGACGATTTCACCCTCCTTCTTTAGTAATTATAAATACTACAACCGCAAAATACTATGATATCTCAGAGCCTATCCCAAAACCAAGTTTCTTCCCACATCAATAATGTTTCAAAACATTTTTGTGCTTATAAGCTCGATAGATTCTCTTGAGTCCGAGCTTCAGTGAAGTAGTTTTAAGTTTTGGGATTAGCTCTTTAATTATTTTCGTAACTATTCAGGCAGCCTTCTAAGGCTCCAAACTTTTTCCACGAGAAAGTTTCTATATCTAATTGATGATGTCAATTACAACTACAAACTTATGGATGAAATAAATCAAATTAGGAGTGGATAAAAATGGCAATTAAAGAAACTGATTTCAGTCGATTAAATGAAAAACTGGTTGATAATCCATCTGCAAAATTCTTCATTTGTATGCGGAATATTCCTGCGTATGTAAAGAATGAACAGATCACGGAATGCCCTGTACTCTCGCCCAGTAATAAGCTGGCAAATAATTATAGACTAGGTTTAATAGATCTCTGTCAATTTTATACGAACTATTATAATGAACTGAAAAGTCCAATTTGTCAAGAATTAATGAAATCTATACTAAGTATATCTAAAAACTACGATATTTATATTGTAAATATTAATAAAGACGCAAGGTTATTACTGTTGGACATATTGGAAAATATAAAATAATTTTACTTGTTGCTGAATAAGTGTGAACCCTTCCAAGTTATCTGAGTTGTTACTTATTTTCTTAATAGAGGTATTAGGGGAATATTCAAACAGATCCTCGGCAGGATAAATATATTAAAACTGAATTAACCTGAAGAAAAGTTCACTTTCAATCAGAAAAATCCCTCTCCAAAGGAAAAGATCACTTTGATCAAAAAGGCCCTGCGAAGGGATCCTTCTAAACTTCTTTAAATTTAGAAAACTCGCGGGTTTTCAATCCTCTTTCCTTGACAAACGTTTTCGGGGAAGACTCCAGTGTCCGTTGGCCGGAAAAATATATTATAACTGAGTTTAACGTGAAGAGAAGATTGCTTAAATTGGAAAGTTCTCCCCCAAAGGAAAAGATTACTTTTATCAAAAAGGCCCTACAGAGGGCTCCTTCTAAACTCCTTTAAATCTAGAAAATTCACAGGTTTTCAGTTAATACTTTCTTTAATTATTTTCAATAAACTTGCCAACTGGTAATTAAAGATCCAGAAGTATAAAGGAAAAAAGTGTAGACATTATTTGACTTTTTGAGTATGATCTTATCTAAAGTAAAACCATATCTATTAAATCAAATTGAATGTTTAAGACACTCAATTTTAGTTTCTAATGAGTTCATGTTTATTTATCTGAAACTTTAAATTGCCACGTATCTATCTCAGAATTAGGGTTTTATAACAGGTAATACCCATTTTACCAAAATTGTGAGAATAGCAAATATAATAATAAGCCAGATTACCCAGCCGGGTAAGTTTTCGGGTGTGTCAACCATAATAATAGATATTTCAGAATCATATAAAAAGACGTATAGATAAATGACTCCAACTTACCTTTTTCGAATCAATTTTGAGTTACCTGGAAAGGATAAGGAGAAATTTTCACCTCCTATTAAGCGATCCATTTTCTGGCTACTTTCTTTAGTTTATAATTAACTTGAAAAATCCTTAAATCAGAAAAATCTCCCCTAGAGGTAAAGGATCGCTTAATCTAAAGAAGCCCTGCAAAATGCCTCTTATAAATCTACAAAAATCACGGGTTTTTCAATTTCACTTTGATTTTACAAACGTACTCGATGAAGGTTTAAGCAGACAGCCTGCCAGAAAAATATATTTAAACTGAGTTGAACGTGAAAAGAAGATTACTTAAATTGGAAAGTTCTCCCCAAAAGGAAAAGATCACTTTTATCAAAAAGGCCCTGCGAAGGGCTCCTTTAAAATCTGCAAAAAATCACGAGCCTTTCAATTTTCTTTTTCGGAACCTTGTCTCGATAACTGTATTCGAGGAAGATTTAAGCAAACCGATGGCAGGAAGAATATATTAATAACTGAATTCAATATCAATGGACTTAAATTCTTCACAAGTCCTCTTCTCCAAGCCACTCTTCTCTTGAAATACGAGCTTGTTTAAGAATTCTTGTCAGAAGATCAATCCCAATTGCACCTTTATGAGGGTTGGGAATTGTTAAAACAAGATCTCCTTTTCTCATAAAAGGATGCTTTCCGCCAGAATAAGGTCCTTCAAATCCCAGTTCCTGCAATCTTTTAACAAAGGTCCGCCAATCAACAGGGACCAGTTTAGACAACCGCAATATCTCCCGGTTCTTTGATTACATAGTCCCCGACCCGGGGCAGAGGCAGTCCGTTTCTCAATCTGATAACGATCCATTCATCAATGACTTCTTCTAGGTTTCTTCGACATTCTTCAAGTGTCTTGCCTGTAGCCCATACACCCTCAAGTTCGGGAACTTCTCCATAATAAGGTTCTTCGTCATCGATTATTTCGTATTTTGCTCTTTCAAGAGCTGCGTGGATGTACTGGATGAGCATAATTACACCTTTTTCCGAACTGATATATCTAGTTTTATGCTGTTTAAATCTTATATAGGTTATGCGGATCGGTTAGATCTGTAAGAATTACAGTCTTTAATTTCTCTTTTTTGACGAACCTTAATGAACGTACTCTGAGAATATTTCAGTTTCCCAATCCCGAAAAAATATATTAAAACTGAATTTAACATGAAGAAAAATCCACTTATATTGGAAAGCTCTCCCAAAAAAGAAAAGATCACTTTGAGCAAAAAGGCCCTGCGGAGGGCTCCTTTTAAATGTAAAAGGTAACGGGTTAATAAAAAGATGTACCCTTAATCAGATTGATTTTTAAAAAGTGAAAAAAATAAGTGTCGATGTAACTCAGTTAAACAAATAACACTTAGTATCTGTCTTCTCTGGGTTTTCTGTGCTTAGGAAGACATTCTCTGCAGTAAACAGGTCTGTCCGGATCAGGTTTGAAAGGTACTTCGGTTTCAACACCGCAATCTGAACATTTTGTCTTGTGCATTTCCCTGGGAGCGCCAAAGCCTCCACGGTTGCTGTCTCTTCCCCTGAAGGACCTTCCTCTGTCATTAAAAGCCATTTTGTTTCACCCTGATTTTGGTTGTTAGTTATTGCTGAAAAAATAAGATTGTATAAGACTCTTTGGTTAAAAACACAAATTGGTTTTTAACAACAGATGATTATACGTCTCTTTATTTTCAATATATAATATTGCATTTTATATATATAAATTTACCTATATAAATATAGGTACGTTCCTATTAGATGAGATGACAACCACTCTCTGAAGCTTATAAAAATATACATCGCCTGAAAAACCTACTACTATAATTCGAGAATGATCACTCCAGGAAGAAATCTATTGATGACTCTAAAACAGTCGCAGAAGGACACCGATAAAAAACTAACAAGCTCTGCAAAGTATTTACTTCTCAGGCTGAAGAGAGCCTAAAAGATTCTCAGTTCTCTGATTTTTCAAAAAGATTCGAGAAAGATTTCAGCAGACGGCACGCAGGAAAATATATTAAAACTGAATTGAAAGTGAAGAGAAGTTCACTTTCAATCCGAAAACTGCCATCCAAAGGAAAAGATCACTTTTATCGAAAAGGCCCTGTGAAGGGCTCCTTTTAAATCTGCAAAAGCTATGGATTAAGAAAAAAGCAGATTTTAATAATAAAATATAAAAAAGTATATGCATAAGTCCTCTTGAGCGAAACGGACCTCGTGCTCCCGACGCGAAATTCGGGCTTAATATCTGCGGTTTTCTCTGGGCGTCCTGTGGTTAGGAAGACAATCCCTGCAATAAACCGGTCTTTCTGGGTCAGGTTTGAAAGGCACCTCTGTCTCAACATTGCAGTCTGAACAGGTTGCTTTGTGCATTTCTCTTGGAGCGCCGAAATTAGAATTTCCTCTGAAGTTTCTGTCATTAAAAGCCATTTTTGTTTCACCTTTGTTTTAGTTTTTGTTAATTGTTTGAAAATAAGATTGTATAGAACTCTTTGATTAAAAACAAAAATTGGTTTTTAATAACAGATTATTATACGTCTCTTTATTTATCAACACACATACATAGCATTTAAAATATATAAATCTATCTATGAAATAAAAGCACAATCTCTCAAATGAGAACTATTTCCAGATATAGTTTGCAGAAGAGGCAACAGCCTATTTTCTGATAGCTCCTGAAAACAGAATTTGGTTAACAGGTTTTCACTTTTGAAACAATCCTATAACAGAAAAGAATCTGTTTGATCTAAAAGAGCGGCCCTGCGAAGAGCTCCTTATATATCGGCAAATATCGCGGGCTTTATATTTCACTTTGATTTTACAAACGTATTTGGGGAAGAGTCCAGCAGACCGCCGACAGGAAAAATATATTTAAATATAACTAAAAATAGTAAAAAATTCAGCGCCCTTCGTTAGTAATTATAACTAGTAAAGTACGAAATATAAATAAGTTATCATTAAATATATAACTAAGTCAGCATCTATAGAAGCTTGTCCACATCAAAAACAGACGCGTTCCTGCGGAAAAGTGAAATCTGGATTCAGGCATCTTTTTCAGATACCTTTATTTCAGATACTCATATAAGGCATCTTTATTCTGATACTTTTAGATCAGTAAGATCAGTACGTAATGTAGCCTTTCCGCTCAAGCCATTCGACCTGGGGTCTTGTGTATTTCCAGGTTACTTCAGCTTTGCAGTCCTGTACTTCCCAGGGATTGGCTATAACAACATCGCCTTCGTGAATCCACATTCTCTTCTTTTTAGAGCCAGGAATCCTGCCCATTCGGACAACTCCATCCATACACTGAAGTGTTACCCTTTTCGAGCCAAGTAAACACGCAACCGTTGCCAGGACTTCATTTCTGTCCTTGCGGGGGATTCGTACCCTGGATACTTCAGGGGTATTTCCTGAGTTTACCGGTTTTGAGGATCCTAATCTTCTTTTTCTAATAGTGCTTCTGTAATTAGCCAGGTTAATTCCTCCTTAATATTCTTTAATCAATTTTTATAAAAGTTTCATATTGAATAATTCGTACAGGTTCTCATTCTCGATGTCGTTTTGTTCCTACTTTTCCTGCTGCACGAGGTGGAAAGAAGTAAAGAAACAAAGAGAATAAACCAAAAAACAAAAAGAAAAGATGAATCAGGTGTGTTAATGTAAAATAATTACAGAACTAACACCTGATGCAGATTATCTTTAGAATTTCCTGTGGTTGGGAAGACATTCCCTGCAGTATACTGGTCTGCCTTCAGTCGGTTTGAACGGTACTTCGGTCTCAACACCGCAGTCAGAACAGGTCACTTTTGTCATTTCCCTTGGTCCGCTGTTACCGCGGAAACCTCCGGAATTTCCCCTGAAATTTCTGTCATTAAAAGCCATTTTCGTTTCACCTCCGCTCTAGCGGATAATCAATAGTTTAAAAACAAGATTGTATAGACCCTAGATTAAAAACAAAAATTGGTTTTTAATAACAGATTATACGTCTCTTTATTTTCAATGCATGCACTATACAGCCAAATTATATAAATGTGCCTATACAAATTGGCACAGAATATCTCAAATGAGAGAACTCTTTTTAAAAATAGTTTACGAAGGAGATAATAGCCTATTTTCTGGTAGCTCCTGAAAACAGAATTCGGTTAACAGGTTTTCACTGTAATCAGAAAAATCCCTCCCAAAGGAAAAGGTCACTTTGAGTAAAAAAGGCCCTGCTAAGGGCTCCTTTTAAATCTGCAAAAGCTCTGGATTAAGAAAAAAGCAGATTTTAATAATAAAATATAAAAAAGTATAAGCATAAGTCCGCTTGAGCGAAGCGAAACGGACCTCGTGCTCCCGACGCGAAATTCGGGCTTAGTATCTGCGGTTTTCTCTGGGCTTCCTGTGGTTAGGAAGACACTCTCTACAGTAAACCGGTCTTTCTGGATCAGGTTTGAAAGGTACTTCGGTTTCAACACCGCAATCAGAACAGGTTGTCTTGTACATTTCTCTGGGAGCGCCAAAATTAGAATTTCCTCTGAACATATTTCTGTCGTTAAAAGCCATTTTGTTTCACCTTTGTTTTAGTTGTTAATTAATTGTTTAGAAATAAGATTGTATATAACTCTTTGTTTAAAATCAAAAATTGGTTTTTAACAACAGGGTGTTATACATTTCTTTATTTTCAACACACGTACATTGCGCCTAAAATATATAAATATTTCTGCATAAATAAAAAAGCAAACTTCTTTTGATATAATAATTTATAAACATGATTTGCAGTGGAGATGGCAGGTGCGATCCTGCAGAAAAGTAAAATATGGATTTCAGGCATCTTTTCAGACACCTTTATTTCAGTAATTTATCTTGTACTAGGTATCTTTATAATTTTAAATCAGTACTTAATGTAGCCTTTCCGTTCAAGCCATTCTACCTGGGGCCTTGTGTATTTCCAAGTTATTTCAGCTTTAGAGTCCTGTACTTCCCAGGGATTGGCTATGACAATATCGCCTTCATGAATCCACATTCTCTTCTTTTTAGAGCCCGGAATCCGGCCCATGCGCACAACTCCATCCATACACTGAAGCGTTACCCTTTTCGAGCCAAGTAAACTTGATACTGTTGCCAGGACTTCATTCCTGTCCTTGCGAGGGATTCTTACTCTAGATACTTCAGGGGTATCTCCTGAGTTTGCTGGTTTTGTGGATCCGGATCTCCTTTTTCTAATAGTACTTCGGTAATTAGCCAGGTTAATTCCTCCTTGATGACCTTTGATTGGTTCTTTATAAGTTGAAAATTGATAAGTTGAGTCAAAAACTTATAAGTTGAAAATTGAATAATTCGCACCAGTTAATATTCCCGGTGCTGTTTTGTTCTTATTTCTCTCCTGTTTCGCTAGTGGAAATAAGTAAAGAAACAAAGAGAATGAACCAAAAAACGGAAAGAGAAGATGAATCAGGCGTTAATGTTAAATTTAATTATAAATTACTAACACCTGATGCAGATTATCTTTAGAATTTCCTGTGGTTAGGAAGACATTCTCTGCAGTATACTGGCCTGCCTTCAGTCGGTTTGAACGGTACTTCGGTCTCAACACCGCAGTCAGAACAGGTCACTTTTGTCATTTCCCTTGGTCCGCTGTTACCGCGGAAACCTCCGGAATTTCCCCTGAAATTTCTGTCATTAAAAGCCATTTTCGTTTCACCTCCGCTTTAGCAGATAGTTGTTAGTTTAAAAACAAGATTGTATAGACCCTTACATTAAAAAACAAAAATTGGTTTTTAATAACAGATTATACGTCTCTTTATTTTCAATGCATACACTAGCTAGTCAAGTTATATAAATGCACCTATAGAAAAGTAGATACACTCTCTTTCAAATGAGAGAAAACTTTACAGCCCAGGCTTGTAAAGTGTGCATAGATGCCTGAGACTCTGATTCCGGCTGATCACAGGTAAGGCGAAATTGATCGGCCCTACAAAATGCTCTTTTTTAATCTGCAAAAATCGCGGGTTTTTAATTTCTCTTTAGATTCGGGCGGGTGGATGGTGAGAAAAATATATTTTAATTGAATTGAGCTGAATGAAAATCAAATTCGAGTTTCCATCCTTAGTAATTATAAATACCACTACAGCAGATTAATATGCGGGTTATTATAAAAAGCATTGAAAAATAATTTTTTTGAAAAGGTTGGTGTAATAATATGAAAGGATTTGCAATGCTTGAAATTGGAAAAGTAGGCTGGATTGATGCTGAAAGACCTTCAGCAGGACCATATGATGCAATCGTGAGGCCTATTGCGGTCGCACCGTGTACATCAGATGTTCACACTGTCTGGGAAGGTGCGCTTGGAGACCGCAAAAACTTGATTTTAGGACATGAAGCTGTAGGTGTTATAGAAGAAATCGGATCAGAGGTTAAAGACTTCAAACCAGGTGATAAAGTAATTGTTCCTGCAATTACACCTGACTGGCGATCCATGGAGGCACAGGATGGAGTACCTATGCACTCAAATGGAATGCTTTCTGGATGGAAGTTTTCAAACTTCAAAAGTGGAATCTTTGCAGAATTTTTCCATGTAAATGATGCAGACATGAATTTAGCTCTACTTCCAAAAGGAATGCCCCTCGAACAAGCTGTCATGCTATCAGATATGGCAACTACTGGAATACAGGGTGCAGAAATGGCAAATATTAAAACGGGCTCTACAGTTGCAGTCATAGGAATTGGTCCTGTTGGTCTGATGGCAGTGGCAGGTGCATCTATTCTTGGTGCAGGTAGGCTCATTGCAGTAGGAAGTCGGAAAGTCTCTGTTGATCTTGCTCTGGAATACGGAGCATCTGAAATTATTGACTACAGAAGCGGTGGACTTGTTGAACAGATTCTTGAAAAAACGAATGGAAAAGGCGTGGACTCTGTAATCATAGCAGGAGGAAATGAAAACACAATTTCAGATGCAGTAAAAATTGTAAAACCTGGAGGAACGGTGTCAAACGTCAACTACTACGGAACCGGAAACATACTTCCCATTCCACGTATTGAATGGGGGTCGGGTATGTCTCAAAAAGATATACGTGGTGGCCTGACAACCGGGGGTCGTCTGAGAATGGAAAGAATGGCAGACCTATGTACCTACGGAAGAATAAAACCAGAAAAAATGGCCACCCATGTATTTGAAGGATTCGACAAAATAGAAGAGGCTCTCATGCTCATGAAAGAAAAACCAAGAGATCTGATCAAACCTGTTGTTCTTCTGGATGAATAAGCGAGTCAACTACCCCTCCCTAAACTCTTCGCAATGCTCAGAGTTTTGAGGAAGGGGTATTTTCGCATTATAGGATAAAGGATTGATCAGATAGGATAGAGTTTAAAAGATTGATCAGATAGGATAGAGTTTAAAAAGTAGCTAATGGTTAGACATCGTAAAATTTTCAGCGCTAAATTTTGAACTTCATTAATATACTATCATTTTTAGAGGATTTTTCACTAAAATGACTCATTCCTTTCAATCCTTTTCTTTCAACTTTTCATTCTTCATACTGATTTTTAGAAGTTTATCGATAACCCCAGCCACTCACTGCACCTAATCTTTCACATTGATCACAATTGCACTTATTATTGCTTGTATGCTCATTTTAAGAAGTCCCCAATATTTTGCTCTTTGCAATTGTAACGGCTATTGAGAATTCCTTATTCTTGGTGGTTTAGAATTCCCCAATCCTCAATGATAAAAGTTCGAGGATTGTGAATCATACTGAAAACAGAGATTTCTGATAGCTATTATTAATCCATAATTCACCTAAAAAACTTCACTAAATCCGAAAATCCTTCCAAAAAGAGAAAGAAATTGCGGAATCTAAAGAATCCCTGCAAAGTATATCTTATAAATCTGCAAAAATTACAATTTTCAAGTTATTTTTTAACAACTGGTTTTAAGCTAAATTCTAGCAGATCGTTGGCAGATAAAATATACTTAAATTGTACTGGTTATGGAGAAAGGTATTAAAAACATCTGTTCCGCATTCAGAAGCCCTTTTTTCAACACAAAAAATGAAGATTTTTATACTTGTTGTCAAAACCGCCAAAAACTTTAGAAATAAGAACCTAGAAAAGTAATTGAAGCTCAGACTTATCGCTAACCACACTTTTTTAGTAACATTAGTATATAAACATAGAATTACAATTTCATATAATGCTATCACATTTATTCTCATTACTGGACTTTGGAACTAAGTCATCGATCTAGCATCGAATGGCAATTTAACACTTTAGCTGTGGGGAATTAATTTGTTCTGGGATGAAGCATACAAGGGCACACCGCCGTGGGACGTAGATCATCCACAGTCCGCGTTTGAGGACCTTCTAAAAAGTGGAGAGATAAAGCCTGGTCGGGCTCTCGATATAGGATGCGGTCGGGGCGAGAATGCGATAATGCTGGCAATTAATGGTTGCAATGTTACGGGTATAGATATTGTAAAAAGTGCCATTTCCGACGCAAAGAAAAAGGCCGTGGAAAGGCATGTTAAGGTAAATTTTGTTGTAGGGGACGCACTGCAGATGGACTCTCTTTTCAGGGAGGCCGAATTTGACGTAGTCATTGATTCTGGCCTGTTTCATACGATGACAGACGAGGAGAGGCCGGGTTTTGCGCAGCAGGTGCATAGGGTGCTCAAGAAAGGCGGCAAATATTTTATGCTGTGTTTCTCCGATAAGGAGCCAGACGGATACGGGCCCAGAAGGGTCTCAAAAGCTGAAATCGAGAATACTTTCATTCCTCTTTTTAGCATTGTCTATATAATGGATGCAACTTTCGATTCACGTTTTGGTCCAGGTAGCAGAAAAGCCCACCTTTTATCTGCTGTCAGGAATTAATTATAGCATGAAAGTGTTTTTAAGGTCTCGTAATGTGCGAAATTGAGATGTCCTTCAAAGTGCTCTTTAAACCTACAAAAATCGAGGTTTTTCAATTTCTCTTTTCTTACCAAATGTATTCTGGGAAGATCTCAGCAGCCAGCAGGCGGGAGAAATATATTAAAACTGAATTGAACGTGAAGAGAAGTTCACTTTCAATCAGAAAAATTCCTCCCTAAAGGAAAAGATCACTTCGAGCAAAGAGACCCTGCAAAAGGCTTCTTATAAACCTACAAAAATCTGGAGTTTTCAATTTCTCTTTTCCTAACAAATGTACTCGGGGAAGATTTCAATAAATCGCTAGCAGAAAAAAATATACTTTAATTGAATTAAATTTCATGTAAAATTTTAACTGTTCACTTTATCAACTTTAAATTACAAACACTATTCACTTTATCAACTTTAAATTACAAACACTATATACTAACCTTAAAACTTCAAACCATCATCGGTCAATGTAATATCATAATTTCCAACAAAAAAAGTATCATGCACGTTTACACCGTTTACAGTTTGCCTGGGTGTATCGTTTATTTCCACTTTACGATCAGTTATATGAATTTTCTTGCCACCGATATAATAAATTCCGCTTACTGCTATGTAGCCGTCTTCTGTGATTTTGACATTGAAAACAACATCACCGTTTTCTTTTTCTGTTAATATGAGACCATTTCCTTTCTCAATTTCTCCCTGTACTTCAAATTTTTCGTTGATTTGAGTAAACTCATTTCTGTCTATTTTTGCTATAAGTTCGGAATTTTTATCCCGGATCTCCGTTGTCAGAATCAGATTGCCATCGCAGTTTTCCAGAGTAAATAAGTGCGTCTTGTCTCCAGTGTTTTTATCTGTCTGATATGACACTGTATATGCCTGGTCTGCGTATACGTTCGATCCCAGAATTAGCATATAATCATCTTGAGTCATGTGTTTTCGCCTGTGATTTTATGCATATATTTAATAGTATGATTATATAAAACGCTTCTTAATCAGTTATTGGGCAAAATGTGAATAATCATAAAACAGTCCTCCCAACAGGAAAGATCACGTCGAGCAAAAAAGACCCCGCAAAGGGCTCCTTCTAAATCTGCAAATCACGGATTTTCAATTTTTTTCAACAAACGTATTCGGGGAAGATTTTAGCAGACCGCCGGCAGGAAAAAATATGAGCTTATCCCATAATTCAAAACTTCTTCTACAAATCTCGAATTCGGAATCAATGAGTTTCTAATCACAAAAAATAATTCTGAAACTCTTATTGATTTTGAGGATAAGATTGGTTTTGGTATAAGCTCCGTAGATAGTCATTTTTTAAGTGTTATTTTAAAGATCTAATTAATCCGTGAGTGTAATAATGTCCACATAGTATCGTATTATAATACCCCGATCTATTTATCAAAGAGCGTCGTTTCCGACTTCTTTTGTGCGGATTCTTATAACGTTCTCTAGTGGTAGCACGAATATCTTGCCACTTCCGATATAACCGTCTATATCTTTTGATCCTCTTTCTATTGCTTCAATTGTCGTTTGCAGAAAATCATCTTTCACCGCAATTTCAATCTTGACTTTATCAAGCAGGTTTGCTTCGTATTTTTCAGTTTTAGTTCTATCAACATTTAGATGTCCTCCTTGGGCACCATATCCAGAAACAGATGACACTGTCAGTCCGTGTGCTCCAATTTTCTGAAGCTCTTTTTTAACACTGTCAAGCTTTTCTGGTCTTATCATTGCGATTATATATTTCATTGTTATCATCACTCAGCATCCGATTTCCTGTTTTATTCTATTTATAGTCTTCATATTAAAAATTAAATGATTTCTATAAAAATTAATAATAATGTTAACAATTTAAAAGTATTTGAGCACAAGTTCATCCAAAAACTAATCTTAGTTACACATTATCAAGATTTTCAGAATCACTTCCATAATCGTAAGGTCATTGACTATTCAAAATTAGAGATTTAAGGACATAATTCTGAGTTTTTGGATGAACTCATATTTTAATTGATTTGGTTATAGAAGAAAAGTTCACTTCAATCAGAAAAAGTCTTTCCAGTGAAAAAGATCACTTTGATAAAAAAGATCATTCAAAGGGTTTCTTTTCAAACAATAAAGATACAGGTTTTCGAGTTCTAAGATTTTTACATATATATTCTGGGAGATTGAGTAGAAAAATGCCAGAAATATATCTGAATTTAGTTATTCTTGACGGAATAAAAGGGAAAATAATTTAAATCTTGGAATACGTAAATTGGAACAGAAATTTTAGATAAGAAATTAAAGTTCTAGACAATTTTTTTAATACTAAATCAAAAATGTAATATGCCAGATGAAATCATGTTACAGAGATTTATATATAAATTAGGTCGAGGAGATTTAAGCATAACTTTGTCTGGAATAGAGGGGAAGTCATAATTTATGGAGTACATGTTTAAATTTTGCAATTTGCCTGATGACAAATCAACAATAAAAATGGTCAATGAAGCTGCAAGTCGTTTGCACTATAAGCTTAAAGGAATCGATCTAGAGGCTTTAGATATCTCAGATTATAACAAAAGATACTTTGGTTCCTTATTAGAAAACTTGCACTCTAATTTACAGAAGTATGCGTATATACTGGTATGGTCAATCACAAAAATAGAAATACCCTTAAAAAAGCTTGTTTTTTTAGATTACGGGGGAGGTTCCGGTATGTTATCCCTCCTCGCAAAAGAATGCAATATTGGAACGGTCATTTATAATGATATTTATGATGTATCTGCTAGAGATGCAGAATTAATAGGAAAAGCTATTGGAGATCAAGCTGACTATTACATTCCAGGGGATATTGATGAAATAATCGACTTTTTAAAGAAGAAATCAATTAACTGCAACGCAATAGCCAACTATGATGTTATAGAACATATCTATGATATAGAAGAATTTTTGAAGAAAATGCCTTTGATTTCAAATAATAATTTAAGAGTGTTTTTTTCCTCTGGTGCAAATCCTTATAATCCTTTTATCAAGAGGAAACTCGTAAAAAACCATCATAGGTGCGAACTCATAGATCGAGAACAGGTATTTGGTAGTAAAAAAAGAGATCCCCTAGAAGCATATTCTAAAATTAGAAAAAAATTGGTAAAAAATTTAAATCCAGACCTTTCCGAAGATCAAGTTGCTTACTTAGTCGCTGCTACTAGGGGGCTGATTGAATATGATATTAAAAAAGCAGTAAATGAATTTTCAATCAGTGGAACCATTACTTTAAAGCAAAAGTATCCCCAATATTCCTCAAATACCTGTGACCCTTACACCGGTAACTGGGCAGAACATTTGATGGACATATACCAGTTAAGAAATGTTTTGCAGAGTGAGAACTTCCAAGCTGATATCTGGCGTGGATATTATGGCGACTCAAATACCTTATTAAAGTGTCTAGCAGCTCGATCTTTAAACTTGTTAATTAAAAACTTAGGAAGACATGGGTTGGTATTATCTCCATTTTTTACACTTTGTGGAAATATAGCGCCACAATCATCTCATTAATCCCTAAAAATCTTAGCTCAAAAAATCCATAATGTAACTTAAATAAGTTCAATTCATAAGTTATAGAGATCCTTCCAAATCAGTATTAAAACTAAGGATGCAGGATGCTTATTTTGGACAATAAATATGTATTTAGATTTCCCCAATTAAGGTACACACTAAAAACCAATTTTCTTGAAAAATAATCCATAATGATCTTTAAAATTTATAAATAAACGCGATAAAAACTTTATTTGCTCACAATTTACGATTATTTATAACTAAGGTATCTGATGTCATTTTCATCCATACGAAATTAAATGATAAAAGCGAGGAAAAAAAGATGATTAATCAATTAATTGAAGCGCCTAAGTCCTCTAAATATCAAATAAATTGCTTAATGCATGTACCTTAATTGGGGAGGATTAACATTACATTTAATTGGGCAAATAAAGCTTAATAGTCCTTAAATAACTAATCATCTTTTGAGGGATATAATAAGTTAACAACGAAGAAGTTCCTCATTTTTGGGGTTTTAAGTTCCCCAATTTTATCTTATTTTAACAACGAATTCCATCTCCTGAGATAAAACCAGGGTAAATCAGTCCGCTTGGAAAAAATAAAACAATTACTCTTATCCATAATTCAGCCCTCTTGAGCGCAACCGTTGCGCCGGTTGATCACGCCGCTGCTCGGGTTTTCGATAAAATCTTTTTTGAAAAGGTTTGCGGACAAGCTTTTTTAAAAGGATTGTGATCACGCCGAATAGGTGACCCAAAACGAAATTTGAGTAAATAAACCCCCGAATGAGTTGAAAATCAGTTTCTCGTTATCATGATTTAGCCCTCTTGGCTCAGCTAAATAACTTCGCTATAATTCAGCCGTCTTGAGCGAAGCGAAAAGGGCTCCGTCCTCCCAAGACGGAACTCGGGCAGTGAAAAGGGCTCTGTCCTCCCGAGACGGGACTCGGGCAGCGAAAAGGGCTCTGTCCTCCGAGAGTCGGGTGATGGAACCCAGACAGCGGGAATCGAGTGGTGACTAGGCCGGATCAGATTGCAGGCTCGGTGTCCGGCTCTTCGGAAGAAGAAAAGCGTTTTTCTTCAATCATCTGCATAAGCTTGTCCATAACACCTTCAATTCCTTCCCCGGTAACTGTGGAAATATTAAACCCAACTTCATCAATTTTCTTAAACTCTGACCTGTCAGCTTTGTTTGCAACAACAAGCATGGGAAGTTTGAAGTTCTCCCGGATTTCTGCAAGCAGATGTTTCTGGGCTTCGATTTCGTATCCGCAGCTTTCACTGGGGTCAATCATAAACATCACAACCGCGTCAAGGTAATGAATTGCTGTGATTGCCTGCCTTTCTATATAGTTTCTCTCGGACATCGGGCGATCAAGAAGCCCTGGGGTATCCATAACCTGGTAACGCACTCCGTCCCGCGTGAAATGCCCGATTGTTACGCCTTTTGTTGTAAATGGATATGGAGCGATTTCAGGGCTTGCTCCTGTAATTTTTGAGACGAAACTTGACTTTCCAACATTCGGATAGCCAGCAATCACAATTGTGGGCTCATCCTGCACATCAGGAAGTTTTCGCAAGATATTTCGGGCTTCGTTCAGGAAGAGAAGATCCTTGTTAATTGACTTGATAATAGAGGCAAGTCTTCCAAAGGCCTCTTTCCGGACAGGTTCCGGGAGATCCGAGTTCCTAATTTTCCCAACATAGCTTCTTGAAATCTCATGGATCTTCCTGCTGGCCCAGTCCACAGATGCAAGAGACATCTTCAGTTTTTCTATGCCTACAAGGATATCCGTGAGTTCATAATAAAATCTGGGTAATTGTTCGAAACTTGGGAACCGCCTGACGATGTTTGCAAGATTATCCGTCAGAATGTTTGCGGCTGTCAACAACATGGACTCATTGGCCCTTAGTCGGCTTTCCCTGCTATCTATGGTTTTCCCGGACATAGCTCGCGCTGACCGCTTAAAGGCCTTATTGATTAATTCATCGGAAGTGGGAACGGTGTGAATTTTCTCGAAGATCATTATGTTCTAACCCTCTGGGGACTCTGCTAAGTTATATAAACGTTATTATAGGTGAAGAATTTCAACAAAATAAATTCGCAAGCGAGAGTCTCGCAGAGATTCTGAAGGCGATTCCCTGAGAGAAGATTCATTGCTCGGTTTTGAATTTATAATTATAAATCCTGTGATAAACTCTAATATAAAGTGAAAAACCAGATAGATATTTAAAGCAGAACCGGACTGTATTTATATTTGTAATGATAATTTGTAATAAGATTTATAATCATTAATTATGGTAAATATATGCGTCTACTTACATTATCTAGATATCAATTTTATACATCATTCTTATAAAGGTATATGAAATTAATGGTGGTAGTATGGAACTTACTCCTATTCAAAAAGACATTATTATTGCATTAATCAACCTTCAGCGGCAAAAGGACCGGGCAATCAAAGGAGAAGAGATAGCTGAGGTAATCAAGCGCAATCCTGGAACTATCCGCAATCAGATGCAGTTACTAAAGGCCCTTGGGCTTGTAGAGGGAGTGCCCGGACCAAAAGGAGGCTATAAACCCACAGGAGCAGCATATGACGCATTAAAAATTCAACAACTGAAAAATGAGTCCGTGGTTCCCCTTTACAGGAACAATGCGTTAGTTACTGGAGCTACAGCTGCCGATATTAGTTTTACCACGGTAAGGAGTCCTGATGCCTGCAGCGGAGTCGTCCGCGTAATAGGAAACACAAAAGACTTCGTAATGGACGATAAGCTTCAGGTAGGCCCCACGCCTGTAAACCGCCTGATAATCCGTGGAGAAGTCACAGGAAGGGATGACACTAACAATTCAATTCTGTTCAATATTACGGAAATGATTTCTCTCCCTAAAAAACACGTAAAACATTATATGAAGTATCCTCCTTTGCTTGTGAACCTAAATGCAAGTATCCAGGAAGCAACGAGACTTTTTATCCGGAACAACGTTCACGGAGCTCCTGTAGATGATAAAGGAAAAATCGTAGGAATCATTACCTACACCGATATTGCCCATGCAATTGCCCAGGGGAAACCAAACGTAAAAGTCAAAGATATCATGACAAAAGAACTTATCACGGTTGATGGGGATATGCAACTCTACGATGTGGTAAAACTTTTCCACAAGTACAATGTAGGAAGGCTTATCGTAACTATTAATGGCGTACCCAAAGGCACACTGTCAAAAACCGATGTCCTGAACGAATTGGCAGTGTACTGAAAAATTAAGGCTTTTCGTGGCTCTTTGAAAAAACGAAAAGAAGTCAGTAGAAATAGCCGGAAAAATTCGATGTTTATAAAATCTCGGATTGTCCGGATTCTCAAACCAGGAGGTAAAAACCTCCAGGTCTTCAATCCCTTTTCATGTTTTCATGTCGGGCACTGAGCTCGGCTGCGATTTCATCAAGGGTAACGTTATTTGCCGCAAGCATTACAAGAAGATGGAAAATAAGGTCTGAACTTTCAGAAACGATCTCTGCATGGTTTTCGTTCCTGACCGCGAGGATTGTTTCAATTGATTCCTCGCCTACTTTTTCAAGAATCTTATTCATACCTTTACGGTGGTTCAAAAGCTTGCAGACATATGAGCGTTCGTCATAGTTCTGTTTTCGGTCCAGTATGATCTCATATACCCTGTTCAAGATTGATAGGTCAGCATCCGGCATTTTAACACCTGTTTAATTAACACGGACATATATTTAAAAAATTCAAATTGAGAGAAATATCCAAAAAAGTAGAAACAGGAGATTTTTCAAACTTTCCTTGGATCAGTGATTTCTCCGGTAAGGGCTGATGCTCCTGCAGTCGCAGGGGAAGACAAATATACAAAAGATTCGGGACTTCCTTCTCTGCCCTTGAAGTTACGATTCGAGGTTGCAAGGCCCACTTCTCCTGCACCAAGCAAGCCGAAAGAGCCACCCATACAGGGTCCACAGCACGGGGATTCTACAATTGCACCTGCATTCATGAGCTTTTCTATATACCCGGCCTTTAAGAGTTTCAGGTACTCGGTCCTTGAAGCAGGAACTACAAGCAGGCGAATGCCCTTAGCTACTGGTTCGTCGCCCATAATATCAGCCATGATTTTAATATCTTCGAACCTGCCGTTCGTGCAGGAACCCACAAAGATCTGGTCAAGTTTGGTACCCTCTACCTCAGTTACGGGTTTTACATTATCCACATGGTGAGGACAGGCTACCTGGGGCTCAAGGTCGGATATATCGTAGTGCCGAATTCCCACATATTTTGCATCTTCATCAGATTTCCAATATGGGTCGAATTCGTAATACATAATCCGCTCTTTGAGGTATTCTGCAGTCACTTCATCGGCTTCGATAATTCCTGCCTTTCCACCCATCTCGATTGCCATATTGGACATAGTCATACGTTCGGGGATCGAGAGAGAATGAATTGTTGAGCCTCCAAACTCCGCTGCCATATATCTGGCCCCTTCTACTCCTACGTCACCTATCAAGTGGAGGATAAGGTCTTTGGAATAAACACGCTCTGGCAGCTTACCTTCCACTTCAAAGCGGAAAGTTTCAGGTACCCTGAACCAGAGTTTGCCAGTGGCAAAAACCGCTGCCATATCAGTAGACCCTATACCTGTAGAGAATGCCCCCAGAGCACCATAAGCACAAGTATGCGAGTCGGAGCCAACTATAAGGTTTCCTGGTAGCACGTGCCCTTTTTCGGGAAGGACCTGATGGCAAACTCCTTCATATACATCATAATTTAAAATGCCCTGTTCTTCAGCAAACTCTCGAAGCATAATATGATTTGCTGTGGCGTTAATAGAATCTGCAGGAACCTGGTGATCGAATATGATTACTATTTTCGCCGGATCCCAGACTTTTTTCTCTTCTCTATCCTTCATTATCTCGTAAAAGCCTTTGACTGCTAGCGGACCTGTAATGTCGTGAGTCATTGCCAGGTCTATATTTGCCAGTACGAAATCCCCAGCTTTTACGGATCTTCCGGAGGCCTTCGAAAAGATCTTTTCCGAAACGGTCATCGGACGAATTTCATTACCAGACATCCCGGTCATGGGAAATAACTGGCTCTTTCTAATAAATAAACTTAATTGATGATGCAGGTCGGCAAGGATTTAAAAATCTCTCAGGGTTATGGAAAAACTGGGTAAGTGAAAATAAGAGCAGTTTAGCCTGAAAAGTTTGAAGCTTTGTAACTCCTTGCTCTTAATCGCTAATTTCAATACTTCCCCGACTATCGTGAACTATACAGGTACATGTGCCTTTCTCCAGGCTCGTTTTTGCAAGTTCGAGGCCCTTTTCCCCTCTCCTGAAGTCTACGAAGTTTTCATACATGCCAAGCATATCCTCAAGTTCCGAAATATACCTGAAGAGGAGATCCTCTGCCATTTTTCGGCTCTCTTCTACAGAGATCGGGGACCCAAGACCTTCACATTCGCAGGTCTGTAATCTCAGCCCTTCGATATAAAACGGATAAGTGCTGCAGAGCATAGGGCGCACTGGATAGATCCGGCATTTGTGTATATCTCTTTCAAGGAAAATGCAGTCTCCGTTTCTCTTTCGTCTTAGTATCCATCCAAAGGCGTGAATCTTGCCTTCATAATCGATACAATCTATAAGAGATTCAAGAAGTTCCGGAGAAAACGACTCTTCATTTTCCCCCGATGGCCTGAATGGCATTTCTAAACCTTTTTCTTCAAACTCCCCTGTCCCATCCTGGATAGAGCCCTCAGTCACAAACGCTCCTGCAATCTCCAGTTTTGAGAGGCCTGTATATTCCCGGATTCTTTCAATTTCGGAAGGAATCACCGCTACCCTGTTATCCCCGAAAGCTCGCCTGCAGCATTTTCCACAGTGCTGGCAGAAGAACCCGATTTTCCGGATTTCATCTGCAAGCTTTTCGGGGTCAAGTTTGCGAGCCATTTCTATTTCTTTCTTGAGACCGGCAATAAGAAGGCGCTGATAGCTTGTTTTTTCGGACTCCGGCTTATTTTCTGTGCTGGAAGCTTCCATACAAAGACTCGTGCCCTACTGGTACATCAAATTAACGCAAGCGGATTGACGCCAGGAATATTCGGAAATCTCATTTCAGAACCTTTACCTGGCTGACAATGGATCGTGCAGTAGTTCCGATTTACTTTAGTTCCGAATAACTACTCATACCAATTTTGATTTTTATTCAATGGTTCACAAGAAAAGTCTTCATCCCATCTATTCTTAGGACTTACGCATTTGCCTGCTTTGCAGGCGACTTTCTAGTTTTTTACTTTTTAATCTAATTTATAGATTGGATTTCTGGGATATTGACTTACAGCATTTCTTGTAATACTTAATTTTGTCTCAAACCATGCATTCCCGGAGTTTCTGTAGTTTTAACGGATTGACTATCTAAAATAGCTGCACTAGGTTCTGATTCTCTGCCATATGCCATTCTCAGTTCAGTTCTCAGTGCAGCATTTATACGTTCCCAAAATCCAGTAAGTCGCCAAAGACGGAAATAGTGGTAGACAGTTTTCCAAGGTGGAAATTCGTGGGGTAACATTCGACAGGCACAACCAGAACGTAACAAATAGAAGATGGCATTCAAGATTTCGCGATAAGGATGAACACGTTTTCGACCTTTATTCGTCTTGAAATTAGGGAAATAAGGCTTGATTAGTTCCCATTCTCGATAAGATAAATCACTAGGATAAGGAATTCTTTTAATTTGTTCTGACACTAGCGAACGATATGATTACATGCAGTATTTAATTTTAAGACAGCCTCTAAGCGATAAAAAACTATTAACGGTTAAGAATAAAAAATTATATATAGTTGGGAATGAAAAAATATGCAAAAATCAGTTAAAAATGTCGAAGAAAAGGACTCAGTTCCAAAATCTAGTGGTAAAAATAAGCTTAACATCAAAAAATAAGTGTAACATCACTACATAGATTTATAATTTTATAATTCTATAATGATGTTATGCACAACAACGTAACTATAAATCTTACCCTTAATAACTTTTAGGAGCTCCCTTTCCGCTTAGACCTTTTTGATAATTTTAGCGATGATTATGAATTCTTCTCCCATTTCTTTTCTAAATTCTATGTAATCTCTCTCGACTTCTTCGAGTTCGTATTCCATTATATCCCCCTATCTTCGATTATAGTAACAGTAATTTATTCTTGCCTTTGTTTATTAACAAAAGCTATTTCTCCAAATTTACCTTAATCCCCATTTTGGAAAATGCTCTCCATTTATATAAGTTTTCCGTAAACCCGCGAGTCTTACTACTAACTGCTATAAGTTGACGTTTTCTACTAATTTTGTTAAACTGTGTAGAGCAACAAGATATTTTAAATGAAATATAGGTGTTTTCTGTCTTCATGCATAAAAGTTCAAAACCTGAACTCCTTGTAGGGGTCAGGAACCTTTCAGGGCTTAAGGCCTGCTCAGGATATGCAGATGCTGTCTACTTTTCAACCGACAGGCTCAGCCTGAGGGCAAAAGCAAAAGAAATTACTCTGGAGACTCTTGACAATTTTGTCTCGGAGGTAAAAACTAGAGGGCTCAAGGCCTATCTGGCTGTAAACTCGACAGTAAATGAGGAAAAGCTCGGAGATGCATCGGATGTGATAACTGCAGCTGCGAATGCTGGAGTAGACGCAGTTATTGCCTGGGACCCGACTGTAATTCTCAGAGCACGGAAAGCGGGGCTTCGAATTCACATCTCCACGCAGGCAAATATTACCAACCATGAAACTGCAAATTTCTACAGAAATCTCGGGGCCGAAAGGATTGTGCTTTCAAGAGAGCTTTCCCTTGAAGAAATACGGAAGATAAGCCAGCAGACTGAAGTAGAAATTGAAACTTTCGTCCACGGCGCAATGTGCATGGCAGTCTCAGGCCGATGCCATCTGTCAGCTTACGTTCTTGGAAAATCCGGAAATTGCGGAGAATGCACTCAGCCTTGCCGCTGGGAGTGGGAACTTCATGGAGAAAACGGGCTTGTTGCTGCAAGCCTTGGAAAATATCTTCTAAGTGCAAAAGATCTCTGTATGATAGGGCATATTCCCGAGCTCCTTGAAGCGGGCATAGCTGCCTTTAAAGTGGAAGGGCGGCTGCGAGACCCTGGATACATTGAAACGGTTTCCCGCTGTTACAGGGAAGCTATCGACGCCTGCATAGAAGAAAACTATACTCCTGAGAAAATAGAAGCTTGGAAGCGTGAACTTGCTTCGGTCTATAACAGGGGCTTTTCAACTGGCTTTTACTTTGGGGTTCCGGGTCTTGAAGGCTTTTCTCCTGAAAAAGATATGAATGCCTCGGAAAAGCAACGCAGGGCTGTGGGAATTATTGAAAATTATTATCCAAAACAGCAAGCTGCAGCCGTCAGTCTTCTAGAAGACGGAATTTCGGTTGGAGACGAGATCGTAATTGAAGGAAATACGACTTATTTGAGGCAGCAAGTCCGTTCCCTGAAGAAAAAAGGCGAGACCGTTGAAAGGGCTGAAAAAGGAGATACCGTTGGCCTTGCTGTTGGAGTGCCCGTTCGAAAAAATGACAGAATTTTCATAATACAGTTGAAATAAGCAAAATGTTATGAGTATAAGTAAAATCTTATGAGTAGATCATAATAGGACTTACGCACTTGAGGAATAAAATCAATTACGGCAAAGACTGTTGATTAAAGTCACGGTTTAAACAGTTACCTGTCTGATGCTGTTGATTTTTCAGTTCAACTGCGTAAGTCCTACATAAGATATGTGATCAAATAACGGAATGATGTTGTTAAGATAGTAATATTTATTATATCTAAGATTAAAATAATATAATTAAGATAATAAAACAGTATCTATATATTGGATTTTTCCTATACGGATAGCAAATCACAGGAAAGAAAAAAAATCACAAGAAAGAAAAAATTACAGGAAAAAGGTAATTACAGGAAAGAATTACTCTATCTTATTCCGGTAATACTCTCGATCGGCTGGATACCTTTTATCGGTAAATAATCTTGTCTGTTAACCCTGATCAATGGGCTGGACCTTCATCCGGGTAAACTGTCCCCGATTAATTTCCGATTCTCTGAACGATAAGTAACTCTGATTGAGATTTTTCTTTACAAGCAATGTTCTTTATAAACAATTCTCTGACCGATAAACAGTGTCCTCCTCCGCAATAAAGGCAGATAAGAATTTACTTCCTTACTGAGTGAGAATTATATTCCTGTTTATCCCGGAGACAGTAGTAAAGGTGATAATTTGATAAGCGTCAACGAAATGGGATCATACGTCATCGAAGAGATGCTCGACTGGAGCGAAGACCTGAAAACTGAAGTATTCAAGCTCAATAATGGGGCTACGGTTATTGATTGTGGAGTTAAAGCAGAGGGCGGATATGAAGTTGGAATGTACCTCGCGAGGCTCTGCCTAGCAGATCTGGCCGATCTTAAATACACTACTTTTGACCTGAACGGTCTCAAATGGCCTGCTATCCAAGTAGCTACTGACAATCCTGTAATTGCCTGTATGGCTTCGCAGTATGCAGGCTGGAGAATCTCCGTAGGCAATTACTTTGGAATGGGTTCGGGCCCTGCACGTGCCCTTGGCTTAAAACCTAAAGAGCTCTATGAGGAAATCGGGTATGAAGATGACTTTGAAGCCGCAGTCCTTGTCATGGAATCCGATAAGCTTCCTGATGAGAGAGTTGCTGAGTATATTGCAAAACACTGCAGCGTAGACCCTGAGAATGTAATGATTGCTGTTGCTCCTACTGCCTCTATTGCTGGTTCTGTCCAGATCTCGGCCCGCGTTGTAGAGACTGGAATCCATAAGTTTGAATCCGTCGGTTTTGACATCAACTGCATTAAAAGTGGATATGGGGTTGCTCCAATTGCTCCTGTTGTCGGAAATGATGTACAGTGCATGGGCTCGACCAATGATTGTGTGATCTACTGTGGGGAAACCAACTATACGGTCCGCTTCGACGGAGAATTGACAGAACTTGAGGAATTCGTAAAGAAGGTGCCTTCCACAACCTCCCGAAACTTTGGAAAGCCTTTCTACCAGACCTTTAAAGAAGCAGACTTTGACTTCTTTAAGGTTGACGCGGGAATGTTTGCCCCTGCAAGGCTTACGGTAAATGACCTTAAGAGCACTAAAACTATCTCCAGCGGCGGGCTCTATCCTGAAATCCTGCTTCAGTCCTTCGGAATCAGGCAGGTTTAAAAGGGCCTTCGTCCTTTTAATTATTTTTTTATTATCTTTTCAACTTTTCTAACATTATAATTACTTGTCTTTACTTCTCTTCTTTTTTCCCCTCTTTTACCTCTCTCTTACTCTCAAGATATAATCAACAGTCTTATGCTTCACAGCACTTGAAATCTTGACAAAGAGAATGTCCAGTGATAAAGACTAGGAGTTTTTCCTTTATTAATAAGCGAACTTTATAACTTTGGGAAATATCTTTCACGTGTGTGCGGAGTGAAATATGAGAAACTCCAAGGCAGGAGAAACTTCAAGGCAATACCATATAACCTCGATCTCATTTTTTAAGTTCTGACTTTTCGCTCAATTTCTCATTCTTCGCCGAAATTCCCACACTCTCAAGTTGTGATCTTGTCAACCGACGGCTCTTTTATCATATCGACTTTCCCCTGTTCTGTGCCATCTTCGGCTTCAAGGATTTTCCTCAGGTATTCGAGTACGTCTTCCCTGAGGTTTTCGTTTGCAAGAGCGAAATCCACTATTGATTTTACGTACCCTAGCCTGTCACCTGTATCGAACCTTTTCCCTTTGAACCTGCAGGCATAGATTATCTGCGACCTGTTAAGGGCCCGGATCCCGTCAGTAAGCTGGATTTCGTTTCCTACCCCGGTCCCGACTTCTTTTATACAGTCAAATATTTCAGGGGTAAAAACGTAGCGGCCTATTGCGCCCAGATTGGAAGGAGCATTTTCAGGAGACGGTTTTTCGACAATGTCCTCAAGCATATAGAGTGACTCGCAGAGTGGCTTTCCCTTTATAATTCCGTAGCTGCTTAGTTTGTCATAAGGAACTTCTTCTACTGCGAGTGTAGATCTCCCGTATTTTTCAAAATTTTCAATGAGCTGAGCAGTGCAGGGCTTGTCATTCACAATGATGTCATCCCCTAAGAGCACGGCAAAAGGTTCGTCTCCAATATGGTTTTCTGCCCTGAGGACTGCATCCCCGAGCCCGTTTGGCTCTTTCTGGCGGATATAGTGAATATCCACAAGGGAAGAAACGTCCCTGACAAGCTTAAGAAGTTCAGTATTATGCTTTTTAGCAAGGTGCATCTCGAGTTCAGGAGAATCGTCGAAATAGTCTTCAATTGCCCTTTTACCTCTGCCTGTGATAATGATAATATCCTCAATTCCCGAGGCAATGGCTTCTTCTACAACGTAGTGGATCACAGGTGTGTCAATAATAGGAAGCATTTCTTTAGGCATCGACTTGGTGGCAGGCAGGAAACGGGTTCCAAGGCCAGCCGCCGGAATAAGCGCTTTTTTAACGGTCAAGAAGGACACTCCAAAAATAATTTGGAATAAGAATATCACATTTTTAATTATATCTGGCTTAAATTATACTTGCCCTATGATTAATTTTTCTCTACCGTAATGTCAAAGAACTAAAGTAATGAACAGTATAACATAAGCGATTTATTTTAACGTAACCATTTCAGCTTTTCAGGAAATTAAGCTAGTATATATCTGGCTTTATCTGGCTCTTATATTGCTTCTGTCTGAAAATAATGACCGAGCAATCCAATGCCTGTGAAACCTCCAGGGGGTAAATATTGGGGGAAATCGATCCAGAAGGAAAAGGAAAAATTGTGCAAAGAATTATTTTTGGCAGGCTCAAAGCTACTAATGTTCAAATTGCTGGACAAAAAATCCAAAAAAATCCAAAAAGCCAGATTTTAAAGAAAAGACACGGCAGACTTTAAAAAAAGGAGAGCTGAAAAGTCTGTTCTGATAATAATTATATGCATGAACTGAAATTAAGACTGTCGGGGTCAATGTCTTTTTAGGCTTTAACGGGACATTCAATGCAAAGCTTTTGCCCTTTGATTTTTATTGAATTCTCAACTTCTTTTCCGCAACTTTCACATTTTCCAATTTAGTCACCTTCAATGGCTTTTTGAGTCCATATGTAGATATATGCCTTCACGGTATGATTTAATTCAGGAGCCTATCCGAAAAGTGTTATGGACCTACTAATATCAATAGGCAATATATAGAACCGGAACAAATACTCAATATTCTAGGCATGTTGTGAAATTTACAACATACCACGATTGGCTTTTCGTGTAGGCTCTTAATCGATCTCGTCCGTGAGTTGTCTCCCAAATACTACAAATTGGTTAAAAATGATAAGTCAGTTTAAAAACAGCATATTTTAGATTCTAGCTGAAATTGAAATTATTCTGATGGCAAATATCCTTTGACTATTACTGATTTTGTAATCGTAGAATTCTCTCTGAAGGGTGCAATCTTCAGGTATTCCGCAGAATTAAAGCAATTTTTTAACTGTTCTTCGGTTTCAAACTCAATTATGACTATTCTCTCGGGATTCCAATTTCCAAACATTGGAATAACCTCATTTCCCCTAACCAGATACCTGCCTCCGTAATTTTTTACAATTTCTGGAACTTTTTCTACATATTTAGTATACATTTCATGATTCATGACTTTGATTTCGATTATCATATAAACGGACATTTTTTTCCTTCCTTTTAGCAGACAATTGAATGAGCTATCCAGCTGAATTTGTTATGACCTAATGTATCTTTACAACATTCATTATTGACTTTTCGGATAGGCTCCAGGATAAAAATAACTTTTCTGTAAAAATTAAATTGCATGCGGCCACCCCACCCTAAACAGGCTGTCCGACAATTCAATTTCAGAGCAAAAACATACAAAAAATAAGGTGTACAAAGCCTTTAAATCGAAAAAGAAGAAATTAAATTGTTACCATTAGTAATTATCGGGCAACCTGTAAAGGTCAGGGTATTCGTGACCCTCTGCGCTCCCATAGTAATAAAGCTCACTAATCCTAAAAATTGGACCATTTTTTAAGGACCTTAATGATCTATGGTAGAGTAAAATCTGAAAGATAGAGTAGGACCTCTTACTTCACAAGTCCAAGAATATAAAAATCACTTTTTAACAGCATTTATAGGGTATATAGGATGGGCATAGTCGAGCTTATCCAGCAAGTTCCCTTTTTTCCTAGCAGAACGACATAGGGCATCCATACGCTCAATATTAATCATCTCAAAACCCGCTTCATTTAAAAACCTTGATACTTGGTCAGGTTTCAAACTATAAAGAGGAAGGTCGTTTTTAATCAGGTTATAGTGTTGCTTAAAGGGGTTATGAAAGTTTCTTTCTTATTGACTTCATACTTTTCAGCTACTATAAAAGTTAAGATACTTTTTTCTTGATGTTGACCTTATATTGGTAATACATATGGTTGATATAATAACATTAAATATGATAAAAATAACGAAAAGTATTAAATATAAGTTCATCATATTCATCTATGTCTAAGCGAACAGACAAACAGACAAAAATAGAAAAGCCTCCTAAATCTGTGAATTGAAAGCACAACTCCTGAATTCTTCACCTGTATGTGCAGCAGGTGGGGAATTTCAGGTGTTTTCGCGTTCAAATTAAAATTAAAAATTCCCTATTTTATTCAGTATGTCAATAATTTATAAATTCATCCAGGCAGGAGCCTCTTAAAAAGGAAGGCTATGTTTATTTATATAATTATTTATTTAAAGATATGGTTGTAAGTTTTGAGAATTTAACTCCTTTCAAGGCTATTATGGATTCAGCAAGTTCCGTTATATCTTCACCTTTTCCATTGAGAAAAATTAGTTCAAAACAATTTTCACGATCAAGGTAAACATGCATTGAAGATCTTATCAGGTGAGAATAATTGTGCTGGATATTTATTAAAACATTTGAAAGGCCTTTTCTCGTGTTATCATAGATAACCGCAATTGTTCCTGTACGATCGCCTTTAACGTCATTTATCCATTCGTAATGAGAAATATAATTCCTGATAGCATCTCTCACGCCTTCCGAGCGGGAAGAATAACCTCTTTTCTCAACGATTTCATCAAATTTACTCAGAAGAGTGTCGGGAAGAGAGACCCCTATCCTCATAAGTTCTATTTCTATCATATCACCCACCAGATAGTTTAACTTCGTTCATAAATATTACATTATTTATCGTATGTATTACTATATATGCTTTTTTACTTAATTATTAATTTAAAAAAGTTACGTTATAGCTAAGCAATTCTTATTAAGGACACTTTAATAATAGAAAACAAGCAAGAAATAAAGTAGCATAGCTATTTTTGTATAGCAAAGTGATCTTTTCTCGGCATATGGAGTTAAAATAAGGTTTGACTAAAACATTTAAACAAAATGCATGAATTTTTAGTATTGTTATTAATTGAATGCGGGTTCTTATTCTTCCTAGCATTGATTGCAAAGAAGTCCGCTCTCGATGGATCGAAATACTCCAAAATTTGTTTGGAATAACAGAAAAAGGAGAATACGCAGAGCGCCTCAGGGATTGTAAAAGATTTGGAGCCTGCAACACTGCACTAGAAGCATGAATGTAATCTTCTCAAGAAAAGTTCCCGTTTAAGTATTATAGTAGTCCCACTGGAAAACTCCCTTGAAGATATCGCAAATATAATATCTTATTTGGGCAGAGAGGCTGTCTGACATATTCCCAGATCCAATACTTTCTCCATTTTCAGGTTCAGTATCCTTGCCATCCTCAGATTCGATATCCTTGCCATCCTTAGATTCAGTATCTTTTCCAGCTTCATACATAGCGTCTTCTCCATCGCCCGCCAACTTAACTAACCATGCATTCCTATTTTTAACGCCTGCAGCTACATATCCACCATCTGAAGTCTGTTGAACTGAATATAGCGTGCAATTTGAGAATATTTTCATCCATTCTTGATTACCGTCAACGTCCGTTTTAAGTATAAAAGCATCACCGTCAGTCTCAAAAGCCCAGGAATCATTATACATTCCGGCTAACACATAACCATTGTCTGAAGTCAATGAAATAGAGAACGCAGAATCATCCATAGGTCCGCCAAAGGTCTTGTTCCACTGCTCACGACCATGTTCATCGGTTTTTATAAGCCATATATCATAACTAGTTGAGTCATTTGATTTGGTTGTGCTGGCAATTACGTATCCATTATCAGAAGTCTGCTTAACAGGATCTAACAGAGAGTTTAATGTCTCAAGACTATTATTTTTGCCAAAGGTATTGCTCCACTGCTGATTGCCACTCATATCATATTTAGTTATTATAATATCATAATCAACTAGAAGCAAACCATCATCCTCTCCGATTTCATACTCAACTATATCTGCAATTATGTATCCGCCATCAGAAGTACGTTCAGCCTTATACTGAAGATAATCCCCTTGAGTAATATTATCAGATACTTTATTCCACATCTCTTTTCCTTTTTTGTCTGTCTTGATCAGCCAAGGCTCAGCATAACCCGAAGGAAATGTGTAACCTGATAACACATAACTTCCATCTGAGGTTTGTCGGGTAAAGTAACCCTCATCAAAATACGTTCCCCCATAAGTTTTATTCCACTGCAGATTCCCATTATTATTAATTTTGATAAGCCAGGCGTCCGGATAACCTTCTGTACCTTTGCCGTATGAAGCTGTTATACCTGCCACTATATACCCACCGTCTGAAGTCTGTTGAATACACCAGGAGCTATCTTCTTTATCTCCACCAAAAGACCTGTTCCATTGTTCTGCAGGTGATGCTGCTTTTGCCACATTTGATACCTGTAAAAATAGAATTAAAATAAGAAAAATTTGAAAGAAATTATATTCAGTATGTTTAACTATTTTATCACCCCAAGAACCGACTGTAACAAATAAGCCCTAATCTTACATTGAATATTTAGAAAGTCTTCTCAAAATATGAATGTTGCGGATTATTAATTAAAGGTGCACAGAAAAATATTATCGTCTTTTTCAAGCCTATAATTGTTCTCTGATTGTTGATTTTTCGAAGCATTGCACAGATAATTTATACGATAACACACTGTAAGTATCTTCCACGATACGAAAAAAAGATTTATGATTTTACAGTCATTTATGCCGGTTTTATGGTTATCAATCTAAAAGCTAGAAGACTAATTCTCGAAACTCCTCATTCTGTTAAAACATATAATGAAAAATGCAATTACTAATGAAATCTAAATTTTAGACCTAAGTTTTACTCCTAACTGAACTTTAAGAAGACATAGTGCTTCAGCATAAAGAGAGTAGACATTATAAATATCGGCTAGCCATTTTTTGAAATAGGCCAAGAGCTCGTCCCTTAAAAACAACAAACTCTCAACGTATACCTGAAAAAGATCTGAGATCAGCCATCTGCATATTGAAGCATCAGGCCTTTTTTCCGGAAACAAGCTTCAAAAGTACTGCTCTATCGAAGGAAAACTTAGGTTCAGAGATCTGTTCCAGACCTGCGGATCGGGCAATTTCCAGAGTGCTGTCAAAGTTGGATTTTGAGACATGGAATTTAGGCTCAACAATCAAAAACCTGCCATCAGGTTTAAGATGGGAAGAAACCTCGCTCAAAAAACTCTTTTTATCCTGTACTTCATGGACCATATAAAAAGCCAGGGTAAAATCCACCATCTCGGTGATGCCCAATTTTTCAGGTTGGGCTTTATGAAGAACGATACGAGAACTAAGTCCTTCACGCTCACTTTTGCGCTTTACCATCTGAAGCATCTCATCCTGAATATCCACTGAAATGACCTTTCCTTTTTCACCCACCAGCTTTGCCATTGCCAGAGAAAAGAAACCCGGCCCGCAGCCCAGATCCATAACAACCTGGCCTTCTTTGATATATTTGCCAACGATTTTATAAGGGTTTTGCAAAAGTCTGCGAACCCGGTTGTCAAGGGTCCAGGCTATCTGATAAGGGCATACATCCGTAGATTTGTTAGCTATATTTCTTCCTCCTTTTAATTTTGGGTTGCATCTTCATTTCGAAGAGAAAGAATGCAAGAGAATGTTATATATTTTTAAATTTGAGTATATCATTCTAATATTTTTTCACGTTTGGTCAAACTCCCAAATATTTAGAAAAATAGAACAGTTATAAAAAATGCTTGTTTAGCACTAAATTCCTGTACACATAAATACATCAAAGGACAGATTAGCATCGGAAAAGCAATTATGGAATTCGGTTGATAAGATGGATTACGTACACGGATATTCTAATAGAGAAAATTCTCGACTCCATGATCAGGCAAACACACTCACTGAGCTATTGCATCACGATACTATATATCCTCCGGAAAGCAAAGTGCTTGAGGCCGGCTGCGGTGTGGGCGCACAGACGGTCATACTGGGCAGAAACAGCCCTGATGCCAGCATCACATCAATTGATATTTCAGGTGAATCAGTTGAAAAAGCAAGACAATTGGCTGAAAAAGAGGGGTTGGAGAATATTGATTTTCAGGTGGCAAATATCTTCGATCTACCCTATGAAGACGAGACTTTTGATCATATTTTTATATGCTTTGTACTTGAACACCTCGAAAATCCTCTTGACGCCTTATTGTCGGTGAAAAGGGTACTCAAAAAAGAGGGCACGATAACTGTCATAGAGGGAGATCATGGTTCAAGCTATTTCTACCCCAGGAGCGATGAAGCTATGCAAGCAATAAAGTGCCTGATCGATATCCAGGAACTTTTGGGAGGTAATTCCCTCATAGGTAGAGAAATCTACCCGCTATTGAATCGAGCTGGTTTCAAAAACGTGAGTGTCTCCCCCAGAATGGTATATGTTGATTCAAGTAAGCCTGACCTTGTAGAGGGATTTACGAAAAATACTTTCACTGCGATGGTCGAGGGTGTCAAGAAGCAGGCGCTGGAATTAAAGATGATCGATGAAAAAGCGTGGAATAAAGGCATTAGTGACCTTTACCGGACGGCCGGGAAAGAAGGCACGTTTTGTTACACTTTTTTTAAAGGCACAGCCATTAAATAATCTCTCAGGAGATTTATTTTTTCTTGGCTTTACAGGCCGGTCTGAAGTTGATCTCTTGAGGGAATGTGCAAGGTTTTTAATTAGGCAAACATATAATTATTTATCTAAAAGTTGTTAATGTATTTATAATGTATTAGTAAACCCTATTTTAACTCCAAACGCCGAGGCGAAACCATGAGAATTATTCTAAAATATGGACTTTTTTTGCTTGGAGCTTTTTCTTTGCTGACATTAAATGCTTTAGCACTGTCCGATCCTTCAAACGATAATATGAAACTCGAAAACAATTCCTTACAGGATAATATAACACCTACAAACAAAAGTGACGAACCTATAACTTTCGGCATGGATGTAAACTTCATACACTATACCCATGAAGAGTTAAGTAATTACTCAGATACAATTGTAATAGGTACCGTCAAAGAAATACTTCCACCTAAATGGAATACCATGGACGGAAAACAACCGAATAAACCACTTACTGAAATCGACCGTCTTAACGACACCATTTATACTGACATTGTTATAGGTGTGGATGAGTATCTCAAAAACCCATTATCGTCCAAAGAGGTTATTGTTAGATCAACTGTTGGGACAATTGGAAATGTTAGCATGACCTCAGATGCTGAACCGAGCTTCAAAACTGGCGAAAAGGTTTTGCTTTATCTTAGCAAAGATGATAATCCGGCTACAAAGGATGTCGGTCCTGAACACTTCATAGTTACAGATTTTTTTGAAGGCAAATTCACATTAACTGATGATGGGAAAGCTATAGGATTTGTGGAAAATACTACTCTGAAGGAGTTGCTGAGTACAATTAATCAAACTGATAATAAGGCAAATGATACCGGAATATCAAATGATACAGAAACGGCGAGCAAGCAAGAACAAAATTCCAGTTCTACTCCGGAATCAAAAAGAATTCCTTTTATAAGCTCTGTCTGGGTGTTTGCAGTAGTGCTCGGAGCAGTTATATTTAGAAGAAAGACAAAACAATAACTGTGCATGTTCTTTCTTCGATTTACTGATTTTTGGTTCAGATTTGGAGAGGAAGTAGAAGAGTGAGTGTTTATAGTAATGGCATTCTTTTATTCAGGTTCAAGAATGAGAAGCTTGAAGTAATGCTGGTTCATCCAGGTGGGCCAATTTGGGCAAAAAAAGACCATGGAGTGTGGTCAATACCCAAAGGGCTACCCGAAGGGCATGAAAATCCCCTGGACACGGCAAAGAGAGAGTTTAAAGAAGAAACAGGTTTTGAAGTTGACGGCGAGTTTATTGATCTGGGAGAGTTAAACCAATCTAGCAAGAAGATAGTGCATATATGGGCTTTTGAAAAAGACCTGGATATAATAAATGTTGTAAGTAATACATTTAAGCTTGAGTGGCCAAAAAACTCCGGGAAAGTACAGGAATATCCCGAGGTAGACAAAGCAGGCTGGTTTGATATTGAGCTAGCTAAGAAAAAAATACGAAAAGAACAAATCGGTTTTATTGATAGACTCATGGACATTATAAATTACTCTCAGAAGGAAAAGCACTTAGACAAGGAAAAAAGATACAGGCAAACTACACTATTTTAAACACTACCCAAAATTAGTTATCCAAGCCTCCAATAAGGTTTCGTTCTCTAAACTAATTCCTAAACTAATTCCTGAGTGCATATTTACCTTAAATGTATTTACCTTAAATGAACACTTAATGAAAGATAAAGAGAGCAAAAAGAACCGCAGGTACAGGCTGATGGATATAATACTTTTGAAAACCCTGCAAAGAAGAAAGTTGCTCCAAAGAAAAGGGATGTATTTAAGGAATTTTTGGGCTAAAGAAGCTTTTCTTTTTTTCTTATTTTTGTCCGCTCCCGTAGACTATAAAATATCTAGGTTGCTGCCGATAACTACACTATTGGATGTAAAATTGTCAGTAAGATAGTTACTGAATAATAATTATCAATAGTTTTTTATACTTTTGATTCTATGTAAATCCGGCGGGTCGACCGATCTACTTGTTAGAAGAAAAAATTTTCCTCCTTTAACTTCCCCAATTAATTATTAACACCTCCAACAATACCCCTCCATTTGTCGGCCTGCCAATCCTCTTTTTTTGAAATTAAAGCCTAAAAAAGTATTTTCATCTAGAAAATAACTACATTTTAGGTGAAAATCTTGCTATTTCTCTAGTTTTTAGGCTAACCTCTGTGTTCCTGATACCTGCAAGATTGATCATAACAACCTTTAGGAAAGTGACTTTCCACGGAGAAATCGGCAGTATCTCGAATTTGCTGTAAATTTGAAGTCAAGTTTTTAAGTACAATGGAGAAAATAGTACAATGGAGAAAATTGACCTTAGTACAATGGAAAAAATTGACCTTCCAATAGGGAATTTTCTATTCAATAACGTCTTGAAATTTGCGATTTTACAGAAAATCGGCACACTACCACTTAAATCATTGAAATAAACATATTAAAGTTAAAATACAGTATTTTACAGGAAATAACTATATTATTAACTATTTTAGGTTCTGTGTAGTCTATGGGGTCTGAGAGAAATTTACATTATGCTCCGAAGTCCATCAGGAAATCAGCCTATACATACTTCACAGTACGATATTATCTTTTATGTTTCTTAAAAAGATAAATATGAAATAAAAATAATAAAATTATCGTATACACTATGGGGATTCCAAATTCTGTAAAACTCTTGATTATTAATGTGGGTGGTTCACTAATAGTCAGTTGATATTTCTCAGAGGATTTATACATTTGCATTCCGCTCTCATTTCTGTTTTGTGTACGCTCAATTTCCTGTATGCAGGCAAGCTTAGAAAGCAGATGCAATTAAGTAAAAGTACTTTAAGACAAAACATCAACCACCTAATAACGCATGAACAAATTACTAATTCTTTATAATAAACTTAATAAAAATATTGCCTATACTATATTAATAATATAATATAGGTTGTGAAACATATTTTGGGAATCATTTCAGGTCTGTGGAGTCTTCGGGTCTTAGACTCCTCAAAAGATGGTTTGTAAAGTTGGATGCTAAAAATGAGGAACTTTTTGAGAATATTTGTTTGGGATAATTATTGCAGAGATTATAGGAATACACTTGTCCATTTCGACAAAAGGGTAAGTGCAAAAACAGTAAGAGACACACAGTTAAATTAATTTAGCGTTAGTTTATTGCGATTTTGAGCAAAATCAAAAATATATTACTGAGCTCATCCCAAAACCAATTTTATTTCCAATTTATGGAATTTTTAAATTCGTATTTCATGAGTTATTTTTCGTGATCTGAAACTTTATTGATTATTCAGAATACAGGATTCAGATAAGTAATTTTGAGTTTTGGGATCAGCTCAATATAAAAGCACTGCTTATAAAAACTGTAAATGGTAAGTAAATATTTAATTTTTTCAAATTATTTAATAACAACATTCTTATGAACCCACAACTTCTTAGTACAACCTTTATGCTTGATAGTTGCACATGTAATATAAAAACCAGTTTTTGAATATTTATGCACCGGATTTTTTAGTGATGAAGTAATTTTTGTTCCTTCGAGATAGGTTCCATCTCCAAAGTCCCATCTGATATATGTCTCTTTACCTTTTGATAGATCCTTATATTTTACTATTCGTGGGTCATCTGAAATGGCTACCGCTGTATAATCAATACGATTATTCCCGCAGCAGGATATCCGGGCTGTCGCTGGTGGAGTTCCTGAACCGAGAGGAGTTGGGATTACAATACATTTTGCATAGGCTCCTTCAGACAATAAAGTCAATATCATTATTACGGTGAAAACAGATATTGCTATTTTCCATATAGGCTTTCCATTCTTTTTCATACTTTCCTCCTGTTTTTTTTAGTTTTATCCTGGAGTACACGTAGTAAAAAATTACAGGAGAAATTAACTTATAAGCACACTTATTTTCAAAGAATTTAATAAAAAACGCGACGAAAATTTAAAGCTTTATAAAGCTTTATCTTTTTATCTAAAAGATTATAACACTGTACGTTCCTTTAAAATTATTTTCAATTCTTACAAACTTAAAAACAAGGATTATAAGGAAGTTATATATTACTAAATCTTAAGATAGTTCTTTATTTCTAGTAAGAACCAACAAAACCTCCATAATTTATTAAAAATTATCTATTTCAGGCATGTAGGTATGACCCATTACACAGTACTGATGGTCATACTTCTCAACACACCTCCTAGTCTCCTCATTAATCCTCACAATCTGTTCTGTATATACATCACATCTTTCAATACACTCAAATGTGTAATCATATTCAAGCTCTGCCAAGGAAAAAATATTTACCAAAAATCCATAAACTTTCTAACATGAATTTCGGATTTTTGATCTTCCCAGGACTCGAAGAGTTGGACCTTGTCGGCCCGTGGGAAATAATATCACTCTGGAGCAAATTTGCCCAGGGACCTGAAAAATGCCTTATGGTTGCCGAAAATCCCGGGCCCGTGATCTGTAACAAGGGAATGTCCGTAAATCCTCACGTCACTTTCGCGGACTGTCCTCAACTGGACTTCCTCCTTGTGCCTGGTGGCGAAGGCACACAGAGAGAAGTGGAGAATCCCTCGATGATTCAATTCATTGTCGAGCAGGCAAAACATTGTAAAGCTGTGCTTTCGGTCTGTACTGGCACATTTCTTCTCCACAGAGCAGGCTTGCTCTCAAACCGACGAGCTACTACACACTGGGCTTCCCTTCAGAAGCTGCGAGACCTGGGTGATGTAGAGGTAGTAGAGGACAGGATTGTAAGGGATGGAAATATCTGGACCTCGGCAGGCATTTCTGCAGGCATTGATTTGGCACTTGCATTTATTGAATATATGACAGATGAAAAAACGGCAGGGAAAATTCAACTCGGTGCTGAGTACTACCCGTCAGGCAGGTCTTACGGCATGATGCATAAAACTCCGCAAGCTCCGGAGTATTTGAGGAAGAGGAACTGATTATGAGTGAAATTATTCGCTATATTCAAAAACATGAATTGAGAGAACTGCTGGATCTCTATAAATACCTGAACAAGGATGATCCAGATCTTGTAGAGAATGCTGAACTCAAAAAACTATGGCAGGAAATATTAGAAGACCCAGGGCAGAACTACCTTGTGGCTGAAGTAGACGGAAAACTGGTATCATCCTGTGTATTGATTGTTATCAAGAACCTGACAAGGAGTGCAAGTCCTTATGCCATTATTGAGAGTGTTGTGACACATCCAGATTATAGAAAAAGGGGAATTGGAACAAGACTTTTAAAAAAGGCACAGGAGATAGCCAGAGAAAAAGGCTGTTACAAAATTATGCTCCTTACAGGAAGAAAAGAAGCTATACCGTTTTATGAGAACGCTGGATTTGAAAGAAAATCAAAGACAGGGTTTATTATAAGGTTTGACGGACGTTGATAAAACAGGTATTTAATAAAAGACTTATGAACTCTTAATGCTTTCAATGATCAGTTTTAAAACTGGCAGTAATAGTCAATCGGCAGCGGTTATTATCCATGTGATAATTTTCTATTTCTGGTCTGGGCCGTGACTTCAGCAAAATAGTAGCGCTGCCGCTCTTTCAAGGAATTCCCAAGAGAACGGCAATTTAATCATAGTGATTGTCGTCCCTCAAAACTTTACTTCCACATAACTTCAAGAGGCTTTCTGCGAGGGATTCCATACACTTTGTACTGCGGGTAGCCGAACATCATTGCATAGGCCGTTTTCCTTCCTATGGGCAGGTTTAGTTCCTTCTGGAGAGGTTCATAGGACATAGCAGCTGCAGCAACAAAGCCTGCCCAGCAGGTCCCTATTCCGAACGCCGGCGCGGCGATATCAAAATGTGTGAGGGCGATGATAGCATCAGTAGGCGCAATCGGGTTATTCTCAGGTATGTGGGCGAAGAGCAAGTGCGGGGCGCCCCGGCAGATAACATCAATTCCCTGCTCCCATGCAGAAATAAATATCGGCAAGAAGTCGCTCATAGGGTGGTCAGTGTTCAGCAGGGTTTTCATCCATTCGATTGTGAGGCAGGCAATTTTCCGTACTTCTTCAGGGTCACGGATTACCAGCCATTGCACTGGCTGATCGTTGCCTCCAGACGCGGCGTAGCGAGAAATATCAAGGACTTCAAGAATTTTCTCCTTTGGCACGGGTTCCCTGGTAAAATGCCTTACAGACCTGCGTTTTTTGAGGTAGAAAGCCACATCTTCAGGAGAAATGTTACCTGCATCTGAAGGTAGGGTAATTTTTTCATCCGGTAGGAGATTAAGGGTGAGCGCCTGAGACGGGCAGAAAGCCTCACAATGCCCGCAGTAGAAACAGCGAGAAACGTATTCATCCTGCGCCTGAGGGAGATTTGACTCATCAGCCAGACCGATAATACCTGAAGAGCACATCTTTACACAAAGGCCGCATCCTGTGCAGCGATCCTGATCAACGATAATGTGAGCCATCATATCAAATCCTGTTAGGAGCAGATATATTTACCAGCATTTATTACTTTTCTTTATTTCTCTATCTGTGGAACTTCATTAATTCGATAACTGTACGAGCAAAGGATAATAGCTAGATACCTCTCTGTTTGCAGTATACTATCAAGTTTTACAGCAGATTTTCATCTGCCCATCTATCAAATACCTGCAATTGCTCTTCCGTATGAAAGTAATGCTCTCCATGCTCCAGGATTTTAACTTTTGAGTGATACCTCGCTGCAAATGCTGAAATCTCGTCCCATTCAGACAGATTATCGTCAGAGCCATACAAAATGGCAATAGGCGCTTTCCATTCAAAACAGATAGGATTTTCTCTCACATAGCAATAATAGTTCCATTCCAATGTCTGTCCAATCGGCAACCGGATTTCATGCTCTGCTTTTAGCCTTTCTTCACTTACTTGGAAACCTTCCATCATGTTGCTTATAATGCACTCCATATTGACGATGGGCGAGAGAAATAAACTTTGTTTTATGTTAAAGTCATGATAGGAAAGCAGACTGAAATAGGCTCCAATACTACATGCAAACAAATGAATTTCAGGCGCAAGCGACTTTGCATATTCGTAAACAGCGGTCAAATCACTTACACAATTTTCGGGAACACAAGCATATTCCTCATCTACACGTTCACCGTGCATAGGCAGGTCAAAGCTTAACGCTTGGTAACCTTTTTCAACGGCCTTTTGTGCCATCATGGAAATTACAGTGTCCTCTTTATTAGAAAGATTACCATGAACTTCAATCAAGAGCTTTTCACTCTGCTTTCCCCACAGGATAGCAGGAATACGAATTTTATTATTTGAGATATAAATATGTCTTTTATTCATTCTCTCACTTATCTATGAGCAAAGCATAAGTTTTATTCGCATTCATTCGATTCAGTTCCAAAATCCATGATAAAAGTCAGTGTAACATCATTACATAAATTTGTAGATTATATAAATTTATAGTTATATGTACTAATTTTGTGATACATATAACGGTAACTAGAAATTTACTTGTAATGACTTTTTAGAGCCCTCTGCTCTCTAGAGATTTTTAGTCGTTAAACATAAATTATGAAGTAAAAAGCAAAAAGGAATTTAACCAATTTTAGATATAAATGATAGTGGGGATGCGAGTATGGATGTTGAAGAAATTCGAGCAATCTTCAAGTTTTCAGCCTTGGAAAGGCATATAATTTCCAGTTTTGGAATTCAAGAAGATCTCTTTCTTCCTTTTCTGCTTTCATTGAAGTCGGGAGGCTCTTGGAGTTATGCTTCAGAAGATACAAAAAGTATGGCAGTAAAAGATGTGATTACTTATTACGGCGAAGAAAGCAAAACAGGCTATACTCTGGAAAAGATATACTTCTTTATCGACCCCAAAGTCATAGCTGAAGAAGGAATCATACGAAGGCTGGAAAAGTGCGGGACAAAAGAAGAAAGAGAACTGGTTGAAAGACCCTACATAATAACCCTGCATGCAAAAAAGATAATATTTGCAGAGGTAAATCCAAATATCAGGAAAATAACACTCAGGGAGTTAAAGAAAAAACACATACAGCTGAAAGGTACGCCGGCATATAGCGCAGCTCATGAGATCGAACATCTTGAAAAGGGAGAAATAGAAGGAACTCCGCTCTGGACCTTTGAATATGTTAAAAACCAGTGAAAATAACAGAAGAAGATTAAGTAAATGTCAAAAGTATAGGACTTATTCATTGAATTCTTTCTAAAATTATATTAAAAATATTATCGTTACTATATTCGAGACTTATTACTTTTTCATGAGTCCTTATTGGTTATCTGAGCTTTTAACAATACCTCTATGAATTTTATCTTTAACAAGATAGAAGAGGCCTCCATAGGAGAATAATGTGATTATTGGGAATATAAAGAGTCCCTCTTTTGCCACCTCCGTATCCCCATTCAAGACTTGGACTATTCCTATCATGTCTACAGAGGTTCCAATGGTAATGAAGAACCCAAAGAACAGAAGCAGTATTGAATATGCCTTTTTTGGCTTTGATAGCATCAGGAATAGCGCTAGAAAACCTAAAGGAATACTGATTCCAAGGTCAAGATACCTGATGGCCCAGAATGCAGTTGGAGCCGATTTGTATGAACCGTTGGGAGTATCTCCAGTATCTGTAACTTGCTGGATTTCAAATATCCACATCGCTGCAAAGAGCAGGAAAAATACGGTCATTAGACATACGTAGATTCGCAGCCCTCTGGGTTTGAAGTCAGGAACATCTGCTTCGGTAAACATGGATAGGCTACCTATAAGCAGGATGAGCCCGCCTATTACAAGGATTCCGAAAAGCCACCAGTAGTCCTCAACATTGCCGCTGTAGGCCAAATTGCTCCATTCCTGGCCGATTCCCATAGAAAGCCCTGTGTACATTAATGTTATCGGTGTAAGTATTAACAAGTATTTCGAGCTGGCCCTTCTGGCCAGACATAGAATTCCACCAATTAGCAGTATCGGTGCGATCAGTACCAGGTTTGTAAGATCCTGCCCTGCGATCTGCCATACGCAAGATTGAGAGGTTCTATACTGTATTGTTTCCTGACCAATGGGTCCAAGAAAAGCGATCAAAACCAGAGTCGCTGCGCAGATAATTGCAGTTATTCCAATTATGTACCAGGGAATTAAGTATTCAGGCGCTAGTCCACTTCTTGTTTCACATTGCTTTTCAAGAAAAAAAGTCATACTTTATAATGAAATTTCCATATTTATATAGTTCCCTCTTTGTTTCATTTCATTCGAATACCCTGTTAGCTTGCTGCTGGGATGGGAAATCTTCAACAGCAAAGAGCCCTGCACACACACAATAAAGAAGGAAAATATACTTTCAGCTTAACAGTGAAGAATGCAGCTGGAACAAACACGAGAACAATAAAGGACTACATTGTCGCAAAGGAATTAAACGCTCACGTTGCTGCTTTTTCAGCATCTCCAACCTCAGGAAAAGCTCCATTAACTGTTACCTTTACTGATAAAAGTACAGGAATTCCTACTGAATGGAAATGGACTTTTGGAGACGGGATAAATTCCACAGAGCAAAGTCCAAAACATCAGTATTTACAGGAAGGAAACTATACGGTAAAGCTGACAGTATCAAATGCGGCAGGCAGCAGTACGAAAACAAAAACAAATTACATAAAAGTGACAACGAATACAAGACCGGGCCTATACTCTAAAAGCAAATAACTCCTTAAATTGAAAAAATGATAAAAGGTCAAGGCTAAAGAGCAGTGGAGGTTATTAAAATTGATTGAAAAACCGGGTGCTGCATTTTCTGCGTCTCCTACTTCAGAAAATGCTCCCACTAAAGGTACAATTTATAACAAAAGTACCGGATCTCCAACTTCATGGAACTAGACTTTTGGAAAAAGAGCCACTTCAACAACCAAGAACCAACGCATAAATATTCCAAAACAGGAGTTATACCGTCAAATTTACTGTATTAAATGATGCGGAGAGTGGTACTGTAACTAAAACAAACTACATAAAAGTGACGATTGAACAAGACTGGATTTTATACTCTAAAAGCAAATAATCCTTCAAATTGAAAAAATGATGCAAAGTTCAGGGCCAAAAGGTAGTGGGTGATTTATTAAATCTATAAAGACGAAGTTCCCAAAATTTATACAATTTTTTATTTTTGGAGTCTTAGTGGCTTTCTGGTTAATCACACTATGAACTACAATATGTAATCTTTACCTATATTTATGGGCGTTATATTTCTTTAATTTCAAGTTTTTCTTTATAATTATAGAATATGTATTAATATATAATTTAGTTTATAAATTGGAAAAAATATGCTTATTATTTTATTATCTTTCTTTATATTGATAGAAGGATTTATGTAATATCGCGTTTTCAACCATTTATCGTTATAAATCAAATATTTAATATACTGAGGTACTACGCGCTGGAGAAATTAAGAGGTTAACGTACTTCAATGTACGAGTAACTATCTTAGAATAATCACACAGAAAGTGCCTTAACCACGGTACAGCCTAAATAACACCGAATCGAAAACGAGGCATACCATTGACGAAAGTTATAGAAATCTCTCCAACCACGAGACTTGAAGGTCACTCCAAGCTCACCCTGAAGGTGGATGATCAGGGTATTGTCGAGCGAGGAGACTGGCTCTCCATCACCCCTGTCAGGGGTATTGAGAAGCTCGCCATAGGTAAAACAATGGAACAGGTCCCGAAGATTGCTTCTCGGGTCTGCGGTATCTGTCCCATCGCCCACACCCTGGCAAGCACCGAAGCCATGGAAGCTTCCATCGGCTGCGAGATTCCCACGGACGCAAAGCTCCTGCGGATCATTCTCCATGCCGCGAACCGCCTTCACAGCATCGCCCTGCACAACATCCTGATCCTCCCGGACTTTTACATTCCAGGAACGGAGACAAAGTTCAACCTGTTCGCTAACGAGCAGCCTGCCAGGAGCGTTATGGCAAGGATCGTCCGCATCCGCGAGATCGGACAGACCATTGGAGCCATCGCAGGTGGCGAGGCAATTCACCCCTCCAACCCGAGGATCGGCGGAATGTACCACAACGTGAGCCCCCGAGCAAAGCAGAAAATGGCCGACCTAGCGAAGGAAGGTCTCGTTCTTGCCCACGAGCAGATGGAGTTTATGCTCGATGTTATCAGGAACATGCAGAACCGGGAGTTTGTCGAGGTCGCAGGCAAGCAGATCCCGCTTCCCAAGACGCTTGGTTACCACAACCAGGGGGTCATGGCCACATCCCCGATGTACGGCTCATCCAGTCTGGACGAGAAGCCTACGTGGGATTTCGCTCGGTGGAAAGAGACTCGGCCATGGGACTGGTACATGGGTGAGGTAACCATCGATCTTGAGGACCCAAGCTACCCATTCGGAGGTACAACGAAGGTCGGCACTAAGGCCAACCCCCAGATGGAAGCCTGCACTGGTGTTCCTACCTACGACGGTCAGCCGGTTGAGGTCGGCCCAAGGGCAAGGCTTACTACCTTCAAGAACTTCGACGAAAAGGGTACCTTCGCCCAGCACATCGCCAGGCAGATGGAATACCCAGACTGCTGTTACACCATCCTCAAGTGCCTTGACAACCTGGATACCTCGGGCAAGGTCCTTGCCGATCATATCCCCCAGGGAGACGGGTCTATGGGCTGGGCCGCGAACGAGGCCCCGCGTGGGACCAATGTCCATCTTGCACGGGTGAAGGACGGACGGGTGCTGTGGTATGAGATGCTTGTGCCCACAACCTGGAATTTCCCTACCTGCAGCCGTGCTCTGACGGGAGCGCCCTGGCAGATCGCCGAGATGGTTGTTCGGGGTTATGACCCATGCGTCTCGTGCGCAACTCACATGATCGTGTTGAATGAGGAGGACAAGATAGTCGCCCAGAAGCTCATGCAGTGGTGAAGGGAATGGAAACGCTGTACTCCGAGATCGTGGTGGCAGGCTGCGGCAATCCGCTCTATGCGGACGATGGGTTCGGACCCGCAGTCGTGGAGAGTCTCAAGGAGCTTGAACTCCCTGAGAACGTTACGGTCATTGACGCGGGGCTCGGAGGACCCCATTTCGTCTTTACCCTCCTCAATCCCGAGTCCACAAAGACTCTTATCATCGTGGACATCGCTGACTTTGGGGGGAAACCCGGCGAGCTCAGGTGGCTCGACGTTGATGAGCTCCCTGTGGGAAGCTACCGGGATGCCCATTCATGGGATCTTACCGAGCCGCTCCAATATATCAAGGACGATATCCGAATCCGGGTCCTTGCGTGCCAGAAGAAATATGTTTCTACCCCTGAAATGGTCATCGGGATTACAGACGAGGTAAAGAGAGCCATTCCCGGAGCTATATCCGAGATACTGAAGGAAATCGGGATGAACTATGGGACTGCTTAACTTCGTCAAGAAAACCATGGGCGGGGAAGTAAAGCACGCTCAGGTTGCGACGGAGAAGAAGGTGGAAGCTACAAAGGAGATTAAACCAGTGACAAATAAGATCAAAATCGGGCATGTACACATGAGCGGCTGTACCGGCTGCCTCGTGTCCCTGGCCGATAACAACTTGGGACTCATCAAGATCCTGGACGACTATGCCGACCTCGTCTACTGCCTCACGCTTGCTGACGTTCGGCATATCCCAGAGATGGACGTGGCGCTCGTGGAGGGATCGGTCTGCATCCAGGACCATGAATCAGTGGAGGACATCAAGGAGACGCGAAAGAAGTCAAAGATTGTGGTGGCCCTTGGCTCCTGCGCGAGCTACGGGAACATCACCCGGTTTAGCCGCGGTGGGCAGCACAACCAGCCACAGCACGAATCCTTCCTCCCAATCGGGGATCTCATCAATGTGGATGTCTACATCCCAGGGTGTCCCCCAAGCCCGGAGCTCATAAGGAACGTTGCTGTCATGGCGTACCTGCTCCTGAAGGGGAACGAGGATCAGAAGGCCCTTGCGGGCAAGTATTTAAAGCCCCTTATGGATCTTGCGAAGCGCGGCACGACCGGATGTTTCTGCGACCTGATGAACGATGTAATCAACCAGGGTCTCTGTATGGGCTGTGGTACCTGCGCTGCATCCTGCCCCGTGCGTGCGATTACTCTTGAGTTCGGGAAGCCCCAGGGTGAGCGTGACCTCTGCATTAAGTGCGGCTCCTGCTATGGCGCCTGTCCGAGGTCGTTCTTCAACTTGGACGTGATTCCTGAATTCGAGAACATCAACGAGATAATTGCTGGAGCGCTTAAGGAAGGTGAGAGTGATGATTGAAGATCCATATCTCGGCAAATACGTGACTTGCGTTTCGGCACGGAGCACGGACAAAGAGATCCTCAAGAAGGCACAGGACGGCGGCATTGCTACCACCCTCATGGTCTATGCCCTCGAGCAGGGAATCATCGACGGGACTATTGTGGCAGGCGAGGGCGATAAACCCTGGCAGCCAAAGCCGGAAGTCGCGATGACCCGCGAGGACATCCTCAAGGCACGAGGAACAAGATACAGTATCAGCCCCCAGATCTCCTGGCTCAAGGAAGCAACCCGGTCATTTGGCCTCGATAAGGTTGGGATCACCGGCGTCTGCTGCCAGATGCAAGCAGTGAGGAAGGCTCAGCTCTATCCTATCAATATGCGGGACGTCCCGGGCAAGGTTGCCTTCACAGTAGGGCTTTTCTGCATGGAAAACTTCCCCTACAAATCTATGCAGAGCATTGTCGAGGACCACGCGGCTCAGAGCCTCGGCTCCGTGAAGAAGATGGAGATCACGAAGGGCAAGTTCTGGGTCTACACCGAACGCGGGAACGTTGCAACTGTGCCGCTCAAGGCAACCCACAAATACGAGCAGCCCGGCTGCCATGTCTGCCTCGATTATGTCTCTAATCTCGCAGACATCTCAACCGGCTCGGTCGGAAGCCCAGACGGCTGGTCTACGGTTTTCATCCGCACCAAGGTAGGGAATGAGATTTGGTCCAAAGCGGTTGCTGCAGGTCTGTTTGAGACAAAACCTATTGAGGAAGTCAAACCCGGTCTCGATCTCCTCAGGAAGCTCGCGAAAGAGAAGATCGACAAGAACCAGAAGACAGTTGAGGAGCGCAAGACTTTCGGAGTCAACAAGGGGCTACGGAACCCTTACGCCTAAAACTCCTCTTTTTTTCGTTAGCGAAAACTATTGTGTTAGCTATGCTGAATACGGGGATGGGATTGGTTCTCATCCCCAAAATGATTTCAATGAAAGTGTGGCGAATTTTCTGTAAAGTTTAGATTGATTCTGTAGTCTTTTTATTTTTAATATTATTCTTTGGCTCTTTGCCGTTCCGTATGGATAAGATGATTTTCAATTCAAGACTGCATTGGTTTTTATAAAAATATTATGAGGATATCCACACAAAAAAATAAAGAGCTTGTTCTTTTAAGCTGAAAGCCAACATCAATAGGCACTGAAAAAAAGTACCTATGTGTTTTACACTATTTTTGTGTTTAATGTTGCAGTTATCGGTCATAACCTGCATGCTTCTATAGTTACCAGAATAGTTGGAGAAACGGCTTTCATAAGAACCAATCGAATAAAATCGAATTATTAACCTGCTTATAGATTCATACAAGCAAAATCATTGAAGCTTCAATAGGCGAAACATCTTTAAAACAATCTCCAAAGCCTATATATTTATCTGGAGATTTTTAGAGCTTTTTTTCGTTATAATTATGTCGACATAACCATAATAAGCAAAAAAAGGCTTCTAAATGCTCCGACAAAAGATTTTAAATACAATTGCTTACATTAGTTCTAAATGTAGAAAAAGTCATTGGTGTTGGTTGCAACCAAAACCAGCATCGGTAGACATAAATACAAAAAAATCGTTTAAGGTATAATCAAAAAACAAAATAAAGTAAAAATCGGAAAAGACCCCTGCCAGGGTCTGACCGAAGAAAAACAAAACATGTTCCTTAAGATTAAAATAACATACGACAAGTATAAAAAACCTGCTGAAAAGCCGGTTGAAGAGAGCACAACTGTTTCATTCGAAACAGGCATTGAGATGAAGAATCCCCTCGGAATCTTTGGACAACCATTGCAAAATATCGCTTAAGGTCTACAGCTTCGACTGTATTTCTTCTTTTTTTCATCAGAATTCACAAGAAAGGTATGAGACACATCAAACTTTTCAAAAATTCGCCAACTTAGCAAAGACATTAACAAACGACATTTCCCAGGGCATACAGGGGAACAGAAAGAAGGCGGAAAAGAGCCGGCCAGCAATAACTTTTAAAATCAACATCAAGAACCTTTAAAATTATAAATATTCAACACCGGATTTTTTCAAGTACCCTGTAAAAAAGAGTTTAAAATCTTCCATATCACCCTGAGTCAAGAATATCCGATTAGTAAATGCGGCGCATATTGAAAATATACCAGAAAAAGAAAAACAACCTTTCCAAGGAAAGATGGAAGGATACCTTTCAACGGAACGCTGGCTTCCCCTTCGCTGCGCGCCGAGCGAAAGGGAAAGGAAAAAGGGAAAAATGATACCGAGATCGGGAAAAGAGGAAAAAATGTTACTCCTACTTCTAATCTTCGGTCTTTTACTCTTCACCCAAAAGATTTTACCTTTCTCCTAAATGGTTTTCAGTATAATCTCAACACAATGGAAAATTGTCAAAAACAATATAGTCATTTGAATAATCAGTGTTTCGAGATTGAATATTCCATCAATCATATTTTTGAGTTCTCCTATTTCAAGAGTCTTTACTATATCTATTCGTCAAGAACTCAAAAAAGAAAGAACAGAACTAATATACCTATGTTCCAAATGAGAAAGGAAACTCTTAAGAACTACGTGTATGTAGTATTGTACGTACAATTGTACGAACAAAAAGAGCTTATTAAGTTACTAGATAGGAACATAGTAACAAAAGATCTGCTTCTTTTGTCACGGTTCTTGAAAGTAGCTATCATTGCTTGCCAGCTACCACCTAGCCAGTTTTGATAGCTACACATACTATCATTATTCTTTTTTGATCTTCTCCTTAAAACTACTTTTCATTATTTTTGAGACATTGATATGAGCTTGATTTAATACAAAATCATATGTGTTAAGCCTTTAGATTCCCTGAAAATTACACACTGTTTTTCAGTACTGTCAAGACACTTAATCGAGGAATACACTCACACTATGTATCCTCGGACAATACTTTCATTTTTCAGAGCTAACTTATAATGAAAACCACTATACATAAAGGTAAGGAAAGCAGAGTGAAAATATTCCCTGATCAAATCATTTATATAGCCAACCGATAAAAGAAAAATACTTTCACAAATATAAAAAACTTTATGATCTACTCAGTAAAAAAGCCATTAAAAGAGCATAATTCCTGAAGGTCACCATAGTGTTCACCATGACTTTTTGCCTTCCGTAGTTTCCGGAAGCAGTTCGATGTTTAGCCTACTGTTTTCCTGAATTAGTGTTTGAATGTGGACCACCTGCCTGTGCATATTCTCATTCTGGTCTTTAATTTGATTGTCCTGCACGAAGCTGCTCGTCCTTTGTGTGCAGCTGTTCGTGAAGGGCCTGGTCTGAGCTTTCAGATCATCTGTTTAATAGCTCACAATACAGTAGTTTCCTGAAAATTACTACATTTTTGCCTTAATATGATTTATATCAATGGCTGAAAGCTTTGATATTCAAATAAATCCAGTTGTTTTCGGAAAATTATTGCATTTTCTTGCTACTTTCTGGTAACTCCTGATCTGATTTTCTACAGGATTATTCTGGGTGCAGATGTAATAGTTATCAGGCGGATCTGGTCTGTCTCTAGTAGATTTTTCCTCTACTAGGGCGTTTGCCACACAGATCAGATGTTTGCCTACTTTCTTTTGTGATTGGGAAAAACTGCGGGATTATTTTTGCAAGGAAATCAGATTAAATGGCTGGGTTTTATCTGAAAAGTCTGGTAACTATGCGTATATGCAAGAGTTGAATTCCATTATATTTTTAGATCCTTAAACGTTAAATAGAGAGCTGGAGAAACGATTTATCATTACCGAAGTGCATCATGCTCGGTATTTGAGGAAAAAATCAAGGGATGTTTTAACGGTTCAAAAGTTAAATAGTAGAGTGGTGGGATTATGGTAACAGTGAGTAAGAGATGGATTTTAGATAATGTTCAAACGTTGTATTGTTCCAATGGAACATTTGACCTTGAAGATCTCAAGGATTTCGAGGAACCTAAAGAGGGTTTTGAAATAAATCTGAATCATATTGAAAAGCTGGAAGTAGAGAAAGGGGAAAGGAGGGAAACTTTCCATATTCTTATTCCAGGCGGGTTTGGATGGGCTGAAGCGTTCCCTTTCACTATATACCCCGAAGAAACTGACGAGTACTAAATGTGTAAAGGACATCGAAACCCAATAACTGTGAAAAGAGGAAAACAAATACTCCAAAAACGTATCCGTAATTTTTACAAATTTGTGGTGTATAACTTTTGAAGTAGAAACTCTGCTATGCCCAGATAACTCTGCTATGCCCAGATATTCCCTACAATTTGCCCTGGAATTGACGTAGAACATGCTAAAATGTATATTTTTTATGAAAACCTATTTATAGGGTCATTGAAGGCATATCTCGCAAATACAGTACTTTTACCTCAAAATTACTCGATAGGCTGTCTTGACTCAAGGTATCAGAGCTATAATAATCAGGTAATTCGATTAAAATTCGTGAAAATTAATTATTTTAGAGGATTTCTACAAACCTTTTTATCTTTATTTGCCATATAGATAATTATGGGACTAGTGACTGTGGATTATGGGGCTAACATTCCTCCGGATATGGCTTTTTTGTACTTTCTCTGTGCCGTGGTTATCATCTTTATTTTTCTCGGTCTTTTGCTTTTAATTGCGCGTAGTGATGCTAGGGATAGAAATAGTTGTTGCACAGAAGGTCATTGTTAACCTACACATCAGGATATTTTTTTGTCTCTCGAAGTGTAGCCACAGGCCGTTTGTCATTTTTTATTTTCCGGAATTACTTGGCAACGTTTTCTAGTAAAGTGCTGCTATCCTTTTTTGTTGTGGAAAAAGATATTAAAATGAATAAAGTATCTGATTTTAAATTGAAGTACTACTAAAATTTAACAATTTACGCGAACTTATATTTTGATTAATAAGCATCTTTATGATGAACCAATTTACTAACGTTGCATTTTGTCCTTTTTCATGAACATAAAAAATGAACATAAAAACATAGTACAAAGTTAGAATTAATGTATACTCACTTGTACTTATTCAAAGGATAGTTGAGATTTTTGTAATGCTGAGGATTAATGCAAATTTCATCAGCTTTATTGAATACTGCCTTAAATAGTACATGATTCTTTTGTTTAACTCTCTCAGCTTTTTTGAAAGTTTTCCTTTGATTAATAATTTGTACAAGCCTAATTTCTAATAATAAAATGCTTTTTATGGCAGGTGCCGATTCTTCTTTTCTTCTTATTTACCAGTGACTGCCCGATATCTGTTCACTTTGTGAGCATGCGGGCGTGGAGGAAAGTTGAGGAGTTGATTAAATAGAAATTGAAAACTAAGAGCCTATCAGGGCTCTTTGCGAGATGCTACAAATACCACACATGCTCCGTCATTGATGTAATGTCATGAATTTAGGTATCAATCGAAGATTCTACAGAATCCATTGACACCATCCCTACTCATTCTCTCCTACCCATTCTCTATTACTTTTATAAGACCGCGGTGTTCCATGGAGAGTATTATATTCCTCGCAATTTCACCGGCGACGGCTATTATCACTATGCCTATCAGGATCGTAGACAGATCGGCCCACGTTGCCTTAAAACTACCAGGGGTAATCAGAAAGGTAGTGGCAACAGCCGGCGGGTGTGATACCTTAAGAGGTATATGAATTAGTATTACAAGTGCTATGGCAATGCATGATGCCACAACATGCGATAGTTGTAGATGGCCGATCACGAATGGAGATTGAACGTAAGCAGCGCCGGTTATAATAGCAAGGATGTAGCCGCTAATGATGCCAACCAGGTGGCCTACAGTCATATTGTATAAACTGGATGACTTTAGATGAGGCGATTCAACCAGCATGAAAATGGATGGGCCCAGGCTAGGGAAGAGCCACAAGTTTCCGGTAATATAGCCTAGCCCCCCGGCTAAAAGCACAAGCAAGTCACCCAACACTGATCTCAATAAGATGTAGAGAGCTCGACGTACTCCTTTCCTGGAGGGAGCGCTTTTAGCTTCATGTCGGTCACTGGTTGGACTCATATGTTACAATTCCTCTATTCCACTATACTCTATTGGAAAGCTGTGTTATGTCAGTACTACCAGATCATTAAGTGACTTCAGATGTAACTGTGTCCTTATCCAGCCTATCTGTTTTTTATACTCATCGATTTGTCTTATGTGTCGAGGAGTTACTTATCCCGTAAAATGCGGCAGTAGGCTTCATAATCTCCAGTGCATTCCCTTGGGGCTGAGCCGCAAGTGATTGATCCGGTCCACTTCACGGCCTCGAACTCCGAATATGCGTCCATTCTTAACACCGATGTCCATTCCACAATCGCTGGAACAGAGCACGCAGCACGATTGTACCCAGTGGTCGGACTCTTCCTCGACCCTGATGTCCTAACGGACAAGCCATTTCCCACGGTATGGCTTTCGGTTTCCCCCATATATTTTTAATGATCCCGAGATTTATAATTCATGCGCTTTTCTCCTCCCATTATATTTATATTGTCCTTTTCAAAATCGTTGATAAATAACTTGTTTCAAATTCTCTAAAGTACGCGTTTTAGGCAGAGATAACGGGAAAATTAAAATCAAACTTCACAGAGAAGACTCTGCAGAACATGCAAGCAAAGGAAAGTCCTGGTAGACTAGTTTGGGGGCGAAGTTGAACTAAAAAGAGGTTCTGGGACTGAATTTATAATAAGGTTCACAGTACCAATACAAAATTGAAAAAATAGTAAAATCGAATTCTCATACAGTGATCAGTTGATGAGAATTCATACACAATATGTTCGCTATGCTATAAATTGTGATCATTACCAGCAAGTGATATATAATTAACTTGAATTAAATTTCAATCGTGTAGATATAGCAGTTGATGTTGAATTTTTTAATGAGGCTGATCATTTCAACCTCAAATGATCGCAGCAACTAAATGCCTGCCAACCGTCAACCAGCGCCAGGGAGAAGGTGTTCTGTAGAGAATCTGTCCCAATTTTTTGTAGGGCAGTATTACAAGCGGCAATATAGTCATCACTGCAATAGGGATGTATACCGTCATATACAGCCTGTCTGCCCTGGAACTTTACTTGTGACAGGCGACATACCGTTTAGTTCTATTGATTTTTATTTCCAATTTAAAATATTGGTTCAGAGGGATTGAATATGGTTTTGAAATAAGCTCAAAGAAAAGAAAGTAATAAATCAAACAGAAGAGTTGATGGAAAAAATTTAGGCCGGATTCTCTCAAAGAAATTTTAAGAATAAATCGAAACCCATATCAGTATATTTTCAATCCACTTCATTGTTCCTCTATTACGTGCAGGATATACTTTGTATTCGGAGCTGCAGTCATAATGCTGTCATAAGACGCTGTTGGTGGAGTGCTTGAGTTATAGCCTGTGTATATTCCTACAGATTTATAATGGCTCGCAAGTTCTTTGTACTCTCTCATAAGTCGATTCTGAGTTTCTCCTTCACCATCGTAAAGAATCACAAAGTCCTTTGTATCATTGGGAAAGTAGGTATAATCCTCAAAATATGTCAGGAAAAGCTTAAATCCGGGATTATAGCTTTGAATTTTCTTTAACCAGATATCACGCTCTTTATTGCTGACATGGTATGGAGTCCCTGTTAATTTCCATTCCATATCAACATTTATGCCAATAACACTTTTATGGTTGCCATATCTTTTTAGGATTATATCAATTAGATCTGATACATCAGCCCCATTAGGTTGAATTGAAAGGATCACTTTCAATCCATCTTTATCGAACTTTTCCAGGTAGGGTTCCACTTTATCAGTCTCATCGTAACTGTAAATATACCCTATATTTTCGAAAGGAAACGGCACATATGCGAGCTTATTTTCATGTGCCTGAACGACAACTAGGTCAATCACTCCATGTTCACTTCCGAATTTCCTAGCTAGGTCAGACCACTCTTTAGCAGGTTTGTCAAACTCGCAGTTATTCCAGACACCTTCTGAATACTTTGATTCTGGAAGACTTTTAGAGATACTTTCTGATGAATTTGATTGCGGAGGTGATTTAACGAAGGCTAAATAAAATAGAATTATAAGAACAAATAGAATCATTGATCCAAATAAAATATAATATTTGTTACTTTTCTTCATCATCTCACCTTAAGAATCCGTGAACCGAATTGAACTTTCAATCCCCTGCCTGTTATATAACACAAGTAAAGGTAACTGAGAATTACAACTTTAATTGTCGAGTAAACAAGCACATAAGGGACCAGCATTGGCAATAGTTTTTTATTCTTGGTAAAAAACGAAGCAATTGCTAGAGTATAGGGTATTAGAAAGACGATCATAAACAAGAATCCGCGTACTGATATTCGCAGTATATCATCATACTGAAGGAGGAAATACGGCAGCAATATGAACAGAATGATAGAAAAAACTCCAATGATATAACCTGAGTAATTGAAAACCATCCATGCATTTCTTATTGCCCATTTTTTATGTAGCCGCCATACCTGTAAGTTGCCATACCACCATCTTTTCCTTTGTTTGTACCAGGCTCGAAGCGTCTCGGGAGCATTCGTGTAAACTTTTGCATTTGGTTCGCGAATAACCTTCATAGAATTTTTAAGAACCTTGATAGTAAAATCTGCATCTTCAACAATTGTCTCGTCGCTGAATCTAACAGTATCACATACTTTGCGCCTGACAGCAGTGAGCGGGCCCGGGCATACGAGAACGTGACCATTCAAACCTTGAAGATATCGAGTCATCTCCTGTTCTAAAAGGTATTCAATCATCTGGAAGTATTTCATTACTCGTTTTTTTCCATGATTGTCATGGATAAAAACGTCCCCTGCAACCATCTGTGCATCTCTGTTCTCATTGAGGCATCCCACTAATGAACTCACCGCATTCGCTGACATATAAGAATCTGAATCCGTAAAGACTAGGATATCTCCTTTTGCGTCTTCAATAGCCCTATTGAGAGCATTTGCCTTTCCTTCGTTTACCTTGAGATCAATAAATTTCACAGGATACTTAGAAATAATCTCTGCAGTTCGATCACTGGATCCATCATTGACAACGATTATTTCCGTTTTGCCTTTATAGTCTTGATTAAGGATAGACTCAAGGCACTTACCTATCGTTTTTTCTTCATTATACGCTGGAACAATGATTGAAACTAGACCTGATTCAGAACCTCGCTTATCTGGAGGTAGATAGTTATTATGAGTTCTTCTCAAGTTCCAGCCAGACAACCACTTCCAAATAATAAAGAATGAAAATGGGAGCAATGCAGTTACAATAAAGAACCAGTAGTACACTCCCAGAATGTTGTTTACTTTAATACCTCTGATGCTAGGATTACCGCCTTTCCAGATTCCCGAAGGAATAACTGCAAGTACAACTCTTCCTACCGATTTATATTGAGTCATCTTGGCCATGCCGTTGACTACTTCTTTTGGAGTGTTCACCTCAACGTCGTCCATTCTGACGGTAATATTCGTTTCGTCTGTTGATGCCAAGTAATTAATGAGAAATCGATTCACATATGGGTTCCAATCCATTGCATGGAGAACAATAGTCTGCGGCTTTTCTTCTCTGATTATCTCCGAAGATGTCTTGAACCGGGGATCATCAAAGCTTTGCATTGTACGCCAGTCCCATGTATATTCATTTATATCAACATGACTATTACTAGTTTTCAGAGGAGGTAATTCTGTCGCGACGCCTGTACTCTCTATTGCCTGTTTCACAGATGGATTTGTTGGTACTCCATAGATTTCAAAAGGGGAGATAAACACTTTAGGAAAAAGGCCGGCCTTTTCAAAGACCAATTTCCCTTTCTCAACATTTTCTTTTGCCTGGATTGGCCCCATAGTGGAATAGTTTTCATGTTCCCATCCATGAATTCCCATAATGACTCCTTTTGCCTGTGCATCTCTCAGTGCATTGAGGAGTTCCGGCTCATCCAGAATGGTGACATGCCCAAAAGCATCATCATTTAACTGATTAACTTCCGCGCAAAGAAAAACGGTGGAAAGAGCAACTGATATAGCTAAAATTAGTGAGATAATAAATATACGTTTATTTTGAGATTGGTTACTGAATAAGTTCAGAAATTCTCTTTTGCTCTTATGAACATTTATTTTAGCTAATTTAGTATATGGTAAAGTTACTAGAGTTATCATTTGCTTTGCTGGAAATTTCAAAAAAGAGGAAGTCTGTTTTTCTTTCACCTACAACACCTTAACCAAATAAAATGTTTTTTACTTCTCAAATTAATGAAACTAACTAATATTCAATACAGGGAAAATACCGAAAAAGTAGTGTCCCTAAAATTTGAGGGAAAAGAGAAATTGATTTCATATAGTTCCAGAAAAACCAATTACGAAATCTAAACGTAGCTAAACTCTGTTTCCCCAATCGAAAAGTTATGGTAGATTTTGAGAAACCCAATTACAAAATCGGAATCATACGCCTCTTTGTATTTATTTTCAATATTGAAATGCGTCAAATTTATTAAGTATGAACTTTTCGAATTTCTCCTAGAACTCTTATACATTTAAAGATCAAAATCAAGCACTAAAGACCCTAAGTTCTAATTGTTTTTCTATAAATTAGTCATCTGTTGAGATTCATTAATCTAGTTTTTGTACATGCACATATTTGGGAAATTTATATTATTGTACCAATAAACCATTGAGAATTCCGATAAACCTTAGAGTTCAATAAACTGTTTATATACTAATTGAAGCAGTCAGCCAAATATTGAGATCTATAGAAATTCTTCATATTAATATCTGTATTTTACTTTCTTGAACATCGAAATAATCGTTTTATATCTAAATACGAATGTGCGTTAACTCACGGACATAAATATAAGCTTGCTGGGTGAGTATTTAATAATTTAAACTGAATTTATATAGTCACTAGAAAGTTAGATTTTAGGATTATGATCAGTTATCTCATCGTAAATTTGAGATCTTGAAACGGTAAGAAGTTCCTTTAATAACAAGAGAGCTTTAAAAGAATGCCGATGAACTTCTAATTTTAACAAATTGGTATATATCTTATATAAACAACCAGCCAAAAATTCGCGTATTTCGAAGTTTTCTCAAAAGTATTGTTTATGCCACGGCAAACGTTAAAATTAAAACATGGAAGTAATGGGAAAAATCTGGGAATCCTTGCAAAGAAAAATTCAGAGATAAATAAGAATCGTTATCGGTACGTTTTCGATCCATTTTATCAATCGTCTATTACGTGCAGGATATACTTTGTGTTCGGAGCTGCAGTCATAATGCTGTCATGAGAAGCCGTTGGTGGAGTGCTTGAATTATAGCCTGTGTATATCCCTACAGATTTGTAATGGCTAGCAAGTTCTTTATACTCTTCCATGAGTTCCTTCTGAGTACTGCTTTGGCCATCGTAAAGAATAACAATGTCTTTTTTATCATCGGGGAAGTAGCTATGATCTTTATAATATGTCAGGAAAAGTTTAAATCCTGGATTATAACTTTGAATTTTCTTTAACCAGATGTCACGCTCTTTATTACTAACATGGTATGGAGTCCCTGTCAATTTCCATTCCAGATCAACATTTATACCAATAACACTTTTATGGTTGCCATATCTCTTTAGGATTATATCAATTAGATCAGATACATTGGCTCCGTTTGGCTGAAGAGAAAGAATAACTTTTACCCCATCTTTATCGAACTTTTTCAGGTAAGGCTCTGCCTGATCGATTTTACTGTAACTGTAAATATACCCATCCTGTCTGATTGGGAACGGAACATAAGCGAGCTTCTTCTCCTGAGCCTGTGCCACAACTAGATCAATTACTGCATACTTTCCCCCTAATTTCTTGGCCATATTAGACCACTTTTTAGCAGGATTGTCAAACTCACAGTTATTCCAGATACCTTCGTATTTATTAAGATTTGTCTTTACTTGATCAGTATGATTATTACTGTTAAGGTAAACAGTTGGTGCAGGACTCTTGCACAAAGCAGTAGAAACGTTTGCAAGAATAAGGCAACATACTAACAAAAAAATTTCCAGTCCTCTTTTTATCGTTCTTACCCTATGATGAGAATAAAATTTAGTAGAATGATGTTTAGAGTAAAATTCGTACAGTAACAATTATATACCTCTATAAAAATACGGATTTTTTGTTAAAGATTTCCATAATTTTATTACTCTGTTTTAATACTCTGAGCAATGCTTTGAAAAATTTCATTTACACTCTAACTTTCAATACTATAGAAGTTTTGAATTTAATTTTTGTGTTAAAAACTCCCGAATACGAAGCTGTTATGAGCATAAAATTTAAAACAAATTTTTCTATTTTTAAATCAATTTCCCCTATTCAAACGAACTACCCTTGATAAACATTTAATAAATACGATATCTACCTATATAAATTTTTATATTATGTGATATAATTAGGCTATATAATTATAAAAATTCATAAGATCTGCTGGTACGTTTTAAACAAAAAATTAAGGAAGATAAGACCAAAACATAAAATGAAAAAAATCGTGCCAAAAAAAAGCGTATTTTTTAAAATTATAAAAATGGGTTGTGCATTAGTACATAGTTGATATTTTTCTATGAGTATTTTTGCGAAGTTGCA
>NZ_DAVG01000076.1:0-484 GCF_002505485.1 Methanosarcina sp. UBA5 | reverse complement strand
AACTGACTATTAAGGAACCACCTAAAAATGTGTTATTTTAAAAATGGATATATTCCCATAGGATGACAAACAATGATAGTTTATTAAGACTTATGAAAAATAAGGATGGAGCATAACTCTCAAACTAGTACTGCGATTCCGAAGNNTATTTTGGAATCGAAGCACTAGCATACAAGAACGGTGACTCTATTTCTTCAGTTATAATTATATATTAATATATTATTAGTGAGTAAAATTTTCAAAAATCTGCTATGAGTATTTTATAGTTACATACAAAAAATTCAAGTTACCTGTATCCTCCTAATTTGATATGAGTAGTGAGATTCGAATCCACTAAATCTACTAATCTTCACAACTCTGAACAATTCACCTCAACAATGTTTATATGTGTAAAGGATTACAGTACACCTTATTTTTCCGAACGTTTTATATTACTCATTAGATTACTTAATATATCATGACATGTAGAAACATGGCATTCATG
>NZ_DAVG01000060.1 GCF_002505485.1 Methanosarcina sp. UBA5 | reverse complement strand
CAGCATTTTATTTACCCCAAAATATTTGCTGTTATTATAGCCTTACTTTATTTTCGGAATTATCTCACTGACCATTCGCAGCTTGACAATCATAACATAAGCCGGCTAAAATATGAGCATACTTATAAATAAACATATATAAAAATCATTTTATTATAAAAATAAGAGTTTTAAAAGGTTTATTTGTAATAATAAGAGTTATAAAAGATTCAATTAAGAAAATAAGAAGTGAAAATAGTTAATAAATAAAACAAAAGTTTTGAAACTTTTATTTAATTTATGCCCATAAATAAAGTATTAAATTCCGATATTACTCTTTTAAAACCGCATATTTAAAAAAGGGGCTCGTCCAAACCAATTTTATTCCCAAATCCATGAAGTTTCAGAACTATATTCCATTACCAGAAACTCGATTGACTGTTCGGAATATGGGATTCAGATGAGCAATTTTGAGTTTCGGGATCAGCTTCATTATAAGCGTTCGAGTGCAAGAGCCCCAAGGAACGCCATTGTTTCAAATATCTCTTTATTTTCCGGAATTAAACCCTCATCAGGTTTGTCAAAGATGAAAGCCATAATCCCGAAAACCGTTCTCTGAGTTTTAAGAGGTATATAATACCCCTTTCCTGCAGGAAGATTATCTGTTCCGTGGCCAGATGGCTGACCATTTTTGTAAGCCCACAGGGCAATGGCTTTTTCTTTGTCGTCTAAGGGATACAAAGTGTCACCTGCTCCTATCTGAAGCCCAGGCGGGCTGGGTATAAGTACCGCAAAGACACCTGGTGCAAAATTGTGCATTTGATCTGCGAGAGTTTCAAAGACTTCTTGCCGTGTTTTTGCCTCTACAAGTCCACGAGAAAGGCCTGATGTCGCTTCTACTTCAGCTTCGCTCTGCCAGATCTGAGGCAGAAGGTGACGCAGTCGTGTGGCAAGGCTGCTAATTATGAGAGCAATAGTAACGTACCCAATAAAAGCAATGAAATACTGCAAATCATTAACAGTAAATGAATAGTAAGGTTCGATAAAAAGAAAATCAAAAACCAGGATGCTCAAAACGGCCGTAAACAGAGCTACTCTGCGCCTGAAAAAGAATGCAGATACCAGAACTGGAATGAGTTGAATTATCAGCAAGTTTGAAGAACTAATATACTCTTTAAGAAAATAATTTATGCTTACAACGGCTGTAATCAGGATAAGACTGAGCACATATTCTACTGTAAAGAAAAGTGGGATTTGCTTTTTGAGAGGTATGTATACGCTTTTTCCCTTTGGTTCATACAGATGAATATCAATGCCATGTGAATGCCTTATGACCCTATATACCGGAGAGGAAAATATATCCAGCCCATGGGGTTTTCCTAACATGATCATACTGACATTGCTCCTTCGGGCATAGCGTATAATCTCATCAGCGACGTCATTTCCACGGTAACGCACTATCCGCCCACCTAGCCGTCTTCCTGTTTCCAGAGCTTGATTTATCCAGAGACGCTCCTGAGGAGACAACGCTCTTTCATCATTGACATCTACCGAAAACACAATCAAATCAGCATCGAATCTGGTTGCAAGCCTGTATGCTGCCCTGACCATATGTTCAGCTGTCGGACCTGGGCGGATACAGACAAGAAGCCTTTCTGCTGCAGGCCAGGGGCCCGGAATAGCCCGGGTCCTCATATAGCCTATCATTCTCTTGTCTGTGGATTCAGCCATGTATCGTAGAGCAAGCTGCCTGAGTGCAAGAAGATTTCCTATTCTAAAAAAACTTTGGACAGCTGTCTCAGCCATATCTTTTACATAGACTTTTCCGGCTTTGAGACGAAGATTTAGCTCTTCTGGAGTAATGTCAATTAATCGAATCTCATCTGCGTTAGAAAGGAAAGCATCCGGCACAATCTCAGAAACTCTGATGCCAATTATCTGAGCAACGGCATCATTCTGGCTCTCAATATGCTGAATATTGACAGTTGTATAAACCGAGATTCCTGCTTGCAGAAGTTCTTCTACATCCTGGTACCTTTTCAAATGCCTGCTGCCTGGAGCGTTTGTGTGGGCTAACTCGTCTACAAGAACGATTTGCGGATGGCGTCGGATGACTGCGTCAAGATCTATTTCCCTGAGAGAAAGGTTCTGATGTCCGATAAAAAGTGTTGAAATGACTTCAAAGTTCTCAACCAGAGCATTGGTCTCAGGTCTATCATGGGTTTCAATATAGCCGATTACGACATCTTTTCCTTCTTGTTTCCTTTGAATTGCATCTTGAAGCATTGAATAAGTTTTTCCAACACCGGCTGCATAACCAAGGTAAACTGTTAGCCGCCCTTCATTAGCCTTTTTTTCATCACTACGAGCAATGAGAAGCAGGTCTTCGGCCTGAGGTCTTCCTTCGTCATCAAAACGGTTAGATGCCACAATTTCCTCCTTCAGTTGGATTGACTCACTTCAGTTGGATTGACTCACTTCAGTTGGATTTTGACTTACTTGATCAAGTGCCCTATTGAGCGACAGCACATTTACATAAACTCCTGTGAATGGAGAATCAACAGATTCTGCAAGTACGAGAGCTTTAATCTTTTCTTCCGGAAGGTTTCGTGCCTTTGCTACAACAGGCACCTGTATCAGTGCTGATTCCAGGCTGATATGTGGATCAAGTCCACTACCTGAATCCGTAACCAGATCAGAAGGGATCGGACCGGTAATTCCGTCCTTCCTGAGAGCATCAGTTCGGTTGCTGATCAATTTAAGAAAAATGGAATTTGTAGGTCCAAAGTTTGACCCTCCAGAAGAAGTCGCATCGTATCTGCTTGCTGAAGGCCTACTCTGGAAGTATTGAGGTTCTGTGAAATTCTGACCAATGAGACTTGATCCAATAACTCGATTGTTATTTTCAACAATCAGGCTTCCATGAGATTGATCTGAAAAAAGTAAACCCGAAACAAGCGTCACTGCCATGGGATAGACTAAGCCTGTAACGATAAACAACACCGCAAATAGTAATGTGGCTTTTTTGATCGATGTCACACCAATACCTCCTCAGATATGCATTAATCCGGCCAATACCAGATCAATGATTTTGATTCCAATAAACGGAGCGATTACTCCTCCAAGGCCAAAAATTGTCAGGTTGTAGGCAAAAAGTTTCGATGCCGGCATACTCTTGAACTTAACTCCGGCAAGAGCAAGGGGAATCAACATTGGAATTACCAGAGCATTGAATATGACTGCCGAAAGAATGGCCGATTCAGGAGTTGCAAGACCCATGATATTCAGGATTTTAAGCTGCGGATAAATTCCTATAAGAGCAGCAGGGATAATTGCAAAATATTTGGCTATATCATTTGAAATGGAGAAAGTTGTCAAAGCTCCTCTTGTCATCAGAATTTGTTTTCCAATCTCAACAATATCCAGAAGTTTCGTAGGGTCGCTGTCAAGGTCAATTATATTTGCAGCTTCTCTTGCAGGCTGTGTTCCATTGTTCATTGCTACGGCAACATCAGCTTGAGCAAGAGCAGGAGCATCATTTGTTCCATCCCCTGTCATGGCAACCATGTACCCTTCATCCTGGTATTCCTTAATCATTCTAAGTTTATCATCAGGCTTAGCTTCTGCTAGATAATCGTCTACCCCTGCTTCTGCTGCAATAGTGGCAGCAGTAAGATGATTGTCTCCCGTTATCATAACTGTACGAATTCCTATCTGGCGCAGGTCTGAAAACCTTTCCTTAATTCCCGTTTTCAGAATATCTTTGAGGAATATCACACCTAGAATGACTTCATTGCGAGCAACTACAAGTGGTGTACCGCCTGCAGACGCAATTCCGTCTACTTTCCCCTTAAGATCCGAAGGGATGGTTCCTCCACGTTCGAGAACTGCTTTTGTTATTGCATCGTAAGCACCCTTCAGATAAGTTATTTCGCCGCAATGTGCTCCACTAACTCTTGTTGCGGCTGAAAATGGTATGAATGTGACATTTTCGGGAGAAACCGGAGTCTTTCCTGTTTTTTCCTGAATTAAAGAAATTATGCTTTTGCCTTCAGGAGTATCATCTGCAAATGAAGAGAGAAGGGCAGCTTCCATCAATTCTTCGTTTGATCTGCCATTTACTGTCAAAAAATCAGCTGCTTGCCGGTTGCCTAAGGTAATTGTACCTGTTTTATCCAGAAGCAGGACATTTACATCTCCTGCAGCCTCAATTGCCCTTCCTGAGAGAGCTATGACGTTTAACTGGAATAAACGATCCATTCCAGCTATCCCTATTGCTGGAAGCAGAGCTGCAATAGTGGTGGGAGCTAAACAAACAAAAAGCGCGACCAGTACTGTAAGACTTGCTGGTGAGCCTCTTCCACTTGAAGCAGCGCTATATGCAGAAACTGAGTAGGTACTGGCTACAACTGCTAAAAATACGCCGGTAAGTGCAATGAGTAGTATTTCGAGAGCTATTTCGTTAGGAGTCTTCCGCCGTTCGGCACCTTCTACCATCGAGATCATGCGGTCAAGGAAGGTTTGCCCTGGATCAGTAGTGATTTTGATAATAATTTCATTGGCAATAACGGTTGTTCCTCCGGTCACAGCACTCCGGTCACCACCAGACTCGCGCACAACCGGGGCTGATTCTCCCGTAATTGCGGCTTCGTTAACCAGTGCAGCTCCCTTTACGACTTCCCCATCTCCAGGAATTATTTCATTTGCCTTTACAAGGACAAGGTCATTTTTTCGAAGATCGGAAGAAGAAATTTCGGTAAAAGTAGCATCAAAAGAGTTTGTTGTGAGCTTTCTAGCTGGAACGCTTGTTCTCGACTGCCTGAGGGATGCTGCTCTTGCTTTTCCACGACCTTCGGATAGAGATTCAGCAAAATTTGAAAATAAAACTGTTAGCCATAGCCAGAAGGATACAAAGATTGTAAAGAAGGGAGATTTTTGAGTAGCAATTTCAATTACAGAACTAATTGTGGTCAGGATACCTCCGATTTCCACAAGTAACATAACCGGGTTTTCTTTCTGCTGGCGCAGGTCAAGTTTCAGCACTGAGCTAATGAGTGCTTCGCGGATGAGTTTGGGCTCAAACGCACCTAAACGGGGGAATCTCTTTCGTGACATTATTAGATCCCTCCTACCATAGAAAGATGTTCAGCGATTGGTCCCATTGCAAAGAGCGGGAAGAATGTAAGAGCTCCGATGATAAGAATCACCAAGATTGTCCAGATAGAAAATGTAATGGAGTCTGTGGGAAGAGTTCCTGAGCTAGGTGGAACTTTTTTCTTTTGTGCTAGAGATCCCGCCATGGCCAGCATAGAGACTGCTGGCACAAATCTGCCTATCAACATTGCCAGGCTGCCTGTGAGTGTGTAGAAAGGTTTTGATGCATCAAACCCGGCAAAGGCACTACCATTATTTTGGGCCATTGATGCGAAGGCGTATATCAGTTCAGATAGTCCATGAGGACCAGAATTTTTCATTAATTCTGCAACATTTGGAAGAACCAGTGCAATACCCGAAAGCAGAAGAACAAGGACTCCAGGAACCAGGACAGTTATCACAGCTGCTCTCATCTCTAAGATCTCGATCTTTTTTCCGAGGTATTCAGGAGTTCTTCCTATCATCAGTCCTGCAATGAAGACTGCAA
>NZ_DAVG01000131.1 GCF_002505485.1 Methanosarcina sp. UBA5 | reverse complement strand
GTTTTGCTCCTCGTTTCCCCATTAATATATCAATTATGTAGTTTTAATTTATAATACCAACGAAATATAATCGGAGCACCAAGGTTATAAAAACTTTGGAATTAAAGTTAAAAATAAGGATGTATTAAAATATGGATGTCAAAGAAGTAAATCACCATGGACATGAACTTATCAAACGTCTGAAAATCAGAGCTTCTCCTGTAGCAGTAAAACTTATTCCTAAAGGAGAAAAAATTCCAGAAGGTATTGGGAAGACAGAAGAGGATATGACTCACTGCCAGTTTGTGGATAAAGTTAGAAAAAACCGAGAAGAATTTTATACTTTAAATGATAACCAAATGTGTAAAGTTGGAGCTGGCGCAATGGGTCTTGGCTCAGTTCCTGAAAACCTGGTCAGTGGAGAGCTTTATTACAAAGAATTCGAGCTATTCAGTACACTGGGTGCCTCAAGACGTACTGTTGACATGACCCCTACCCTTCCACCGAATTCAACAGAAGCTATTCTGTACTCTCCTCTAGAAAAGACCTCATTTATTCCGGACGTCATTATGGTTTTCGGTAGTCCTAAACAGATGATGTTACTTACACAGGCTGTAATGTATGGGATAGGAGGAAGGCTTGAAACGAGCTTCTCAGGAGCACAGAGTGTATGTTCTGACGGCGTTGTACAGGTTTATAAAGAAGGAAAAGTAGGAGTTACAATTGGTTGCACTGGAAGTCGGGCTTACGCCACTCTTACAGACGATGAAATGATTATGGGAATCCCTATTGAGCTTCTTGCTGATGTGGTTTCCGGCCTCAAGCAAGTCTGCCCTTAACTGAAACCTTATCTGAAACCTTAAATGAAAATTAAATTCTAATTTTTCCATCATACTTAGAGTCTTTGAAATCCAAAACGAGCAATCATATAATATTTAAATATTTAGTGAACTCAAGCCCATTTTAATAAAAGTCAATCCGAAGATGATCTGTGCAATTCCCAGAGCGCGGATAATAGAAAAGTAATGTTTACTATTTATAAAGGACTTTGACTTTTCTACAACTAATGTAACAACCACCTTTGACCCTACAAGAAAGATATAGAATCCTAATATGAACAAAATTGTAGCTGAAACGTGAGTGTTTAGGCTCTTAAAAATTATCGGCCCGCCTATGGAAAACCAGAAGACATATGGGTGCGGGTTTCCAAAGTTCACAATAACTCCTTTTCTAAGGGCATTCTCTTTTTCTACATTTAATTCAACGCTGTCTTTTTTGATTTTCAGTGATTCGATTCCTGAATATATGAGATATGAAGCCCCAAAAAACGCAATGATTCCAATAATAAAATCATAACTTGTCAGATGCGACAGTACATACAGTATGGATAAAACGATTGGCAGGTCCGTAATTAAAGGAGACATTGCAACCTTTATTCCTTCCCACTTGCCGTGCTGTAGAGTTTCAGAAATGGTTACAGCCAGCAGTGGGCCTGGAGATGTTCCTGCAGCGAGGCCTAGAAATGACCCCAGGGCTAAAAATTCAACAAAATCCAGCACCTTTAATGCCTCTTTTTTAATATGTCAATCAAATGAATCTACCTTAAATATTGAGTATCCTTGAATTCAGGATGCAGTTAATTAGATACCTAATTTAAAAGTCTTTAATAATTTAAAGGTATATAATAGTACAACACTGATATAAAATAATCATTAATGATTTATATAATACTTGATTTTATACGAAACTTTGAGTTTCAAACCGTAAATTTTGGAAAAAAGGAGGCTTTTAAGCCTCTATTTTTGAGAAAAGGAATGCTCCAATCATACAAACAAGAACTGAGAGTAAACCTATTACTGCCAGGTCGCTATGGATACCAAACACACTCATTCCGGCAATAGCTCCTCTTAAACCGTCCACCCCGTAAGTAAGGGGATCGATCCTGCTCACGAAATAGATCGCCTGTGGTAGGTTTTCAAGGGGAAAGAGGGCGCCGGATAGGAAGAAGATAGGCATGATCAGGAAGTTCATGATCAACTGGAAGCCCTGCATGTCTTTCATTTTTGAGGCTATGGCAAGGCCCAGGCCTGTAAAGAAGATAGCTATCAGGAACATAAAAACCAGCCCAAGCGCAAGGCTTGCAAGGCTTGGAATCCTGAACCCGAGCACATAAGTCAGGCTCAGCACGATCAGGCCCTGAATCATGGCTATGGTTGCGCCTCCAAGAGTTTTTCCGATCATGATTTCTGTCCTTGAAATAGGAGCTACCATAGTCTCTTTGAGAAATCCAAATTGCCTGTCCCATATAACCTCAAGTCCCGAAAAAACCGCAGTAAAGAGAATTGACATGGCAACAATCCCTGGCGCAAGAAAGTCTAGGTAATTTGCCCCTCCGCTTGCCCTTGTATACATTGGACCGAAACCGAATCCAAATGTTACCAGAAAAAGCAGAGGCTGTCCGAGAGAACCCAGCAGCCTGGCTTTAGAGCGCCAGTAATGTTTTAGTTGTCTTAACCAGAGGATATAGATTACTTCAATCAATGCCTGATCCTCCTTCTCATGCCCCTTATGATTCGCACTTTATTTCCAGACCCACTATCATCCCTAATGTCCCTGCCTGTCAACTTCAGAAAAGCCTCTTCTAAGGATTCGGTTTCTGTCCGTTTCTTTATTTCTTCAACAGTGCCGGATTCTATAATTTTTCCGTGGTCAATGATCGCAATCTGGTCTGCAACGGCTTCGGCTTCTTCCATGTAATGTGTTGTCAGAAAGATTGTCATTCCTTTTTCTTTGTTCAGGCTCCTGATATGACTCCAGATTGAGTTTCGGGTCTGGGGATCAAGGCCTACAGTGGGTTCGTCAAGGAAAAGGATTTTCGGGTAGTGGACAAGTGACCGTGCAATCTCAAGCCTGCGCTTCATGCCGCCTGAATAATGTTTGACATAGTCTTCCCGCCTGTTCCAGAGCCCGACAATTTCCAGGGCTTTTCGGATTCTTTCGGCCCTTTCCTTTTTAGGTACCTTATAGATGACTGCATGATAAACAATGTTCTCGTAAGCAGTCAATTCTTCATCAAGGCTGGGATCCTGAAAGACTATCCCGAAAGATGCACGGGCCTTATCTTGTTCTTTGAGCGCATTAAAACCGTTAATGCTTATTTCTCCTGATGTGGGCTTCAGGACGGTTGTAAGCATTTTGATAGTTGTGGACTTGCCTGCCCCGTTTGGGCCAAGAAAAGCAAAGATCGAGCCGGTTCCAACGTTGAAGCTTATCTCTTTTATAGCTGTAAAATCATCAAATTTCTTTGTGAGAGATTGGACTGAGAGTATGTTTTGCATGGGTGAACCTGAAATGATTTTTTTAAATAAGGAAAGGCTAATAACTGAATTTCTTCAGTAAACCTCTTCGGTTAAATTTCTTCGGTTAAGTTTTTCCGTCAGAAATCTCCCGATCTATGCCGGTTTTGGGAGAATCCTGCGGAAATTCTACAGGAAAGAAGTATCTTTTTTAAAGGATTCTTCTTTAATTTTTTTTAAATGATTCTTCTTTAATTATTCTTATATAATTATTCTATTCTCCAAAGGAATCCAGCATATAAATTCTGTTACACACCAGTTATGAATTCTATTTTGTACAACACTTATAAATTCTATTATACGGCTTTATAAATTCTATTGTGCAAATCTTATTATTCTTTTTATAGATCCATATTTTTTACCTGAGTTTATAATTCCATTATAAAAATTACATTCCAATTATAAATAGTATGCTATTTTTATACTTTATTTCTAAATGTGTTTTTTGCATCTGAATATTTATCTATTCTTCAAAATCTTCTTTCTTTTCGCAGGTTCTCATCTCTTATTTTTGAGGATTTTTTAGTGATGAACAGAAATCCTTGCCGAATAAACAGAAGTTCTGAGCTTTTCCATAAGGGGAAAGAACTTTAATCTTTGAGGAAATATTTTTATCGGATATATAGCTGGATTAGTTCATATTCCAAGTGAAAAAAGCCAGTCGTTTTATGCCTTCGTAACCTTTGCCCAGGCCTCAATAAAAGTTTTTCTTCTTATGTGCATCCTTCTTTGATTTACAGGTCAATACCTGTAAGTCCATTTAATTGGACTTGGTTTCCATTTAACGGAAGTTTAATATTTATAGGTTTAATATCAGTATGCTTAATATTTGCAGGTTAATATCTGTAGATTTAATATTTGCAGGTTTAATATATTTATTTAACATAGGTTTAATTATAATTTAACTTAGATTTAATAACCCTTTAAACGCGCTTAACTTTAGCCGCATCAAAATATAATCGCACTTTACTTAGTTGCAATTCATTGCATAGCACTTTGCTTTAGTTACAACCAATTGAAACCGCGCTTAAGCGGAATTCAACATCTCAATCATACTCGGGAGCAGTAATCAATGAAACGAAAGTGGGAAAGGGATTTGGGACTTCAGGGACGGATGATTTTCACAATGTTTCTTCTGGCAGCAGTTTACCTTTTTTTCCTAGCGTTTCTGTCGTACAACGGGACTCCACCAGTGATCATGATGCTCTTTGTAGGCTCTTTCATGGCTATCCAGTACTTTTACTCGGATAAACTGGTGCTCTTGTCAACAGGCGCAGAGATCGTTTCTGAAAGCGAAGCCCCACAGCTGCATGGGATAATTACGCGGCTCTGCGCAATAGCTGACCTCCCGAAGCCGAAAGTGGCAATTGTCAGGTCTCAGGTTCCAAATGCCTTTGCAACAGGCAGGAACCAGAATAACGCTGTTATTGCAGTTACAACAGGAATTCTGGACAAACTCTCTCCAGCCGAACTCGAGGCCGTACTTGCTCACGAACTTACCCATGTCAAGAACAGAGATATGGCTGTTATGACAATTGCCAGTTTTATCTCAACCCTGGCTTTCTACTTTGTCCGTTACAGCCTTTACTTTGGAAACATGGGAGAAGACCGGAAAAAAGAAGGTGGAGGCATTTTGCTTGTCTGGCTAGTTTCAGCTGCGGTCTGGGTTGTCAGTTTCATACTTATTCGAGCCCTTTCCCGCTACAGGGAATATGCCGCAGACAGGGGCGCAGCCGTTATTACCGGACAGCCGTCTAACCTCGCATCAGCCCTCATGAAGATAAGCGGGGTTATGTCCAGGATCCCGAGCGAAGATCTCAGGTCAGTAGAAGGAATGAATGCATTTTTCATCATCCCTGCAATCTCAGGTTCTTCCATAATGGATATTTTTTCCACTCACCCCTCTGTGGAAAAAAGAATAGCCAAACTTGAAAAGATGCAGCAGGATCTGGGCTAACTGGATGTGTTAGCAAAATCCAGGCCACAGCAAGATCCAGGTCATAAAATCTCAGTTAGCTGGGCACGAATTAAGAAAACGAATTCATAACATGAATTAAGAAAACGACTTAAAAAGGAGAAGCTAAATGGGTCTTCGCGATTTTGTGGATGCAATTCTCGGTAAGAGTACGCTTCCAAAAGCAAAAAGTGAGAAATTATTTGCAATTTCTACAGCCAGTATCACTCTGGAAAGCAATCTCGGCCTAAAACCCTCAGGATCGGCAGGGATCTGCTTTAAGCCAATAGGAGCTTCAGCGTACGAATCTGCGCGAAAGGAAATTCAGGAGCTTCTGGAGTACAGTTCAAAGGAAACGGAAACTGAATTCAGGCTGGAAAAAGACGAGTTCAATTTCCTGTGGGCTATTTTTAAAGACCCGGATTTCGAAGACCTTGTTGCAAACATTCACCTTGTAAGTGAAACTCTCGAAGAACACGGCTTTGGTGGGCAACTTCTCTGTGCCATTTACAGGTTTGACAGCGAACCCGAAGCCGGGAACTCCGGCCGTGGAAAAACCGTTTACTGGATCTACAATTTTAAGCAGGGAACTTATTACCCCTTTATCCCTCTTTCTGGCAAGCAGAGGGACAGCCCCTTTGAATTCAAGTTAAGGGCGGAAATGGAGAGAGAAATGCCTATCGAAGAAAATGTAGAAAAGTGGTACCCTCTCTGGGGGATTCCATTCTAAAAACTGCTGTGTCGATAAACTCAACTCTTTCTATAAACTGGGTTCTTTCAATTTTGAACCTTAACTCTGCCACACATAGGGATTATTACAGTTTTTTGTCGTAAAGATTAGCTCCATGAAACTCTGGCAGAATACTACGTTAGAACTTATAAACGTCTACTTAAAGGCATTAAAGTGCTTGAGATAGATACGGATAATAGAACAATAAGGGCTATCAAGGACTAAAATTACTTTTCAGCCATTCTGACGTAAGAACTCTTGTTAATCCAATTTGGACGAACTTCACCTATACAGTGATTTATATACTGTTTTTAAACCTGTAATGAGTTGGTTGAGAGTCTTTTATCACGGTTAAATCATCTTTAAAGCTGATACCATGACTATCAGAACATTCAAAGTTCTTGAATTTCGAATTCAGAGTCTTTTTATTATTTTCTGGGTTTTTGATTGATGTATCAATTGCAGGTGAAATTGATGGTAAATTATGGCGATCCCATAAGATATTAAAAAGTCTCTTAATTAATCAATCAGTATAAATATCTTCAAAATAACCTTCTTCGATTTCAATATCTTCTTCGATTTCGATAATTACTTTTAACTTACAACTTTTTCCGTTAATCTCCAATTCTCTAATTATTCTTTCGGCGCTTGTTACGAATTCAGATTCATTTGCGAATTTATCTACAAGGTCTTCAATTTCCTGAATTTCATTTGTTGTGAGTTTAATCTTCTGACCCCCAATAGTTCATTTAGCTCCAATGAATTATACATCATTCCCTTCCTCTATTCAACTCTTTATCTAATGAAACTTGGATATCGACTTTTCGGATAGGCTCTTAATCCAGTTCATTTTTTATTTAGAGCCTATCCGAAAAGT
>NZ_DAVG01000033.1 GCF_002505485.1 Methanosarcina sp. UBA5 | reverse complement strand
TTTTGGGATTCAAAAGGGAGGAGCCTCTACAATTGGTGAAGCCACTTCTATATTCTACAGTGGTAGCGTCTTTACCCTAACAAAAGCTTTTTCAAATTTCACTACAACGGGATTTCTTGCTTCTCTGCTTGGGATGGTTATTCTGGCTGCAAACCTGTTCAGAAGACCAAAGCCCCAGGAATTCCTGGTTCTTGTCTGGAGTTTCTTTATTCTCCTAGCAATTTACGGCCAGAACCGCTTTGCATATTACTATTCAATAAATGTTTCAATCCTGAGTGCATATTTAGGAGGCCTGTTACTTGAAAAAGTAAAATGGAATGAACTTGACCAGAAATTCAAAAGTAGTGTAAAGTCACCTGCAGATATCCCGACGGCGTTAAAATTCGTCAAAATAGATCAGGTTTTTGCAGTCCTGGTTATAGTGGTATTTCTGATTTATCCAGTATATGGATCTGCAATGTCATATTCAACTATGATAAAGTCAACTGGCTCAAACGACCCCCCTGGTCCTTGGATGGAAGCTTGCAGTTGGCTCCACTCAAACACCCCGGATCCTGGTATGGACTACAATGCCATTTATGAAGCCCCGAAAAACGGAGAACTTTTCAATTATCCAGATACAGCATATGGTGTTATGTCATGGTGGGACTACGGGCACTATATAGAGACAATAGGACACAGGATGCCAAATGCGAATCCGTTCCAGGCAGGGATAGGAGGCCGCAGGGTAAGCATTAATGAGACAAACCAGCCAGGTGCAGCAACCTTTTTCACGGCTCAATCCGAAAAAGAAGCAACTGCCGTGCTCAAAGCTGTAGATCCAAGGCCTGACAAGATGGGTGCACGTTACATAATTTCCGATGCCAGAATGGCCACAGATATATTCGGGGCGATGCCTGCCTGGACTCTTGATACTGATGGGTACTATCAGGCTTACTGGACAGGCAACCAATATCAGAGCATACCTTCTACCCGATATTTCAATTCCATGGAAGCAAAACTACATATTTTTGACGGAAACGGCTTGAAACATTACCGTATGGTTCACGAGACCGAAGCCTCCCAAACTGACGAGGTCGGGTATAAACAGGTTTACAATTACTTCTACGGAGGCAAACTCCCTGAAATAGATACTGGTTATGTCAAAATCTTCGAATATGTCAAAGGTGCAAATATAACAGGAACGGTCTCCCCCAATGAGACTGTAAAAATAAACACGACAATTCATACAGAGCAGGGACGGACCTTTGACTATTCGCAGTCAACAACTACAGACTCTCAGGGAAAATACATATTTACAGTGCCTTATTCAACAGGCGGTCCGATTGCAGGCGAGACTCAATTTGACACTGCACCTTCAGGACCCTATGTATTGAGTTACGGCGATACGACAAAAGAAGTGAAAGTAAGTGAAGAAGCCGTATTAAAAGGAGAGGATGTAAAGGCATAAAACAGTACGGAGTGTGCGATTGCTCACTCTCCTGCACCTTTATTTCTCTTTCTTTTTCTTATGTCGTTATTTTTGGATTCTATGTTTTTAACCTTATTTTTTGAGCCAGATCTGCAGGATTTTTACTTCATTTTCCCGCTATCTAGATATACTATTAAAAAAACCTACTCCGCAGGTGAAGTGTGATGGAAAACCCTATAATAGGCCGAGTCTGGAAATTCGGAAACGATATCGATACAGATGTAATCATTCCCGGAAAATACCTGCGGACAAAGGATATGCAGGTTTTTGCAGCTCATGCAATGGAAGGCATTGACCCCGTGTTTGCAAAAAAGGTAAAACCAGGTGATATTATTGTAGCAGGCAGCAATTTTGGCTGCGGCTCCTCAAGAGAACAGGCCCCCCTTGCTTTAAAACATGCAGGTATAGCCTGTATTGTCGCAAGATCTTTTGCAAGGATCTTTTTCCGAAATGCAATCAATGTAGGGCTACCTCTTATCGAAGCTGATATCGAGTACCAGGAAGGCGACGAGATCAGAGTTGACCTGCTAAAAGGCGAGGTTACAGTTCCAGGAAAAAGCACGTTCCGGGGGAATAAATTGCCTGATTTCCTACTCCAGATACTTGCTGACGGCGGGCTTGTAGCTCACAGAAAAAAAATCCAGAACGAGCAAAAGGAATAATTTGATCCAATGGATATCAAAATATACCGAGAATCCACCGGAAACATACCAAAAATGAATTAAATTTGATAATTACTAAAAATAATAGTAATCCATAATAGTAATCCAGAATCGATCACCCAAAAATATCATTTAAAACAATCGATACCTATGATTTTTCCTGATGAATATAAGCATGTGGGCGTAACAGAATCCTTCTGCCCGGGCACCGAGGAGCCGATCTATTTCCTGACAGACTACCTGATTACAGAGAGGAAGAAAACTCAGACAGGCGGCTACGAATATGCAGTCTATCACATGAAAAAAAGCGGAGAGGGATTGCTCAGGAAAGTTGAAGCTCTCGAAACAATAGCCTCAGGAGAAGAGGTGGTAAAGTATGACAGGGAACTGAATATAAAAGACCGTACACTCCTGATCGAGACTGCAGAAAAACTCTGTACAGGAAGAGTGAACACGGTAATTTTTACAGGTATGGACAGACACGTTACTTTTGTCCATGAGCCTGATCTTTCAAGTATTCTTGAGCTCGAAATCCTTGATGTTGTCCCTCCTTATCCTTCCTGGCTTTCCCTTGTTGTGAGAAGGCTTGAAGCCAGCGGAATTTTCGGGGATCTCCAGGTCAGGTTTACTGAAAAGGTAATTGACCTCAGGCGTCTTGAAGGAAAAAATACTGTTTTTCCATGTAGCGCGTCTGGACTAGAAGGCAAGTGCTTGGATTCGGATGTACTCACGGAAAATGGACACTTACTGGTAGGATGCGAGATTTCAAAGATTCTTTTTGAGATGCGTTTTCCTGAACTTGATTATTCCTTTATAAACATCTGTCCTTTCAAGTCCGAAATAGTTGTACCCTCAAAATCATTTATCACTCGCTGCTGCAGGTCTGAGAATTCAGGGCTTGTAAAGATCTCGGGTTTTGATGGAGCTGTAGTCCACTGGGGAGCATCGGAGTACCAGGTTGCTGAAGCTATTCGAAAACTTGTAAGCAACCTCAGGCAGAGTTCAGAGGATCTAAATAGACAACCTTGATAAGATAATGGCAATTTTTCCAATCATCTTCAAAATAAATTGTGTTGAAATCATAAGCTATCTTAATTACACCGAAATCATAAGCTATCCGAAGCATTAGTAGCGCAAAAACACGTAATACGCAGGTATTCCATTCGAAACCGCCATTTAAAACATATCGTAGTTTCTACGTTTTAATCAGTGTTCCCACAAGCACTTACTACTTTTATTATTGTAAGTTTAGGGTCCTTCCAAATCAGTGTTAAAACTAAGGATATAGAATGCTTAGTTTGGACAATAGATATGCATTTAGAATTTCCCCACTAAAGGTACATTCTAAAAATCAATTTTTTAGAGAAATAACCTATAGTAATCTTTAAAATTAATAAATAAACGCGATAAAAAATTTATTTGCTCACAATTTACGATTATTTATAACTAAGGTATCTGATATCATTTTCATCCATACGAAATTAAATGTTAAAAGCGAGGAAAAAACGATGTTTAATCAATTAATTGGGGCACTTAAATCCCCTCAATAACAAATAAATTGTTTAATAAATGTACCTTAATTGGAAAGGGACTCGCACTACGTTTAATTGGGCAAATAAGTCTTAATAGCCCTTAAAAAACTAATCATCATTTGAGGGGTCTATTTATTATGTAATCTCATTCTTTACCATCTCTTCTACATCCTTCCCTACATTTCACAGAAACTGTTATAAATTCCCAGACAAACGCCTTCTTTCCGCCCAGAAGTTCAAGATTTCCAGAATTCCTCCATTTTATCCCCTACTGAATGGAACAAGCACTATAATCAATTTTATTAACCTTACTCCTGCTTATCCCGATCACTTCCAGTATATCAGTTCAAGTAGTCAACTGGTAATTAGTTATCAATATATAACATAGGTGTTGAATATTTTTTTAGAAAATCGGACTATTGAATGGAAAACTTCATTATCTTGTAGAGAGATAGTTTCAAAGAATCATTTGCTAGTAACGCTCGTAGAGTAAGGGGATTTGAGTGGAACGTCAAAGATTTAAGTGACTCATGTAATCGGAGGCAGGTAGCCGATCACAAAAAATTAAGTATAGGGGTTAATACTATGTTTTTGCTCATGCTTGCGTGGATTGTTGGATTCGTTGTGGGGGTTTTCTTGCTGAAGTTAGTGTTTATAACGGTTGCAGTGCAGGCTTCGCTTGCTTATAACGTAATCATTGGACACAATATTCAGGAGAAATATCAACAGGTGAACGTGATACCTGATTGGGTTAAAAATCTTGCAGACAACAATGTATACCAGCGCTATTCGATTAATCCATTACGTGTTGTACCATATCCGGCATTTTACAGAAAAGGCTTCAAGTTTTTTAGTGAAAATCAATATAAATATGCTATTTCTTATGATGGCACTGGCAAATACACCGTCTATAGAAAAGTGGGGTCAGAGACATCGAGCAATAAAACGAAATCAGTGATTGAGGGAAACTCTAAAATTAAGGTATGAGCAGAATGGAATTAGATACATAGATAACAGCGAGTAAATTTAAGAGCAGTTGTTTTTAATCCTGTTACGCAAATTTTTCGGCCTGGGCCTGCATGCAGGTAACCAGATCTGGCTATCCCTTAGTTTTTCTTTTTAAAATATATTTATTAGTCGCCTATACCGAAGACATAGTTTTAAATCTAATTGCAGATTTATTGGGTCATCAAAAAGGTGATAATCGCGGCACATAGACACCACAAGGGTTTCGATCCTCAAACGTTCTCATGCGCTAAAGATCTAATCCCGAAAAATTTCATTTATAAAACGAAACTGGAGTAATCACTTAATGTCTTTCCTGACTAATTTCCTTTTAGGGCTCGGGCTTTCAATGGATGCATTTGCAGTTTCCATGTCCAGCAGCACCACGATACGACCTTTTCATCTAAAGGATGCCCTTAAACTAGCTTTCTTTTTTGGAGGATTTCAGGCTTTAATGCCTGTGCTGGGCTGGCTTGGAGGGAGCGCGGTAAGCGGCTTTGTATCAAATTATGCTCCCTGGATTGCTTTTGGGCTTCTGACCTTTATCGGAGGCAAAATGATTTATGAAGCTCTTTACGGAGACCCGGATGGAAAGATAAATTCTCTCAATTATTCGGTGCTTCTGGTGCTCGCAATCGCTACAAGTATAGATGCCCTTGCTGTGGGAATTAGCTTTGCCTTTCTCAATACGCCTATTCTCGAACCTGCAATTATAATAGGATGTGTGACCTTTTTCATGTCATTCTGCGGAGCAATCCTGGGGTACAGAATAGGCCATTTCTTTGAGCACGAAGTCGAGATTATCGGAGGGCTTATCCTTATAGGGCTCGGTGGAAAAATCCTTGCCGAACACCTGCTCTGGACCTGAAATATCCTGATAATCTCAAAAAGTTACGCCAGCTTCATATACCTCTAACTAAGATGCAGTTAATATGAAACTGGCTGTAATCGAAGGTGATGGAATAGGCAGGGAGGTAATCCCTGCTGCTGTCAAAGTTCTTGATGCTTTCGGGCTTGAGTTTGAAAAAGTTCCCCTAGAACTTGGCTATACCCGATGGGAAAGAACAGGGACTGCCATATCAAGTGACGATCTGGAAATCATCAAAGGGTGTGATGCTGTCCTTTTTGGGGCAGTTACCACTGTGCCGGACCCGAGTTACAAAAGCGTGCTCCTGACCATCCGAAAGGAACTGGATCTGTATGCCAATATCAGGCCTGTAAAACCTCTTCCCGGCATAACCGGGGTTACTGGTAAAAACGATTTTGATTTTATTATTGTCAGAGAAAATACTGAAGGGTTGTATTCGGGAATTGAGGAAGTAGGATCCGAAATCTCCTGGACGAAAAGAGTCGTCACCCGGAAAGGTTCCGAGCGAATTGCAGAATACGCTTGTAAGCTTGCAAAGAAAAGAAGGAACAAGCTGACCATTGTCCATAAATCCAATGTCCTGAAATCCGACAAGCTTTTCCTCGATGTCTGCAGGCAAACCGCCAGTGCTAACGGCGTGGAATATGGAGATATGCTGGTTGACTCGATGGCTTACAACCTTATGATACACCCTGAAAGGTATGACATTGTGGTTACAACGAACATCTTCGGAGACATTTTGAGTGATATGTGCGCAGCTCTTGTCGGAAGTCTTGGCCTTGTCCCGAGCGCCAATATAGGGGATAAATATGCCTTCTTCGAACCTGTACACGGAAGCGCACCCGACATTGCCGGAAAGGGCATTGCAAACCCGCTTGCTACAATCCTCTGCGTAAAGATGCTGCTAGAATGGATGGAAGAACCTCGATCTCAAATTATTGATGAGGCAATAGCCCATGTGCTTCAAAAGGAAATAATCACTCCTGACCTGGGAGGAACGGCTAACACAATGGAAGTTGGAAACGCGGTTGCAGAATATATAGTAGAAAACATGTAACATTATATGCAGTTCAACCGGAGGCTTGATCAATTTGCCAGAGGAGAGTTTTTAATGTTTTAAACCCTTCTTTATAACAAGGCGCAGTTACATATTTATCTAAAATGACTGCACTTAAATTCTGATGTATCGATAGCGAGTGAATGGGGGTTTCATTCTGCGTCAATTTTTTGATATTTCATTGCCTATTACGGAAGAAATGGTTATATATCCGGGAAAGCCGGAACCTTCTATTAAGAGGTATGCCTCTATCCCGAAGAATAATGTAAACGAGTCTATCTTGACTCTGGGAAGCCATACAGGTACCCATGTAGAATCCAGGTTGCATCTTCGGAATGGAAGAGAAGGAGTTGCTGATCTACCTCTTGACCATTTTTATGGGAAGTGCAGGGTTTTTGATCTCACGCTGGTGGAAAATGGGATTTGCAGGCAAGACCTTGAGAAGTTTGAAGTAAGTCCTGAAGAGATAGTGCTTCTCAAGACCAGGAACTCGACCCTTGGGTATGTGAAATTCCTTGAGAATTATGTGCACCTTAAAATGGACGCAGCAGAATACCTCGTCAATGCCGGGATCAAAACCCTCGGATTTGATTACCTGAGCGTCAAAAAACCTGAAGGGGATGACGAAGTCCGTGAGCTACTGATAAATAATACAACTTTGTTTTTAGGACTCAACCTTGCCGGCATTCATGAAGGGGAATATACATTCATAGGTCTGCCTCTCCGTATAGATACAGATGGAACTCCGGCGAGAGTGATACTTGTTAAAGAATAACATGTTTCATAATAAAGATCAGGAGAAGCATTAAAGTGTATAATTACAGTAGATATCAAAAAGTTAGAAGGGCAACACTCCGGTTTCAAGAAGCCCTTCCGGTTTAAATATGCCGTAGTTCCTTTTTTATGTTTGATTGTTTTCATGTTTGACTATTTTTTATGTTCATTATCAAGTTGTTTTTCGAATTTCCCAATAGATTATTCTTTTCTTCCAGACTTGCTTTTCCTTGTCTGATTTTTCAGGAACGTTTGCTTATATTCTCTAAAAAGTTCAAACTGCTCATAGTAATAGGTCCTTTCAATGACCTCTTCAAAAAACTCGTCCATATGGATTCCCCCTAACCCATATGATATTTACCTATCACATCTATAAATATTTGCCACTTGAACGGCAAGTGTTTTCAAAAATGATTATAAAATATTGACTTCAAAATTTACCCTGTGGAATTGGGACAGAATTTACAGGTTTAAATGGAACCGATTGAAAAATAAGTTTCTCTCCGCCTTTAATTTTGTTTAGAATTTCTTCGTATTTCCGATTTATTCTGACTTTTCTTGAAGTTTGCATCTCAGTTGACCTGTTCTTGAGATTTGTTTCTCTGACCTGTTCTTGAGATTTATTTCTCTGACCTGTTCTTGAGATTCACTTCAATTGACTTTTTCTTGAAACTTACCTCTCAACGGTCCAGTTCTTTAGAGATATTACATCATTCTAATTCGCAGCTTTTTAATTCGCAGCTTTTGCATATGTGAATCAAGTACTTTCAGACTGACAGTTAATAAATCCGGTTTTATATACTCATTGCTGGAACCTTTAATTTAAATTCAGTCAAATCTCCAAAACGTACTGAGGAATTTATGTTCCTGTAACTTTCAAACTGCTCATAGTACTGAGCACGCTCAATCAATCCTTTGAATATTTCCTCCATTGTATTCACCTCTATTTCCAAAAACTACTTCAGTACTTATTAATCTCAGCCTAGCAAAGTGAAAGTATTTCATAAAAGACATCCGGCAAAAAATTCCAGGCTCTACGGCTATTGAGGTTGAAAACCTTTCCGGAAGGTTTTCAAGAAAAGGAGAATGATAAAAGGAGAATGATAAAAGGAAAAAATGTTAAATGGAGAACTGGAGTAAAATAAGTGTTAAATGGAGAGCTGGGACAAAATAAATGTTAAATGAAGAGCCGCGATGAAATTACTATCAATGTTTTTTTTGCGGCGGCTTCAAGCTGGTCTCCAGGCTTATCTCATCTCAGGCATGCTTTTTTATATAGCCTATCAGGGAGTAGTAAAACCGTAAAATCCCCTCTGTTCCAATAGATTGTCCTTACCCGGTATACATTGCTTGAGAGTCTACGATTCCACCTTTTTCTTTGACATCCATACACCCCTTCTTTCGACTTTCAGGTCTGCATTCGGAATCTAGTAATCTCTTCCAGGAATTGGTCAATTAACTCGTAATGACCTCTTTCGTAGCCTGCCAGCATCTCGAAGAATTTTTTCAGGCTTTCGTCATCGACCCTTTTTGCGACTTCCGAATAGAAATCCTCGCTTTTTCTCTCGTGTCTTAGAGCTGCAACAAGAATGCCTGCATCACCAAGTGTGATCTCACCACCTTTTGTGCGGCCCATATTAAACTCAGGGGCAAAAGACTGACCACTCGGAACTTCCGTACTGGTTAAGGGCAGCTCATTCTGATCCCGATATATTTCAAGGTAGCGAAGATGCTTTACCTCTTCATTTGCCAGATATACATAGAGTTCTTTAAACTTCGGTCTGTCCATTAAAGCAGCTTTACTAAGGTAGAAGTCTCTTGCCTCTTTTTCTCTCTCGATTGCCAGAGCTACGGCTTCTTCAATTCCTTTAAGATTTTTTACTTCCTCTACTACATTTTGATATGCACCTTTCATAACCTCTTACCCCCTTTGAGAACTCATCTTTTCAGATTTCCCTATTTTAAAGTTTTTATTTTCCGATTTCTTCCGTAATTTTCTTCTTTTTTCGTTCTTTCACTTTCAGGATTATATCTTCAGAAGGCCACTCAAGTCCGAAGATATCATAAATTTCATAAGGACTTGCAAGCACTCTGATATTTTCCATCTGTGCAAGTTTTTCCGAGTTTGTAACATCTACTTCGCGCATATTAAGTTCAAAGGCTCTGCCGCTGGGTGCAGAGGTTTTGACACTCCCTCTTTTCTGGTCTACAGGCAAGATGAAAATAGGTGTTTCTCCTTTTGCAGTCTGAGATACCGCATTCGTAACAAGGGTATCTGCAATCCCATACACAATTTTTGCCACGGTATTGGCAGTTGCCGGGGCTATCAATAAGAAATCATAGTATCCCATCTGCAGCGGGCCTGCAATGAACGGGGAGTTAGGGCCTGCATCCACCTTGAAATTAGGGAAATCGTTCTGGATTTTATCCCAGAGATGGTACCATTTCATCACGGTCTCGCCCTCCTTTGAGAGAAAAACCATTGTCTCAACATTTGTTCGGTTCTTAATGTCCACCAGAATGCTATAGGTTTCAATCATCTGGTCTCCCGAGCCTGTTATTCCCCATGCTATTCTCTTGATCTTCTTATTTAATGGTTCTACCAAAACAACTCCTCCTTAAATTGTTCTGTCAAATCATGGAATTATTTTTCTTCCTGATTAACCTGAATTTTGAGAATCCATCTTTCCAAAGTTTACGTTATTTGCCTTCTTCTTTTTGCGTTTAAGACGACTGGGGTTTGGATTCCATTCCTGAGGAAGCTTTTTTTACAAGCTGAGTTGTCTGGACAAGTTTTTTTATTGTTCTTCGAAGGCTCCTCATGCCTTCGGAATCTTCGGAAACTCCTTCTGCCCCTTTGTCCTTCGACCAGAATGTACCCCCCAAGTTAGCCCCAAAGGAGCCGCCCCCCACAGGTATCATTTCGTTGATCACATAAAAGTTCAGGATCGTCTGGATTGCCGGTTCCTGCCCTCCTATCCTGTCTCCTCCGTCTGCAATGCCCATCCCGACTTTGTTTAAAAAAACTTTTGGGTTCTTGGCAACTATGGCTCGGCATCTATCCATTATTGTTTTGGTCTGAGCACTCAACGTCCCCTGATAAACCGGAGTTCCAATAATCCAGGCGTCTGCCCAGATCATTTTGTCGTAAAGCTCGGCTGATATATCATCCTTGTGAATGCAGCCTTCCTTTGTTCTTATACAGAAATCGCAGTGGATGCAAAAGTTCAACTTTTTCCCTTTGGCGGAAAAGTAATCGGTTTCTGCGCCATATTTTTCCTCTGCAATCTTCAGCGCTTCCCGGACCAGAAAATCAGTTGCCATATTCCTGGGACTTCCAGATATTCCGAGAATCCGTATCGGTTTGGCTTCGGTTTCTTGCATGTCCCCTCCAAATTATAAGTAAAATTACGTATATATGCAAATATATTTGTAGGCTAGTATGTCTTTCGGACAAATAATTTTATGCCTGAGTAATTTTATGTTCGAATTTATTAATTTTTTTCCCTTACAGATTAAGTTTTCTGCAAACGCGGTCGGAGAAAGTAGTAAGCAGATTATTATGGGTCCAAGGATAGTATTTTCATTTTCAGATAAATTGCCATGCCAATCAAGGGTATGTTGAAAATATCCTCACCGCAAAAGTGTATCTAGATGTTTTTGAGAAGCTGACCTATTGTAAGCTCCGAAAACTGATAAGGTATGAGATGTCCTGAAGTAGTCGTTTGAAGACTCAATGCACTCCAGAGAATAAAAACAGGACCTATGTGGATTGAAACAAAACAGGTGGTTTCAAAAGAACAGGAGGTTTCAAACAAAACAGGGAATTTCAAACAAAATAGATGATTTCAAACAAAAAGGATCATTACAAGAAATACAAAATACTGTTAATCGAGACATAAAAAAGCTAGATATCTTTGGTACAAGATTATGGAAGCCAGAAGTTCACCGGAAAACAGCCAATTTTTGACTCCTGATCTTTATATTTAAGAAAATAAATTGGATTGAATCTCAGTTGATGAACTGAGAGTTTTCCAACTAAGAAAGTTCTTATCCACAGTTTTCAATTCTATTATCGTGGATATTTACACTAGTTTCTTTTGAATTTAAGTGCACTACTGCAGGGGCAGGTAAGTTATGGAAATAGTTGCCAGAAGCTTCTATGTTATTAAGAGTTCCTTGTAATTCCAGGCCTGCGTATCCACCACCAGAAGTAGTACATTCATTGTTTTCCATGACTCCGTTGGTAACGGAATCGAGCCGAACGGACGAGTTAGTTCGGTTAATAAAATTACAATTCTTAACTGTAATGCCATTTACATGATAGGCATATATACCATCGTGTCCACATTTGTTTACAGTTACGGAATCTATCACTACGTTGCTGGATTGTGAAATAAGCATAGCATCATTACATCCATTCTGGAACGTAACATCCTGAATTGTTAATCCGTTGCAGTTTACTATAGTTGCCATGTTATAACAGGAGGTTCCGAGCCTGACACCAGAATAATAATCGGACTGGCTACCATCAACAGTTAAGCCTTTTATTGTAACATCGCTTGCAGAACTGCCTCTAATCATAAGCATGGCTTTCTTTTCTGCAATACTGCTCTCACGCCCACCCCATACTGATAATCCTGAGGCTAGCTTGATCTTTGTACCAGAATCTCCTTCAAGGACGGTGTTGCTACCGATCCTAAGAGAATCGCTTATATCATATGTGAACGGGCCTTTAAGGTGGACAGTTGTGCCCGGGTTTTGGGCAGCAAATTCAAGCGCCTGGTTAATCTGGACGTCATCGGCTTTTCCATCACAATTGTAGTCTCCACTTCCGTCTCCGGCAACAGTTACCACCTTTGTACTCGAAGCGCCTAACGCAGCCGGTACAGTTGTTAAAATAAGGCATGTTACCAGGAATAGGGTTCCTAGTTGTCTTTTTTGCATCGTATCACCTTTGGGTTGGATTTTTATAGGGATTTAAGTGAAATCAAAAAACATACAGTAAGGTACTTCTTTCCCAAATATTTTTCAAAATTCCATATTACGTACTCGTAATACTTACTTTTCCGAACTAATCTAATCAGGTAGGGGATTTTGAATTCTGAATAGAATTCCCTGATCAGGTCGGCTCTATACGGGTATTCAGATTCCTATTACGTCTGCGTAATATTTTTCGAACCTATCCAATTCGGTTCTCTGCGATTTAGTGGGGCGGACACGTTGCACACAGAGTATCCACTCTCCAATCACTATAGGGATTAGTTACTGGAGGTGGCCGGAAACTAGAAGTTTTGGCTTCTACAAATCAAAACTACCACTGACCACAGGATAGTATCCTTCTGGTCAATATCTACTATTTAATTAATGCGGCCTTTAGCCAGATCAACTCTCCTTTTTAAAAAGGTTTGATTTATCATTATTGAATTTCTGAGTTGACATACTTGGTTATGTGATCCTATTATAAAATATTTTTGGTAATATATCAAATAAATTTATAAATTACACTATTATTTTCAGGATATTTCAGGATATTTCAAGTGTTGAAGGAACAGGGAACAGATAAGTAGAATTATACAAGAAGAATCTAAATAATTGTCAAATTAGAATATTAAAAATGATCTTCTATACTTCAAAGAATAATCTGTGGATCAAACATCGCATTATTACATAGATAATTTAGATTAAAAAGAAATTATGAGTTATAATTGGACTATAAAACTTAAAAACGCACTTGTCAAACCTAATTATCGGAAGAAAACAAAAAGCTAGTATATTACTCAGGTTTTTGGGCTTTCTATCCCCCCGACCCCAGATAGTTTTAGATATTTATATAATTATAAAGAAAACCTCTCAAAAAAATTCATTTTATCAATTAAGTGATTAGGAAAATAAGCTCTAAATAAATTATATGGGTTTGGCGAGTCAAAATAATTTGTTAAAATTCGAATTGAAACAATTGAGGAACAAAGCAAAAAGAAAGTTAACTGCTAAGACGATTTTGTTTCCAGGATACATTTTCGGCTAAATATTTTTATTGTTAAGACTTTGGAAGTGCCTGTTAAAGTTTAGAAATAGATCATAGAATCATGAGGAAATTTATCAGTGCGTTCAAGGGAAGCTGAAGCTGTACAACCAACTCCAATATATTAATTTTTCACAATATCTTACCCGTTTTGATTTCTTTTTGATGTTGATTTTGTTGATATTGATTTTATTAATACTGGATTTAGTGATACTGATCTGTTGCTCTGTTTTTATACCATATTCATCAAGGATATAATGTACCTATATGTAGCGGAAGTTTACTTCCTTCTCGCCTGGCACTATGTGGAAGAGTCTACTCGAGGCAGCCCCAGGTCTTCCTAGCCTCAATTCCTAAAACAAAAAAGTAGTTAAATCCAATGAACATTGATATGCAAGTAAGATTAGAATAGATTTTACTTCTATAATTATATATTGCGGAGTAATTCTAATTATATAATAACTAACACTATAAGTTAATAAGTGATCAAATTATCACATATAAATTAAAATTGTATGAATTGTGCTGTAATAATAAGTCAGAAGTCAGAAAAGTTTCGGGCTTTATTAACGGCACGTGGTGGGGTAAAAATGAAAAGGAAATTATTTTCGGCATCATTAGTTCTTATATTTTTGATTCTGATATCGACAGTGGTTTCAGCCGGACAATATATAAAAATTGGAAACGGATTTGAGCCTACTATCGATGATGGTAAAGTAGCGTGGACAAATAATGGTGTTATTCACGTTTATGACCTGACAACCAAAAAAGAAACTACGGTTAATTCTTCCGCAGCATCTCATCCAGCAATTTCAGGCAATAAGTTAGTTTGGCTTGACGAGAGCAGGGAATTCCCCAGGCTTACAGTATATGACATAAAAACCAGATCAAGATCTCACATTACAAAAGATGTAGACAATAGCAGCATTCCTGCTATTTACGGTAGCAGGATGGTATGGAGTGCAGATTCCTGTGTTTACATGCATGACATATCCACATCCACGCAGACTAAAATAGCAACTGGAAACAATCCTGATATTTATGCTAACAGAATCTCGTATGACTCTTATTCTACCAGAGACACTCCCCAAATTTACGTATATGACATTACTACGAAAAAAGCAATAGATGTCAGCCAGTATGGTGATAACATGTTTTCACATATTTATGGAGACAAAGTGATATGGTCGGACTTTTACAACAGACTGGGCAATGTCCGCATGTATGATATTACTACCGGGCAACAAACAGAAGTCACAACAGGAAATGACAAGACTGGTTACGATACTGGTGGTTCAACTGACATAAGCGGCAACAAGATTGTTTACTTGAAACACAACGACCTTGCAAATATAGATTCCGGTGATCTGTACATATATGACATAGATACCGGAAAGAGCAAACAGTTGACCTCTGGCAATACTGCACAAACCCCGGTTATATCCAGCAACGTTATAGTGTGGTCTGATTCTGGCAGTATATATAAGTTGAACTACTGACAGGATAACTTGTGACGAATCAACACGTTAATAAAGAGTAAACTGATTATAGTGAAGAAAGGTAATGATTTCGCTGCTTTAGATTTTAAAAGTTATAGCTCAAGAGGAGAATTATCACTCCTTCTCGGCACTTTTTATAGATAAACGTCGATTTTTCAATGTTTTTAAGAAAAACTGTATATCCTTAAGCGCCTTCCTTAATTCCTGTAATCTGAAATCGAATCACTTGACAAGTCCACCTGCACTGTTCTTTAGTATTTTAGTTTTACTATCTTTAGCTTCAGGAAATATCCACATGAAACCTGCGGAAATTTTGTCGCTCGTCGTTTTCCAATATAAATCTTTTGCTAGCTTTGAAGAAATCGTTTCTTTGGAGCAAACGATTTCTGTCTGATGGTTCAGACCAGTAGAATTGGAAATTGCGGTTGCGGATGCCAGTTTATGGAAAAGACCCTAGGAACGGGTTATATTTCTTGAATGAACCAAACTTGAAAAGGAATCCATTATGAGGAAAAACGGAGGAGAGGTATTATCATGGTATCTATATATAATTTGTTTAATACAGTTAATTATATATAGGCTCTTAAATACTGTTATGTGAATCCAGTTAAGGTTCGTAATTAATATCTATTGTAATGGATATTAATTATTAATTCAAAAGAAATATTTTGGGGACAAAAAACGGACCCATTTATCTAATAGATAGTAATCAGGAGTAATTTGAGATGAAGTTCGGAATCGAATTTGTGCCGAGCGATCCCGCCTTAAAGATCGCTTATTATGCAAAGCTCTCAGAACAGCAGGGATTCGACTATGTCTGGATCACTGACCACTACAACAACCGTGATGTGTACTCCACACTTACCGTTCTCGCTCTGAATACAAACAGTATCAAGATCGGTTCCGGTGTTACAAACTCTTACACCAGAAACCCCGCTATTACTGCATCCAGCATTGCCTCAATTTCTGAGATCTCAGGCGGCAGGGCAGTTCTTGGCCTTGGACCTGGGGACAAGGCAACTTTCGATGCCATGGGAATTTCATGGGAAAAGCCTCTTGCAACCACCAAAGAAGCAATCCAGGCGATTAGAGATTTCATCTCAGGCAAGAAAGTTTCCATGAATGGAGAAATGATTAAGTTTGCAGGCGCTAAGCTTGCTTTCAAAGTTGGAAATGTTCCGATTTATATGGGTGCACAGGGTCCCAAGATGCTCGAACTTGCCGGTGAGATCGCAGACGGTGTCCTTATTAATGCTTCCCATCCAAAAGACTTCAAAGTTGCTGTCGAACAGATTAAAAAAGGAGCTAAAAAATCCGGTCGTGACCCGAGCGAAGTTGATGTTACAGCATATGCCTGCTTCTCAATTGACAAAGACCCTGTAAAAGCAGTCAACGCAGCAAAAGTAGTGGTTGCCTTCATTGTAGCAGGTTCTCCTGACCTTGTTCTCGAGCGCCATGGAATTCCAGTTGAAGCAAAGAGCCAAATCGGTGAAGCAATTGCCAAGGGAAACTTCGGAGCTCTTATGGGCGGACTTGTTACCCCTGAAATGATCGAGGCCTTTTCTATTTGCGGAACTCCTGAAGATTGCATGAAGAGAATTAGGGACCTTGAGGCAATCGGGGTTACTCAGATTGTTGCCGGATCTCCAATCGGTCCTGACAAAGAAAAAGCAATAAAGCTTATAGGCAAAGAAATCATTGCAAAGATGTAATTAATTACATCTTATTATATTTTTTAATTTTTCATATCATACTTTTAAATATCTGGTCTTAAGGCAAGCAAATCGAGGTGTTGGAGGGAACTATTGCCACCAAAGATTGCAGAAGTCATTGAACATGATGTATGCGCAGCCTGCGGGGCATGCGAGGCCGTATGTCCCATAGGGGCTGTAACTGTAAAGAAGGCGGCAGAAATTCGTGATCCAAATGCTCTGAACCTTTATGAAAAAGGAGCTGGATATCTAGTTTGTGAAGGTTGTTTAATCTGCAGCCGTGTCTGTCCAGTAGTAGACGGCTTCATTGAGAATGAACTTGCAAATGTGCGCAAGTTTTTTGCCGCAAAGTCCAAGGACAATGCTGGCAGCCAGGATGGAGGAGTAACCAGCGGAATCCTTAAATCACTTTTCAAACAAGGTAAAATCGACTGCGCCGTTGGAGTTACTCGAAACGAAAAATGGGAGCCTGAAGTAGTTCTATTGACAAGTGCTGAAGATGTTGAGAAGGTAAGAGGAACTAAGTATACCTCCGATCCAGTTGTAGCAGCTCTCAGGAAAGCCTTCGAAAAGTATGACCGGATTGCAGTTGTTGGAGTGCCTTGTCAGGCTCATTCTGCATGGCTAATCCGAGAGAATGTAAGCGAAAAAATCGTGCTTATAATTGGATTACTCTGTATGGAAAGTTTCCATCATGACGTAATGCTTGAGAAAATTATTCCAGAGATTATGAAAGTCAAGATCGAAGATGTCAGGAGGATGGAGTTCACTAAAGGTAAATTCTGGGTCTACACCAATGACGGCGAGGTTCACTCCGTGCCTATTAAGGATGTAGCCAAATATGCCCGAAACCCCTGCCACCACTGCTGTGACTACACTTCAGTTTTTGCCGACATTTCTGTAGGCTCGGTTGGTGCTCCGGATGGATGGAACTCGGTCTTTATAAGGACAGATATCGGAGAGGAATACTTCGATATGGTTCGTGAAGAAATGGAGATCATGGAAGATCCCAAGCCTGGCCTCGAACTTGTCGGAAAGCTTATTGATATGAAACGCAAAAATAATGCTGAACACTTTAAAGAAGTCTGTAAAAAGTTCAGCTTTGAGACCGGAATCCGTAACGAGACGGTCTGATCATAATATATTGAGAAAAAATAACCAAGGTATGGTTAGAGGTTGAGATTGAGGATGGTGCGAGCTTTCTATATTGGACGTTTTCAACCGTATCACTTTGGGCACCATGCCATAATTAAGCAGATTGCAGAAGAAGTTGACGAACTGGTTGTAGGTATAGGAAGTGCTCAGAAAAGTCACGAATCAACTGACCCATTTACGGCAGGGGAAAGAGTGCTGATGCTGTACAACGCGCTTGAAAATCTCCCAATCCGACACTATGTTCTCCCCATTGAAGACGTCAGGTACAACTCTATCTGGGTCCATCACGTTGCGTCCCGGACACCTAATTTTCAAGTAGTATACTCGAACAATCCTCTGGTTATTCAACTCTTCCGGGAAGCCGGATTTTGTGTAAAAGAATCTCCTCTTTATATCCGGGAAAGATACTCAGGAACCGAGATTCGGAGACGGATGGTTGCAGGGGAAAAATGGGAACACCTTGTTCCGAAGTCAGTCGTTGAAGTGATCAAGGAAATAGATGGAGTAAATCGCCTCAGGAATGTTTCCGCCAGCGATAGCAATTCTTCGTTATGACGTTTTTATAATTTAATAAGAAATCAGTCGAAATAAGTCTCTTTCTGTTCCCTTTTCATCTTATTGGCAGTATTGCAAATTTGCTTTAAATTTGAAGTCAAGTTTTTGTGTATTATATGGAAAAATTGATCTCCCGAGATGGAATATTTTATCCAATAACGTTTTGAGATTTATGATTTTACAGAAAAATGAGCACACTGCCGATAAAGAACTGAAAACCATCTGTGTTTATCCGCACTTTATTGAGGATATTTGGAATCGATGCACTAGTTATAGTTTAGGACCAAATTGGGACAAAAATATTCAAAAAGTGAGAAAAATGTTTAAACTTGAGTATATACTGCAGAAAGTTTCTTATAAAAGAAAGGCATATTCCTATTTAGTGTACTCTTAAAACTTTTTCATAAAAGCAGGGGTTATTATTCTCTATGTTTTGTGATAATACGCTTTAACATTTAACCTTAATTTGACATACTAGGTTAATTGCTGCAATCGATATTATAACTAAACACATTGACAAGTACCTGTTTTTTTAGAAAAGTGAAAGGTACATAAAATCTCAGAACAAATAGTTTAATTTTTAACTGTTTGTTAAGAAATAGTGTAGAAAGATCACTCAATCATATGAAAATATATCTTCCTGATAAATCGGGGGTTTAATCCGGGAGAATATATTTTCATTACCTGTAAAAATTGATTTTAAATCAATAGCTTTGAAAATTTTATGGTTGAGTGAATACTATGGAGGATATATAATGCAAAGAAGTATATTCAAGACAATATGTATTTTTACGCTAGTCTTCTTTGTCATGTCAATGACAGGAGCAGCTGCTGCATATGACACCGCATGCAACAAGAACAAGTGTAAAACAGATGCAAGGAACGATGCATTTACATGTAACTGTAAATCTAAATCTTGTTGTTATAACGTGCTAAGTAACGACAAAGGATGCAACCTTAAAGTTACATCTACAGGATGTTTTACTACCAAACTGGGCGGCAAGGTCTGTATGGAGAGTAACGGTAAGTTCTGCTACACAAAACCAGCAAAATGCAGTAAATCTTGCACTGACAGTTTCAAATACTGTATAAAAGGTAAAGATGGAAAAACCGATTGTGCAACCGTTACGATTAAAGTCAGATGCTAAAAATGTCCTTCAGGCGATTGCCCTGACTGTTGTAACTGAATAATTTAAGGGAAAAGGAAGTGTTAATCTTCCGGGGATCTAATCCCCATCTCCCTTACCAATTTCTTTACTTTCTTAATTCACAATAATCAAGGAACCAGATCAATCCAATCAATAGATCCGGGTTTATAATCCGACAGTTCTTCTTCACTACCGCTTAAAATATGATCTATGATTTTTTCGATATTCTGTCCTGTTTCTTCGATGCTCATTCCTGTCGTATTTATTTCAAAAACTTTTTTACACCATTCAAAAGATTCAACCAAGATGACATCAAGAGCTTCAGCCTCAACATTTTCTCTTACTTTCTCTTCCGAATAGCCGCGTGCTTTCAGCCTTATTTTCAATTCAGGAGGGCATACCCTGAGAATAATCACGATATCTGCGATGTAATGGGCAAGATGACTCTCAAGAATTATTACCTCATTTTCCCTTCCACCAACAATTTCTTCAAGGCGCTGCCTGACAAGTTCCATATCCGCAATAACCGCATCCCTTCCCTCGTCGATCTCGGTGTAAAGGTGCTCTTCTTTGATCATTTCGTTAAGGTGGATTACTTTCCAGTGCCTTTTTCTTTCAAGAAGCTTACTTACTGAGGTTTTTCCAGTCCCAGGCGTACCGGTGAGTCCTATTAACATAAAGAAAAGAATGAAATTTATATCAATTATACTTAATGCAGTCCTGAAAAATTATTTGAGGAAACTACTGCTGATTTCTTCAGACATATTGTCCTTTGCTTTTTCAAACCCGGCAGCCTAACCTGTTATTTTTAAATGGTTTTCCTAAAGTATAGGAAAACAATAAAAAGGAACATTTCTAAAGAGACCTTGAGAATTCTTAGGCATCTCACATCACGATCGTTTGCCAAGAAGTCAAATAGAATTTATGAAAATAAAGAAGTCAGAACAGAAGAATCTCGGAGTGAAGTTTTCATAACACATCAGTCGAGGTTTTCATAATACACCAGTTTTATACCTTTCGGGCAAATAACCTCAACAACATATTTCTAATCCAGATATTTATCGAAGTCCGAACCAGTTTATTCTTTCAAAGTCCCGATAACAGGATAGTCCTTAAATATTTCAGGCCCATGAGGTGCCTCGTCCATTTCTTCAGTAAGGTCTCTTCCAGCATCGTGAAGTCCCTGGTGGATACCACCCTCCCATAAATAGCTGTCTGAGACATCATAGACCTGGCCCTGGTAGGCAATATATATTTTGCCGTTTTTACCGTTATACTCTGCAAGTTCTTCAAGTGTGTATTCTTTCATTTTCGATCTCTCCACTCTAATCTTAATAGCCCATCTGACTAAAGCCTTCAATTTCAGTTACAGTCATACATTTAACATTCTCAACACCTCATTGACCTCAGTGGTAGGAAGCTGGCATTCATAGTTCTGGCAGACGTATGCAGTAGCTTTTCCCTCTATAGGCACCTGATCTTTCGTATATGTTGCCAGATTAGTAATTTCAGGATCCTTTCCTTCAGGCCTGAAAACCAGCACTTTATTAGGGATGAAGTAAGCCCAGAGTTCTTCGAGCATGTGCCCAGTATCTGGAGAGCCATCTTTTCCGGCAATTACCACTTGATATGCTGGACCCAATCCAAAGTCAAGCGCTGATAAGAACTGGGTATACCCTGAGGGCATTTTTCTGAGGAGTTTTGAAAAAGCGCGTTCCAGTCCTTGAGCTCTATCTTCCAGCTCGGGATCTGCAGTTATTCTGGAAAATCTAAGAAGATTCAGCATCTCAATAGAATTTCCAGACGGTATGGCTGCGTCTGTAAACTCTTTTTTCCTGAAAATAAGTGACTCACTGTCGTCAGCAGTAAAGAAGAATCCTCCCTGAACGGGGTCCCAGAAGTGCTCGATAAATTCTCTGTTGAGGCAAAGGGCTGCTTTAAGATAGTTCAGTTTAAATCCTGCCTCGTAAAGCTCGAGAAGTCCGTGGATCAGGAATGCGTAATCATCTGCAGTTCCGGAAATGCCGGATTCCCCTTCCCTATATCGGTGAAGCAATCGTTTATCGGGACTGTAAAGTCTCTTGAGAATTAAATCGGCGGCTTTTTCGGCAGCTTTCAGATATTTCTCCTCACCAAAAGTCTGGAAACCTTTTGCAAGAGCTGCAATCATAATTCCATTCCAATCAGTTAGAACTTTATCGTCTTTTCCAGGCCTTTTACGTTTATTTCGGGCTGATAGGAGTTTTTCTTTAGCTAGTTTTACCCTGCTCTCAATCTCGTCAGCGGGAATCCCAAATTCGGCAGCAAGAGCTTTGAGAGAACGAGATAGATACAAAATATTAGTTCCAGTTTTTTTACCTCTTATTTCTTCTTCAAAGTTACCTCCTTCGCTGAGATTAAACACTTTTGTAATCAGCTCAGAATCCTCAGGGCTAAGAACACTTCTTACCTCTTCTAAAGTCCAGAGATAGTACTTTCCTTCCTCTCCCTCAACATCAGCATCTTCCCCACAATAAAATCCACCTTCCTGAGATGTCAGATCTCTTAGCACATAATCAAGAATTCCCTCCGCTGCTTCCTTATACAGTCTCTTTCCGGTAACCTGATAAACTTCTGTGTATGCAGTCGCAATAAGAGCCTGGTCATATAGCATCTTTTCAAAATGGGGGACAATCCATCTATTATCTGTAGAGTAACGGTGGAAACCCGAACCCAGGTGGTCATGGATTCCTCCCCGATACATATTTTCCAGGGTATATTCAACCATATGAAGAGCTTCAGGATTCCCGCTGCGTCTCCAGTAGCGGAGCAAGAAGAAAATTTTGTGTGGAGTAGGAAATTTGGGAGCTCTTTCGAAACCGCCATATTCGTTATCAAAAGAAGTCAGTAGCTCTTCATAAGCTTCCTCCATTATTGACTCCCCTATGCCCTCTCCTGCTGACTCTGAGATCATATTCTGGATAGTAGACGTGATTTTATCAGCTGACTCAAGGACTTCTTCGTGCTGCCTGTTCCAGATTTCCTCTATCCTGGGCACGAGTTCGAGCATCCCTGTCTGGCTAAAACGGGAGTTTTTAGGGATATAGGTTCCTGCAAAAAAAGGCTTCATATTTGATGTCATAATAATATTAAGAGGCCAGCCACCTCTCCCAAGAATAATCTGGCAGACCGTCATGTAAACATTGTCAATGTCCGGCCGTTCTTCCCGGTCTACTTTTATGCAAACAAAAGCCCTGTTCATGAGTCTTGCTACCTCTTCATTCTCAAAAGACTCATGTGCCATTACGTGACACCAGTGGCAGGTGGAGTATCCAATTGACAGAAAAATAGGTTTATTTTCTTTACTGGCTTTCTCAAAAGCCTCTTCTCCCCAGGGATACCATTCAACAGGATTATACGCGTGCTGGAGGAGATACGGGCTCTTTTCATGTATCAAGCGGTTAGGTTTTCTGTGTTCTTCTCCCAGTAAAATCCCTCCCGCTTTACTTCAGTTTTTATTTCTCGCCAGGCAAACGTTCTGTCTTTAAGGACTCTGGTTTTCACTATAAATTTCCTTACCAAGATTCTGAGAGTTATCAGTGCCTGCACACCTAAAAGAGATGCCATCGCAATTTCTCTGTCCCTGGCGTTCTGAATTTTCAGTAGTTTTGAACGATACTGAAAATGGCCTTGCTCCAAATTTACAGGTCTGGTATGTTCCGATTTCCAGACTAGATGAAAATAAGTCCTGAAGGAACGCAGATTTAACTTGTTAATAGTGTCCATTTTAACTCCCCCGATCTAAACCGATCTCCATAGATTTCATTCTAAATGAATAGCCAACTCTGGAGCGGATTAATTTATCCCCAATACAATGATAAAATCTTTCTCAAGCTTCTTGTTATGCCTTTAGCCTGAAAAATTAGGTACAGCCAAATTTCCCCACTTAAAATATTCGTCTCCTGAATATCAATATATCGGTATTCTAAAAGATTATTTCACTAATATATTAATAAGTAGGACAGACTGTTTTAGAAGCAATATGGGCAGGAAACTTCCGAAACATGGATATTCGTTTCATTTTGAGGTTCCCGCACTTTAGTTTAGAAAAAAAGTTATTTAACTGATGCGGCATCATTTCGTGTCATTTTCCATACAACTGCGATTTGCTGAACATTTCAGGAGATTCCTTGCTTTTTAATTGACTGAAGCTGTCCAACCTCTTCGCTTTTTTCCTCACAAGTTCCCATTTCCAGGAAATTTACAACCTTTGAGACTCTATATGATTGCTCCTGCTTTTTTTCGGCTTCCCTGGCTTGATATACCCTGATCGAGCGAAGAAGGTCGATTTTTCGGAATTCTGGCCAGAAAGGAGCACAGAAGTAAGCTGCACATTCATTTCCGTTAGTCTGCCAGGGAAGGAAATTTGAAACCCTTTCATCGCCGCCAGTACGGATGACAAGATCTACATTCGGAACCGAGATCCCCGGAGCAGGATAAAGATGTTTTGAAATAAGGTTTTCATCCACTTCCCCAAGAGAGAGTTTCCCGCTGGAAATGCATCCTGCAATATCACGGACGGCCTGAATAATATCCTGCCTGCCTCCATAGGCAATGGCAACGTTCAGGTAAAACTTCCCGTAATTTTCCGTAGCTTTTTCTATTTTTTCAATTGACTCATTCAGAAAAGCAGGTAATTTTGACCTATCTCCTATGACGCGAACTCGTGTCTCTTTTTCGTGTGTCCTTGGATCAGAGTAAAGTTTCAGGAACTTTTCGTTAATGAGATTGAAGAGACCGTCGACTTCCTCTTCGGAGCGCTGGAAATTTTCCGTAGAAAAAGCGTAGAGAGTAAGCTGCTTTACCCCAATCTCATAACACCACTCAATTACCTTTTCGGTAACTTCTGCCCCCATTGCATGCCCAAAACTTCGAGCTTTTCCAAGCTGTCCCGCATACCTGCGGTTCCCATCCATAATCACAGCTATATGATGCGGAATTTCTGAATTTAGAATCTTAATCTTGAGTCTTCGCTCATACTCGTGATAAAATATACTGAATATTCGGTTTTTCAAAAAACGGAATCCTGCCCGAAAGATTCCCTTGCTCTTAGGTATAACATTTAATATTTTTATGCGTTTTCCTCCTGAAAATATCCAGATCTGAGAAATATTCGCGTAGATTTTTCTACTAATGGAACCTAATACCTTCTCGTATCCAAGATATTAATATCTCTTTTGCTTAAAAGTTCTATTTATCTGAAAAGAATTTACTTTATATATGTCTTATCCATTTGCACAGTTCTTTTATCATATTTTACACTGGTAAGTTAGTGGTAAATCTGTTATAAATGATAATAGATCTCTCGTAGGAACTTTCATTCAGGGGGTATAAAGGGGTCCTATTAAACTATCTGCAGTCTACCACGACTACTCTACTCAATACGTTCTAATGGAAATAATATTTTTTAATGCACTTATTTATAAACTTTATTAAGAATACCTATTTCGTAAAAAGAACACATGGTCGATTCTACAGGTTACAGAACACACAATAGAAACATAAACAGTGTTGCTGGAGGATTTGAAGAACTTAATTAAAATTTAAATATAGAACACATGGCTTCTTGTTTCATGAAAAAAATACAAAATAACTAAAATATGAAGCATATAAACAAAACGGCAAGCATCGAGTCTATAAAAAAATATTCGAAAAGTTTAATAGTTAGATGTTCTATTAATTAATAAAGGAAGGGGGGGTTATTCGGTGCTATTGTCTAAAAACCTTGATTTCACTCTTTATAAGTTTCGCCAACTGTGCTCTGCAATGGAAAGGAAGTACAATTTTATCACTATGGACGAGTACGTGACTGCAGGTGATAAGCTTCCCAAGCATTTTGTATTGATGCGTCATGATATTGATAGGTCGCCAAAGAATGCACTAGAGATCGCAAGTATAGAAGAAGAGTTTGGTATACGGGCAACCTATTACTTCAGAGTCAATAAAGATACTTTTGTTCCTGAGATCATACAAGATATTGAGAAGATGGGACATGAAATAGGATACCATTATGAAACTTTGAGCAAGACGAACGGAGATATTGGAAAGGCTATCAAATTATTTGAGAAAGATTTGAATAAATTTAAAAATATCTGTAACATCAAAACTATCTGTATGCATGGAGCTGTCTTGTCAAGATATGATAACAGAGACCTATGGAAATATTATGATTTCAGGAATTTTGGACTTGTTGGAGAAGCCTATCTATCTGCCGGGAAAAATCTCAATTATTTCACCGACACAGGTAGAGGCTGGAACTCAAAGACAAATTTAAGAGATTTTATTCCTGGAAGTAATAAAAGAATCATCGCTAAAACAACTGATGATCTTATCAAGTTGATTCAAAATTCAGAAATTACTAATTTTTATATTTCACTGCATCCTGAGCGATGGAAGTCAAACTTCGTCAACTGGAGTTTATACTGGTTACAGGATTTTGCATTTAATTCTGGGAAGAAGGTTTTGACAGTGGTGAGAAAATGACAGTAATTGTAAAAAATACTAAATGTGAGGAATGGAACAAATTATTATATAATTCTAATAAAACGAGTATTTATCACACACCTCAGTGGAAAAAATTTTTAGAGAAAACGTTTGATTACGAACCTAAATATCTCTTTGCAGAAGACGAATCTGGAAATTTAACCGGGCTATTGCCTTTGTTTTATGTTAAAAGCAAATTAACAGCTAATAGATTATGTTCTGTACCTTTTTCTCATTTTTGTGGGTGTCTTGGTTCTGAGGATTCCAGAGATGCTCTTCTCAGTGAAGCACTAAATATGTATTCAAAGTTAAATGCTTCTTATTTTGAGATTCGAGATTCTGTGGAAGGGTTGCCTCACCAAAACTCTTTCTCTACTTATATATTAGGACTATCTTCAGACATTGCAGAAACATGGAATAAGTTAGATAAGGGAAGCGTCAGGCGAGCAATTACAAAATCAAAAAAGATGAAGATAGAGGTTAATTCTAGTAAAGATATTGATGACCTAAAAGATTTTTATGAGCTCAATTGTATTAACAAAAGAGATAGTGGAGTGCCATGTCATCCTTGGAAATTTCTTAAAAATATGTTTGAATTCCTGGATGGAAATGTATCTCTTTATACCGCAAAATATAACGACATGATTGTTGCAGGCGGCGTTTTTTTGTATTTTTCTGATACGGTTATTTACGGGTATGGTGCTTCTCATCCTGATTATCTTAACTTTTATCCTAATAATGCATTTATCTGGAAGAGTATCGAAGATGCGTGTGCAAATGGGTATAAATATTTTGACTTTGGTCGCGTGTCCTACGATAATAAAGGATTAATACAATTCAAAAAAAGATGGGGGACAGTTGAAACAAAATTATACTATAGTTATTATCCACAGATTCCAGAGACTTTGTCTGGAAACCGAGAAACTCTCATATATAAATTAGCGACGAGTACGGTTCAGAAAATGCCGTCGCTAATTTATAAGAAATTTAGTGATGATGTGTTTGAGTGCTTTGGGTGAAACCATGAAAATTGTTGTTAGTGTAAATCATCCTGGTCATGTTCACTTGTTTAAAAACTTTATATTATATATGCGGAAAAGAGGACATGAAATATTAATTACTGCAACTAAAAAGGATGTGTCATTTCAATTATTAGACAATTATGGGTTTAATTACATTGACCTCGGTAGTTATGGAACTTCATTGACTCAGAAACTAATAAACTTACCTATAATTGACTTAAAAATGTATAGGGAAGTTAAAAGTTTTAATCCAGATATATTCGTAGGAATGGGAGCTATTTCAGCAGCTCATGTTTCTTTTTTACTTCAAAAAGAATGTGTTATTTTTGAAGATACAGAAAACAGTAAGGAGCAAATTAGATTATATTTGCCATTTGCTGATGTTGTCTGTACGCCCTCTTGTTTTAAGGACTATCTTGGTAAAAAACAAGTTCGGTATAATGGTTATCATGAGCTGGCATATCTACACCCTAATTATTTCACACCAAATCCAGACATTCTCAAAGAACTTGGACTGAAAGAGGATGATACATTCATAGTTTTGAGATTTGTATCTTGGGGAGCTACGCATGATTTTGGGCATACTGGTTTAACGTTTGAGGATAAAATAAGTGCTATAGGAGAGCTTAGTAAGTATGGACGAGTTTTTATAACTTCAGAAAAACCCCTTCAGAAGGAGTTTGAAAACTACCGAATTAATGTTTCACCAGAAAAGATGCACCATTTGTTGTATTATGCAACGTTGCTATATGGTGAAAGCGCAACAATGGCCTCGGAATGTGCTGTTCTAGGAACACATGCTATTTTCTGTGATTATGCAGGGAGAGGGTATACAGACGAGGAAGAAACAAAATACGGACTGGTGTATAATTTTCATGATGAACACTCAATGGGTAAAAAATCCTTAGCAAAGGCACTCGAATTATTGAATGACCCTGACCTGAAGAAAAAAGGGAGAGAAAAAAGAGACAAATTAATTGCAGATAAAATTGACGTTACTAAATTTATGGTAGGCTTTATCGAAAAATATTGTGACCTGTGATAGCTCTTCGCAACATCACAGTTTTAGGGGAATGGTATGTTTCAAAAAGCTTTATTCATATTTGCCCATCAATTGGCAGAGCCTAAATTTTATCCAACCTACAAAAATCTTGTTGATTCACAATGGAAAACTTTTTCAGAACAAACAAAAAATCAAGAAAAACAACTTCAAAGGATGATTAATTTCGCATATAAGAACGTTCCTTACTATCACAAATTGTTCAATAAATTGAAACTGGAACCTTCTGATATAAGAACTATTCATGATCTAAAAAAACTTCCTATCCTCACCAAAAATATTATCAAGCAGAATCTAGACGATTTTAAGCCCGTTAATTTGGACTCAATGAACTATTATAAAAATGCAACAAGTGGATCAACAGGCAGTTATCTTCAATTCAGAATGTTGAAATATGATCGATTTCTTCATGGAGCTTTACTATATCGTGGATGGGGATACGCAGGCTACGAATTGGGGGATAAGATGATTTTTCTTGCAGGTTCCTCTCTAGATATAGGATACAAACCTTTTGTTGTAAGAAAGACTCATGAGATCGCAAGGAACATTCGGAAGCTATCTTCTTTTGATATGAGCAATGATAATATGAAGCAATATGTAAAAGTCATTAATTCATTCAAACCCAAATTCATAAGAGGTTATGCTTCTTCAATCAATTTGTTTGCAAATTATCTCGATGAGAATAAGGTTGAGATTATTACACCTAAGGCGATATTCTCAACTGCAGAAAAATTACTACCTGATGTGAGAGAGAATATCCAAAACGTGTTTGGATGTGAAGTATATGATGCATATGGATTAAATGATGGAGGTTTAGGTGCCTATGAGTGTTCTGAGCACAATGGTCTCCACATAGACACAGAACGAAGTATTATGGAAATTGTAGATAATGACTATCAACAATTGGAAGAAGGGGTTGGAGGAATACTGGCAACAAGCCTTCATAATTATGCGATGCCTTTTATTAGGTATGATACAGGAGATATTGGTCATATCATCAGTGATTGTTGTGATTGTGGGCGTGGGTCTAAATTATTAAAAGAAGTTATTGGGAGAACTGCTGATTTTCTATTGACTCCCGAAGGAAAATATGTACATGGATATTTCCTTCTAGATTGTGTGGAGGACGGTAAAGGTATGAAGGAATTTCAAATAGTACAAGAGAAAATTGACAAACTTGTTATTAAAATCGTTCCAGAAAAGGAGTTTGATGAAGCACAACTGGATACTATTAGGGAAGCTATCAGAAGAAAATCTAATGGATGGGAAGTAGAATTTAAATATGTTGATAAAATTGAGAGGACTCCGGCTGGGAAGTATAAATTTGTGAAAAGTGAGTTACGATTATGAAATCTAACAATTTACTTGTAATATCCAATGATTTCCCAAATGTTGATAACAAATACGTAAGAGAAATTTTCGTAAAAGAGCAAATCATGTTTCTCAAAGAGTACTTTGAGAATATATACGTAGTATCACCAATTGCAGTTGGAATGGAATTTTTAAGAAAAACACATTATGAAAATTACATATTTGAGAATATTCATGTATATTTCCCAAAATATGTTAATTGTCCCTTATTTTATAAATATGGTCAAGATGGCTGGATATATTTTGAAGAGAAAGCTATCCAAAAATTAATTAGAGAAGAAAGTTTACAATTTGATTTAATTCATGCTCATTTTACATGGCATTCTGGAGCAGTTGCTGTAAAGTTAAAGGAAAAGTATAACGTTCCTGTGGTGATCACTGAACATACTTCCCAAACATTCACTGATGCCATAGAAAAGAAAGAGACTCAGTTTATCCGATCATGGAATTTATGTGATGCAATAATCCGTGTTAGGAAAGGGGATATCCAATTATTCGAAAGCATTGGAATTCCTTTGGATAAAGTATACTATATTCCAAATGGTTATAGCCATAAAGCTTTTTTAAATTTAGATTCACAAAACTGCAGAAAGCAACTTGGATTGCCTTCGAAGATCAAAATAATATTGAATGTTGGAAATTTATATGATGAAGCAAAAGGGCATAAATATCTCATCGAAGCCATGAATATAGTTATAAAGCATAGAAAAGATGTTCTTTGCATCATAGTAGGTAAAGGTAAATTATATCCAGAACTAAAAAAGCAAATTGAATCATTAGGATTAAGTGATTATGTTAAACTTGCTGGTGGAAAACCATATTATGAGATTCCAATCTGGATGAACGCTTGTGATGTGTTCGTCCTTCCAAGTTTAAGTGAAAGTTTTGGGGTAGTTCAAATTGAAGCTATGGCATGCGGCAAATCTGTTGTTGCCACTCGCAATGGAGGTAGTGAAGAAATTATAGTTTCTAATGACTATGGGTTATTGTGTGATCCTGCAAAACCGAAAGAATTAGCGAAGAACATTTTGTCTGCATTAGACATATCCTGGGATGCGAAAAAAATTAAAGAATATTCAATTCAGTTTACTTGGGAAGAAGTAGGCAAGAAAATTTTACAAGTATATTATAAAATCGGCGCTACACATCTTCAGTTACGTGTGAACTAACAATACAATTTTTAATTTTCACAACAGTATTTAAAAATTATTTTTGATATGAAGCTAGAATATAGAAGTGTCAATTTTATTTTGGCGTTCGAAATAGGGGACAAACTGTTGCCCCGGAACAGATAACTCAAGAAAGAAAATTTTTTTATCGGAGACAAATGAGAAACTTCTTAATTACATCGGCTTCAGGAACTGAAGGTTATTATCAAATCAAGTATACAGTGGAAAAATAGTTAACAAAGAAGGTTGGTGTATAAAGCAAATTTTAAAGCAAATTTTACAGAAAATTAGAAAACTGACCTAGTGACTTGTTTCTGATCGTTTACTAAAACGATAAGAGGAATGATTGATGCTATTTAAAGAGATCGCGCCAATAATCATATTATTGACTTTGATTATTTCGGCATTAATTGCTTTCAAAATTAAAAGTCCAAGTTTCTCTACTATTGATGTAATTTTTGCAATCCTTGGATCGGTACTAGGACTATTAATAACCTTCTTGAATTTAATATATAGCAATAATTACCTTATTACAATAGGGCCTCTTGTAACAATTGCATGCCTTCTGTATTTGAGATATAGAAGTAAATTATTGGCAAATGATCTAAATTTAAGTCTTAACCTTGGTAATCGGTCACTGAAGATTATCCAAACTATTTACTGGATTTGTATTTCGATAGCATTAATAAGTTACTATCATGCAAAACCCTACTATCGTCCCCCAATATTTTTTTTCAGCATATCACTAGCTGTATGCTCTTTAGGGCTGGAGATTATGTCACGCACTCATGAAGAAAATGTTCAACTTTATACTTTATTTTTCAAGATATTCTTGGTTTCACTTATCTTGAGATTCAGCGCTTATTTTATATCCTCTTACCCAGTTGGCTCCGATCCGTGGAGGCACGCTGAGTTAATAAAAGGTATTTTCACCTATGGAACCAGCTATTTACCCCAAGTAGATGTATATTATAGCAATTATCCTTTGATGCACCTTTATGCATCTACTGCAGGTTTTCTTGGAAACCTAACTACGAAAGGCGCAATGTCTATCGTGGGAATAGTTCTTACGATGAGTACTATTTTCGTATATCTAATTGTCAAAGAAATTACGAATAATATTAATCTTGGATTATTTTCAATGTTACTCATAAATTTTTCAGATTTCCATATTCAATGGAGTATTCAAGTAATCGCTATGACTTTTGGAATTGCTATATACACGCTGATGATCTATCATCTTTTATTTGAGAAAAAGGAGAAAACAATCAGTCTATATAAAATATTCACAATTTTAGTTATGTTTATAATTATCTGGACTCATACAGTGTCTTCATTTATTTATATGGCATCCTTGATCTCATTGTATATAGGGTCTTTTATCTATGAACGCATGTATATAATTAAATGCTACTCTGCCAAGTTAACAGTGAATATTACTCTTTGCATACAATTTATATTAATTTTGATTTATCATTGGATGAATCCAAGCTACCCTTTTTTAGAAACAACAACAAAAATACTGATCAATTCATTATCAGCCGAAGGAAAATTCTTGGGAAGAACAGCGACTTCAAATATGGGAGATTCCTGGTTCTCGATTCTTGATATTTTTGGTTTTCTCATTTTGATCTTTTTTGGGGTTATTGGAAGCCTGCATAGCCTATCAAAAGAGCATCAAACTAAAACAAAAGTCTCTTTAATTTTCATGCTTATTGTGTTATTCTCAGTCTATTTTGTTTTTCCTTTAATGGGACTCCGTAATATCTTACCAAACAGATGGCCGGCATTTATATACACGACTTTTGTATTGTTTTCTGGAATTGGAATATTTAATGTTATCAACATTCTTAGAAGCAGACGCCACAAAGTTATTTTTATCTCTCTATTGCTGATACTATTTTCATTTTTCATGATAACGAACTCTGTTGCAGATATGGATTCTCCTGTTTATGGAAAAAATTTCAATCAAAAAATGATTTGGACTGAATCTGAAATAGAAACGTTTACAAATCTTAATAATTCTTCCAATGATATCATTGTCTCAGATTTGCAGACAAGCGAGAATATATTCCTAACATACCTAAAGAGAGATAGTGTAGCAACGTATTTACTAACCCCTAGAGGAACTTTAGATTGGGAGTATATGGGAAACAAAGTATTGACTTGGAGAAAAACCAGTTTAGATAGACCAGTACAAGTTAAACCTTATGAAAGTCCTGATATGTTACTTGGAGTTGCTTTTAAATACAACCTCGACAATAATTGTCATGCGATATATGACAGCGGAGATGCTAAAGCTTACTTAGGGGTTAACAGAATATAAATTTCAATAGATATAGTTTTTTTGAGTTCACTTTTTGTAGTGTCAGTGACGACTTAGTATTTTATCATCGTAGAAAATCCTAAATAATCAATATGTAGAGAAATTAAATCTTAAGATAGAATCTTCATCTGTTATCTGTTTAAGGATCTCTTGCCCGAATGCTATATAGACTTCAGTACAAAATTATGCTAAACTCATGAATTGATTACACTTTTAATGACTTTGTAGAAATCCTCTCTTAACTCCCACTTTCCGCAGTAAATTTTCGTAAATTCATATTTTTACCGCTATCTATTTTCAATCAAACGTGCATTTATTGGACTTTTATAGGGTCCTTCAAAATCAGTGTGTAAATTAAGATTCCCAAATACTTATTTCAGGTTATATACATATAATTAGAATTTCCCACGAAAAAATACACCATAAAAATCAAAATTTTAAAATAATAACTAAAATTAAGCTTTAAAATGAAAAACTGAATGTAATAATAGCTTTATTTTTTAACAAACTATGTTTATTTGTAATTATGGCATCCGATCGCATTTTCCGTTCTATATAATTAAACCTTATAAACGGACTAATTAGTCTCTAAATAGGAAATTAAAAGCATATATTTCTTTTAAATATAATAAAAATTCGTTTGCACATGTATTTTACTCAGAGAAACAACAGGGCAATACTTAATCTCAAAAAAAAGCTCATTAATCCTTAAAAATCGGACCATTTTTAAGGACCCTAATGCAGTAGGTAAAAGCAACTATGTGGCGTATATAGAGACAAAAAAACGATATTATTCAATTTTCACCAAATTTCAGAAAGAGCTTCATTGGTCATCGGTTAAGGAATTTTCTTGCCTGAAAGCTATCGATCTTGCATTAGAAACCGGACTTAAATTTTGCCTATTTACATGAAATCGATACCCTGTACCAGCTTATAAAATATTAAAATATTTAGAAAATCTTGAGTAAATCGATGCAATTTGTCACGATTCCTTACTTAACCGAAGACGATGGAAAGAGCTTTAATTATTTGCATCTGTTTCAAAACAGGTATCAGGAAAAGTATTGATTTTTGAAAAAAATACTGCGGAATGCGGGTTAACTGACACCATCAGGCTAAATTTGAATATTGAGTTCGGGTATCAAAACTAAAATTGATACACTATTCCAACACCATATCTTAGATTATTTTGAAGGAATGTTGTAACAACAGGGCAATTTATCTTTATTCTTCACTTAACCGAAGGCGTATAGCAGAACTTAATATTAATGTCAAGTTTCTGTAAGTATTTTTTAGAAGTATATTTATTTACGAAATATATATTTATCAAAGTTGTGAACATCAAAGAAATAGATGTTGCACATGCGGCTCCAACAAGCCCAAATTTTGAAATTAATATAATATTCAGTATTGTATTCAGTACTGCACATATAGCAGTGATTTTAAACGTTATCTGGATTTTTCCAATGCTTGCAAGACAAGTTCCTATAGCCACATATGGTGAATAGATTGAATATCCGATTAACAGTATCAACAAGGGAGTATATGCAGGAATGAACTCATCTGTGAATATTATTATAATTAAAATCTTACCAAAAATGATCATTACTAAATCAATAAATACTGTGATAAAGACTGTTTTGATCATTGTTTCTTTTATTAGGTTCCTTATACTCTCAACGTCTCGTTTTCCGTAATATGTCGCTATCAAGGGTGTTATTACTCTCTGTATTGCATCTGGTATTAACGTTATTCCCTGAATAAATATGATAGCAACGGCATAATATCCAACCTCTGTTGAATTCATAAAATAACCAATCATCAAGCTGTCAATCTCTGTGTTGACAATTCCAATGGAGTTTGCAAGGACAACGTAGAATCCAAACAATGTGAATTCTTTGAGAATTTTATTCGCAAGCTTCGGAGTTGCTGTGAGGTAACTTTGGATAAATATAATGGAGATCGAGCCCACCAGTACTGTGGGAATAACAAAGCCAAGTACTGCACCCCTGATATTCATGTCCAGTGAGTGGACTAGAAAGATGGTAAAAACAAGTATAGATATATTTTGGGTAATGTTCACAATAGCATATCGTTTCATTTCCAGCAGTCCATTTAAACTTCCAATGACAGCTTTCTGCACGGCTATGAATGGAAAGCAAAATGCTGTATATTTTAAGAGATTTATCATAGCAGGATCGTGGAAGAATAAGGTGGATATTACATTGGAGAAAAGGTATAACAATAAGCCGATAGCAGATCCGCTTACTATGGAGCCAAGAATTCCTGATGAAATGAATTCTTTGATCTCAAAAAGGTTATCATGATACTCAGCAATGTATTTTGTCAGGGCTGAACCAATCCCGAATCCTGCAAACTGCATGCCAAGCATGTAAATAGTAAAGACCAATGTATAAGTACCGAGTCCTGATGGCCCTAGCTCCTTACTGAGCATAATTCTTAGTAGTAAATGTACAAAAGAAGCTGTAATAAGACTAATGAGTGACCACTGAAAATCCTTTATGATGTTATTAAATTTCAGCTTGAACATAGATTGACCTTTGAAAGGTTGAAATAATCATTTGAAAAGTCATACATATAATTGTTTAACATACAAAAGAACTTTGTGTCTAGAGTACATTTATATTTATTGGCTTAAGTAACTTTTTATATTATCTTTAAATTATTTTACAAATATCCCTTTGGTATCAGGGATAATGTGTTTTCCAGCAAAAACACTATCAGTAAAGATACTAAGAAAAATACAAATTATGTTGAATAAGAAAGAGCAATTACTCGCTCTCCCTCTTCTAAGAACCGTACGTGAAAGTTTCCTTTCATACGGCTCAAGCATTCTATAACCCTTTCTGTATCAGGTAGCAGTCTTTTTTATAGTTCCTTACTCAACAAACTACACTCTTTATTTGTGGATTGAATGTTTCCATCCATTTCTTTGCAAACGATAATGAATTTTCCACTTTTATAAACTCATTTTTTATAATGTTTTTTAGATGTTCTTTAGATTGAATAAATCTGACAGATACTTCTCGTTTTATTGTTTTCCATACAAATTCTACAGGATTTAGATCTGGTGAATAAGGAGGGAAAAACACAAGTGTTATTTTTAATTCTCTTGCTTTTCTCACCGTTTTATCAGCGTGATGTGACCTTGAATTATCCAGAATAAGAATTATCCTTTTTCCTTTATTTTCTTCCACTATTTTTTCAAGAAACTCACATACGCTTTCTGCCCTTGAACTTTCCATAAAATCTATGAAATTGTTACCGTTGAATGAATAAAAGGCAAATGCATTTGCCTTTATATAACCTGTATTTTTAATCATTAAAGTCTTTTTAAATGACCATAATCGTTGCGTATTTGCTTTTGTTTGTGGTGAAGATTCATCCAGAAAACCTATGATATATTGGTCATCTGAACCAATATATGCTGGAATTGCTTCTATTAATTTTTTTTAAAATTTCCTCAGCGTTTTCTGGTCTTCTGTAGTCAA
>NZ_DAVG01000059.1:1554-14918 GCF_002505485.1 Methanosarcina sp. UBA5 | reverse complement strand
GGAGATTTTAATAAAATGTCTCAATTTCGTGCTTTACTTCTTCAATAGAGAACTTTTGCCTTACAAGAGGCTTCTCCTGAATTGCCGGTACTCTTTCCTCATATATATCCCTCTCATGTTTGTAAAAAATGCCATTCGGGATCTTGTCTCCCCATTCTAAAGATTTCTCAAAGGCTTTTATACGGTCGTAAGGGTCATAATCGTTCCCAAGCTTGTAAATCCTGTCCCTGTACCATTTGAAGGTATTTATCTTATTAAAAGTAACACAAGGTTGAAGAATATCAAGAAGGGCAAAGCCCCTGTGTGTTATGGCAGCCTTCATAAGCTCTTTGAGATGCTCCTGATCGCCTGCAAAACCCCTGGCTACGAAGCTGCAGTTCTGGGAAATCGCCATCGCAAGTGGATTCATTGATTCCTGGAGGACGCCGTAAGGCTGAATTGTTGTGTAGGTTCCCTCGGCTGTAGTGGGAGATGCCTGTCCCTTGGTCAGTCCGTAAACCTGGTTATTGTGCACGAAAAGGGAAATGTTCGGGTTCCGGCGAATTGCATGAAGAAAATGGTTTCCTCCTTCTCCGTAGCAGTCCCCGTCTCCTGCAACTGCGATCACATGAAGGGTATGGTTGGCAAGTTTTGCAGCCGTAGCCACAGGCAGGGTTCTCCCATGCAGCCCATTAAACGTATGGCACTTAATATAATGGGGCAGTTTTCCAGCCTGTCCTATTCCCGAAACTACAAGGACTTCCCATGGCTCAATACCAAGTTCGACAAGCGCCTGTTTGATGACCGAAAGAATTTGAAAATTTCCGCATCCAGGACACCAGGCCGGGATCTGGCCTTTATAATTTTCAGATGTAGGCATTCAATTCCTCCTTCAGGTTTTCGATTGTAAAAGGTCTTCCATCGTATTTGCTGATCTGGTGGGAAAATTTGAACCCGGTTTCTGCTCTTAGAAGTTTTGCAAACTGCCCAGTGGCGTTGTTTTCTATGCAAATCGTAAGGTCTGCGTTCTCAAGAAGCCCGATATAATCGAACCTATCCCGCTCGGGAAGAGGATAAATCTGGCTGAAGTGCAGCATTGCAGCTTTCTTGTCCTTAGAAATGGTATCAATTACCTCTTTTATCACACCATAGGTGGACCCATGCCCTACAAGCACTATTTTTGGAGATGAGTCACCGTATAAAAGCGGAGATTCGATTTCTTTCTTTATAAGCGGCAGTTTGTTCAGCAGCCTTTTTTGAACCATTTTGATGCGGGTCTCGGAATCTTCCACAATGTGCCCATCTTCGTCATGTTCATCGCTATCCGCTACTACAAGATGTTTTCCGGCTTCTCCTGGGACTGCAAGAAGAGAAATTCCTGTACTGGAATATTTATAACGTTTATAGTCCGTAATTCCTTTCAGATCCTCTTCTCTCAGCCGGTAATCGTTATAAATCAGGTTCTCCATCCCAAGATTTTCGAAAGTCCATTCGGATTCTGCGAGGTACTGGTCGGACTGGATGAACACAGATATCTGGTACTTTTCTGCAAGTTCGAAAGCCCTGTTAGTCAGGTAAAGAGCCTGTTTTGGAGTGCCTGGCTCGAAAATAATTCTTGGAAACTCTCCGTGACCTGCATGGAGAATAAAAAGCAGGTCTCCCTGCTCGGTGCGTGTGGGAAAACCCGTAGCAGGCCCAGGGCGCTGCATTTCCGCAATCACAAGAGGAGTTTCGGTCATTCCTGCAAGGGAAAGCCCTTCTACCATGAGGGCAAATCCTCCTCCGGACGTTCCGGTCATAGCCCTTACCCCTGCAAAAGAGGCTCCTATTGCCATATTAATAGCTGCAATTTCGTCTTCAGCCTGCTCAACAACGAGATTATATTCTTCTGCCTTGGAAGCCAGGTACTCCATAATTCCTGTTGAAGGCGACATAGGATATGCCGAATAAAACTTGCAGCCGGACATAATTGCTCCCACACTAATTGCCTGCAGCCCGGTTATGAGTATGAGTTTTTTGTCTTCAGGCTCCCGGATTCCAAAAGCTTCGCACCTGGGACAATTCGTAAGAGCGTATTTATATCCTGCTTCTGCGCAGGCTATATTATTCTGGACTACTTCTTCCCCTTTTCTCAGGAAAGTTTCTCTCAGGATCTCTTTTAAAGCTTCAAGCCCGAGATCAAGAAGCCCAAGCGCTGCCCCGGTTGCTACTGTGTTTGCCATAACGCTGTTCTTTCCGACGTCCAGCGCTATCTTTCTGAAAGGAATATCTATGAATTCCTGCTCTTCGAATTTCTGTTTGGCAATTTCCGAATCATATAGAATAAATCCCCCGTCTTTAACATTCTTTCTGGCGACTTTGATAGTGTTTAGATCAAGAGCCAGAAGAATATCGACCATCTCTCTGGAAACCGAAATTTCCTGGTCGGAAAGCCGTATCTGGTAAAAATTATGTCCCCCCCTTATCCTTGACATATAGTCCTGGTGCGTAAATACATGATATCCTATTCTGGAGAAAACCTTTGCAAGAGCTCCTCCTATGGTCTGCAGCCCCTGTCCGGCCTCTCCTCCGATTCGAAGCGTATATTCCAGAAATTTAACCCCCCATATCTCTTCTTAATTTCCCATTTATCTTCAGCTTTTCTAGCTCGCTCAGTTTACCAGCTTTTATTCTGTGAGTTCCTGATTAGTGAGTTTTAGTTTATGGCTACTTGTACAGGTCTTAACCGGTATTTTGTGAGCATCTAATTAGTTGGCAAAATGCATTAAAACTCAAGCCTAGAGCCTGCTTAAAACGTTAACAGCAAAATAGAAATTTATGGCCAATTCTCTTATCCTATTGCCACTGACCCTATTGAGCTTTCCCTCTATTGAGTTTCCCGAGAAAATATTATTATTTAAGTTTAAATAATCTTGCTTCCTCTCCTTACCTGGAAAATTAGCAAAAAAAGAATTAAAAATTGGCCCAATGCAAGCCTTTTAAAAAAAAGCCTGAGCGAAAACCCTAGCAACAATGTGACCGGCGTGATCAGCCAACACAACGGTTGTGTTTGAGTTTGAAAATCTTAACCCCGAGCCCTATCGGCGTGATCAACCGGCGCAACGGTTGCGTTAGAACTTTCCGCGGCCGAGCTGGGCATGAGCACGGGCCAGATGTCCTGCAGCCTGAGCTCCTATAAGGTTAACTTCTCCTGCAAGCACTGCAGAAGCTACGATTTCCGCAAATTTCTTAGAGTTTGTTCCGGGAACGTCACCTGTACCTGCAACGCCGAGAATATTCAGGCAATCTCTCTGGGTTCCAAGACCTGTACCTCCCCCAACAGTCCCCACAGGCAGGGCAGGCAGGGTAACAGAACAGTTAATTTCTCCATATTTTGTAAGCTCCATGCTTGTAATTGCAGTACTCCCTTCAACGACATGAGCTGCATCTTGCCCGCAGGCCAGGTAGATCGCAGCAATAATGTTTGCAGCATGTGCATTGAAGCCAAGTGCTCCTGCTCTTGCTGAACCCAGCAGGTTTTTGCTATAATTTACCTCAAACATGGATTCAGGCGTACATTTCAGGGTTTCCTTTACAATTTCCTTTGGAATCGTAACTTCGGCTACAACTGTTTTTCCTCTTCCGAGAATGGTGCTTACGGAAGCCGGTTTTTTGTCGGTACACATGTTTCCTGAAAGGGTAACCGGATGTGCACCGAATTCATCTTCGATAAGGTGCATTACTGCGTCAGTAGCTATAGTCACCATGTTCATGCCCATGGCGTCTTTTGTATCGTACGAGAACCTGAGATATACGTATGTGCCGGTTACGAAGGGTTTTACAGAAAGCAGTTTTCCGAAACGTGTCGTTTTTTCGGCAACGACTTTCATCTTCTCGAAAACCTCAGGACATTTTACCCACTCATAAAATTCTTTAGCTCTGCTAACACTCTCAAGCTTAAAAACAGGCGCTCTGGTCATCTCGTCCTCAAAGACCCTTACATTTGCTCCACCTGATTTCGTGACAACCGAACAGCCGCGATTTACACCGGCAACAAGAGCCCCTTCAGTTGTAGCAAGAGGAATGTAGTATTCGGAATTTGCATATTCGCCATTTACCTTCAGAAGTCCGGCAACTCCGAGGGGAATCTGAACTGCGCCTATCATGTTTTCAATATTTTTTTTCAATGCGGCTTCAACATCAAGGGAGAAATTCTGGATATGCTCAAACTCGAGTTTCGCAAACTCCTGTATTGCAAGCCGCCTGAGTTTTACTGAAGTCACAGGGTCTGCAAACTCCTCAATCTTACGAAGAGCCACGTCCCCATCCAGAATCTTTTGTAAGAGAACTTTCTCTTCCTCACTTAGTTCATAATCCTGTAAAAACATGAAATCACCTGCTGAGATTGTTTTCATTCTATTCTTTAAAAATTAATTGACTGAAGGGCTGAAATCTTCCATATTAAATAATTAATTTAAGTCATATACTTAGAGCTCATCCCAAAACCAATTTTATTCTCAAATTATCAAATTTTAAATTTGCTCTTAAATTGTTTTTCGTTATCTGAAAATTGATTGATTATTCGAAATATAAGATTCAGAGAAATAATTTTGAGTTTTGGGATCAGCTCTTAAGTTATATACTTGATATTAAAATCCATTTTTATCACAATTATGTGCACAAACGCTCGCTCGCTGGATCCGCGTTTTTATATTGTTCTAATTATGTGCATATTGACATATAATTCATTCCTCAATGTGATGTTTTCTGTTAGTAATGGACAGTCTAAAAAATGCACAACACATAAAAAACTCTGTCGGTATAAGTTAACATTGAAAAAAGGGTTATAACTTTTTATAAAACTTAAGATTTACATAGAGCTTATCAGACCCGATTACAGACCCACTAAACCGGAAAATCTAAAAAATTGAAGATTAGCCCTCCCCCAGGAAATCCCTGGTTTTCTATGACCTCCAAGCGATTCAGGGCAGAAAAACTACAATTTTTAAATCAGTCCGTTTGTGCAAAGATTACTGCTACTTGCCCATAATTCAGCCCTCTTGAGCGAACAAAGCGAGCGAAAAGAGCACCGTCCTCCCGAGACGGGACTTAGGCTAGAAGGAACTCGGACGAGACGGGGCTCGGGTGAGTAAGGTTAGAGAGCAAATAGGGTTTTTAAATGGATAAAATTGGGTGAGGTACAGATTTACATGTTCTACAGGCCGGTTTCAGGCTCATATTCCCTGATTAAAGGACCGGTTGGGGCAGGGTAGAATTAAGTTGAAGAAAACCTGACTTAAGAAAAAGCTATAGTGAAACACATTTAATTTATTAGGGCCATTATTGCTTAAATATCTCATTTAATTTTACAAATTTGTAAGGCTCAGAAATTAATGATTAGCTGATTTTCCTCGGTATATTTCAGGAAAAGCTCGGAAACTTCTGTTGAGCAGATGAATTCAATTCCAGGGATCAATTCTTCTTTTTTAAGCCCGATCATGTCAGAGGCAAGCTGACAGCACCGGAACTCCACTCCCATATCCATACATTCCTGTACAGTAGCATCGTACTTGGGAGATCCTCTTGTTTTATCTTTCTTTGCAAGTAGCACTCCCATAGGCCCCCACAGAATAACCAGCACACCGAGCCCCTTACTCCTGTAATACTTCGCAAACTTGAGAGTTTCCTGGGGGCTGGTGCTTTCGTACACCATATTTTTGAGCAGCAGTAGTACCTTTTCGACTTTTGTCATAAAAACTCCAGGTATGAATAATACATTTCTGAAACAGATTACCTAGATGTATATAAAGTTTCACATTGGAAAGGGGAGTCTTTGTTTTTTCACTTTCTAAAAATAAATCTATTTCTTTTTGTGGAAAGAGGCAAAATTCAGATACTTACACCTGGTTAAATAACTCCATTGCAACATAAAGTTATATAGCCACTTCACCACTTTGAAGCTAGCCTGAACCTCCGCTGTGAAAAAAATGTTTTAAAGTTTGGGACTAATTCTAAATGCCCTGTATTCGAGACTCCAGCGTTATAGAAATCCTCAATTTAAGCGGAACAATTTATGGATTTTCTCATAATTTTGCACACTGGGAGTCTATTTTGCATCTTTGAAAATGACAGTTTAGTAATCAATGAGAAAAGGAATCTGATAAAATCAGTAAAAGCCGGCATGCAGAATTAAGGCAGTAATTTGAATTAAGTCAGAGTTCAAATTTAAGAACCGGATCTGAGGATATCCTGCCTTCAGCTGTTAGTAGAAAGCTGGAAAAAATAAGCACGAATAACCCGGGTATTTTTGATAAAAGGTAAGCAAAAGCTTACCTTACAATTACAACAACCGCATCTCTGACTTTAAGCACATCGACTTCCCTGCCGCCGGAAATCACTTCTTTCCTTATCTCTACGGCTTCGGGCTCGAGCTCGATCGGTTTGCCATTTACATCAACGGTTATTTTTCCTGAGGCTGCCTGGGATTCAACAGCAGCAGGATTTTCAGCCTTGAGAGCTTTCACGACAGCACCTGCATCTTTTCTGAATCTGGGGCCCAGAACACCCATATTGGGTTTAACTTCCACTGGCACATATTCAAAGGAAGGAGCCCCTTCCATCAACTCAACTTTCGAGTTTGTGGCGCCTGCGATATCTCCTGTGTCAATACTTGCATCATAAATCTCAAGCTTCTTTAAGGGAGCATTAAGTGCCATTCCCAGGTCGGACTTGTATCTGCGAACCTCACCTGTGATCTCCTTAATCAGTTCTCCTGCAGCTTCGGCTTCTTCATTTATGAAGCTTTCATCAGCTGCCGGCCAGTCCTGTATATGGACGCTTTCATCACTAAACCTGGAGTACAGTTCTTCTGCAAAGAAGGGTATAAAGGGTGCAAGCAGAAGCGAGAGAGTCTTCATTGTCTTGTAGAGCACATACTGTGCTGCTCTTCTGCCTTCGGGCTCATCACCATAAAGCCTGCCTTTTACGAGTTCCAGATAGTTGTCAGCAAGGACTTCCCAGGCAAAACCTCTTATGGCCTTGAAAGTAGAATCAAACTGGTATTCATCAAACTCCTTTGTTGCAGTATCTACAAGCCTGTTAAGTTTACTCAGCAGCCACCTATCAATTATATAGAGGGAGTCCGTTGGGAATTTATCGGCGTCTTCCTGTCCGAAGCCCTTCAGGTGAGACATTGAGAAACGGTAGATACTCCACATCTTTTGAAGGAAGCGAGAAGCTGAAACCACATCTTTCCAGCGGAACATTACATCCGAACCTGTGGACCCGCCAACTGCGCCCCACTGCCTGAAAGCATCAGCGCTGTACTGCGTGGTTACTTCTTCAGGGGAAATAACGTTTCCAAGGGATTTGCTCATCTTATGCCCATCAGGCCCGAGCACCATACCGTTAATTACTATAGAGTCCCAGGGTCTCTTGCCTTCAAGAGCCAGGCTCCGCAGGATTGTGTAAAAGGCCCAGGTTCTGATAATATCATGACCCTGTGGACGGATCTGTGCAGGCAGGCGGAGTTCGTGCTCGCTTTCCCAGCCCGTGACGTGTAATGCAGTGATTGAGGAGTCCATCCAGGTGTCGAGCACATCGGTTTCAGGTTCAAATTCGGTTGATCCGCAGGCGCAAGCTTTCTTAGGGGCTGCTTCATTCGGGTCAATCGGAAGCCAGCTCTCTTCTGCAATCATTACTTCCCCGCATTTCTTGCAGTACCAGATCGGGATTGGAGTTGCAAAGATCCTTTGCCTGGAAATACACCAGTCCCACTCCATAGTGCCTGTCCAGTTCTGGAGCCTGACTTTCATGTAATCAGGATACCAGTTTATCTCATCTGCAGCTTTCAGGATCGCATCGTTGTCGATCTTTACGAACCACTGGGGCTCTGAAAGGATTTCGATCGGGGTATCACAGCGCCAGCAAAGCCCGACATTCTGTTCCAGAGGTTTCTGGTCATAGAGGAAACCTGCGACTTTCAGATCAGCAATGACAGCTTCTCTGCACTCAGCAAGGCTCATCCCTTCATACTTGCCTGCCGCTGTTGTCATCTTGCCCTGTTTGTCGATGGCTTTTACAAGGGAAAGCCCGTATTTTACCCACCAGCGCACATCCTGCTTGTCCCCGAAAGTACAGATCATCACAGCGCCTGTACCGAATTCAGGCTCAACATCCTCATCGGCAATCAGAGTCACTTTCTGGCCAAAGAGCGGAACTATAATTTCCTGGCCTATAAACTGGCTGTAACGTTTGTCTTCAGGATTTACTGCAACTGCAACACAGGCTGCCATAAGTTCAGGCCTGGTGGTTGCAATGTCTACCTTGTCGAAATGGACAAAGTTAAGCTTTGTTTGCCTTGTTTCATACTCGACTTCTGCAAAAGCAATCGCAGTTTCGCAGCGGGGACACCAGTTGACAGGATGTTCTTCGTGGTAGATGTAATCATTATTATACATCCTGACAAAGGATTTCTGCGTTTTTACAAAGTATGAAGGATCCATAGTAATGAATTCGTTGCTCCAATCAACGGAAAAACCCAGGTGCAGCATTGTTTTACGCATTTTCTCGATGTTTCCTGCAGTCAGTTCCCTGCACATCTTGCGGAACTCTGCACGTGGAACCTGGTTTTTTGTTATTCCGTGAATTTCTTCAACTTTGACTTCAGTTGGCAGGCCGTGACAATCCCAGCCCTGGGGGAACATCACATTGTACCCTCTCATACGTTTGTATCGGGCAACAAAGTCAATATAACACCAGTTAAGCGCGTTTCCGATATGGAAATTACCTGTAGGATAAGGAGGTGGGGTGTCGATAATATACTGGGGGCGGGTATCTTCTCCCCAGTTGAAATGGTACATGGAGAGGTTCCACTTCTCCATCCACTTTTCCTCAACCTCACTTGCATTATATTCTTTTGGAATTTCTGATTCTGTCATAAAGACACTCCATGATTGGGAAATAGTGTAAGAATTCTTGGGGTTTAGAGTGCTTGCGATTATTTAAATATATCTGGTTTTGGATGGAGTGAACATTTTTTACTTTTTAATGTCTATCCAATATTTGACAGGAATATACGTTTTGCTTTCGCTGATTGCATTTTTATCCGAAAAACAATTTACAGCAAATAAAATTATTATAATGGGTTCAGTGGAAATCTCACAGGTAATCTCACAATTGGAAATATAGACTAACTTGTCAAAGAATAATGATTTATCAGCTTATAGTAACGTTGTCAGAATAGAAGAGTTGTCAAGAAAATTAAAGAAAGCTTTAGAGTGCCCGAAGAGGCGGTTAGAATAGCTGCAAGCTAAAAATGCATAAAATAAGCGAAGTTCAGCTTACTTTCAGCTTGGATTCAACTTAAAAAACTAACTTTCTTATTTTTTCGATTAACTTCTCTCCAATTTCTCTTGATTAACTTCTCTCCAATTTCTCTTGATTAACTTCTCTCCAATTTCTCTTGATTAACTTCTCTTCAATTTCTCTTATTCCTGGGATCTCCACCAATTATGCATATTTCCATGCCTCATGGATATGCATTGCATTCATTCCCAAACTCTGAGGTGGATAAATATCATTTTCGGGCGTGTCGCCAATTGAGAGCACTTCCCAAGGTTCAAGCCCAAGCCGGTCAAGAGCCAGCTTGAAAAGCCGGGTGTCGGGTTTTTTGATACGATGATCGGAAGACATGATTACGAAATTAAATTGATCGTACAGATTAAGGAAGCGAAGTTCTTGTTCGGTAAAAACTCTCTGGGCATTGGAAACGATACACTTTGGAATATTTTTGTATTTTGTAATTAGACGCAAACTCTGGGGATAGGCTTCAAGCTTTCTTAAGGAGGCAGTCCTGAAGGTTTTAGCCGCTTCAATTCCAAGCCACACCGAATTGAGTTCTCGAAAAGCATTCTCGGCACAGATATCTGCAAAGATTTCTTCAATACGGATATCCGGATGCTGCTGACCTGAATTTCCAAGCCTGTCTATTACTTTCCATCTGTATTCTTCCCTTAGCCTGTCAGGCTCAATTCTCACTCCCTGATAAAGCAGCCACCTGCTCAGCCTCTCATTCGTTTCCCAACTTTTCTCATCAGTCTTGATATCAACAAGGGTTTTGTAGCAGTCAAAAATTAGACCTTTTATCTTTCCGTTTTGGAGCATAGGGACTCTCCCTCCAGTTTTCCGTAATTTTTGGATTTCTGGGTTTCTATAATCCTTACTTCTATAGTCTTGTCTTCAATTAGTCGCTTAATAATGGTCATTGTATATAGATTTTATGTAAATATTTATATGTTAAGCAAATAGTAATATATAGTTTTAAATTATATAGGAAATTCATTCTGCATAAGATCTGTCCAAGCAATATCTAGATCTGGCTAAACTGGTTAAACGAAAAAACTAGTCAGGTGCAGTTTGATATTCAAAACTTAAATCTTAAAATACCCTTTGTGAAATGCTTTTCGTAAAGGTTCAGTATAACCATCACTATTTAAAATCAAAAAAGTCGGAAACTCTCATAAGAAAGGAAAAGATTAAATTAAAATTTTGGGAATTTACTATCTTCCGGAAAAAAGGTTGATATTTTTATGCCACTTAGTCCGTCAGACCGAACTTTTTCCATACCTCTTCAATATGCATGGTGCGCATTCCCAACCTTTTTGCAGGCAATAAATCGTTTTCGTAAGAGTCTCCTATTGACACGACACATTTGGGTTCAAGCTCAAGGCCCATCCTTTTGAGTGCAGTCATAAAAAGCCTGAGGTCAGGTTTCTTATACCCTACATCCGATGAGAAGATAACAAAGTCAAAATAATCGTGGAGCCCGAGAAACCTGAGTTCCAGTTCGGAAAAAACTCTTTGACCGTTGGATATTATACATTTTGGAAGGTTTATGCAATGTTCAATAAGTTTTATGCTTTGAGGGAAAGCCCGAAGTTTCCGTATCGAAGCTGCCCGAAAGACCCTTGAAGCTTCTACTCCCAGGCTATTTTCATCAATTTTCCAGATAGAATTTTCTCTGCAAATCTCGGCAAAGATCTCCTCTACCTTTATTTCGGGATATATCTCCGTAGAATACTCCATTTTCTGCCTGACCTTAAACATGTATGTTTCCCACAGCTTTTCGGGCGCGATTTTCACTCCCTGGTAGGCGAGCCATGCGCTCAGTACTTCATATGTATCCAGGCTATGTTCGTCAGTATGGATATCAATGAGAGTCTCGTAGCAGTCAAAGATGACTCCTTTTATATGGCAGCTCTCAAATGCCTCCTCTCCCTTTGCAAGAGAATGACTCAGAAATGTAACTTTACCTTTACTTGCTTCAAGCTCGTGATTCCCCGATATACTATTTCCTCCCAGATCACTTTTACTTAAGCTTTTTTACTTAATTGCCTTACTTAATTGCCTTTTATCTATAATTAATTGCCTTTAAACACTCACGTGCTTCTTTTAGAAGATAATTTTTATAGTTGCCCTGGTGAAGCCTTGCCGAGCGAAGAAGTCCTATACTCATGAAAAAAGGCAGAACTCTGGTAATATAATTAAAATCTTTTTCATCGCTGCTGTATTCCCAGAGGAAATTACCTATGTAAGGTTCGGCTTTCCAACCTCCTCCTTTATGCAGTTCGAATTCATTTTTAAGTTCTGCAGTAAGAATCCCGAGATCTCTTACAGGATGAGCATGGAACCAGGAGCTTTCAAAATCGAGGGCATAGGGCTTGCCTTTGTAAAAGATATAATTGGAAGGGGTAACGTCTCTGTGAACCATACAGCCGTAATCCCTGTCGAGCCATGAGCTGTACCACCATTCTCCAAGCAATTTATTGAAAGTCTCTCTTGTTTCATGATCCAGTTTCAAATGGCCCAGAACCTCATGATAGTTTCTGAATTCATTTTCCGTATTGTAGGAAGATTTTGTACTTTCATGGAGTTGCCGGAGCATGTGCGCAACTGCAGCAAGCCTCTCATAGAGCTTTTCTTCATGTCTGATATACCAGCCCAGAGATTTTCCAGGTATATATTCCGTTACAAGGACGCAATTGAACTTCTTATTGATTGCAAGAGGCCTTGCGACATCTATCACCGACGCAGCCTTTCTAAGGTTCCGGTATTCATTCATCATGCCTTTATATGGATTATAATCTTTCAACTGGCCAGTAGGTTCGGCAAAAAATTTTGCCATAACGCTAAAGTGTTCACCCTTAAACTGGTACCTACAGACCGTATGAGAGGAGCTGTATTTAAAAACATCAACAGAACATTTTTTATTTCGTAGCCTATCCCCGACAACTTCTTCAACAAGCCAGTCCCTGAAAGGGTCTCCAGGGCTTAAAGTATTAACATGGCGAGATGCCACCTCAAATTACCCCCACTTATCCAAAAATGCTCCCGCAATTGTATATTTTCCCCGCAGTATGCTCTTATTTCCAAATATAATTTCATGATAGAGCAGATGCCAATTTTATTTTTTGGTTCTGCAATACTAGCAATAGTATACTATATCTGGATAAACAGTATACTATAGTTTGGATCGATTATATTATTATTGGTGTTTAACTGTAAGGAGCCTACTCAAGTTCGGGCTCGCCGATATCAGCCGTTTTATTATACCCTCTTTGTGTTATTATATCCTCTTTTCTCCCAGTGTCCCCCCTTGTAAGGCGAGTCGATGAATTCGAATCTTACAATCCATTTTGCCCATTAATTAAATTCCAAAACGATTCTGCGTTACCCAGGGCATTTGTAAAGAGTCCTTAGGAGAGAAAGAAAAAGGTTCTACATATATCCATAGAATGTCATCAGTTTCATAAAGACATAAAGAGAAACTCATAATTTCAATAGACATCCCGCAGATATGTACAAATGTAGAATTAATTTGCCTATTTGTTAAAAATTATTTATCAAATGAAGAGTCGATTTTTAGAACTGCTGCCATATAAGGAAATTAGGTTGCATTTTTGTGCATATCTGCGAAAAGCGGCATACAATAGAAATTTTTTGATACGCTCAATATTTATATATAAATAATATTGATATTTCGTTTAATATTATATTCGCTGAATACTACCGTCGTAGTGATACAATTTGGAGTCGTTTCCACGACATACAAATTAGCGACATATAATATTAGGATATAATTTTACCAATAGTATATAATTTCTACAGATAAATTTGACTTATTAGCTGGTAAAATTATATTTAAGCAGTGCATCTGCCAACGAAAGTGAGTTGAAAAACTAACAACCTTAGAATTGTATTATATTAAGCAAAAATATGGGGTGTAATAAAATGGGGAAACAAATAGTTGATAGAATCAAAAAGATACTGACTATTTTATCGATAGTCCTTTTTGTAGTGTCAGTAACAGCTGTTGCAGTAAGCGCAAATGATGGTTACGACCGTGG
>NZ_DAVG01000059.1:0-1454 GCF_002505485.1 Methanosarcina sp. UBA5 | reverse complement strand
GGTTATAGGTAATTAAGGAATCGTAACCACTACAACATTGACATTACCTAATCTTAATATTAAAAATTAAATACCGTGGTTATGAGGCTCGAATTATAGTTTAGTTGATTACCTAATTTCTTCACTAACCTAAGAGAAAAGATAAATATAGAATACATGAGAAAGCACGGAAAGTCTCCGTGCCCCTTTTTCATTTCTGCAGTATTTTTCAGAAAGTACACGGTTCATATCTGCGTTTGAAATTAACTTAGGAATGTGTGTATTTGACTACTCTTCTCCTTGATGTGTATATTCAAAAATCTGTATTTTGGCATATTTTGGAATGAATGAACTAAATTGATAATTCATAATACGAGATTTTTGAGAAGAAGTTTTGATTTTTCTGATCAACCTTACATAAACAGGATGAATAAAAACTATAATTAAATAAAGCCTGAAAGGGGGTTTCAGGCCTTATAATACCCAATTTCTTCTTTTGTAAGGTAGCAGGCAGGATCATCTGCCCAGACGTTTCCATATATGGCTTCGGCCCGTACTCTGAAGTTCCCATTGCAAACATCGAGCCATTTGCACCGGGCACAGCGATCTCCATGGGCTTTTATAAGGGGTTTTCGGTTTTTAAGCCCGGCCATGAGTTCATCACTCAGGTCAGTCCAGATTTCACTGAATGGGCGTTCCCGTACATTCCCAAAGGAGTAATGCCTCCAGAACTGGTCGGCATGTACCGCCCCGTCCCAGGATACGCAGCCTATGCCTACCCCTGACGAATTGCCCTGGTTCATGGAGAGAAGTTCAAATACCTCGGCAGCCCTTTCCGGATTTTCTTTGAGAAGCTTCATGTACAGGTAGGGTCCGTCGCAATGGTTGTCCACTGTCAGGACTTCGGCAAGAAAGCCTTTTTCATGAAGTTTTCTTGTCCTTTCAAGTATAAGGTCTACAGCCTGCCTGGATTCCTCAAGGGAAAGATCTTCTTTTACCATTTTTGAGCCCCGACCTGCATAAACCAGATGATAGAAACATATTCTCGGAATCTTTTCTTCTTCAAGCAGGTCAAAGATTGCAGGAATATCCTTTACATTTTGCTTGTTGATGGTAAAACGCAAGCCAACCTTTATGCCTTCTTCCTGGCAATTGTGAAGCCCTCTTAGAGCTGCATCAAATGCTCCTTTCATGCCCCTAAATTTGTCATTTGTCTCCCTTATCCCATCAAGTGAAACTCCTACATAAGAAAGCCCGACGTCTTTTAATTTCTTTGCCATCTCCCGATCTATGAGCGTCCCATTTGTAGAAATTACGGCTCTCATCCCCTTCTCACGAGCATATGCCGCAAGCTCAGGCAGGTCTTTTCTCAGGGTTGGCTCCCCTCCGGAAAAAAGAATTACCGGACTCCCAAAACTTGCAAGGTCATCTATAAGAGCTTTGCCTTCTTCAGTCGAAAGCTCGTTTTCAAATTC
>NZ_DAVG01000124.1:13511-14211 GCF_002505485.1 Methanosarcina sp. UBA5 | reverse complement strand
GAAGCCTGGCGGACAACTATCGAATAATCTTTCTGGTTACCCACAATAGCATCCTTATCTCCAAGAACCTCGACGCTGAGATCGTTTTTCTTGAGTTCAGGCTCGACAAGGTAAACTGAAGTATTGGTTTCTTTTGCAAAACCCAGGGCATCGGCAAGATTCTTTCCAGAGTTGTTGTTTCCATCAGTAACAAGAACAATCTGATTACCAGTACCAGAATACTGGGTCACAGCATCTCCAAGGTTTGTTTTATCGCCTGTAAGCTGGACTAAAGTAGTAGGGGTTTTAGCTGCAAGGGCTTTATACAGGTCGGTACCTGATTCATTAGAAAAAAGCCCCATACTTGCGGTTTTATCCTGAACTAGTACAAGTGAAGGATTGTCTTCACTAACAGTTCGCGTAACCGTTGTAAATGGAGCAGCCAAAGCGAGTATAAGGAGAAAAGCTACAAGCATCCTCCATTCCACAATCTTCGTTTTTGTCTTCCGAAGGAGATAGAACCCGACAATTATTACAGGGATGATGAGTAAAAGCATTTCTGGGTGTTCGAGGGATATCATAGTTCACCCCTCCGGCGCACGATCAAGATTTCAGCTAGCATGAGCAGGAACAGAATTCCTATCAGGTAATCAGTAATGTCATTTTTGGCAGTATAAGTATCAGCCCTCACAAGTTTGGGCTTATCTTCCGCAACCGACCG
>NZ_DAVG01000124.1:12085-13338 GCF_002505485.1 Methanosarcina sp. UBA5 | reverse complement strand
CCTGTTCCTCCGAGCCATTCAACAAGTTTTATCCAGAATACGGGATACTCAGGCAAGTTATGGAAATTGTTCCAGGCATTATCCCCAAGTTCATCACCCAGTCCCATATAGAAAATAGTACCCTTACCCACCTGCCAGTAACTTAGTATAGGAACTCCATTTTTGAGAGCTACCAGAGTTGTCGAGCCGGTTCTTTCAGTTGCGTTCAGGTACGTATGGACTGAGATCTCATCACTTCTAATATCCTTTGTAATACTGCTCTGCTGAACTTCCTCAACCCCAAGGTCGGTTCCGTTTGTTTCGTTCTCAATTTCGGTAGGCTTTACAGGCAAGATCTTGATCAGGCCAACCTCAGTTTTCTCGGGAGCTAAGGCACCGCTTGCAATGAAAACTGCATTACCTCCGTTTCTTACATAATTTTCAATTGTCTCTACTGAATCGTTAGCAATTGGAGTTTCTTTCTGCGCAAGCACTACAAGCGTGTAACTATCAAGGGAAGAAGGCACGGTTTTTGCGACACTGAGATTACTGTTCGGGAGCAGGGAAAGTGCAGTTTTCGAAGGCAGTTTCCCATCATCAGTGACATAGAGTATACGCTGCTTTGAAGTATCTGGAATGGAAATGTAAGCTTTATTGTCAACAGGTAAACTATCTTTCACATTAAGCTGAACTGTTGTAGTCCCTGGCCCAATGTTTCCAAGCGTGAACTGTTTTGTCCCACCTGCGGGAACGTCAAGGGAAAATGATGTTGAATTTCCAGAAATCCCTCTTCCAGTCTCGATTTTAACTTTTTCGTCTTGATCCTTGTAGTTCTTAATTACGCCTGTGTAGCCATATTTTCCGTCCGTGGCTTCGATCCAACCATTGATAATTCCAATATTATTTGCAGGCTTTCCAACTTTTACGAAGTTGACTGAAATTCCGTAAGACTCAGCCAGATTTTTGGAACTAACAGGATCGTCTCCTTTCGAATTAGTGAAATCAGAAATAACAATGATCCTTCCTCCTCCTTCCTTTGATAGAAGACGCATACCTGTAGTTATGGCTGCAGACAGGTCGGCAGTGCCGGCTCCTGGCTTAACTTTACTGAAAATATCCTTTGCAGAGGATGCATCTCCTCCTTCAAGGGCGAGCAGAGGTGTGTCCGAAGCCAGGATTATGCTGTTTTTCTTGCTCACATAGCCATCAGCAATCTTAACAGCATCAGCAAAGCGAGAATCGACCTGCATACTTGCAGAGGTATCAAGGATCAG
>NZ_DAVG01000124.1:4860-11963 GCF_002505485.1 Methanosarcina sp. UBA5 | reverse complement strand
TGAAGGAATTGAAAGTACAGCCGGCTTCGGACGGAGCATGTAAATAATAATAAGCGGGATTACACTCAGGAGAGCGGCAAGAGCAAGGGGGTTTTCAAAAGGCATTTTTAGTGTCTCCTTCTCCTGATTGTATAATAGAAAGCATCAAAAATAGGGGTGTCGGTTGTAAAAGTATAGAATTCAGCCCCTGCCTTCATGCAGGCTTTTTTAATCCTTGCGCTGTGATCATCGAGCTTTTTAAGATAGCGTTCTTTAAACTTCTCACTAACATAAGTCCGGATCTCCTCTCCGGTTTCAAGGTCTACGAGTTTGCTGTTACCCTGGATAGGGAGCACTTTTTCCGTGGGGTCGAGCACCTGGATCAGGATCAGATCGTGGTCAGATAGCCTGGAAACTGCGGTTTCTATTGCCTCAGGTTCCTGAAGAAAGTCCGAGATAAGGATTACAAGAGATCTGGACTTGATTTCCCGGCTGTACTTTATGACAGCTTCCCCGATGGAAGTGCCTCCGGACAGTTCAAGCTCTGTCAGCCTGTCGATTGCCCGCAGAAGGTTTTTTCGCCCGCGGCTGGGTTTATTTATATCGATTTCCTGTGTAAAGGTTGAGATTGCAAACCTATCATTATATTTTGTTACCATGTAGGCATAGCCTGCAGCGAGCATAGCAGCATATTCGAATTTCGAAGTCCCTTTTTCAGGGTAATCCATACTTTTACTGGCGTCCAGAAGTATGTGGGTCGTAAGGGTTTTCTCTTCCTCAAACTGCCGCACATAGAGCTTTTCCGTTCTCGCATAGGCTTTCCAGTCGATATCCTTCAGGCTGTCGTTAAGATCGTACTCCCTGAACCCAATGGTATCAATGCCGCGCCCGCTTCGGGTGGAGGGACGGTTTCCGGCATAAACGGTCGATACCCTTTTCCGAACAGAGAACGTAAACCGGTCAAGCTGCCTGAAAAAATCCGTTTCGATGTTTTGTTTTGTGCGAGTCATTCTGGATCGTCAATAAAAAGCCCGGTTTATTCCGGACTCGCGAAACCCTTCAAGGTTGTTTAAATTTATTTTACAGTTCTTCCCCTGGCCTGGCAATCCCAGCTCAGGTTTTATTTGAGCTTCCGGATAATCTCCTCAATAGCCTGATCAGGGGTCATCCCGCTTCTTTCGGCTTCGAAGGTCAGGATAAGCCTATGGCGGAGAACCGGATATGCCATATAATCGATATCCTCTTTGCTTACGAAGTTCCTGCCTTCTATGAGAGCTTTGGCTTTTGCTGCAAGGATAAGGCCTATGGATGCCCTAGGAGAAGCCCCATATTCGATGTGTTCTTTGTCCTTTCTTGTCATGCCCACAATAGAAAGAACGCGCTGCTTGAGTTCCTCGGAAATAGGGACCTGCCTGGTGAGCTTCTGTAAGTCGAGAAGCGTAGACTTTTCAAGACCCCTGGAAATCTTAGGGATTTCAGATTTCGTGTATCGGTTTATTATTTCCATTTCTTCTTCATGGGAAGGATAATCTACGAGGATTTTTAAGAGAAAACGGTCGAGCTGGGCTTCAGGCAGGGGATATGTGCCTTCCATTTCTATGGGGTTCTGGGTGGCAAGAATAAAAAAGGGACGATCCAGCAGGAAAGTATCATTTCCGACGGTCACCTGCTGTTCCTGCATAGCTTCCAGAAGAGCTGACTGGGTCTTCGGGGATGCCCTGTTAATCTCATCCGCAAGGACGACGTTTGCGAAAACCGGCCCTGGCTGGAACCTGAATTCTTTTTTGTTGTCTTTCTCTTCAATAACGTTTGTCCCTGTAATGTCAGAAGGCATGAGGTCAGGAGTACACTGAATCCTGCTGAATTTCAGGTTCATTGCCTTTGACACTGTGGAAATCATAAGCGTTTTTCCAAGCCCTGGATTGCTCTCAACGAGGGCATGCCCTTCGCAGAGTATTGCAATCACAATTTGCTCTACTACTTTATTCTGGCCCACCACAACATTTCCAATCTCTTCAAAAAAACTTTTGAAAATCCTGCCTGCGTTCTGGTAGGTCGTGGCAGCCTGCCCGGAGTCGGTATTAATCTCATTCATATCCGCTTCACCCTTTAAGTTTCTATTTTTAGAGGCTTAAAAAGCCCGCTTCTTCTGGATGTTATCTGCTCCTGCAGCAGTGTATCTCCAGTACACTGTCTGTTATTCAAAAATTGCTTTTATACAACTTTTGATAAAACTGAGTGCAGGTAAATCCGGCTTTAGATAAATTTTCCAATTATTCTTCTGCAAGTCCTTCAAAGTAACTCTGGATAACGTTCCTGTATCCTTCCGGTAGATTCTCATAATAAGTATCGGAAGCAGCCGCTTCAGGGTCTACAAGATCTGACTGGGTAAATGATTCGTTCTTCTTTTTCCCGGTTTCCTGGCTTGTAAAACCCTGCCCTGAGCCCGGAGGAATCTTCAGATCAATCTCTTTGCCTTCCACTACAACAACGGCAGGCTTCCCACCTAAGAGATTTTCTTGGCTGCTATTATTCGAAGTCCCACCGTTTTCTTCCACAGGATAAAGGTTAGTGTTCGAATTCGAAAGGGGCATCTTTTCGATCACTCCGTTAAGGTCAGTGGGGCTGAGAGCTGTCTGGTATCCGGTTCCGGCAACATATGCGAGAATGGAAACTGCAAAAACGATTACAATCAGCTCTTTTGCAAGTTTTCTCCTGTCAAAAAAGGACGAGGACCGTACGGGTTTTGAATCAATTATGACCCCACCTATAAGGTCCCGGACAATAATGTTGTCCGTATTGCGGTTATCATAGGCAGTCCTCAATCTCTCCTTGAGTACAGGATGTGTCTCTTCTATAAGGGCAATCGCATCTTTCTTTTCAGCCCTGTAATGCCTGATAGCTGTAAGGATAAGGGAGAGGGTAAAAGCCAGAAAAACAAGTCCCAGAGTTTCAAAAACAACTCCGAAGCCCAGAATGTTGTATTTTGAACCGGTATAAGGTTCGAAAGCGCTAAACATTAAAAATAAATCTCGCATATTGAAAAGCACGAAAAGGACATAAAGGACAAGATAGGTTGCAAGCAGGTCTGCAAAGGCATAGAGTCCTCTATATTTTTTTAGAGCCGATTCGTGTTTGTTTACTATTTCTTCAATACTCAGAGCCATCTCGCTCCCTTTTGCAGCCTGGAAAAGGGCTGTGATCGTAAATAGTTATGAGAAAGAATTCTGTACGGAACATACAAATATACTGTCAGAAGATCTTCTAGGAAGAGAATAGAGAAAGATAGTATATAAAAGTACACGTTCCTGAATATGCATTTTTTAGATTCGCACAATAATCCAATTTTTGTTAATTTTTGTCTTTAAATTAACAGCTTTGAATATATCGGGACCCCCTCACTGCTTTCTGCCAGAGTTCGCAGGATTCAGCCTCTGGCCTTTTGCTTTTTTAAATTGGAATCTATGATGACCTAAGATGGATAATTCTGGTGTTTTATAGGGGATGATTACAGTTTTTTAGAGGGATAAATACGATCCCTTAAAGACTGGTGATTGCGTTCTTAAAGATAGATCACTGAAGCGTTTTAAAGAAAGATAATTACTGTGTTTTAAAGGCGGGATAAGAACCCAGTATTTTTAGAGTATCGGTTTTACTTTTTATGTCTTTTAAGGTCTCTTTTATAAGTACATCACTTATATGTCCTTCAAAATCGATATAAAAGTAATAATCCCCAAGTTCTTTTTTAGAAGGTCTGGACTCGATTCTGGTCAGGTTAATCTTATTCTTTGCAAAAGCCCCGAGAATTTCGTATAATGCTCCTGGCCTGTCTTTTTCCAGATATACTATAATGGAGGTCTTGAAGACTGAATGGCTTGAATTCTCAGGCTTGATTTCGATTTCAGGCCGGAATTCAATTTCTTTTTGAGACCGAAAATTATGCCCTGGTTCCTGTCTAGAATAGGATTGCGATTCTACTTTACCTGATTTCTCCGGTTTGTTATCCGATTTATTATCGGTTTTATTTTCTTTATCTTCGGCACATAAAGCCTGCTCCGCAGGGCTTTTTTCTACGGCTCGCAAAGCAATGAAGCGGGTGTAGTTTTCTTTCCTGTCTTGTATATTTGGAAGGAGAACCTTCAGCCTGTAACACTCTGCAGCTTCAGGAGAAGCTATTGCTGCCATTTCTTCAAACTCTCCTGCAAGCCTTGCTGCGTGGGAGGTGCTGCCCGTGCTCCTGAGTTCAGCCTCAGGGAAATATTTTTTCAGAAAATGCCTGCACTGGGCAAGCCCCTGAGGATGTGATAATATGACCTTTACCTTCTCAGGCCCGCCTTTCGAGAGCAGGCAGTGCTCTATTTTCACAACGATCTCTCCGATTATCTCAACCCCATTTTCATGAAGTAAATCAAGAGTAACACCTACCGAACCTTCTATAGAGTTTTCTATCGGAACTATCGAGAGATCGGATTTTCCCTGTACCACAGCCAGAAATGCATCCTCTATATCTGCAAAGTACTGAATTTCCACACTATTTAGCCTATGTCTCAGAGTCCAGATTTGTGCAGCCTTTTCTGAGTACGAGCCTTCGGGTCCCAATACACCTATAATCATCTGAGAGGTTAATTGCGTGGATAGTAATAATATTTTTTGCCTCCCGAGTTCCGTCACCCGAGTTCCGTCACCCGAGTTCCGTCTCGGGAGGACGGTGCCCTTTTCGCTCACTTCGTTCGCTCAAGAGGGCTGAATTATAATAAAGATACTTAGCTAAGCCGATATGACTTAATTATGGGTAAGTAAATTGTCTTTCAACTAGCTCAGGGGCTGGTTTATGGGATAGATACTTCTGTTTTTCCGTTTTTCCGTTTTTCCGTAGCCTTAAGTTATGGATTAGATTTTCGACGAGCTTCGGCATTGTAACATCTGAATTTGGCAGTTTACTGCGGTATTTGGATTAGTAACTGCGTTCTACAGTGTAGGAAACTTTCTTTGAGCCATCTGCGGGTACGGTTATCTCCCATTCAGCGGTATAGGCATCTTTCTTCTCGTATGGGTCAGAAGTGTTTGTGATTTCCCATTCGCCGTAGAAGTGTTCCACAATTTTTACTTTCTGGGGCTCAGATTTGTGGTTTTTGATTTCGGTTTCGTAACTTTCTCTCCAGACAGTCGAGCTGATTTTATTGTAATTTGTCTGGGTTCTTTTTCCTGTTACATCAAAAGCGTTTCCGACAACAACCTTTATCTCTTCATCTTTAGGGATGTGTTTTATACTGTTTTCCCCGAGGAACTGAAGCTGTCCTTCTGAGTCTGTTTTGTATACTCTTAGAACCCCGGCAGGAAGAGGCATTCCAAGGCCTTTTTCCTTTGAATTGTTGAAGCTCAGGGCAACCTGCACATCACTGCTTTTTGAGACATCAAAAACGAGTTCTTTTTCTACAGGCACGGAATTAACAGAGAGCAGGGAAAGTTGTTTTATCTGATTATTCTTGAGGGTAGCCGGCCTTTGAAGGGTATAGAGGTGATACTCAAAGAGGGATTCCTCAACAAAACTTTCCTCGGCTGCGTCATATGTAACTCCTCCTTCTGCAACTGCTTCTCTCGCAGGCGTTTCCTTTGGTACCGCTACGCGGTGGACTTCCCCTGCAACCAGCTTCAGTTTTGCGTTCTCGTAGGTTGCTCCTGCTTTATTATTAACAGTAACCCAACCCTGGATATCGGCCTTCTTATCATCCGCACTGGTCTTTACGATATAGTTTGCTTTCCAGCTCATTCCGTTTGTAAGATAAGAAGTGAGAACATCCCGCTTGCCTGCGGCAGGCGAGTAGACCTGCCAGATAAGGGTAGGTTTTGTAAGCAGACCGGCAGAATCAGGAAACTCCACTTTCGAGATTTCGGAAAGAGTTACAATTTTCCCGTCGCTTAACTCGAGCACCAGCCCTTTGTCATCATTATAACTCATGAGAACCCCTGTGTATGTACCTCCTTCTGTTTCGGTTACAGTAATTTCCTTGTCCAGGAACTTCTCCAGAAGCTCTTTGCTGCTCACGAGATCGTATTCATAATTCTGCTCCAGTACGACAGTGCCATTATTTTTTGTATCCTCAAACATTACTGAGGTTGGATCAATAAGGGCAGCAACATCCGTATATTCTACCTTATTCACTCCGGAGTCAAGATTGAGTTCCCTTTTTTCCTTTACAAGGGCAAGGTCATTATTATAAACAGTAACTTCAGTACCTGAATCAATTGCCTGGGCACCTGCTGTAAGGATCTTCAAGGGGTCTGAAGCCTGTACTCTGGTAATTATGCTCGAACTGGATTCTATTCCGTTAACTGCAGTCTCAGACTTATCTGCTTGAGCTGCTTGAGCTGTATTTTCCTTAAAATTGTGATGAAAGGTAAAATCAGGATAGAAGAAAGCTGCAGATGTGGTTAAAATCAAGCCTGATACCAGAATAAGCCAGATGTAACTTTTCATTATTTTCATAAAAGATAAAAGGTAACTTTCTTATTTATATTTAGTTTTAGCTGCATTTATATCTAAAGTTCTTTATCCGGTTTTCAATATAGCTTTTTTTGAGGCTTTAAACATGGCTTCAGGATTTTAAATAGCTTTTATCATGACCTGTATCCTATTTATCCTTTTTTAAAGTTACAGGCTGTATTAATTCTGTTTGATTTTTAAAATGACAGTATAGAAGACAGTTATAAATAATATACACAACTTATACACAAATACATAATTAATAATATTCTAAAGTATGTGCTCAATTAATACTAAAAAGCCTGTAAAAGATGCAAATGATAGAAAATGAGCTAGACGAAAAATCGGGAAAAACAAGCTCATAAAAGAATCGGATGGCAGAGTCAGGTACCCAAAAAAATCTGGAAAAGAATTAAGGATCCTTTCTTATGAATCTCATCAAAGCCTTCGGGAATAAAAGCCGGATTAAACTATCAGGCTTTATTTCAGGCTTCGCTCTGATTATTCTGTTTGCCTGGACAGTAGTTCTCCCTGTCTCAGCCGCAGGGATAGAAGCGAGCAGGGAGATTTCTGCCGGAACGGTTAATCCAGGCGAAAGTTTTGCGGTAACCGTACATATAAGTACAGATCAAGATGTTGA
>NZ_DAVG01000124.1:4393-4829 GCF_002505485.1 Methanosarcina sp. UBA5 | reverse complement strand
CACTCTAGAATGGATCTGGGTTGAGAATCTTTCAGCAGGGGAAGAAAAGACAATTGTGTATAATGTGACGGTGCCTTCGAATTCTGAGTCTGGTAACTTTACACTTTCGGGCAGGATTTCTGCTTATTCTGTTCCTGCTACCTCTGTGGAAGGATTTTCAAAAGTAATAGTTACTTCTCAGCCGCCGGAAGCAAACTTTTCCGCAACTCCTCTCCAGGGTTCCGCACCCCTGATTGTCCAGTTCACGGATTTATCCACCTCCAATCCTGATTCCTGGGAGTGGGACTTTGATGGAAACGGGAACATTGACTCAAACGAAAGAAATCCGGTTTATACGTATGAGAATTTTGGAATCTACACTGTTATACTAAAGGCAACTAACAATACGTATGGAAATAGTACCCGAACAAAAGCAGGATATATAACCGTGACTGAG
>NZ_DAVG01000124.1:2800-4360 GCF_002505485.1 Methanosarcina sp. UBA5 | reverse complement strand
GGCTCTCCGGAATCAACCAGGAATGTCGAACTGAAGGAAATTTCAAATGAGCAGGTTTTCAAAGGCATTCATACATGTTTTACTTTTAAAGACGAGGCAAATGAAATAGTCAGTGTGGAGTTCAATCCGAAAAAGAGTTTCGGAAAAATAACCGCTATTGTAGAGATACTGAAAAACATATCTTCAATTGTTAAGGAGCCTGCACCCGGAACAGTCTACAGGAATGTAAATCTCTGGATTGGGAATAGTGGTTTTTCAAGCCTTGATAATTTTGAAAATGCTCGAATAAACTTCAGGGTGAGCAGGGCCTGGATTACTGAACAGGGAGTCCGCAAAGATGCCATTATCCTGTACCGCTACAGTGAAGGAGCATGGAATCCATTGCCCACAACTCCCAGTGGAGAAGATGGAGTTTATTTTTACTTTACCGCAGAAACGTCTGGCTTCTCTTCCTTTGCAATCTCAGGCAACGAAAAGAAAACTAAGTTGGTTGCAATTTCTTCGTCCGAAACAGGAAAAAACCAGACCTTGAAAGAGGAGAAAACGTCTGAAGAGAATAAACAGGGAATTCCTGCTTCAGATATTAGAAAAGAAGAGGCGAAGCGCTCTCCAGGGATTGAATCAGACTTTTTAGTGGTTGAATTACTGGTTTTGTGTGGCTTATTAAACAGAAAGAAATAATCCGGGGATAGAAACAAAAGTTAGAACAAAAGCTGAGATAGAGAGGCTTTTTTGGTAAAAGTCTTCTTCTACAGATTTTATTTCCCTTTCTATTTCCCTTTCAACCTTTTATCTTAGCCTGGATGCCTGAAATAGAAATTTACGTTCATTGAGTAACTTATATTCCTTAAGCTTACGTTTTGTTTTTTTAGCGATATCTGCACTGCTTTAGAGATATCCACACTTTTCAAGCCAGGTAAGAGACCTTATCCACTCTCCTTTTGGCTCCCTCGAAGTGCCCACGACAAGCCGCTTGATGTCTCCGACTTCTTCAACGATGCCGCGAGCTTCTATAAGCTCCCCGGGAAGCGCTTGGCCTGCATAGGTGTGGGTATATGAGAGCACGTGGTCGATCTCATCGTGTTCGACTTTGTAATACGCAGGGCTGTCAAAAGCAAAATCAGCATTTGTAACTTTGGCTTCGATTTTCATTTTGACTGTATCCTTCCCGCGTAGAAGAGGCTCTTTAATCTGGTCCCATTCCCTTACGAAAAGGAGGTCAAAATAAGTGCCCTCGACCATGCCCCTGTTGCCTTTCCTGGATTCGTGGAGCATGAATTCATCAAATGAAATCTCTGGAGCTCTCTTAGTGTAGATTCTCTTCCACATTTCCTCATTGATTTCTTTAATGGGCCCTTCCTGCTGTTTTACAGCGGTTATTGCATCCCTTGCCCTGAACCATACAGGGCCGTACACAACAAAGTCAATGTCCGAGCTCTCGTTCTGGAGGCCTGCGAGCATCGAACCTGTAACTCCCATGCTTGTCCTGGGAATACCTGCCAGGTCAAGAGCCTTTACGATTGCCCTTACGCGGCTGTCAGAATTTACAAGCTTGGGAAT
>NZ_DAVG01000124.1:0-2647 GCF_002505485.1 Methanosarcina sp. UBA5 | reverse complement strand
GTGACAAGAAAATCCCTCAGGCGTGTTTTTAGCATTTATACCATCATCCCTGGAAATTATAGGAGTAATTCAGAGTATTTGGATTTAAAGAACCTTAACGGCCGGGCTTTATATAATATATCAGGAAATGTATTGTACCACTCATGTATATAATTATCAGGTTTAGTTCTGGAGCAAATGCCGTACTAAAACGGATAATATACCTGGAGTTACAAATACTGAAGGGAAATATACTGAAAGGTAAAATAAAACACAAACAAAGTATATTAAAATAGAGCATATTAAAATAAAATATACTTAGTATACTAAGATAAAATATATTATTAGAGAGAGTAACTGCTAGACACGGTAAATGTTACTACAGGACCATTAAAATCAGTGGATATTACGGATAGCAGGTATTACAGACAATATAGGTATTACAGACAATATAATAACTACGGCCTATTAAACGGAATAGACTGCAAATGCAGAACATCCGAGGGAATGCTTTTGAGAGAGAATCCGAGTGCAAAAGCGCTTGAACCCTGGATTATACAGCTCAGGCGCGAATTTCACAGATACCCCGAACTCAGTTTTGAAGAATATGAGACCCAGAAGAAAATCCTGAAAATCCTTGGAGATCTAGGAGTAGAAGCCAGAAAAATTGCAGACACCGGCGTACTTGCAAGCATCCGAGGGAAGTTACCTGGTCACTGTATTGCCCTTCGATCCGATACGGATGGATTGCAGGTACAGGAAGAATTGACTGAAAGAAATAGCGACTATATCTCTAGAAACGATGGAGTAATGCATGCCTGCGGACACGACGGGCACATGGCAATGCTTTTTGGGGCTGCACGGCTTTTTCAGGAGAATAGGAATTTTCCAGGGGAAGTTCGTCTTATCTTCCAGCCTGCCGAGGAAATTCCGCCAGGAGGTTCGGAGAGGGTAATTGCCGAAGGGGGACTTGAGGGCGTGGATGCGATTATTGGCATGCACATTTTCACAAATCATGAGTCTGGAAGCGTGAGCTTCCGTCCCGGACCTTTCATGGCAAGCACTAACAGGTTTGAAATCATCCTCAAAGGAAAAGGAGGCCATATTTCAAGGCCTGAAAGCTGCATTGACCCCGTCCGAATAGCAACGGATTTTATGAGTAAGCTTTATCCTGCTCTGGAAAAGCAGCTTGAACCGGATAAGTATATCATTGGCGTTGGGAGGATTCGAGGAGGAGCCCAGTTCAATAGAATTCCTGATACTGTAGAGATTCTCGGAAGTTACCGAACCTTTGACCGGGAGACTACAGATATCATTGACAGAACAATAAAGGAATGCCTGGAAGAGGTAGTAAATAGATACGCAAAGCCAGGAGAGGAATTTTCAGGCTTTCCGAACTACGAGCTTGATATACTTCACGGCTATCCTGTCCTTGTGAATGACCCTATGTTCACAGAAGCTGTAAATTCAAAGCTGCAGGAGAGTTTCCCGGAACTTACAGTTTACCCCGAAATCGAAAAAACCTTTGCCGCCGAGGATTTTGCAAGTTATCTGCAGAAAGTTCCTGGGATTTTCATTTCGCTGGGTAACCTAAACCCGGAAAAAAGGATCCTGGAAATCAATCACTCATGCACTTTCGATATTGATGAGAATATCCTGATTACCGGTACGGAGATTTTTTATACTCTTTCTCTGGACTTCCTCAAAAATTCGGAAAAATATCTCAATTCCCAGAGTTGTTTCAACCCCGAACCCTTAAGAAAGAGCCTGAAAACCGATAGGTGAACAGGAAATAAACTTTCCGGTTTGCGGAGTGAGTTAAATGATAATCCAGAGATATGACGATTCCAGAAAGGAAGAAGTCCGTGACGTTGTGCTTGGAGTGTTGAAGGAGCACGGCTTTGAACCTGACAGGCTAAAAGATGCCGACCTCAATGATATAAACGGTTATTACTTTGGATGCGGAGGCGCTTTTTTTGTGGGAATCATTGACGGCAAAGTCGTAGGCACGGCAGGTGTCCGAAAACTTGCCGGAAATCTGTGCGAAATCCGGCGTATTTATCTTAAAAAAGCCTTCAGGAACAAAGGAAACGGAAAACAGCTCTTCAGAACTGCTCTTGATTTTGCTGAGAAAAACTGCTCCGGCGCGGTCCTTAAAACCGACTCAACTCTCACGAAAGCGATAGATATGTACCTCAAGCACGGCTTTACTTTCCAGAAAGAAGAGACAGGGTACCTGTATTTCGAGAAAATGTTTTAACGCCCGAGTCCAGTCTCGGGAGGACTGTGCCCTTTTCGCTCACTTTGTTCGCTCAAGAGAGCTGAATCTGACCTTCCGCAGGTGCCTGATATATTTATCTATTTTTCCATTAATATATTAATATTAAAAATATCTTATCTTTATCCAGATTCATGTGTCTTTGGTTAAGGAATCAGTTAACCATAACATGGCTACTGCAATTATTTACGCATCTTGATTTACTTTACAGGTTTTAAAAAACATAATAATAGTAACACGTTTCTAACAGATCGTATCTTAACCGATGACGAATGTATCCGGATTTAATTATGCTTGTTACAACACGTTCTCTTGATCATCACGGAATCGTTTCTGGCATTTATAATGAACTTTATATTGGAAAGGTAATGACGAGACTCAGTGCCAAAA
>NZ_DAVG01000088.1 GCF_002505485.1 Methanosarcina sp. UBA5 | reverse complement strand
GTTTTGCTCCTCGTTTCCCCATAATATATCAATTATGTAGTTCTAATATATAATATCAACTGAATATAATTGGAGCACCATAAATTAAAAAGTAACTAAAATGCAACCGCAAGATTACCAGAGAACAAATAAATTACAAAATATTTTATATAGAAATAAATTATTGAGAAAATCAGTATATAAAAAAGATCATAAAGATCATAAAGATCTCGTGCCGAAGATAGAAAAAGATTACCTGAATTTATACAAAGAGATTACCAGAATTTATACAAAGCAAAAAAATAGGAAAACAGAATTCTCATAAAGTGATCAGTTGATGAGAATTCCTGCACAAGGTTTTTGTTCGCTATGCTTCAGTATGTAGACATTACCTAAAAACGATATATAATTAACGGGAATTAAATTTTAAACTCGGTGAGATATTGGTTGACGTTGAAATGTTTAATGAGAAAGATAATTTTAACAGCGTTACCAATTTTTTACTGGAATAAGTAATTTTGAAGGAATATTTAAAAATGGAAAACATGGAAAAGAAAAAACCTATCTGTACTTCATTATTGTCTTTAAATAGTATCTAGTTTTAGATAAATTAACTGTGAAACTAACTGTTTAAAGTAGTCAGATAAAACAAGGATTACGTTGTTGGAAGTGCTTTCGATGGCAATCGTTCTAAGGACTTCAGGGGTGGTTTCGGTCCATCTTCTTGCCTTATAGCGGGTCTTTTCTATTTTAACGGTAACTTTTCGATCCCTTTTAAAATGCTCAAGTTCGACTATGCGACCCATATTCGCTTCTCAGACAGGAAAGCAATCTGCTGCAAATGCTGTAATGGCTGAAATAATAAAAGAAATAAAAAATTGGGGATTTAATTGTATTTTTCCCCGGTTCGATTACCAAAAAGATTACTTTAATTTATTTAAAAGAAAAATTAACTGGAGAAAGGCATTTTTTTCCAGGTTTAGCTAAAAAGGTACAAGCCTGAAATCCGGTCAGTTTTTTAAAGTAGATAAACAAAACCTGCAGTGAATCCGAAAGTATTTATTCTTTAGCTGAAGTATAAAAGAAGAAATATTAAAGATAAACAAGTTTACTTGATTTTCATTCTCAGGAGAAAAATAACAACCAATTTATGCGAATTATAAAAGTAAGTTTTAAAAAATAAGTGTTCGAGCAGAAGGTGTGGTAAAAATGGAAAAGAAAAGCGTCTTGATCCTGGGAACTGCCTCCCATGTTGGGAAAAGTTCAGTCGTGACTGCCATATGCAGAATCCTGTCGAGGGAATACAGGGTTGCCCCCTTCAAGGCTCAAAACATGAGCCTGAATTCCTGGATAACAAAGGATGGAAAGGAAATTGGAATTGCCCAGGCAATCCAGGCAAAAGCCGCAGGCACCGAGCCCACTGCCGATATGAATCCTGTCCTTCTAAAACCCAAAGGAGACTGTGTTTCCCAGATAATCCTGCTGGGAGAACCTTACGCTGACAGGAGCGCAGGTCAGTACTACGAGTCCATTGCAGAAATGAATGAAGTCCTTGAAGGAGCTCTCGAAAGGCTTTGCAAGAAACACGATGTTATTGTTATGGAAGGAGCTGGAGGAGCTGCCGAAATTAACCTCTACGAAAGGGATATTGTAAATATCGGCACTGCAAGACTTACACAGGCTCCCATAATCCTTGTTGGAGACATCGAGAGAGGAGGCGTTTTTGCAAGTCTCTACGGTACAGTTGCACTTCTTCCAGAAGATGTACGGAAAAATGTAAAAGGATTTATTATAAACAAATTCAGAGGCGATCTGGAAATCCTGAAGCCAGGCCTGAAGCAGCTTGAAGAAAAAACCGGCATTCCAGTACTTGGAGTCCTTCCTTATTTCAAACTTAATATTCCCTCGGAGGACTCGGTCTCACTTGAGGATAAAGAAGCCGAAAGAAACGAAAAAGAAATTGAGATCGCAGTTATTCGCCTGCCAAGGATCTCAAACTTTACGGACTTCGAACCCCTGGAAGAATCTGCTAAAATCCGCTACGTAGAGCTTGACGAAGATCTTGGAAATCCGGATGCGATTATGATCCCAGGCACAAAAAATACGGTTAACGACCTGCTCGACCTTAAGGCAAGTGGCATGGCCGGGAAAATCCAGGCCTTCAAGGGAAAAGTCCCTATTTTCGGGATCTGTGGCGGTTACCAGATGCTCGGGAAGACAATTTATGATTCCGGAGTTGAAAATGGAGTCGAAGCCGAATTCGAAGGCCTGGGGCTTCTGGATATAGGGACAAAGTTTGGAGAATATAAAAAGAGAACAATCCAGGTCACTAAAAAAGTGAATGCTTATGGCCCCATATTGGCTCCAATAGACGGAGAGGAAATAAAAGGATATGAAATCCATATGGGCATAACCGACTCTTACCGTAACATCTTCGGGAATGACGGTGCAATCGATGAGGCTGGCCTAGTAATTGGTACTTACCTCCATGGGCTCTTTGATAATAAAAACATAAGAGATGCCCTCATGCGATACCTCTACGAGAAAAAAGGACTTACTTACACGCCTGAAAATGCCATGACCGAAAGCGATGCCTACGAAGAACTTGCAAATGTAGTTGAGCAGAACCTTGATATGGGAAAAGTCTACGAAATAATAGGAATCTGAAAACAGGTATCTGAAAACTGCAGGTACCAGAATATTCAGGTGCTGCCAGGCAGAGCACCTGATTAAACTTTTTAGAAAAGGCACTTGGCGTAAAAAAATATTGAGCGCAAAAAAAGGTATTGAGCGGTTTTCAGGAGAGCATTGAGAATAGTCGGAACTAAAAACTTGGAATATTTGGGGATAAAATACAGTATTCGCGGAGGGGATAAACGGCCTCCAGAAACCACTCAATAATAAATGGTTTACTGCTAGTTATTTATGTATTGTGAATTTGTTCTATTATAGTTTCGAATTTAAAGATTTATGTTAAACTTCCCTCACCTCTAAACAAGAAAGAATACCTGTGACCTATTTGTTTTCTTTTTTAGCTTTCAATTATTCTAACTGACTATGCTACAGACCATCGTGTAAGGAATTTCCCATTAGGGTTATATAACCACGAAAAAGGAAGTAAAGTGCGGGAAAAAATAGATCCGTCTTTCCTATGTTCACCACTTCTGACCGGCGCCAGCTCTGGCTTTAACCCGCTACAATCTCTGTAGCGACCAGAGACATCAGAGACTCGAACAGCCTTAACTCTAAAACTTAATCCGCTTGCCGGCGGAAAGCAATGTTTTACCTAAAATTGCCTCTTTGGCGCAACCGTTGATCCGCAACCGTTGCGCCGGTTGATCACGCCGATAGGGTTTTGGGGATAAGATCCTCAAATATTTCTCGGGTTTTCGGTCAAGCCTTTTTTCAAAAGGGTTGTGACCATTCCCGCCGCGTTACCAGAAAGTAAGCTCGGGTAAATTAACCCTCCTGATCAGTTAAAAATCGACGTCTCTAAACCATAAATCAGCTCTCTTGGCTCAGCTCAGTATCTTCATTATAATTCAGCCCTCTTGAGTGAGCAAAGCGAGCGAAAAAGACTTCGTGCTGTTGCGATTACATTGCAACTCCCAGAAAATCTCCGATTTTCTGTGATCCCGAAACGGAATTCGGGTTTCAGAACATAGTGACTTGCCTGCCAAGCCCTTTACTGACAGCCCTCTCATAAACCAAGTGCGCGCTTGCGACATCCTGAATAGCAAGGCCTGTTGAATCGAAGATCGTAATTTCTTCATCACTTGTCCTGCCGGGTTTCAGGCCGACAATTACTTCCCCGAGCTCGGCATGAATATCGTTTTCCGAAATGTAGTGTTTTGAGAGAGGAACGTTTACCTCTCCGGAATGAAGGGCCTGAACAACATCGTCCACAATTATCTTGGACCGGATTAAAAGTTCGGGATCAAGTTCTTCTTTTCCTACTGCATCAGCCCCTATTGCATTTATGTGAGTACCTTCCTTGATCCACTGGGCCTTTACGATAGGTTTTCTGGAAGGAGTGGTAGTAACAAGGATATCGCAGTCGCAGACTTTCTCAATGTTTTCTTCGTAACGGATTTCACAGGGGGTAATATCTTCCATTTTGCGGATAAATTGTTCAGAGCTCTCCTTTGTCCTGGAAGTGACCCTTACAAGTTCGGGTTCAAAAACTTCGCAGAGAGCTTCGAGCTGGGTCTTTGCCTGGTTTCCTGCCCCAACAAGGCCTATAACTTTTGAATCCTTTCTTGCAAGGTATTTTGCGGCAATCCCTCCTGCAGCTCCGGTCCGGACATCAGTAAGGTAGGTTCCATCCATAATTGCTACAGGAGCGCCTGTTTCCGGAGAAATAAGGACAATAAGCGCCATTACCGTAGGAAGCCCACGATCCGGGTTTCCAGGATGGACATTTACAATTTTCACGCCAGTAATATCCTCCTCTTCAAGATATGCAGGCATTGTCCGCAAGTCCCCGTTATACGCCGTATAGTAAAGGTAGGATTTGGGAGGCATCTGGACCCTGCCAAGCCCATGCTGCCTGAAAGCCCTTTCTACAACCTGCATATCAGAACTCATATCTATAACACTTGTTACTTCTTCCTGAGTCAGCCATAGTATTTCCATAATAAACCCTCCAGCCGGAACCCTGAGCTGGCCCACAGCTGAACACCAAGATAAAATTGAACAGAACCGAAATAAAAACCAAAGAGGCAAACCGACGGCCTGAGATCACATTATCATTTTTATTTCCGCAAATATGTATATATAACATATATCTTCACTCATTTAAAGAACTCCCTTCCCAAAAGGAGAAAACCATTGATGAGAGATACGCATGTAAGTTCAGCCGGTTTTTCCGGTCCCTGTCTGAAAGAGGAATTGTTCAAAGAAAAATTACTCAAACCTGCGCGGGATATACGGAGCATACTCCGATGGGGCTATCCGAAGTTTGCGACCATCCGCTTCGTGGCTGACCACTTCCAGCTCAGCCTGGAAGAACGGCACATTCTAACAAGGGTGATTATGCCCCCGGATAGGATAGTTTCCAGGATAAATAAAAAAGCGGCCTGCACAGGCATAAAAGATAGGGATATTCTCCTTGATGGGTACAATGTCCTGCTTAGTGTGGATAGCCTGCTAAAAAAAGAACCTATGTGGCTCTGTGATGACGGATATATAAGAGATACTCGCTATCATTTCAGCAAAGCAAAACAGGCCGAAGATATCGAGGAAGCCCTCAATGTAGTCCTCAAGTTTCTTTCCGAAACTGGTCCAAAATCAGTCGTTTTTCTCCTTGACGCCCAGATCAGCCGGAGCGGGGAGCTTGCAGGTTTCATCCGCCATAAAATGAAAGAATACGGAATTTCAGGCGAGGCAAGAACTTCAAAAATCGCGGATTTTGAGCTGAAAACGGAAGGAGGAAATTCGGAAAAGAAGATATTTTTGGCAACTTCCGATGGAATTGTTATAGATTCTGCCCATGAGGTACTCGATATCCCTGCCTGCCTGATGGAAAAAATGGGAATTGAACCGATCAGGCTATATTAATCGGTTATCAGGCATTCCGTTTAAAGAACTCGGCCTGCCTGTAAATTTCTTCGGCGGCTACATACTGCCCTTTTTCTTTTAGCAAATCCGCGTACCCTTTCAGGGTTCCAAAATGCCCGGGGTCAAGCTCAAGGGCTTTTTTATACTGGACTTCAGCTTCGTGCCTATGTCCAAACCTGGCGAGCAACCTGGCATACTCACAATGAGCTTCAACATCCTCAGGGTTCAGTTTAAGAGCACACCTGAAGTGAACCCTTGCCCCGTGAATAAACCCATGTTCTGCAAGCAACCTGGCATAGAAAAGGTGAGGGCGTGGATCATCAAGATCGGCTTTGAGGGCTACTATGTAATGCTTCTCAGCATCAAGGGGTTCTCCCTTTTCTTCAAGGAAGCGAGCATAGCGAAAATTGGACTCCACATGGTCCGGATCAAGTTCAAGAGCTCGAGTATAGTGGTAACTTGCTTCGGTCTTTTGCCCGCGTTTGGAAAGTAGAATTCCATACCCGCAGTGGGCGCTCACGCTCTTCCGATCAAGAATCAAAGCTCGGCTATATACTTCTTCGGCCTCATCAAGTTTTTTGAGCCTTAAAAGCAGGCAACCGTAATTGTAAAGCGTATCTACGTGGGAAGGATTGAATTCCAGGGCTTTTTCGTATTGAACCCGTGCAGCATTATTTTTTCCTTCCCTCACCAGAACTGTTCCATACCCACAAAGCGCTTCAACACTTTGGGGATTCTGCTCGATTACTTCTTTGAATTCCCGTACAGCAAGTTTATCAAGTCCCAGTAGAAAAGCTGTTTTTCCTGCATCCATAAGGGCATCTTCCCGAGCTTTTCCTGAGAATAATGAAGCACAGGCTCTGGAAATGACATATTTCTCCCTGTGCATCGAATATTTGTCAAAAATAGAAGAAAGTTTCAGCAGGATTTCCTGGGAAAGCGAATGCTCATCTGAGAAGGAAACGACAAACTCAATGACCTTATCGAAGTCACAGTTATCAGCTGCAACCTGTTCGATTACATGAAAAACTAGCTTGTCTATAGCATCAATCTCCATGTCTAAAAACCTCCTGAAATTCACCTATAAAGAGATTTTATTCGGCTGGATATAAATAGTTGGCTGTCTCACTGTATAAATAAAAGGAGGAAGACGGGCTTTAAAAATAAGATTTTATAAAACATTGAAAAAGTAATCAATACTCGAAATTCAGAAAATTGAGAAACCGAAAAGAGAGAATGAAAAAGATTACTCTTCCAGGAGTTTTTACATGATGGATTTTCTAATTCATTCAAATATTACGATGTCGTTTATTCAGGCTCTTTTTACATGTAAACTGTACCGCGTTTCTACATCATATGTACCCTGAAGTTCTTCTTCAGTCAGTATTCCTCTTTCAATCAGTTTGCTGAGATTCTTCCTGTCAACTGACTCGACTATATCCCAGAGATCTTTCTTCATAAGATAGGGTTTTAACCTGTTGATACGCCAGAGTTTCCATTCAACCTTGTGCCGCCTGATTTCCACATCCCCGACTCTCAACACATCGATCTCTTTTTCCGTCAGGGTACTGAGGATATGAGTTCTCAATTCCTCTCTGCGCTTTTCCAGAACTGAGATTGCAGAGACAATATCATCGTATTCAAGCACAACATCTGTAAGATCCATCTCTTCAGGATCCTGCTCGTTGATATCAAGTTCCATATATTTGCCTCCTGTCTATATGCTGGATAAAAATTTTTATAAATAGCTGTAATTTATGGATTTTTAATTGTCTGGACTTTTAGCTGTCTGAATTTTTACTGTTTGAGATTTTAGTTGTCTGAACCTTTTATTGCTTGAATTTTTAGTTGCCTAAACTTTTCATTGCCTGAACTTTTAGTTGCCTGAACATCTAATTGCTTAAACTATTAAGTTTATCATACTTGATTTTAGATTTTGATACTATTAAGCCTGCCTTCACGAACAAAAATAAAGACTCTGACGGCATACACGGTTGCTGGAAGGATTTCTCTTTGAGGTCTGGAAACGTTTATCGTATAAAAATTCCCTGTATACAAAGAATATTTTCGGATTAGTTTCCCTATAAAAGCCATATAGATAATTTGAGATTGGCTTCCTAAGAGGACCTTGAACAGAGGTGAGCCCGTGGTATCAGGAAAGGTCTCCAGGAAAATTGTCGCAAAAGAAGAACTGCTTCTTCTTCTCCCTAGAATAGAACGCGTTTTGGAGGCGGAACCTGCCGTGCTTCGAATTGACGCCGAGCCGATAATGGTTATCGGGGATATTCACGGGGACCTTCAGGCTCTTGAATTCGTAATTGAAAAAAGGCAAGAAATGAATTGTAAGAACATTCTTTTTCTTGGGGATTATGTGGATAGAGGGCCGCAGGGTACCGAAGTCCTAATAAGGCTTTTCCGGTTGAAGCTCGAAGATCCAGAACATATATTCCTGCTCAGGGGAAATCACGAAACTGTGGATATGAACCTTTACTACGGTTTTTTTGAGGAAATAAGCTGGGATCAGGAATTTCTCATGAGGGTCAGCCGGACATATGATAAAATGCCGATAGCAGCCGTACTTTCGGGGCATACATTCTGCGTACATGGCGGGATTAACGGAACCGGCAGCATTGAGGGCATAAGAAAGGAAGAAGCCCTTGCTTTTCCCTATCTCTGGAATGATCCTTCGAAACATCCAGGACTCACAGCTTCAACCAGAGGTTCGACTGTAAAAGAGTTCGGGCCAGACATTGTAGACGACTTTTTACAGACAAATAACCTGAAAAGAATTATAAGAGGCCATACAGCCCTTGAAAATGGATACAGGTGGTGGTTTGATGGAAAACTGCTCTCCCTTTTTTCCTGTCCCGATTATGTAGGACTCGGGAATGCGGCGGCTTTTGCATTATTTGAAAAAGAAGAGATTCAACTGTTCGTTTTCGGGAGCCAGCAAGAATAAGAAAAAATTTACTCCTGTTGAACCATTACTTCTCCTAAGAACTCTACTGTAGTATATTGCGAACATGCCGACCTATATAGAGAGGAATTATATAGAGGATTAATCAAAAGTAAAAAAGAAAATGCCGGGTTGGATGTTATTTTGATTAGAAAACAAGTTAGGGAAAGATTAGATAAAGTTCCGGACTTTTCTTTTAGTCCAGAATAATCCAGGTTTCGGTCATTTTGCTTCCTATATCCGGATCGAGCTGCATGGCCTTCGTATATTCCTTTTTGGCTTCGTTAAAGAGCCCCATCTTTCTCATAAGAAGGCCGTAACTGTAGTGAATGGGGGGGTAATAGGGATTCAGGACAAGAGCCTTCTCATACTGGTCCTGAGCTTCGGAAAAGCGCCCGATCTCCGAAAGAAGGTTTCCGTAACTATAATGTCCTTCGGCACTCTCGGGGTCCAAACTGAGCGCTTTCTTGTATTCCATTTCAGCTTCATACCTCCTTCCAAAGCGAGCAAGAAGATTTGCATAATTGGAATGGACTTTTGCATCGTTCTGATCAAGGGCAAGAGCTTCCATGTAGTGCACTTCGGCTTCTGAAACCCTGCCTTCTCTTGCAAGGAGATTTCCGTAGTTAAAAAGAGTCCGCCTGTGTCTCGGATTAAGAGAAAGAGCTTTTCTATACTCAACTTCGGCTTCTGAGCAACGCCCCAGGAAAGAAAGCAAAACTCCTAAGTTGTGGTGGAGGCTTGGGTCTTCAGGATCTAATTCTATTGCAAGCCTGTATTCCTTTTCAGCGTCCCTGAGCCTTCCCAGCTCATAGAGCAGGTTTGCGTACCCGCCTCTGGCAGGAACATAATCAGGATCTGCCGTAAGTGCCCTTGAATAGCACTCTTCGGCTTCCCTTACGTACCCGTACTCAGTTAGGAGGTAAGCGTATCCTGTATTCGCTTTTGCATGTTCTGGAGAGGCTTCAAGTATCGTTCTATATTCCTCCTGAGCCTCCTTGGTCCTTCCGAGCTCTAAAAGAAGTTCGGCATAGGTACACCTTACATCTCCATTCTCTGGATTTTCTTTTAGAACCTCCAGATATCTTGCCTCAGCTTCAAGGAAAAAGCCCAGAATATGCGCTGCAGTGCCCAGCGCAAAGCAGGCTTCTTCACGGAGCTTTCTGGAAGCGCATACGAAACAGGCTTTTGAGAAAACATACTCTTCCATAACCATTTTCTGCTGCTTGCAAGCATTAGAAAGGACAAGCAAGTCGTTGGGGGAAAATGATTTTTTTTCCGCAAGATCCAGGGCAAAATCAACTGCAGAACACAGATTCTTTTGATCGGATCCTATAGTTTCAATAACTTTATATACAAAGTCACCAATTGCATCAAAGTCCATATATCCGGCACCTCAGAAAAGTAAATACTTTTTTTAGGGGATAAGTGAAACTATCTGTGTAACATCCGGAGTATATTTTGCGTTTTATAGAATATATTAGTGTGCTAGTATTGCGCACAATCCTTGGTATAATATTATTTCATTCAATAGTACGTTATATCACGAGCATAATATTATAGCAATCATATAACAGACTATCCCTCTTTATCGCTAAATAAAACAGTTACCTGCTTAAAGCAACAGCATTTTCCTGACAAAGCGAACTTTGCAGGATAGGAATAGATTTGTTAAGGCAGGGAAAGCATGAAAAAATAAATTGGTATTTATAAAAGTATAATAATTATAGTTTGGAATGAAAAGAAAGTTCCAGCAGAAAAATTGAGATGGAATCGGAATAAATCGGCTTCAGAGGAGAATAATTACCGAATTAAGAAAATATAGTTCCAAGAAAATGAAATTATGAAAATTCGATCTTAATAAGGCAGATCAAAATTTAAAAGCATACTTTAACTATTACTAACGTGTATTAAACTGTTAATAAGTATTTATCAGTACTAATAAAGATATAGAGATCTAAAATTCTGAAAATGATCAGCATGTTTTTAAAAATCTTCTTGATTTTCCTCATCATCCCAGTTATTGAGCTTTATCTGCTCATCAAGATCGGGGGAATGATCGGAGCCTTAAACACCGTACTTATTATCCTGATAACCGCAAGTCTGGGCGCTTACCTTGCAAAATCTCAGGGTTTCCGCGTGCTTCGCGAGATTCAGGATGCAACAAGCAGGGGATACATGCCCGGAAATGAACTCCTACATGGGTTCTTTGTGTTAGTTGGAAGCTTTGCCCTTTTAACCCCTGGATTCCTATCCGATGTAATAGGGCTCTCCATGCTCATACCGCAGATAAGGAAGATCTATGTGGAAATGGCAAAAGGGGTTATAAGAAAAAAAATACAGAACGGTCAGTGGCAGATGAGAATGTACACGAATTTCTGATTACTCGGAAAAAGCCCATTAAAAACATCGGTTAAGGTGTAATATTTGTAGTGTAACATTTTGCCCCGAAACCAAAATTTCTACTTAATATTTGCATCCTAAACCGGAATTTTGCCTGTTTGAAATCCGCCATTTAAGTTATAAGTCCGAAGGCATAAAGCAGCAGGGGAACTAGAAAAACTGTAATCAAGCCTGCAATCCCTATTGCAAGTCCACTCATTGCCCCTTCGGTTTCTCCAAGTTCTATTGCCCTTGTTGTTCCAAGCGCATGAGATGCGGTGCCGATTGCGACGCCGACAGCAACTTTATCTTTTATCCGGAAGCAGCGGCAGATAAACGGACCCAAAATAGCACCTATAATTCCGGTAAATACGATTGCAGCTACTGTTATTGCAGGCAGGCCGCCTATCTGTTTTGAAATTTCAATACCGATGGGAGTGGTTACGGATTTGGGAGCAAGAGATTTGCTTATGGCCCCATCAAGTCCTAAAAGACTGGAAAGGGCAAGAATACTTGAAATTCCGGCTACGCAGCCTGCAATTATCCCTACAAGGATAGGAAGAGCATTACTTTTCAATAGCCGGATCTTTTTATAAAGAGGTACTGCGAGAACCACAGTTGCAGGCCCAAGGAAGAAAGAAATATAATCTCCTCCAAGATTGTAAGTCTCATAATTGATTCCAAAGTAGAGGAGGAAAACCATTACAAGTACAGAAGCGACAAGTAGGGGGTTAAGAATCGAAAGCTGGGTCTTCTTATACAATAGCGTGCCTATCTGGAAAGCTATTAAAGAGAGTAAGATCCCAAATATGGGCATATTGACAAACCCATTCAAAAAATCGGTCTGCAACTTCAGCTCACCTCTTTTGTTCTGTTCTCGTAGGCATGTACTCTTTTTGTATTTGTTCCAGACCCACTTTTATTACCTTCATTTTCTATGCAGTGGGCTTCCTTTGACGACTTTTTCCCTAAGAACCTTTGAACAAGTTCTACAGTAAGCCCTGTCACAGCCAATATTATAAAGGTAGAAATAAGGGAAACTGCAAGAATAGCAGTCAATTTTCCTTCAAGCAGAGTAAAACAGGTTATAAGGCTAGCGCCTGCGGGAAGAAAGAAAAAAGCCATGTTTCCTAGCAAAAAATCACTTATTTTGTCTATCATATTGAGTTTAATTACACCTGTATACAGGCTAAAGAAAAGAATGAGCATTCCCAGGACATTGCCCGGGATTGGCAGCCCTAAAGCTTTCTGTATTAGTTCGCCCAAGAAATAAATGCTCAGGATAATTGAGAATTGTTTTAGCAAAGTTGTTTTTCCCTCCCTGATTGAAATTGGACTACAAAATTTTTATATATATAATTTTTGGTTCATAAAATAATCTCATGTTTCCTAGCTTTGGCGAAAATGAGTTCACCTATCATTCAAAAAGTGGAAGAAGTCTGGTGAAAGCAGGAATGCTCACCAGTCCGTTGACTGCAGTTATTTTACTCACAACTACTACTGGTTTGACCTGTTCTTAATCGCGTTATTGAAAACTGAGGCTTCGTGGGAAGGAATGAAGTTGTTTTAAAAGTATCGTGATGAAAAAATCCAGAAACCGGAATATGCAATAAATTCATATTACGCAAACTCCTATTTTCATAGGGGGTTCTGATGGGAGAAAAGCGCTTTGTCTATATGGACCATGCAGCCACCACTTTTACAAAACCTGAAGTTGTTGAAGCTATGCTGCCTTTTTTGAAAGAACATTTTGGAAACCCTTCTTCTTTGTATTCAATAGGGAGAGAAGGTAAGGAGGCAGTAGAAACCGCCCGTGAGCAGCTTGCAAAGGCTCTGGGAGCTAATCCTGAGGAGATATATTTCACCTCAGGAGGAACCGAGTCCGATAACTGGGCTATCAAGGGAACGGCTTTTGCCAGGAGAAAAAAAGGAAAACACATCATTACCACGCCAATTGAACATCACGCCGTGCTCTATCCCTGTAAGTACCTGGAGACTCAGGGTTTTGATGTGACTTACCTGCCTGTAGACAGTTATGGGCTTGTAGACCCTGCAGAGGTTGAGAGTGCAATTAGAGATAATACTATCCTGATCTCAGTAATGTATGCGAATAATGAAATTGGGACAATAGAGCCAATTCATGAGATAGGTGGAATCGCAAAAGAATATGAGATTCCCTTCCATACCGACGCTGTTCAGGTAATTGGTAAAATCCTCCTTGAGATGGAAAAGAAAGAAAGAAATGTTGACATGCTTTCCCTTTCCTCTCATAAGTTCTATGGACCCAAAGGAATAGGAGCGCTCTATCTGCGGGAAGGGACAGAAATAGACAATTACATGCACGGAGGCGGCCAGGAACGCAAAAAGCGAGCAGGAACCGAGAATGTTGCAGGTATTGTAGGATTGGGAAAGGCAATAGAACTTGCAACAGGAAATCTTGAGAAGCATAATGAGAAAATGAAGAGAATGAGGGATCGTTTCCTTGCAGGAGTCATGAAAATTCCTGACTGCAGGCTTAACGGACACCCTGAAAAACGCCTTCCAGACAATCTGAATTTCAGTTTTGAGTACATTGAAGGCGAATCCCTGCTTCTCATGCTTGACGAGATGGGAATCTGCAGTTCCACAGGGAGTGCCTGTTCCTCAGGTTCTCTTGATCCCTCACATGTGCTCAGGGCAATAGGGCTGCCTCCGGAAATAGCTCAGGGTTCCCTTCGCCTGACCCTCGGGGATGATAATTCCGAAGAAGATATTGATTATGTACTTGAGGTCTTGCCTGAGACCGTCGAAAAGCTCAGGGTTATGTCTCCTTTCTATAAACCTGAAAATGCATGTAAGAAATAAACCGAAAGCGTAGATGAATATGAGAATAGGGGGAGTTTTGTGTATAATAAAAAAGTCATGGATCACTTCATGAATCCTAGAAATGTAGGGGAAATTGAAGACGCTGACGGTGTTGGAGAAGCAGGAAACCCCCATGGGGACCACATGAAGATATTCCTGAAAATCCGGGACGATCGAGTTACAGATGCGAAATTCAAGACTTTCGGTTGTGCGGCAGCAATAGCATCCAGCAGCATGGCAACTGAACTGATAAAAGGCAAAACCCTAAAAGAAGCCTGGGAGCTTACAAACGAGGCAGTCGCTGAGGCTCTCGAAGGCCTGCCTCCAGGCAAGCTAGAATGTTCGGTTCTTTCTAGGGAAGCAATCCACAGCGCAATAAATGAATACCGGAGAAAACAGGGGCTTGAGGCTCTTCCTGAGCAGACCTAATTGAGAGAAAATGAAAAACAAGACCTGATTGAGAGGAAATGAAAAATATCTAACCTACAGGTTGAAAAACCAGCCACCTTATCAGGGTCCGCACAATGAGCCATAAATCGATATAACTTCTAAAAACTAAAAAGTCTTCAAGATCTGTTGCATTCTAGATCTTATATATTTTAGGTCTCAGATATTTCAGATCTAATGTATTAAGCCTAAGATGTTTCAGATCTAATGTATTAAGCCTAAGATGTTTCAGATCTAATGTAATCCATATCGTAAACTTGATCTTATATTCTCCCGATGATGATCTATGAAAAAAATAGGGATTGTCATCACTGACCCGGAAGACTGGACAGCCAGGGCACTTACGGACGCAGCGAGAAAAAAAGATTTTTCTCCTTTTGTTCTGGATCTCAGGGCTGCAGAGGTCAGCATGAATTCGGCAACTAGGGAATCGGAAGTTGAGAAATCAACCGTAGTCTTCAAAGTGGGAGATACAAAACTCTCTGACCTTGACGCAATAATTGTAAGGGATGCGGGCGCAGGAGCTTTCGAAGGCGTATCTTTCAGGTTTGATATCCTACGTGAACTGGAAGACGAAGGGATCCCTGTTGTCAATTCCCCTGAAGCTATCCGGAATGCCGCGAATAAATACCATGCATCCTATCTTCTGGCAAAAGCTGGACTGCCTGTACCCAGAACCGTAGCCGTACAGGATATGGAAGCAGCCCTGAAGGTAATATCAAGATTCGGAGATGCCGTCATTAAGCCTGTTTTTGGGTATAAAGGAAAGGATATTGCAAGAGTAAGGAACGGCGAAGTCCGGTTTTCGGATAGAAAAGTAGAGCCCTCATCTCTGGAGTCAATTCTCAATCAGCTGCTTGAAGAGAGAGGTATGCTGTATATCCAGGAGTTTATAGAGAATCCAGGAAGAGATATCAGAGCTTTTGTCGTTGGTGGTACTGCTATTGGAGCAATTTACCGCAAGGCAGCATCCGGCTCCTGGGTTAATAACCTGAGCCAGGGAGGAAATGCAGACCGGTGTGTGCTCACGGAAGAACAAAAAGAAATTGCTGAGAAGGCTGCCCTGGCAGTGAGTACGACTTTTGCAGGTGTTGATATTATAGAAGGGCTGACTGACGATCTTAGCAAAGAAATTGAAACTAACTCCAGCCAAACTGAGGGGAGCCCTAAAATTCTTGAAGTCAATGGAACACCATCAGGAAAAGGTATTTTTGATGCATGTGGGATAAATCCGGCAGAGTATATTATAGAATACATCGAAAATACTTTATGAAATAATTATAAATGATGTCGATCATAATATTAGCAATATATCTATTCAATTTCGTAGATTTCTAGAAATTGTTTGATTTAGTACTTCGGGCCCGGATCAGTCACAATGCGGAGGATCAAAGAATAAATATAAAAGCCAGGATATAAAGCCGATCCGGATACCCTCATCGAAAACATTTAAGAAACAGGCGGACCTTCAATAAGCCCGAGGCAAAAGATGAGTGAATATAAACAGTGTATAGTTACCCGGGAGGATTTGAAGCTTTCCAAAGGCAAGTTTGCAGTACAGGTAGCTCATGCTGCCATTTCTGCTTCCGAGTGGGCAAGTAAAAGTGATCTTGAAAAATGGAAGGAAGGCGGGCAGAAAAAAATTGTCCTTAAAGTTCCTACTCTTAAAGACCTTTATGAACTTAAGGAAAAAGCAAGAAGAGAAGGTCTGCCTACTGCTCTGATACAGGACGCAGGACTTACGGAAATTCCGCCGGGAACGGTTACAGTCCTCGGAATCGGACCGGCAAAGGAAGAGCTTATAGATAAAGTTACGCGGGACCTTAAACTTGTTTAAGTGCCAGGAACCTGAAAGCCAGGTTTGGGAAAACTGCACTAAAATCAAACCGAGCCGAGGCTATCGATACGATAGCTCCTCCGATCAGGGAAGAGGTTCCGCCTATGTTCGATTCAGGAGGAGATCATGAGGGATTCAGGGGTTTCAGGAGAAAGAAAGGCAGCCTCAATAATTACTATTTTATGTTTATGCCTCGTACTCGCCGCACTCACAGGGGTGCTGTCTTCGGATTCGGTTGAGAATTTCAGAGAAGAGGTAACAGATTATATCACTTCCGGACTGGATCCCGGAAGCCAAGAGAGTACTTTTACACCTCAACCGGCTTTATTTACTTTTCCGGCAATACCCACATACTCCCCCAGAGAAAGCGAACTCACTCCTATCCTGAGAACTCCGTTGCAGCCTGGTTTCTCCCTGAACAGCAACTACCAGACCTCAGATTTATTCCAGGGAGGAATGGGCTATGTTAGAATCAGCATCAAAAACGAAGGTCGAAACCCAATTTTTATAGATAGGTACGGGGTTTCGGTTAATGCCTCCACAAGCCAGATTTATTCCGAGGACTGCGGAGTCTTGCTCGATCCCGGCCAAGAAAAGAATCTCGGGGTAATTACAGTTAAGATCCCTGAAGAAGAAAAAGCCAGTTTCAGTATTGTCCTCTGGCTGCTTGCCTCGACCTCGGAAGGAAAATGGCACGACTACGGACCCTATTCCCTGAAAAGCTTTACTGTAAACCTAAAGCCAATGCCAGAAAAATCGAATCCAGCATACCGATACAATCCCTCACCTTACTTTGAAACCATAAACCAACTTGTGGAGCCAGCCGAACCTGATGTAAGGGGCAAGGCAGCCCAGGTGGCTCGCTCATATCCAGGAGCTTATAATATATATCAGGTCTGTGCCCTCTTTGACATGGTAAAAGAGAATGTCGAATACGTAAGTGATCCAAGGTGTAACGACATGTGGGAGTCAGCCAACGTTACCCTGAAAATAGGAGCCGGAGATTGTGAAGACCAGGCAATTCTCCTTTCATCCATGCTAGAGGCTGTAGGAGGCACAACTCGGGTCTACCTGACCAATACTCATGCCTTTGCAGCAGTTTATATAGGCAATGGAACCGATGCGACAAATGCTGCAGTCGAAGGGGTAAGGGCTTATTACGGAAACGTTGATGTGAATTATCTGACTGACGAATACGGTTCCTGGCTGATGCTTGACCCAACTTCAAGCCTTTATGCAGGTGGGCTTCCCGGAAAAACGGCCCAGGCAAGAGTTAAAGCTGCTGAAGGAAACGAAACATATAGAAGTTGGACCTTTGTAAACACGAGCGAAGTAAAAGCTATTGATATCAACCCCAGGTGGTCTTTATAATTTTCACAAAACATATAGTAGAGGAGTGTTTTTAACTCATGCAAGTGCCGGAAATTGAAAAACAGATCGGAATAAATCTTTACTCCACGGATACCAACGGCCTCGGAGGGCAGCTTCGGCAAGAAGTGGAGGATTTTATTGTGAGAGAGATTACAAACCGAGAGGAAGGAGAGGAAGGGAAATACCTTATTCTTGAGCTCGTAAAACGTGACTGGGACACACATCACCTGATCAGGACTCTCGCAAAAATCCTCCAGATAAGCCAGAAGCGAATCAGCGTCGCAGGCACAAAGGACAAGCGTGCACTTACCACTCAGAAAATCAGCATTTTCGATATTGACGCCGCGGAAATTGAGAAGATCCACTTAAAAGACGTAGAGCTGAAAGTCCTTGGTCGCTCCCGAAAATCTGTTGAACTCGGAGACCTGTGGGGAAACAATTTTAGAATTACCATCCGGAATATAACCCACTCGCGTGAGGAGACAGACAAACTGCTCGGAAAGACCACAAACGATATCCTGGCTCTGGGCGGCGTTCCTAATTTCTTCGGGATCCAGCGCTTTGGCTCGGTACGTCCTGTCACGCATCTGGTAGGAAAAGCCATTGTTGAGGGAGATTTCGAAAAAGCTGCCCTGCTCTATATTGCCGAACCCTTCCCTGATGAACCTGAAGAAACAAAGGAAGCCCGCCAATTCGTTAAAAAGACCCGCGATTTCAAAGAAGGCCTGAAAACCTACCCTCTTCACCTTGGGCATGAAAGAGCAATGATGAACCATCTTATAGCAAATCCCGACGATTTTGCAGGCGCTTTTCTTGTTCTCCCGAAAAACCTTTACAGGATGTTTGTGCATGGCTACCAGTCCTACATATATAATACAATCCTGTGCAGACGGATCGAAAAGGGCCTTTCCTTAAATGAGGCTGTCGAAGGCGATATTGTCTGTTTCAAAAATGAGCATGGTCTGCCAGATTCTTCAAAAACAGAAGAAGTAAAGGCCGAAACCGTAGCTGCCATGAACCGCCTGATTAAAAGAAACCGGGCCTTCATAACCGCTCCCCTTCCTGGCTATAGTACGGAGTTTGCTTCGGGTATTCCGGGAGAGATCGAACAGACGGTTCTCGAGGAACTCAAGGTCCCTCTGCAGGGTTTCAATATAGAAAAAGTTTCTGAGATGAGTTCGAAAGGCACTCGCAGGGAAGTTATTCTGCAGGTTGGACCGAAGTTTGAGGTTGGAGAGGATGAACTAAACGTGGGGAAATCGAAAGCCATGCTTGAGTTCATGCTGCCAAAGGGAAGTTATGCTACAACCGTGCTCAGGGAATACATGAAAGTAGATCCTTTGAAGATGAGTTAAGAGCCAGTAACCCAAAAAATCCGGGTTGCAGAATAATATTCTGCAGGAAAAACGGGCTGCTGAAGGCAGCTATCTACTCTTATTAGTCCGGGAAGCCGTCGGTTTCCCAAAAAATGTCCTCCACACTCGACGTGATCGAGAAGCTTTTGCCCCCCTTGATGCCTGAGTTCTTGAATTCCTTATGCAGGGAGTTCTGACAGTAGTGTTCGCAGGGAGCAGGGACTCATTTTAGTTGTTAGGAGTTAATGCAATCTCAGAAGCAGAGAAGTGACCTTCCTCACTTACAGTTTTTCCATTCTTGAGAAAACCGAACTCTTTCCAGAGCAAGCCCAGCACGACCAGGAACATCAGAAATTCCGCAGCCGGGGTTGCGAGCCAGACCCCATCAAGGTCAAGTAAGGAGGGTAAAATCCAGAGCAGTGGGGAAAAGAAAAGAAAAACTTTTCCGAGCTGTATGAAAAGAGCTGCCCTGCTCCGGTTTGTGGATTGGAAATACACAGAACTCAGCATAACAGTCCCCTGGGCAAGGGGGGTAAACATGAAAATCCCCATGCCGTTTAGGGTAATTGCCAAGAGTTCGGGACTGTCGTGGTTGAAGATACGGATAATCTGTTCCGGAAATATAGAAAGAAGTAGGAAACCAATCACTCCGGTTCCGAGGCAGGAGATGACAGCTATCTTCAAGACCCCTGCAACTCGGGAGTAATAGCGAGCCCCATAATTAAAACCGATGATTGGCTGGGTACCGAGTGCAATTCCTTCAAAGATAAAGGAGAAAACCGCGAAGACATAACCTATGATTCCGTAACCTGAAACCGCAAGTTCCGAGCCGTACTTGAGCAGCATGTAATTGTTCGCAAAAAGCAGGAAGAAGGTTGAAAACTGCAATGCAAAGGAGGGTAGACCTGTCTCTATGATCCTGAGAACAATTCTTGGTTTCAAAAAGAGAGACTTGGGTTTTAGCCTCAGCCCTGCCCATCTGCTGAAAAAATAGAGAGACAACAGGGTTCCAGAAAAGGCGAAAGCAGTTACCATGGATGTAGCAGCCCCTGTGACCCCCATTCCCATGCGCATGACAAAGAGATAGTCAAGACCGATGTTTATGAGACTACTCGTAGCCAGACATATCATGGCAAGTCTTGGTTTCCCATCGTTTCGAACCAGAGGGTCGAGAGCAAGGGCCAGGAGCACGAATACCGAACCTGCAAATATGATTTTGAGATAAGTGTTTGCCATGTGAAAGACCGGGCCGGAAGCTCCCAACAAGCGGAGATAAGAGCCAGAGAAAGCCAGCCCGAAGGCGGTAAGACCTATTCCCGCAAGCAGGAGCAGAGAGAAAGCATTATGTACGAGCCTGAGGGCTTCCTGCCTATCAGCTCTGCCAAGGGTCAGGGCCACAAGGCTTGAAGTCCCGACCCCGATCATCTGTGCTATTGCAAACATGGCTACAAGTGCAGGATACGCAAGAGTCGCCGCTGCAAGCCCCTCGCTGCCCACTGCATTCCCGACAAATAAACCGGTGATGATCCCCTGGACTCCAGCAGCAACCAACCCGATGGTTGCCGGGAAAGTAAACTTCAGGAAAAGCTTTCTGATACTTGCAGATCCCATATTCAATTTATCAGTCATGCTTTTTCCTCTTCAAGCTTGGAAGCAATTTTCTCAAAGATTCTTTTTAGAGCCTCAAATTCTTCTTCATCCAGAATTTCCCGAATCTTTTCAAAAAACTTCATATCTGCCCTATTTTCGATCTCAATGACCCTTTTTCCTTTATCAGTAAGCTCGAGCAGACAAACCCTTCCGTCCTTCTGGGAAGCTTTTGTTTTTAACAGACCTTTTTCCGCCATTTTAGAAACCATGTTACTGGTAGAGGGTTTACTGACCTCCATGGCCTTTGCTAATTCAGAAATTGTGGGATTGCCCAGGGAATTAATTTTCCTGAGGTAGAGAAAGATATTGGAAGTGATATCACTGTATTCCTCTGAGAATTGGTATTCTTTTAAATTTTTTTGATAATAGTGATCCATTTTTTCAAGAAGCTTGGAAATTTCCATTTTTGCTCTCCATAAATCAAATTTGTGAGATTTAGTTAGTCAAACTAACTAGTTAGTTAGCCTAACTAACATATAATGTTTTCTTCGACTAAAAAATATAATTGATAAATCCGCTCTGGTTTTCGAACTGCCTTCAAGTGAGGTCTACAAATCCTTTCAACATATAGGTCGGAAATGGAGAGATTGCAGCCTCAAAGAACATCGAAAGCCCGGTAGTCTGATTCAAGGTTGAAAAGTCTTGGATACAGGGCAAAATCCAGTTGTTTTTGGAAAACAACTGGATTTTTTAGTTTGACACAAGGAGAGATTGCTGCAAGAAATTCTGCTACAAAAAAGTCCCTGAAAATTCCGTATGTAATGAGTTCTGACGGCAGTTTTCACAAGAGGCATGGAAGGAGGCCCAGTTTAATCTTCGTTGGGAGTTAATATAATCTCAGGAGCAGGGAAAAGTGGCCTTACTTACAGTTTTTCCATTCTTGAGAAAACCAAACTCTTTCCAGAGCAAGCTCAGCACGACCAGAAACATCAGGAATTCCGCAGTCGAGGTTGCAAGCCAGACCCCATTAAGGCCAAGTAAAGGAAGTAAAATCCAGAGCAGAGGATGGAGGAAGAGAAAAACTTTATCGCAGATACATACACCTCCTCCATACCAGAAGATTTGAATCACATTCAAGTCAGTGCCTGTTTACAACACAAGCTGAAATCAATACTCCTAAAACAAATATAATCCTTAAACCTGGAGTACTCACGGGCATCCGTACATTTTCCCTCGATCCTTCAGTTTTGTTAGTCTCTTCAGCTTCTACTGGTTCTTCGATCTTTTCTATGTCTTCTGCTAGCTTCGGTAAGATTTCCTCATCTACAGGAAATTCTGTATAGCTGAATATGACAGGCACATCATTAACTCCGATCTCTTTTCCCGCCCGGTCAAATACATTATAAATATTATCAAGAGTAGAATTATTAACTTCCGATCCTTCCAGAATTCCTACTCCTATGCGATTTTCAATTCTCCAGCCGTAACTAATAACTGGCCCTCCTTTAGAATACATGTAAGGTTCCATGGAATCTTTCGCAAGATCGCATATTTTGTTGAGTTGATCGAACCATAATCGTCTCTGATCTTCTATATAAAATTCGCGTTCTTTTCCATAAGTTGCAATTAACGGATTTTCGTGTTGAGCTTCGATATTTTCAAGTCCCAGTTTTGCAAATGTCCGGACCATCTCATCTTTGTCATCCAGAGCATCTGTAAGCGGTCCAACTGCACGCTTGTCTCCAATTCTACCGAGAGCTTCAGCTGCACGCGCCCTAACTTTGGGGTCTTCATCATCAAGAGCCTGGATCAAAGGCTCTACAGCTGATTCACCCATCAGACTAAGGTTATAACCCAGATCTGCATCAAGTTCTGGTTCTTCTTTCAATGCCTGAATCATAGGCTGAATTGCCCTTTCATCTTTTATTCCAGCAAGGACTGCAATAGCCTTCACCTGAAGAAAAGAATCTTCGTTTTCATCTTGTAAGATCTTAATTAGGGGCTCTACAGCAGGTTTTCCTATTTCAACAAGAGCATTGGTTGCAGCACTTTCAACTTCCCACTCTTCATCCGTCAACAATTTGATGAGTGGGTCTATAGCTCTTTCATCTTTGATCTTACCAAGGGTAATAGCCGCATTTTCACGGATTTCCGGGTCTTTGGAGCTCAGTGCCTGGATTAAAGGTTTTACTGCGGGCTCTCCAGCTTCAACCAGCGCTTTTACGGAGTCTGCTTTGACATTTACATCCTGCGCATTGAAATTTTCAATTAAGATCTCGATATCCTGATCATCTGAAGCGGCGCTGGCTACATTAACACCAGAAAATATAGATAACTGGAAAATGACTAATGCAAAAAATATAAAAGGAATTTTGAACTTTTCAGTCCCCATTTGACCACTTAATCCATGTTAATCTTAGCGCTACCTGGTTGTACATTCATAGCAAGTAATTGATATTCAGCAATATATGCAGTAGTTATAAGCGCGATTGAAGCGTGATTGTCTTTGCTTTATTTATAACACAGTCAGTAGAATTTATGAAAACGTTTCTGAGTTAGCTTTAAATGATCTTTTGGTCTTTGAACATATAAATTTTTTAGAAATGAGTGGAAGATAAAATTAGTTTAATGGTGAAGGCGAACGAAATAAAAAATATAAGTAAGTAGGGAAAATCTGGCCTGCAACTAGAATCTATTCGAATTAGATAATACGATCATGGAATCGTCAGACTGGTCTTTTAAGGCAGGGGTATGCCTCTATTCAGCAAGTTTTTCGTAAAGGTTCGGAATGAATATCGAATTTGTAGTGAAAATAATTGGTATTCTCATGAGTATAATTGAGAGGACAGCAATTTTCACTCTTTATCGGGGCTTTTAATTGATGTAATTAATAATCCTATAGGTTAATGCCAAGTTTTGATGCTCCAGAAAATTTTTGTCATGAGCTATTGGTTGATGTTATTCCCAAAACCTTCTTAATGCTGCATCACGTCTTTTTGCAATTCAGTGAGGTTAACGGACGATCACTGAACTGGAAATATAAATATTCATTATACTCTTGAATCCCATTTTCCCCTGAAACCTCGTTTCAAATTATTAATCAGTAGAATTATAATATTTTTATTATGATACTAGAAGTTTTTTATTTGAAAAAGTATATTATAATGCGTTTTGTATGTTAAAATTTTAAGATAGTTACTCATGTCAAGGCTAGTTGAAAGTTTTTCAATTCCTTTTTAATATATACAACTTTAAATAGTATGAGTACATTATTAATTGTTGGAGATGAATAACCTTCTAATTATATACCTATACAGGTTTAATTGATCAATCTGTAAGGCCCTTCCCATCAATCTCATAAAACGGGGCTCTAGTAATCGGTTATAACATGTGATATTTGTTTTTAATGATCGGTTATTGGACTTAAAATGGAAACAATCCGCTACATCATGTAAAAACGTTTTTTATTGCCTTTAAAATTTTAAAACGAGATAGGTTACCTTATAAATATATTTACATTGTGCATATTTAGCAGTTGTTGTCAGTTTTAAAAGGTGATTATAAAAGCATTCTTTGAAGGTACAAACATAATTATCTTAATATTATTTTAACTGACGAACTTATCTATAAAAATGCAAGAAAGAAGGGGTTATCATGAAAGACTACGAAGTAAAAGTGCTGGATGAAAACGACCACATTTTTATTGAAACGTTAAGGAACCTTGGGATGTCCAGAAATGTCGCTACAACTATGGCATATCTTATGAATGTTGACGAGGCTTCATCCCGTGAAATAGAAATCAGTACAGGATTAAGACAACCTGAAGTAAGTCTTGCAATGAGGCTGATGCGCAACCAGTCCTGGGTTAGCGTTCGTTCGGAAAAGAAACCTGGTAAAGGGCGCCCAATAAAAATCTATGCTCTTGCAGCTCCGGTTGACGAGATCATCAGTTATTACGAAGATAAAATCTACAAAGAATCTCAGGCGACCATTTCAGCAATTAAGAAGCTGAAGGTTATGAGTAAAAAGGTGCCTCTTACTCCCTCAAAGTAAAGACCTTCAAACCGAATTTGCTCCATAATGGCTGACAATCCTTATCTGGATTCTACCATTATGGAAATAAAAATCTTCTCATCATTTTTCGTTCTTGCTCTTTACTCCACTGGATTGTCTTCTGCGCATTCAATTGGCGTTCGCACTGGGAATTAACCTCTTACCGGGAGTCTTTTATCTAATTTGTACATTTTTCCTACTCTTTTGACCGACTGAATTTATTTTTTACTTCGAACCCCTCTTTCTTCACGATTTTCCTTTAACTCCATTTTATCCCCTTTAATTCTACCTTAGATCGGTCAACTTGAGAAAATGAAGTGAACAAAATGGAAACCGTGCTTATAAAGCTTAATCAAGGTAAACTAATCCTTTTGAGCAAAGATTACTTCATTCCCTGAATCAGCCCTCTTGAGCGCAACCGTTGCGCCGGTTGATTACGCCGCTGCTAGGATTTTCAATCAAACCTTTTTTGAAAGGTTTTCGGTCAAGCCTTTTTTCAAAAGGGTTGTACTACAACCGTTTAGCCGGTTGATCATGCCTTCTACGTGACCAGAAAAGAAATCGAGCGAATCAGTTCCTGAACGAGTTGAAAATCAGTTACTCTAGCCCATAATTCAGCCCTCTTGAGCGAATAAAGTGAGCGAAAAGGGTACCGCCCTTCCGAGATAGAACTCGGTCAGCGAAAAGGGCATTATCTTCCTGAGAGGAACTCGGGCGATAAAAAGCTAGACAGAGACTTTAAAAAAGGTGGAAAAAAGAATTGTAATAAAGGAGAGGTGGCTGCCTTTTACTGGCAGATCAGCCCCCTGTGACAACTCGGAGGATTGTAAGTCTATCGGAACTGACTGCCCCGTCAAGGGGAACGGCATTCCCTCCATTTAATACAAGTACTGTTTCCTGATTTATATCCAAAGTATTAAGCAGGTCTTCGTAGGTAGCACTCTCAGCTATTTCTACGGTCTGCTCAGAAATCTTTCCAGCCTGGATTGTTATGTGTACTTTTTTACTCACTCTATTGCTCCACCGCCGCTTACCTGAATTTCGCCTACGATTTCCTTTATTAACTTCTGCTCCAGTTCATATTCTTTTCTGATGCCTTTCCTTTCTGCATTTCTCTTCTGGAACTTTCCTGTCATTTTAGATCTCCTCACGATTTTTCAGGTTTGCAACATAGTTGGTATAGATCTCTTTAAGCAGACTTGTCTCTCTGTCTTCTCGAGATGTATATCCAATATTATAATGATTTGATGTTTTAATTAATTTTTTGGTTGACAATATGATGGTTAACATATTTAGTTTTCAAACCTCACAGCTACTATCCGATTTAAATCAAAGCTTTAACCATCGGTTAACATTGAATCGGATGTTGTTCAAAAACTTGACAATACAAGACTTGAAACTGAAATATTAAGACTAAAATAAGGATTATTATTTAGAAGCTGAAGTTTTATTGGAGACCTTGTTAATACAATAACTTTTTCAAACTCAAAGCAAAGATTTTAATATAAGGTCGGTTCGGAAAATGTCGCTAATAAATGTAGGTAAAGAAAAGAAGTAGATAAAGAAAAGTGGGAAAAACTTACCTGATTACTAAACTTAATACGATTCGGAAATTGACCCGAAGAATTAAATATACACCAGCCGGGATTCGAACCCGGGTTCGAGCGTTGGCAACGCCCGGTGATGACCGCTACACTACTGATGTCCTATGATGGTGCCCAGACCCGGATTCGAACCGGGGACAACTGCCTCTTCAGGGCAGCGCTCTCCCACTGAGCTACCTGGGCAGGCAGATTAATTTAAAGTACACTTAGAGTGACAGCTGCTTTTCATTTTCGTTTTTCATTCTCCGAAAAAATCTCCGGAACATTTTTGAGTGGGCCCGCTGAGATTCGAACTCAGGACCTCCGCCATGTCAAGGCGACGTCATAACCGTCTAGACCACGAGCCCATGTTGTTTTTTGCATCAGGAAAAGTTTATCCTGAACATTATTTTTAAAAAAGTTATACACCAGCCGGGATTCGAACCCGGGTTCGAGCGTTGGCAACGCCCGGTGATGACCGCTACACTACTGATGTCCTATGATGGTGCCCAGACCCGGATTCGAACCGGGGACAACTGCCTCTTCAGGGCAGCGCTCTCCCACTGAGCTACCTGGGCAGGCAGATTAATTTAAAGTACACTTAGAGTGACAGCTGCTTTTCATTTTCGTTTTTCATTCTCCGAAAAAATCTCCGGAACATTTTTGAGTGGGCCCGCTGAGATTCGAACTCAGGACCTCCGCCATGTCAAGGCGACGTCATAACCGTCTAGACCACGAGCCCATGTTGCTTGTTGTTTCCGTTTTTCGCACCAAAGTGCAACTCCATAGTGAGCATCATCATTTATATAAGTTTTGGGTGGTCTGGACTTATCCTATTTAAATCAGCCCTGAAAAATGCAAAAATATTACACCGTGAGTATCCGATTTTACCTTCTGGGTTCTAATGAGAATCTTTTTTTAGAGATTATGTTTTCCAACCAGCATTGCAAAATCCCTTATTTTCAATTCTTCAAATTCAATCATTGGATTCATTTTTCGTGAAATATATTATTTCTTGATAAGTCAATAGATACCATATATTGGTCTCTGGAAAGCATAAAACCATTAAAGAGAAAAATAAAAAAGCAGTTCAACGTAAAAGCAGCTCAAGGTAAAAGGCAGTACAATAAAAACAGGCAAAGGGTAACGAAGCTATTTTTTCCAGATTTTAAGGAGAAACCTGAATGACTTCCAGCGAAGACGACCAGCTAAATCGTGAGAGCTTGAAAAGTAAAAGACCAGAATGCAAAAAGTCTTACACTGTAATTAGCATCCCGATGGAGCACTCAAACTCCTATTAAACAGTTTCAGCTGGTAGGGAATTCTTGTGGATGCAGGATGTCCGGGCAAAATCAAAAATATTCAAACTGCCCTCGAACAAAACAACCTTATGTTTCAGAATATAGTTCTGATCATTCTCACCCATACTCATTATGATCATACAGGCTGGCCTTGCCGAAATAAAAAAACGAAGCGGAGCAAAAGTTATGGTTCATGCATCAGAAAAAGGATGCCTGGAAAAGGGCATAACGCCCTTTCTAAGAGGTAACATGTGGTTCTCAAAAATAATTTGGAATTGGGAACTCCTTGATGGTTTCTAAATCAAAATATCAGCCTGTCAATCCTGATGTAGTGGGTAAGGAACGAATATGACCTTGGAAAATACATCCCGTATAAAAGCCATTTCCACACCTGGACAAAGTCATTTCCACACTTGGACATACGGCAGGCTCGATAAGCCTCGTGATCAAAAATGAGACTGCATTCGTATGAGACACTCTTTTCAGTGTCTGGAGTGTCTTCCTCCTTTTGCAATGACATTCCTGAACTTCTAAAAAGCTGGCAAAGGTTGATTGACGAAGGCTGCAGGACATACTTCCCAGGTCACGGCAAACCCATATCCTTCCAGAAATTAAAAGTCTCATACGAAAAAGGACTAAAAGAAATAAAGAAGAACTTTGAGTTTATTCCACTTATAAAACGGCCAGTTCCAAGCTTATTCTTTCCTCTAAAGTAACTGATTTTCAGGCAATCCTTACTCCTAAAATAGGATGAACTCAATATCCCAGTTGAGTGAAACATGAACGGAGCATTCGATGACACAGGGACGTCCCGGACAATCCCGGAAATCCAGGATAAGATTGATGCCGGAGAAGCAGTCGTTCTTACGGCTACGGAAGTTAGCGCGAGAATTCGGGCAGGGGAGGAGATTAATCTCGAAGACGTGGATGTTGTAACAACTGCAACGCGCGGCATTATGAGCGGAACCTACGCCGTACTTTCATTCAAAGTGTCAGAACCTGACTCGTTTGTTAAGGCGTCTGAAGTCCTGCTGAATGGCGTTCCGGCAGTTGTCGGTCCCTGCCCTAACGAAAGGCTTGGAATTTTGGACCTGATTGTACTCGGAACCGCTCACAGTAAGTTTAACCCCAATTACGGAGGTGGACACCTTTTCAGAGAGATGGTAGAAGGAAAAACCGTTAAAGTTGATGTGACTACTAGTGAAGGAAGCCATTTCTCGGTAGAAACGCGGCTATCTGAGATTCCCTATGCAAAACTCAATGCAACAAGACACGCCTTTAAGAATTATCGGGCGTTTGTAAATCCTGGAAAAGAGCCTATCAAAACGATCTTTCACGCCCTGCCGTTTGAAGGTGAGTTTAAGGAAATGACTTTTTGCGGTTGCGGCGAGTTAAATCCAATTGAAAACGATCCCAAGCTCGAGACTATAGGAATCGGGACAAGGGTACTTCTCAACGGAGCAGACGGCTTTGTTACTGGGTCTGGCACTCGAAGCGCTCCAGATAATCCTAATCTGACTGGCTTTGCAGACATGCATGATATGATCCCCGAATATATGGGAGGCTTCATAACCTCTGCTGGCCCTGAAATCATTAATACATGGGCGGTTCCGATCCCGATTCTTCACGAAGGAATGCTGGAAAATATCCTGAAACTGGATAAGAAAATCCCGCTCAAGCTGGTAGACCTTGCAGGGCGAATCCCACTCTGTGAAATCACCTACGGGGAAGTATGGGATAATGTGGACCTGAATGTTAAGTACGAGCCCGGAAAATGCCTAAATTGCAAGGATTGCCTTGTAATCGAAGCGTGTCCCATGGGCGCGGTAAGCCGAGGAGAAAACGGAACCGTACACAATCCGGAATTTTGCTTTAACTGCGGGCTCTGCATCTCAAGGTGCAGAGGAGAAGCATTCAGTGCAAACCTGGGTTCTGTCAGGTGTGCAACCGGGGGCTGCCTCAGGGATATTAAGGTAACCCTGCGCCAGTCCGATCGTGCAAGGGCAATTCTAGCGGCCGAGGAACTTAAAGAGAAAATTCTCACCGGAAGATTCAGGCTTAATGAGCCTGTGGAAAAAATAAGCTGGAGAGAATAAGACAACCTCCTTCTCTCCTTTGATACCCCTGTAACCTGTGGTTTTTACTTATTAAAAACTTAATTTTTAGTTCCTATTTTTGGAGATTTAACTTCTATTTTTTACTTTTTGGGGACGTAGCTTCTAATATCTTACATTTTGGAAACCTGTTTTCAGAATCTCTTTGCTTTAAAGCCCTTAAATATTTAGGCTTTTAAAGCCTCTATAAAGCGTTTTGTAACCTCTTCAGGGCTCAGAGGGATGTTGGGAGCTTTTGTGTTTCCAGGTTTTAGGATTACATGGATAAAGGAAAGCTCCTGCATTGCCCGAAATTTCCTGAAAGCTTCTATTAACCCCTCTGGACTGTTTACTTTGGCCGTATTCTGAATTCCACAGGCAGTTGCAAAAATTTCTAAGTCAATATAGCGGAGAGCACAGGTTTCCTGCGAGCCTGTGGAGCCGTAGGCACCATTGTCAAGGCCGATAATTATCAGGTTCTTCGGGGCCTCTTTGGCAATTTCGAGCAGTGTATTAGGATTCATAAGCAGGCTACCATCACCGTCAAAGGTCACAACCGTCTTCTCGGTTCGAAGAGCAAGGCCAAGCCCTATAGAAGAGACGAGCCCCATTGAACCGAACATATAGAAATTGAGCTCTCTATCCCTGCAAGCATAAAGTTCCTTACAGGGAACTCCCAGATTTGTTATCGTAATTTCGCCATCAAGTTGAGAAGTAATTGCGCAAATCGCATCATTCCTGAGCATTAATGGTTTGAGAGTTTCCTGTGTAATATTAAAACTGCACGTCCTTTCCATAAACTCCGGCTTTTTGGGCAATCCAGCAGCTTCCCAGGCACAGCAATCCGAATTTTCCCAAACTTTAGGGGAGATTAAGGCTATATGCGGCCTTAAGTTCTCAAAAGCGTCTTTTATCACGTTTTCAAGGAAAGGAAGCTTTCCAGCTTCATCAATTATTGTGTATTTCAGGCCTGCCCCTTCTAGGATTGACGGGAGATGAGTACCAAGCGGAACCTGGGCCTCTATGCCTTCACCGTAAACCCCTCGCCAGCTTGCCAGGATCGGTAAAGGGATCTTGCATATTACATTCAGGGACTCCAGAGCATTAATCATATTTCCAAGTCCTGTGCTCTGGATAAGCATCATGGGTTTTCCCCCTGCAAGGTAAACCCCGGCACAAATGCCCACACCATTTTCTTCTCTTGTTAACCGGATTTCAGGAAAATTCTCCGAAACCAGAGGAAGCAGGTTCTTGATTCTGTCGCAGGGCAGAGTTGCGGCAAGATCGATACCTGTCTTTTTCATAATTGCTACTACTTCTTCTTCCGGACTTACCATGCATATGCCTCTTTAGCTGCCTCTTTAGCTTTCTTTTTCTTTCATAGATTTCGGAATTTGGAGTTTTTAGGACTCAGATCTTCAGTTCTTCTAAAGGAATATCAGGATTTTTGGCAATAGCTACCGGTTCGATCTGGTAAAGTGTGTAGTCCTCTTTCAGGCGTTTATATCCTCCGCCCGCAAGGTTCAGGAGAATAGTTTCGTCCTTTCCAACATTTCCTGCTTCCACAGCTTTTAACAGGGAGGCTGTCGCAACTGCCGATGGGGGCAGGATATCAATTCCTTCTAGGGATTCGAGAAGGGCCTTAGCTTCAAGGGCTTCTTCTCTGGTAATCGCATACATTATTCCACCAGTATCGACAAGTGCATCATATAGCCCACCAGTAACTCCATATGGGGGAGCCCGATTGGTAAGCACAGTCGCATAAGTTTCCTCTATCTGTTTCTTTGCATACTTCATATCAAGTTCGGGAATAATTTCTCTTCTTTTTCCCTGCCAGGCGTTGTACATGGGAACAAATGGAAGGTTCTGGGCAAGCTGAAGTTTCGGGAGTTTTTGCCCAAATCGCCCATCTGCCCTGAGACGTATTGCAGCTTCCCATGCCGAAATTCCTCCTGTACCGCTTCCGACTGCCTGGAAATAATGATCAGGCATTTTCCCTATAGTTATTGCTGCATCCAGCATTACAGTGCCCATTCCATCTCTTCTTGCAACATTTCTCGCCCCGCCTTCGGGAACCATGCCAGGCAGCTTTGAAATCCTGCCTGCGAGATTGATGGCATCAGTATAGTCATTTCCTGGACTCATACTGATTAGATGAATTGATTTAGTGGGTTCTTCAGGCAGCCACAGATTTGAAACCCCGGAATCCGGCACCACAATATAAACATCGATTCCCGTCAAAGCTGACACGTGCGCAAAGGCCCGACCTGTATTTCCGGCAGAGGCAAGAACCAGAGCTTTTCCCCCGGTTTCTTTAAGGAACTGCATGGTCGGGTGGGCTTCGAGTTCTTTAAAACTGCAGGTTTTAGTGAAAGCCTTCCTTTCGGGCCAGTACCCACTGAATCCTATATAAAGGTTCGAAAGCCCGAGTTCTCTAGCAAAGGCTTCACTTTTGTAAGTTATAGGCCCTGCGTCCGTAGTAATTTCTTCCTGGACTGGGAGCCATGAGTGGAACCTTCCAATACCTGGCTGGTTTCTTAGTTCCAGCCTTTTTTCAAAGTAGTCCGCCCGCAAAAAGGAGTCATCATTCTCACATGTAAGCCTGTATTCCTGTCCGTATTCTCTTCCGCACTTTAGACATTTCAGTTTGAATCTTCCCATCGCAATCAAAGAAAATTAGGTTTCTTATTAAATATATATTCCTAATATGTGAATAAAATTATCTTTTTGTGATATGTTTTTAAATTAATTGCCAGATTGGGATACTTACATATATTAAAGAGAAGAGAACCGTTTTATCTGAATAACAAATGAGTAAAATAAAATAAGGCAGTTGGGAGAAGAAAAGGTTGGGGAAGCAGAAGAAAAAGGAATAAATGGGTAATTAAAGTTAAGAAGATAATTTTTATCACGTCTTTTCATTTAGTACATAAAAAACTGGAGGAGTGACTTTTACATTTTCGTAACTTTTTTTCGTGCCTTTAGGGGGATAAACAAAGGTGACGACGTCAGACTGCACCCCTAATTCATAGGGATCACACAGGTAGTTTCCGTCCTCTTCCCTAGAAACGTTTAGTATCTGAAGCGAAGCACTTGATCTTCCTATATTTTGAATCTGTACTTCATGAAATTCTGAAAAGATTTCCTTAATCTTGGGCTCCAGGTTTTTGCTGCCAAAAAGTGATATATATGCCTGAGCAAAGGGACTGAGATGGTAGTCTATATTGACGGTCGCATCAGTCTTATCAAACTGAATCACTATATTGTCAACGTGAATATATTTTCCTTCTTTGAACTGATCTGCACTGGTTCCGGGAACCACTCTAGCAGCTAGTAGGACGGCTGAGATGAGAAGGGCAATTGCAATTATCGGTTTTGTTTTCATAGTTCTTATTCAGTAATAATCTTCTTTTTTAATATCTCTTTCCTGCAAACATTTTTTTCGGTCAGGTTTGCTTTCCTTCAAAGCTAAAAACAGGTTTTTTTCTTACAATGATGACTGTTTTTAGACCTTTTGCAACACAATTAAATATCGCAAAAATAAAGGTATTCCACCTTTTAGATTATCTAAAACAGAATAAGGAGGCCATAAAATGAGTAAAGATATTCATTTCATCTGCCCCAAATGCGGAAACACTACCTACGAAACAGGCGAGATCCGCACTACAGGCGGCTTTCTCAGCAAACTCTTCGATGTCCAGAACAAGAGATTCACCCACGTCACTTGCAAGCGCTGCAAATACACCGAATTCTATCAGGCCGACAGCAGCATGCTGGGAAATATTTTCGATCTATTCACATCAAGATGAGCCAATACAGAAGTTATTTGGCGAAAATTAGTTTTTACTCCCTTTTTTCGTTTTTTTGATTGCTTATTAGCCAGTGCTGGAGAGTAGCGTCTTTATGGGAGCTTTTCACACTCGACGAAGGAGAGCGGCCTGTGCAAGATAATATACTGAAAAAAGAAATAATTTCAAACATTTTTCTGTTGTTTTAACGATTTAATGGGCAGTGTATCGAAAATTCTGTAAAATATGATTGCCTCTGTATTCTTTTTCTTCACCACAAAAAACAGGATGTAGAGTCAATAGTTAATTTATTTTCACTCATAGAGAATCTTGTCGATCAGGAATTTAAGGTATGCTTTACCGAACTCGAAGATTTCATAACATATAGGAATATATATTACGACCGATTACTGCCTCATTCAATACAAAAAAAGATATTAGACAATTACCTTAGACAATTACCTCGGACCAGAAACGCTGATTATAAAAGAGACAAATTATAAAAGAGACAAAATACTAAAAATCTCTGCATACGATGAGAACATATGATAGAAGACAATGTGAAAGAACTTTTAAAAAATATCCCCTCTGATGTAACACTTGTCGCCGCAGTAAAATATGCATCAAAAATACAAATCGATGAAGCCATAAAAGTAGGTATTACAGACATCGGCTTCAACCATTACCAGCAGATGAAAGAGTTAGCCCCATATATTCCACCTGAGATAAAAACCCACTTTATCGGCACACTTCAATTAAACAAGGCAAAAAAAGTAGTAAACCTAAATCCCTACTTGATAGAAAGTGTTGATTCATACGAACTTGCAGAAAAGATAAATGATGCAGCAAAAGAAAAAAAAGCAATCCAGAAAATCCTTATACAAGTGAAGACCGACGAAAAAAAACACACCGGATTAGAGCCAAATGACCTCTTGAAGTTTCTGGATCAAATATCAACCCTCAAATTCTTAAGTTTAGAAGGCCTGATGACAATCCCGCCAAAAAGCGAAGACCCCGAAGATTCAAGAAAATATTTCAAAGAATTGAAAGACTTAAAAGATAAATCAGAGAAGCATTTAAATAAACGTCTTCAATATCTCTCAATGGGAATGACAGACGATTATCAAATAGCAATAGAAGAAGGCGCAAGCATAGTCCGCATCGGTAGAAAGATTTTCAATGTATTATGACAAAGATAGCTAAAAATATATTAAATATGATGGATTACGGCAGTGTCACGAATTTGCTGTAAATTCGAAGTCAAATTTTTGTATACTCTGGTAAAAATTGAGCTTCTGATATGAAATATTTCTTTGAATTAAGGGAAAAAACGCGCAGACGGCGCGTGGACAAATTCGAGCTCAGAGGGCTGATTACAGTTATCGCGGATTTAGTTTTAGACCGTTTTCTTTCCCGTTTGAAACGGAGCTTTTTTAATAATTTGATGTTTATTGATATCTAAAAAGAGTATTTGGGAAAAGATAAATAATGTGAATAGAGAAATGAAGTAAGAATAAGATCGAGATTCGGGGGAAGGGTAGAATCGAGATTCCTGAAATTCGAAAACGAGAAAAAATATACCACCTGCTTGTGAGTATCTTTCTCACAGCTATCCTCTTTTATACATTCTATATCGGCCAGCTTTTCTGGGGCATAGTTATTGATGTTCTCATTCTGAGGCTTTATTTCCTCATGAAAAGGGAAAGAAATTACTTCAGGGAATGTTACCTGGATGAAAAAGAAGCCGGAACTCCGCAGGATCCCCAAATAAAGAGGAGAGTCCGACTTGTAAACATTATTATTACCCTCTTTGTGCTTGGGCTGGTTGTTTATTCATACTTTACTTTTCAGTTTATCCTAGGAGTCGTTGCAGGCCTGTTTATTTTGCTTTATGTTCACATGATGCTGTTTTTGGGAGATAACCTCTAGCTTAACAATCTATAACTTAAACAACCTATAACTCAAAGCCTTTCAAGCTTTTCAAGCCTTTCCAGGATAAAAGCAATTGATTCTTTCATATCCCTATTCTCAGGCTGCTGGGCGAGAAGATATTCCTGCATGGCAAGAGCTTTATCAAGGCTCAGCCTTGCAGTTTCGTAATTCTCTGGGCCCTTCTGGATGAGGCAGTTTCCGAGCTGGGCGAGCGCCACTGAGAGTGCGACTTGATAGTCCAAGTTTTCTGGTTTTTCTTCGAGGAGCTTTTCATAAAGCTCAATCGCTGGCCTGAGAACTTCGCATGCTTCCTCAAAAGAGTCCATCTCCGTAAGGAGAGCAGCATAGTTGTTCATGTTCTCGCCGGCAGCAGATCGGAAAACTGTATTTTCAGGCTCTTTTGCCAGGAGGTTTGCATAGGTCTCGCGAGCACGGACATAATATTCGGCAGCTCGCGGATTTTCACCTTTACTTTTGAGAAGATTTCCAGTATTGCTCAGGGTTGTGCCTATGTAATGCTGGTAATTGATATTTTCAGGATCGTTTTTAAGGAGTTCTGAACCTGCCTCGAGCGCCTTTTCGTAGGTTTCGAGGGCTTCATCGTATTTTGACTCAGTATAAAAGATGCCTCCGCGCATAAAAAGAATATAATATACAGTGTCAGTGGACTTTGCTTTCCTTGCTGAGTCTTCGGCTTTATCTAGGGTTTCAAGGGCTTTATTCAGCTTGCCTTTTCGAATCTGAGCTACAGCAGTGTGAATTTGCTTCAGAAGGATAAGATTGTTTACCTTGCTTCTGGACATAAGAGAAAAATGCCTCTTGTTTTATTAAATAGCTATCGACACCGGTTTATGGACAGCCAGCAAGATATAGCTTAAAGTTAACTCCTAATTACCTCTAAGTTACTTATTAACTGGCTTGAACTGGCCTGAACTGGTCTGGACCGGTCTGAATTGATCTGAGATTTTCTGTACTGACCTTGAACTGATCTGAACTAGCTCTTAAGCAGCTCTGGCCTGAATTAGCAACTAATGCTCAATGTATATATAGGGGAGATAGCATAAAAGAGTTGAAATTATCTAAAAATTAAATTGAGAATAAATTTGAGAAATTTTCTATTGTATTTTAGAGCCAAATATGTAAATCTAGTAAATAGTATAATGACAAAAAGTTTTGTATCATATATAACAAAATATTTCTAGAAATTATATATACACTGGCAGGTTAATTATATATACAGTAAGTTAATATAATTAGTAGAAGTATGGACGGGGTCACAGTAACTTGAGGAATTCGTTATTGTGGCATCCTCTTTTTGCCAATCATTTTATCACTAATGTATTATTTTTTCGAAAACGTCAAGTATATATATCGATCAGTAACGTCTATTCAATAACGTTCTAATATGTGAGCTAACCATGGTGTATAATAATAATCAGAACATAGACGAGTCTTCGGGGAAGATGGACGAACCCGCTCAAAATGTTGGCGAGCCCGTTCAGGATGTAGACAAGTCTGCGGCCGATCAGAAGAAGGAGGAGTCCGGTAAGGGTATGACTGGACCTGAATCCAATCAAATTAAGGCCGAGTCTGAGTCCAATCAAGATACGTATGAAGATGTTGACATCGGCTTTTCGTTTGAAAATACTTCTAATATAGATGTACCCAAACTTCTTATCGACCAGGTGCTGGGTCAGGAACATGCCGTAGAAGTCGTAAAAAAAGCGGCCGGCCAGAGACGGCATATCATGATGATAGGAACCCCAGGAACAGGGAAATCTCTGCTTGCAAAAGCAATGGCAGAACTTCTTCCAAAAGAAGAGCTCAAGGATATCCTTGTATATCCTAATATGGAAGACCTGAACAACCCTAAAATAAGGGAGGTTCCCGCCGGGAAGGGCAGAGAAATCGTCATGGCTCACAAAATGGAGGCTAGGAAAAAAGCCCAGGCCAGAAATATGCTCATGATGCTTTTTGTTGTGGGCATTATCATCTATTCTTATTTTGTTGGTCAATTACTCTGGGGCATTATCGCAGGCATTATGATTCTCATGTTAACCCGCCAGTTCTTGCCTAAAGAAGAAATGATGATTCCGAAATTGGCGGTTTCAAATTATGACAAAGAGCACGCACCCTATATCGATGCAACCGGAGCTCACGCAGGAGCTCTGCTTGGAGATGTAAGGCACGACCCATTCCAGTCCGGCGGGCTTGAAACTCCTGCTCACGACAGAGTAGAGGCTGGAGATATCCACAAGGCCCACAAAGGTGTGCTCTTTATTGATGAAATCAACACTCTCAGGCTGGAATCCCAGCAGAGTCTCCTGACTGCGCTCCAGGAAAAGGAATACCCGATTACCGGGCAGTCCGAGAGAAGTTCAGGGGCTCTTGTCAAGACTGAGCCTGTACCCTGCGATTTTATTATGGTGTCTGCAGGAAACCTCGACGCCGTGCAGAAGATGCATCCTGCGCTCAGGTCAAGAATAAAAGGTTACGGTTACGAAGTATACATGCAGGATTCCATGGAAGACACTCCTGAGAACCGGAAGAAAATGGTCCGTTTTGTTGCCCAGGAAGTCGTTAGGGATGGGCATATTCCTCACTTCGATGAAGGTGCAGTAGAAGAAGTGATCCGGGAAGCCAGAAGACGGGCAGGTAGGAAAGGACACCTTACCCTGAAGCTCCGTGACCTTGGTGGACTTGTACGCGTGGCAGGAGACATTGCTCATTCTGAAGGCGCTCAAGTAACAACCGCAGATCATGTGCTTGCGGCAAAGAAGATTGCAAGGTCTATCGAACAGCAGCTTGCAGACAGTTACCTAGATCATCGTAAGGAATACGAATCCTTCATCAAAAATGGTTCTGCTGTGGGCAGGGTCAATGGGCTTGCAGTCATGGGTGGAGATTCCGGAATTGTACTTCCCATAGTATCCGAAGTCACTCCGGCACTTTCCGGAGCCGAAGGGCGTATTATAGCAACAGGTAAGCTTAAGACGATTGCAAAGGAAGCAGTGTTAAATGTCTCTGCCGTTATTAAGAACATGACAGGTACGGACATATCCAGACATGACGTCCATATCCAGTTTGTAGGGACCTACGAAGGTGTTGAAGGAGATAGTGCATCGGTTTCCATTGCAACAGCCGTCATATCTGCCATTGAGAAGATTCCTGTGGATCAGACCGTGGCAATGACAGGTTCCCTTTCAGTCAGGGGAGATGTCCTGCCTGTAGGTGGAGTTACATATAAGATTGAGGCTGCAGCCCGGGCCGGCATTAAGAAAGTAATTATCCCGAAGGCAAACGAGGCAGATGTCCTTATCGAAAAGGCATACAAGGAAAAAATCCAGATTATCCCTGTCTCCTCTATTGCGGAGGTAATGGAACACAGCCTTGTAGGTCCGAAAAAGAACTCAATTATCGAAAAACTGCGAAATATTACAAGGCTCAGCTTCGATATTCCTGAGGTATCACCCGCTTCTGTACAAGCTAAAAATCTGTTTGGGTGCAGGAACTGATCATGACCATTATGCAGGATATTAAATTTTATGACTGCAGGGTAATTGAGGGCAGTTCCACCTCAATTATTCTGGATAACGGAAAGATCGAGGAAATATCCAGAAACTTTACACGGGGGGCTGGCGTAAGGGCTCTCTGTGGTGGTTCCTGGGGCTATACGTCTGTGGAAGGGGATATCGACCTCAAACAGGGTGTTGAGGCGGCCTCAAAACTTGCTTTTTCTATGAATGCCAGTACCCCCAAGGAAGACGTAGAACTTGCAGCCATAAATTCTCCGGAAGTGAAGAATCTCCCAGAAGTCAGAATAGACCCAAGGGATGTCTCTATTGAGGAAAAAGTCGATCTTTTAAAAAGCATAGAAAACAATGCAAAAGTAAAGGGCATCAACAGTACCAAGGTAATGTACTTGGAATCCGAATTTAAAGTCGAATACAGGAGTTCCGATGGTATTGAATGTGCTTATGAGCTTATGAATGTCGGTTTTGCGGTTTCGGCAGTTGCTTCGGAAAACGGAGTATATCAGGCAGGCAGGGAAAGCCGCTTTGGATACGGATATGAACTTTTTGAGAAAGAAAACGTGCTGGAGCTCGCCGGCAAAGCAGGGAATACCGCAGTCGAACTCCTCAGTGCGAAAACTCCTAAAGGCGGAGAAATGCCCGTGATTCTTGACCAGGAACTGGCTGGCGTCTTTGCCCATGAAGCCGTTGGGCACGCGTCTGAGGCTGATCTTGTCCTTGAGGGTGATTCTATCCTTGAAAACCGGATAGGAGAACAGATTGCATCTCCTCTTATTACAATCATCGATGACCCTACGCTGCACGAGTTCGGATACTATCCTTTTGATGCAGAGGGAGCAAAATCAAAAAGGACAGAAATAATCAAGAATGGAGTTTTTAATTCCTATCTCCATTCCCGTGAAACTGCAGCGAAACTTGGGGGAACTCCAGGGAACTGCAGGGCTCAGGGCTATTCAATGCCCGTTGTCAGAATGAGCAACACCTTCATAGATAACGGGGATGCCAGGTTTGAAGAAATGCTTGAAGAGATAAAAGACGGGATGTATCTCATAGGTTCAAGAGGAGGACAGGTAAATACCGGAGAAGGAATTTTCCAGTTTAATGCCGAAAAAGGATATCTGATAAGGAATGGAGAACTCACTGAACTCTTACGGGACGTTTCTCTCTCAGGCAAAACTCTTGAGATTCTCAACCACGTTGCCCTTGTGGGCAACGACCTGAAAATGACTGCAGGCAGATGCGGAAAAGCCGGGCAGCTTGTATCCGTATCAGATGGTTCTCCTCATCTGGCTATCTCAAAAGCCCTTGTGGGAGGTGCCTGAAGATGTACGAGCTTGCAAAAAAAGCCCTCAAACTTGCAGAAAAAGCAGGGGCTGAAGAAGCTGAAATCTATTACGCTACTAATCACTCAACAGGTGTGAATTTTAGAAAAGACTCCCTTGAGAATGCTAAAGACCGTTTTTCGGAAGGCGTAGGAATCCGGGCAATAGTAAACGGAGCCGTGGGCTTTGCCAGCACGAATTCAGCAGCACAAATTGAAAATGCTGTTGAGGTGGCGGTTGCCGAGGCCAGAGTCAGGGAAAGCGACCCTGATTGGGTAAGTCTACCTTCTAACGGGAAATATCCCTCGGTCTCGGGTATCTTCGATAAAAAAGTCGAGACTCTAGAACTAGAAGCCTGTATTGAGTATGCCCTGGCACTTATTGAAGGCACAAAAGAGATTCCAGGCACACTTCCGACATCTGGAGGTTTTACCCGGGCAAAGGGCAAGCAACTTATTCTGAATACCAATGGCATAGAAATTGAAGAGGAATCAACAGCTGTTTCCGGTTTTGTGGATGTCATTACAGTAAACGGGCAGACCTCTACGGCCTATGATTTTGGGATTTCCCGTTCTCTGGATATTGATTTCTTTGCTCTCGGAAAGAACGCAGCCGATCTTGCGCTGAAGTCCAACGACGGAATAAAGATCGAGCCTCAAAAGACTAATGTGATTTTCCATCCGTTTGCCTTTTCAGACATCATTGAGGAAGCGTTTGCCCCTTCGCTTGATGCGGATAATGTGCAGAAGGGAAGATCAGGCCTGATAAACAAAGTAGGGGAAGAACTTGCAGTGCCGGAACTCAGCATCTACGATGACGGGCTGATTGAAGCAGGAATCGAGACCTCGGCTTCGGATGACGAGGGGGTTCCTTCACAGCGCACCCCCGTAATTGAGAAAGGTGTGCTTGAAACTTACCTCTATGACAGTTATACCGCAGGAAAAGCAGGTTTAAAGAGTACAGGAAACAGCTCAAGGCCTTCTTATACAAGCCCCCCTTCAGTAGGACTCAGGAACGTTATCGTCGATTATCCTCAGACGGATGTTATTGCTGATACGCAATCCGGGATCTTCGTAAATACAGTAATTGGCGCCCATACGGCAAACTCAATTTCAGGAGACTTCTCCGTAGAAGCCAGAAATGCCTTCACAATTAAAGACGGAGCACTTGATAAACCTATAAAATCTCTCATGATTTCGGGCAATGCTTTTGATCTCTTAAAACAGATCACAGGGGCAGGCTTTGATGTCAGGAAAGTCGGAGGAATAATTACACCTTCTATTCGGGTTTCGAATATGAGTGTTATTGGTTAAAAGGGCTCTTAAAAGGGCCTTTCTTTTTAATAATTAACATTTTTACTGGTTAGTAATTTTGGTATTCCTTTATTACAATAGAATTTGGCATTCCCTTATTATAATACATAATAATTTTCAAGGATTAAGACTTCTGTTTTTAGGAAAAGGTTCATTTTAAAAAGTTACTGATCTTCATTTCGTGGTTTTGCCTTTTACTACCATCACCGGTATTTTTGAATGCCTTACTACCTTTTCAGCTATGCTCCCCAGAAGGAACCTGTCAAGCCCGGTTCTTCCAAGTGTGCCCATAACTATAAGATCCATGCCTTCCTGTTCTGCAAATTCCATAATTCTGTCTGCAGGGTGCCCATCAAGAATTACAGATTCTACTTTAACATCTGAGGCTCTTCCCGCATCTTCAACAAAAGTAACGGCTTTTTTCGCTTCAGCTTCGAGAATTTTTCTCAGTGACTCCTCCCACCCGAAATTTCTCGGAGTATAGCCCGCTGAGGCAATTACGTATACGGCATAGAGTCTTGCTCCAGTAAGCTTAGCAAGCTCAATTGCTGCCTCAACTGCCTTTTCTACCTGTCTCGAACCATCGGTTGCAATCATTATCTTTTCGTAATTTTTGCCTTCCAAATTTAAATCCCCCAATTTTAACACCGCAAGACTTATAGATTATATTTTTTGCATTACAATTTTGGTATTACAATTTTTACGTTACTATTTTTACATTATAATTCTTGCATTATAACTTTTATATGAGTTGATCCCAAAACTCAAAATTGCTTCTCTAACTCTCGTATTTGAAATAATCAATCGAGTTTCGGATTATGAAAAATAGTTCTGAAACTCTCACTGATTTTGAGACTAAAATTGGTTTTGGGATGAGCTCTATCACAATTTCACATTACATTGTACAATCTTACGTAGAGACTTTTTTATATCTCCGAAAACTTTCCCTTCTTCAGGCATTTTCTATATTTGTCCACAATTACCGGGAAATGCATGTTATCCCAATATCGATACATAACCGTATATAAATTACTTTTTCGCTAATTGTTAGTTTTTAAGTTTTATTATTACTGATTAAGATTACCTCAACCCTGATATACAACAGGTTAAATAATATTATTAAATATTATTTTATTGTTTTGATATAGTTTATTAGCCATATATGGACAAAAAGTCCGTGAAGTAGAATATATGCCCTGCAATTCTGGCACAAAAAAGTATTATCTTTTTGCGCACCAGAACACTTATATATTGCTTAATCGTCAGAGGGGGTTGGTGAACGGGTAAGCTCAAATCAAATATTATTGACAATAATTATATCCAACATATTTTAACCTCCTCCAAAAAACCCCGTTCACGAATGTATTTTTTATATCTTTCTTAAGTTAATACAAGTAATTTTTAGTTATTTGTTTATAATTTCTTTTCTGTCAGAATATCCTTTTCAATTTTTTTGAACACGCGTTTTTAAAGAAATTTCCTCCTGACAATTCTTTCATCACCATTTCCTGTACCGTTGCTCTTACACCGATAGCTTACATAATGCTGTGCTCTTACACCGAAAGCTCCTACTGATAGACCCTCCTGTATTATGGAGCGATACTTAATAGGGGACGTGAACATACTGCTAAGCATGAGCACAATCATTGCCTGGATGTTTTTAATTTCCCCCGAGTGAATCATCGGGCCAAGAAGCAAGATTCCCAGAGTCGGGCTAGCTACATAGCTTGTCAGCGGGACAATTGATCCTGTGGGGATTTTAAAAAATTCAGCAAGGGGGAGCACACTGAAAATTCCGAAAACTCCCTGTTCCGGAAGTAAAAAAATAATCGTGGTTGCAATAACGTAAACTCCTGCAATCTTTAAAAAAAGCCCTGAACTCTTTCCTGAAAGCCCGCTAACCGCAATTTTCAAGGAAACTTCTCCCTGGTTTGGGATTCAGGGACTCTGCAGGAATTGCCTTTAAGAAACAGTTTGCTTGCAATTGCAATTACCAAGGTTTTGAATACTGCAGTGACTACGAATACAATTGAATAAAATCTCCCTACCACGAGGCCAAGTGCAGGCAGGAATACTGGAATATAGTAAGTGAAAAGTTCCCAAAAAATAAGCAGGTGTAGCATTCATAATCACACAGAGTAAGACCTCCCGATTCTCCAGGCAATTTTCTTTTTTGCCTGGAAAAAATGCTGTTTGCAGTTACCGTAGACCCTATTGACGCCAGGAAAGCTGAAGCACAGGTTACCGGGCAGGTTGGTGTTAGGCAAAAATTGGGCTTATAGGCCGGAAAATCTCTGCATCAGGCTGAGTTCTACAAGTACGCTTGTTACCCACAAGCCCCACAAAATCATTGCAAGTACGGGAAGCGCAAAATCAAGTACTTTGATTAAAAAGCCTATCATTGGTAGTTATTTGTATAGAAAAGTAATCAATCTCTCCAGAAAAGATCTAGGACTCCGTCCCCGATAAATTTTAAGTTTATATATTTATCTGCCTTTTTTATGTTTATCTGCCCATTTAGACAGTTTCCCCCCTTACGACAAGTACAGGTTTTTTTGAATGTCTTACCACATTTTCAGCCACGCTTCCAAGCAGGAACCTCTCAATTCCAGTTCTTCCAAGTGTGCCCATGACGATAAGATCAATATCATTTTTTTCTGCAAAATCGACAATCTCATTCGCAGGACTCCCTTCCAGAATTACGGATTCGACCTCAACATGTGCAGCTTCTCCGGAGTTTTCTACATAAGCCGTTGCCTCTTTGCCTTCAGTCCTGAAGTATTCGAGAGCGGCCCTTTCCCATCCTACATCCATGGGATAGGAAGGTATCGAAAACCCTCCTGAGGCAATCACATACACAGCATACAGTTTTGCTCCACTTATTTTTGCAATCTCAACTGCTGTTTCGACTGCTCTTCTGGCAGGTTCCGAACCGTCGGTTGCAACCATTATCTTTATGAAAAAACTATTAATCATACCTACTCCCCAATTTTCTTTTTAATTCATATACACTAATATGACAATAATCCTTTATAAAGTATCATCCAGGAAGGAAGCGATGGCGTATATAGGCTAATTGCTTGAAATTGGATGCGCCATCACGATTCTGCTGATCCTGCGAATTCCAAAGAAAGTTAAGTCTGATTTTTCCTTAAATTTCATTCTCCTCAGTAAAGATGAGGGCATGTGTCGGGCAGGCTTCGACACAGGCAGGCACACCCCTACCCTCACAGAGATCACATTTTATCCCGGCCTCAGCTTGCCTGTTGATTATCCCACGGTTGTGATTCATAGAACTGGTCCAGCAGCCCATAACAAGAATTAATTGATATAGAGAACTGAAACGAGAACATACCGTAGAACAGGTCCAGCAGTCTACGCAACGGTCCTGGTCATAACTTACAATGCTTGCGTTTTTATCCTGGTAGAGAGCTTTTGTAGGGCAAACCGAAACACAGGGTGCATCCTTACAATGACGACAGGTGATGGGAAGAGAAACCCCAAGGTCAGGGACCTGCTCCAGATAGATGCGTTTTTTCGGAGCTGGTTTTTCTCCTATAGCCGAAAAGAGGTTTTTGCTCTCGGAATGTGCAACGGCACATGCAATTTCACAGGAGCGACAGCCCATGCAGCGTTCGGACCGAATCATTACGTCTTTCATAATAAATCATCTCTCAGAGTCCAGGCCCAGTGCCTTTCTTTTTGCGTCAATGTGCTCAAGCATCAGGTCTGCGGCTTTAAGGGGATCAGGCTCAACCGCAAAACTTGCTCCAACCACGCTGTTCAAGCCTCCTGTAAGAAGGGACGTGACAGCCTGACTTCCAAGAACAGCCGGAACAGTCCCGAGCACGGTAAATACGCCGGACGAAACCACATAAGCCCCGATACTAACCGCCTTTTCGCTCATCCATTCAGGCGCTGCTCCTGCTGCTGGAAGATCACTTATGTCCACACCCAAACGATTTGCAAGCGCGGATGAAAGCACAAGGATACGGCTGATATCAACACAGGAGCCCATGTGCAGGACTGGGGGTATTCCAAGAGCTTTACAGACGGCTTTCAGCCCATCGCCCGCAAGTTCGGAAGCTTCCGGCAAAAGTAGCCCTGCTTCTGCACAGGCAATTGCATTGCAGCCAGTTGTGACCACAAGCACATTGTTTTTGATCAGTTCTTTAACGAGGTTGACATGCCCGTAGTTGTGAGTTACTTTCACGTTATTGCAGCCAACAACAGCCCCAATTCCCCGAACTGCCCCGCCTTTTATCGCCTCAATAAGAGGATCAGGGCTTCCTCCAAGGGCATTGAGGATAGCCTCGGCACTGAAGCCAACCATGCATTCCTGCTTCTCTTCAGGTATGGTAACTTTTTCCGGAACCCTGTTTGGGAAATTTTCGACGGCGGTCCTTACGATTTCTTTTGCGGTTTCATAAGCCCTGTCTTCATGGAATTCCATTCTTAAGGTATTGGGAAAATCGGCCTTTGGGGATGTAGATATGAACTTTGTGTGATAGCAGCCTGTAAGCTCTCCAAGCGAGGGCATCACACACTGGACATCCACAACCATAGCCTCCACAGCGCCTGTAATCACTGCCAGTTCCTGCTGAAGGAAGGTCCCTGCTATGGGAGTTCCATGCCGCATCAGGGTCTCATTGCCAGTACAGCAGATCCCGGCAACGTTGATGCCTGCTGCGCCCTTTTCCTTTGCAAGTTTAAGAAGCTCGGGATCTTCTGCAGCTTCCACAATCATTTCTGAGAGAATAGGTTCGTGCCCGTGGACGATTACATTTACTTTATCTCTGGATAGCACACCCAGATTAACGGTACTTCTTCTAGGCTGGGGGGTCCCAAAGAGTATATCCTGGACATCGGTGGCGATCATTGAACCTCCCCAACCGTCCGAAAGCCCTGTGCGCAGTCCTTGCAGCAGGATATGAACCGCATTATTGTCCACACCCATATGGGTCCTGTGCATGCATTCCACGATTTCCCGGTCAATTCCCCTGGGCTCTATTCCAAGCTCGGCCCAGAGTTTGAGCCTTGATTCAGGAACTCTTCTGGTACATAGGAGGTGTCCGTCTTGTTTCCCAAATTCTTGAAGTAGTGTGTCGGCGAGTCTGGCTGCGACTTCCTCTAGGCTTTTCCCCTCGGAGGAAATCCCATATTCCGAAGCAAGAGACAACAGTTTCGCTTCATCTTTTATTCTGTAGCTTCCAGCTCCTCCTTCACTCATTTTCTTAAAGGTCAACACAGCATCTCTTGCATGATCGGAATGAGCTGCTGCACCTGCGGCAATCGTTCTCAGGAGATTCCTTGCAACTATAACATCTGCGGTAGCGCCGCAAATTCCCTTTTCAGCTCCTTCTCCGAAAGGATCTATCCTGCATGGACCCATGTTACAATTCCGGCAGCAAACTCCTAGCTGCCCGAAACTGCATTGAGGCAGTTGTTTCTCATACCTGTCCCAAGCGGTTTCAATGCCTTCTTCTTCGGCTTTATGGAGCATTTTCTGGCTTGCAAGGTCGATGCTTTTCTCATATATTTCCGGTTTCATCTCATATCCCACAATTTTTCAATTTCTTCCGGAATCATCTGATTCGGTTCAAGCTCCCTGATTTAAAGAATGAATCCCGAAATCCGTGATCCTAAAGTAATTTTACCTAACTGATTTTTTAGTTCTTGATTTATAGCTCTGCCTGATCTTAAGACTGGTGAATCTGGAAAAACTGTTAAGAATTATCAATTTTTATTGTTTTAAATACTTTATTAAAAAGCCGCGATTAGATTCAGATAGAGCTCATTCCAAAACTCAAAATTGATTTCCTGAATCTTGAATTTTGAACGACAAATCGAGTTTTGAAAATGAGTTAAAACAGTTATTTAACTCTTTGATTATTTAGCTTTTTGAAAATCTTTAAAGGCTAGTGAATATGTTTGTGGACTACTTAGAGGCTAGTTCACTCATTCTGTGTTTGTTCTTCTCTTATTTCCTTTCTAAACCCAATGTAATTTCTCTTGATTTCATAGAGTTTGTATTCCATTTTTATATCTTCGTTTCGTGGTTTCTTTATTTTCGAGTTGTGCTTCTACTAAGTTGCGTTTCTATTATAGCTTTGAACGCAAACATT
>NZ_DAVG01000046.1 GCF_002505485.1 Methanosarcina sp. UBA5 | reverse complement strand
AAGTAGTCAAACCAGTCAAGAAGCCAGTAACCAAGTATGTACCAAAGACCAGGCTATAACTATCTTGAGTTACAATCGATAAAAAATTTGATACACTCTTTACCTAAATAGATGATAAAGGCTTTCGGATAGGGCTTATAGGACCTAAGAATCTTTTTTAGGTTTTATAAGCCATGTTTAAGTCTTGAATAACCAGTACAATACAACTAATAAACCAATAAGCATGAAACATCAGTTCTCTAACATTAAGTGTTATTACATTGAACATCGCATTTGATTTTGCCCTCAAATTGAAAGTATAAAATCCTTGCCTGGCAGCAATATTTTGACTTAAAATATTGCTATTTCTCTACTTTTCAATCTTATTTCCTGCAGTTTTTGATACCTGCAAAACTAATTATGAGCTCATCCGAAAACCAATTTTACTCTCAAAAATCAGTAAAGTTTCAGATCAGGTAGTATGAAACTTACTGATTATCGAAATGTGGATTCAAAGAAGAAATATTGAGTTTTTGGATGAGCTCATATTATACTCGTTTTGGAATAGGCTCAATAATAAAGCCATTCTTGATGATGACAGCTTATGGAATGTAGAGGTAAGGCTTGTTCTCTGCGGGCAGGATAGCCCGCCCCTAAGGATCTATAGTTTCCAATGTTAAAGTAAGTGTCAATGAGAAAGGTGATATCTCAGATAATTATGGTTTCAAGGTAAGATCTTAAATTATTCAGAAGGGTATTGATGCACTCATTTTGAAGAGGATACCTAAAGCAGCAATGTTGTTGCCGAACACAGATATATTGCAAAACATACTAAAGTTAAAATTGAAATCTCGGAAAATATGCTGCTTTTTTAAATTATATGGAATTTGAGAATTTAAAAATGAGTTAATACCACAATTAAAGTGTATATCTGAAATTAAGTATAATATAAAGCTTCTTTTGTAAATACAAGTAGTATAATTACTCGATGAATGTAAGTATTTTTATATTTTTTTCGGCTAATTTAAGACATGTCAACCTTTGATGGTTGGCAGGACAATTGGAAGACAATAGAACAATAGGACTTATGCTATTGAACTGAGAAATCAATAGCGGGAATTGTAAACCATTCAAATCAAAGTATAACAGATTTGTTCGTGATTTATTTTGAACCTCATATGCATGAGTCCCTTGGAGATAGAAATAAAACTGTAACAAATGATATTAAAAATTAGATTAAATGTGTTAAATTAAAAACAAAAAGAGGATTAGTACTATGGGAAAAAAATTTGACGGAATAAAAAAGTTCATGTGTATGTTTACACTGGTCTTTTTTGTAATGTCATTGACAGCTGCATCAGTAAGTGCAGGGTCAAATGATACATATAAAGTAGAGAAGGCAAAGTTAGATACAGAGAAAGATAAATTGGAAAACGAAAAAATAGTAGTATTAAAAGAGAAGGTTACATTAGAAAAAGAAAAACAGAAGTTGGAAGTACAGAAGAAGAAATTAAGCAAGAAAAATAAAACTGACAAAGAGTATCAGAACTGGCTCGAGAACTATAATAAATTTTTAACCAAATATAACAAATGTCTAAGCAAATATAAAGCATGGGAAACCAAATACAATAACCATTTAAACAAATATAAATTCCTGGAACAAAAATATAAGAGATAAAAGCAGTGAGAATTGACTATAAAATAAGAAAACGGTGGCCATAAAAGACAGTGTGCCAATTTTTCTGTAAATATAAGTTTATAGAATAAATATAAGTTTCTAGAAGTTATTGGATAGAAAATTCGATATGTGGAGATCAATTTCATCCATAGCGTACAAAACTTAACTTAAATTTACAGCAAATTTGCGACACTGCCAGGTAATTTCCTGATAGGATTTTACGCGCTTGAGGGACAAATAAAAGCACACATAGATCTGTATGAATATTAGTATTCAGATATATTAGTGTTTCATGCTATTGATTTCTCAGTTCAAGCGCGTAATTTCTACTTAAATATTATCTCTTGTATTATAAATATATTCACACCCTTCTACCTTTTTCCTGTTATGCAGATATCACTGGAATTGTATTCCTACTCTACTATTTATTTCTGGTTTGGAAGGAGCCAGGCTTTTGATATTAAAAGCATGAATGCAATTGCTGAATAGAGAACTATTGTAAAACATGCAAAAAGCTGGAGCGAAAAAAATAGAAGACTTCTCCATTTTTGTCTTCAGATTAAACCTGAGCTTTTTCTATAAACTTTGTTCTCATTTCCCTCCTTTGCCTATTTCGAATCTGACAAAGTCAAGTTACAGTCCGGCTCTTTCAACCATTAGATCTGCCACATGTTTTGCATCTTTCAACGGAAAATCCTTTTCAGTAACCAGGCTTTGTGCCTCTCTTGCAGTAACCTCAACGTCACCTATTCGGCATGTGGTATCGAGCCCTTCGGGCAAAGCAGCAATCAACTCATCCATCGTATTTATGGGAAATTTTGCATCTTTAAGTATTTCAAGGATCTGTTCGTAAACTTCTTCCTTTACACCCATCTTTTCCCTCCAATACTGGTCTCTTTGTTTCTCACTTTAAAGAGCCTATAATATTGACTCCTGCCCATAATCCTGTTTTCATTTTATTTCCACATTTCCTTCAGGTTCATTTTTCCCCGTAAATTAAATGGTATTTGTAGCTATAGGCTATCCGTTTCCTGAACGGCATGTTCTCTTTCTGAAGGGTCATGATATCTTTCAGGTCGAGGTCTTTTATATTTTTGAATCCCGCAGCCCTGAAATATTCAAGCATTTTTTCAGGAGGAACTCCGTGCCTGTTTGGAAGTTCGCTGTCTATCTCTCTAGAGTAATGCCCTTTTCTAGGATTCCTTCTTTCAACAAGCAAAGTGAGGAAGTCACTTACAAGCCTCCTTGCATTTGTTTCGATTGAACCGTCATTCCAGACTCCATCAATAACAATAAGCTTTCCTCCTTCCACGAGCACTTTTTTCCAGTTCTGGACCGCAGTATCAGGGTGCGGAAGGGTCCAGAGGAGGTGGCGGTTGACAACAACATCAAATGACTCGGCCTTAAAAGGAGGAGCCTCAGCATCCCCTTTTTTGAAAATACTGTCAAATCCTCTTCTGGAAGCTTTTTCCCTGGCTTTTGCAAGCATTTTTCCCGAAAGGTCAAGGCCTGTAACATGATGTCCCATTTCAGCAAATAACAACCCGATTTCGCAGGTTCCACAGCCTACATCAAGTACCTTCAGCCTGCCTGGAGGAAGCAGGTTTTTAAACACATTTTTCCAGGCTTCTCTTTCAGCTTCACTCTTGATCCCATGCCCTTCATGGCTATCATAGGTTTCGGATGAGACATCCCATACACGGGCAATGGTCTGTTTGATCTGGTTTTCCTGAATGGTCATATTTTAACGCCTCTATTTATATTTTCAATTGAGGTAATGGTCCCGTTATCGAGGTAAGCAATCCTGTGGCAGACTTTCTTTAACACCTCAAGGTCATGGGAGATCAGCAAGTAGGAAACGCCTGTCTCCCTCTGAAGCTTCTGCATAAGGCGTAGAATCTGTGCCTGGACTGAAACATCAAGCATGGAAGTTGGCTCGTCAGCAACTATAAAATCTGGGGATAAAGCCATGATCCTTGCGAGCACTATCCTCTGGATTTCCCCTCCGCTGAGCTGAACCGGATAACGAGCAAGGTGTTCAGGGCGCAGCCCTGTAAGCTCTGCCAGTTCCTCTCCCCGTTTCAGGAGAGCTTCTTGCTTTAGCCCGGAATGGAGTTTCAGAGGCTCTATAAGGTTTTCAAAGGCTTTCATGCGGGGGTCAAGGGAAGTCTCAGGATGCTGGAAAATCATCTGGATTTTAGGGCGCAATTTCCTAAACTCTTTTTTTCCCATGTTCAGTATATTCTCTCCCTGAACCCGGATTTCCCCTCCTGTAGGTCTTTCAAGCCCTACAATACACTTACCAATAGTGGTTTTTCCTGACCCGCTTTTTCCGAAAAGTCCCACGGTTTCTCCGCGAGATACCGAAAAACTGACGTTTCTGAACACCTCAAGAGTCCCAAAGCTCATTGCCAGTTCGTTTACTGCAAGGACTGGAAGTGACACCTGATCCAGCCTCCTTTATGGTTTTTCATTTCAGGGTGTTTTCTGAAACACTCAATACCCGAGTACCTGCACCTCTCATGGAAAAGGCAGCCTTCAGGAAGGCTTATCCTGCTTGGGCTCTGCCCGCTCAGGGGAACAAGCCCGTTTCTGGGCTGAGCCCGAACAAGCCCTTTTGTATAGGGATGCAGGGGTGTGCCCAAAACTTTTGAAGCCTTATCCAGTTCCACAATCTCTCCTGCATACATCACAGCTATCCGGTCGCAAACCTCAAGAGCCAGATCGAGATCATGGGTTATCAGGAGCATTGTCTTCCCATACTCTTTTTTTATTTTAGTAAAAAGCTCCACTGCTCCTTCCTTTGCCTCGGGATCCAGCCCTTTTGTAGGTTCATCCGCAATCAAAAGTTCGGGCTCAAAAGAAAGAGACATGCAAGCGACCAAACGCTGCCTCATGCCTCCAGACAACTGATGGGGATAGAGGTCGCAGAGTTTTTCGGGATCTTTCAAAAGGAGTTTTTTCATGAGCCTCAGCGATTTTTTCATCCCCTCCTTTTTGTCAATTCCTCTTTCTTCGAAAACTTCCTCTATCTGAAGCCGGTTTTTCAGGACAGGGTTCAGGGCTCCGGCAGGGTTCTGTGGCATAAGAGAAATGCATTTTCCTCGAATTTTCCTGAGTTCTGAAGGTCTAAGGGAAAAAAGGTCCTGTCCATGAAAAAGCACTGCTCCTGAAATATTCGCGTTTGCCGGGAGAAGCCTCAGCAGGGCAAGACCGATAACAGATTTTCCTGACCCGCTTTCCCCGATTATCCCGAAAGTTTCTCCTTCCCTTACATTAAAGAAGACATGAGAAACTGCTTTCACAGTGTTCTCCCCTGCAGGGAACTCAACCGAAAGGTCTCTTATTTCAAGCAGACTCAATCGATTTCGCCTCCTTCGTGGTTTGGGTCAAGGATATCCCTCATGCCGTCTCCAAGGATGCTGAAAATTATCACAATGAATGTTATGGCAAGCCCGGGAAAGATTGTCTGATAAGGAGCTGTCCTCATGAATTCCTTTCCTGCGGAAAGCATTGCTCCCCATTCAGGCACATCGGCAGGCAGCCCTATTCCGAGAAAACTAAGTGTAGCAATAGAGAGAATTACGTGCCCAAAGTCAATTGTTGCAAGCACTAGGAGAGTGGCTATGGCATTAGGCACAATATGCTTGCGGATTATGTAAAAATCTCCGGCCCCTCCCGTTATGGCGGAAAGGACAAACTCCTGTTTTTTGATAGAAAGGACCTGCCCCCTCATCATCCTGGCGTACTTTGCCCAGTGGACTATCGAGAGGGCAAGCATCAGGTTGAAAATCCCGGTCCCAAGTGCCCCCATAATGGTGAGGGCAAAGATGACCCCGGGAAAAGAAAGGAAGATATCTATAACCCTGGAGATACTTTCATCCACAAGGCCTCCATAATAGCCTGCTGCACAGCCTGCGGCAGTTCCCAGAAACAGGGAAACCAGCACTACTCCTGAAGCAATTGAAAGAGAAGTCCGGGCCCCTATCAGGATTCGGCTCAGGAGATCCCTTCCAAGATAATCAGTACCCAGGATGTGCTCCTCTGAAGGGCCCAGATTCTTGTTTTTCAGGTCAATTGCATTGGGGTCGTAAGGGGAAATAAAGGGAGCAAAAAGAGCAAGCCCGGCAAAAATCAAAAGGGCTGCCAGTGCAAAAAGCATATCTTTTCTTTGAAAAACTCTTTTTGCAAATTGACTTCCGTAAGCTTCCGGAAGCGAGAAACTCTTTTTTCTTAGCCGATTAGCAAATACATTGTCCATAATATCAGCCGTACCTTATCCGTGGGTCCAGATGCGTATAGAGCATATCCACAAGGAAATGCACAAAGAGAAACATCGTAACTATCGCAAGCACACAGCCCTGGACTACAGGCAAATCCCTGGCCGAAATCGAGTCCACAAGCAGGCTTCCTATCCCTGGCCAGGCAAAGATCTTTTCAATCACAACAGCTCCTCCAAGCAAACTCCCCATCTGAAAACCAATAACTGTGATAACAGGAAGCATGGCATTTTTAAGGGCATGCCTGCTTACGATTTTCCATAAGGGAAGACCTTTGGCTTTTGCAAACCTGATATATTCCTGTCCCAGAGTCTCAAGCATGCTTATCCTCGTAACTCTCATAACCGCAGCAACGGAATGAAGAGAAAGAGCTGCTGCTGGCAAAAACAGATTTTCCAGGCTCCCGTAACCTGCCACAGGCGCGAGTTTCAGCTTCAGGGAAAAGATCAGGATAAGAAGCAGAGCTACCCAGAAACCGGGCATTGAGACCCCAAAAAGAGTAACAATTCTAAGAATGTGATCCGAAATCCTGTTTTCCTTGAGGGCTGAGTAAATTCCCATACTTACTCCTGCAAGTATTGCAATTACCATACTCACCCCTGCGAGCTGTATAGTAGCTGGAAGGCGTAAAGCCAGAAGATAAAGGACTGGCTTTTTGAAAACATAGGAAGTTCCTATGTCTCCTGTTACTATTGCTTCTTTAATCCACCTGAAAAATTGTATATATAGAGGATCGTCAAGGTTGTATCTGCTTGATATCTGGTTAACCTGTTCTTTGCTTACGCTATCTTCCAGACCCACAAGAGTATGCTTGAGAACTAACTCAGCCGTACCTCCTGGAATAACATTCATAAGGAAAAAGGTCAGGGCACAAACTGCAAAAAGCGTAAGTATCATGAAGCCCGCCCTTTTTAGTAAATATTTCATTCTTCCTCCTCAATGTAGACAGAAAACGAGAATTATGACTTGTCCGCGTTACTTCGAGTGAAAGGAAAATCGAAGGGTACGGTTTAGCCTGCCATACCCTTTCGAGATTTCCTTCCGTTTTTACTTCTCGATATGCATATCTGCATTTATACGGTAGTCGTGAGCTGTCGGGTCGAAGACGTATCCTTTTACATAGTCTTTCTTTACGATTGCACAGCCGTAGTAAGCCACTATGATCATGGGCTGTTCATCATAAACGATAGCTTCTACCTCATTGAACTTTTTATAGCGTTCTTTAAGGTCCGTGATTTTTCTGGCTTCTGTTATCAAGGCATCTACTTTTGGATTGGAATACCCTGGTGTATTGTCAGTTCCGTTTGTCATGTACCAGTTTGTAAGAATATACTCTGGGTCCGGGACCATCGCAATATTGTAAGCTGCAAGGTAGAGGTCCCAGTCTCCCTTTTCCCTTCTATCATCGATTGACCCCATCTCCATAACTTCTGTCTCTATGCCTATGCCTGCTTCCCTTAACTGGGCAGCCATAGCTTCAGCCATTGGAGGAAGTCCAGGCCTTGCCGAATAAGTAAGCAGGTTGAACTTGAGGGGTTTTCCGTCCTTATCTCTTATTCCATCTCCATCAGTGTCCACCCAACCTGCAGCTGCCAGGAGCTCATCAGCTTTCTCAAGATTCTGGCTGTAGGGCTTCAGGCTCTTATTTGCCCAGACCATAGTGGGTAGGAAAGGACCTGCAGCAGCTTCTCCCACATTGTATAGTACGTTTTCTGCGATATCAGACCTGTTAATGGCATAGGACATAGCCTGCCTTACTCTGGCATCTTCAAGGGGTTCATGCTTTAGATTCAGGTCAAGTTTGTAAACTCTGGGAGTTTTGTACTTCTCTACGCTAATGCCATCTATGGCGTCAATCCTGTCAGTTTCACTATAGGGTACATCGACAGTAAAGTCAACGTCTCCATTTTCGATTGCCATTGCTCTTGTGTTTGGGTCAGATATCCCCTTAAGGATCATTTTATCAAGCCCCACTTCTCCTCCCCACCAGTTTTCGTTCTTTACAACCGTCAGAACTCTGGTCTGTTCGTCAAAGGATTCGAATTTATACGGGCCCGTTCCAACAGGTTTTACGAATTCTCCTTTTTCATTATAAGAAGAGGGACTTATTATAGCGGTATCAGGATAATGGAGAACTCCAGGAAGGATAGGATTGATTTCTTTGGTTTTGATTTTAAGAGTATAGTTGTCAACTACTTCTATAGAATCTACCTTTAGCATGGAAGCAACTTTCGAGTTTTCCGAAATGACTTTTTCCAGAGTGAATTTTACTTCTTTTGCAGTCATTTTGCTTCCGTCATGGAAAGTAACATTATTTCTTAGCTTAAATTCCCAGGTATTTTCATCAAGTTGTTCCCAGGAAGTTGCAAGCCCGGGCTTAAGCGAGAAATCTTCATTGGCACCAACGAGAGTTTCGGTTATTGCAGCTTTCTCGCAGATCAAGGTACCGTCACCATTAACTGGATCAATCGATTCGATATTCCACATCTCACCAAGTACAAGGATATTATCGTCAGAGCCTCCTTCCGGCTGGGAGGCGCCCTCCAATCCTGAGGTAACTTCCATCCCGGAGACAGCGTTGTCCGTTTCATTTTCTTCTGGACTGCTGCACCCGGAAGTCGCCAGGATGGCGCAGGTCAGCAGGATAATTAATAATATAATCAAGGGAGAGTTTTTATTTTCCATTTTGGAACACCATCTTTTTTAATGAATTTTATTTTCGGCCGCAGATGAGATAGTATTGAGAACTGCGTACAATCCGTTCACCTAACGGCATCTTTTCTTTCTGGGCAGCTCTTACTTCTTTCAGGTCAAAAACCTGAATATTTTCAAAACCCGAATTCGACAGGTACTCCTTTACTTTTTCAAGCGGAGCTCCTCCGGAATGCGGAAGCCGGGCTTTGAGTTCATTGGAATAGTCAGAGTGTCCTTTTCGGGGGTCTTTTCTTTCAAGAAGCAGGGTCAAAAGAGCACCTGCGTTTCTGCGAACCCTGAATTCCAGGGTCCCCTTATCCCATACTCCATCGATAATCACGACCTTCCCATTTTTCCGTAGAACCCTGTTCCAGTTCTCTACGGCTACTTTTGGATTCGGGAGTGTCCAGAGAAGATGACGGCTGAATACAATGTCAAAAGAGGATGTATCAAAAGGAGGGTTTTCTGCATCTCCCTCCCTAAAGGTTATGTCAGCTCCGCAGGCTTCAGCCTTTACTTTTGCTACTTTCAGCATTTGTCTGGAAATGTCAATTCCCGCGACCTCATGCCCTATCTCAGCAAACAATAAGCTTAATTCTCCTGTCCCGCAGCCGACATCAAGAATTTTCAAGCCTTTTTCCGGAAAGACATCCCGGAAAGCGCGCTTCCAGGCGTCTCTTTCTTTTTGACTCTGGATCCCGTGTCCTGCATGAGTATCAAAAGTCTCGGATGCAAGGTCCCATTTATGGGCTACCATTTCTTTGATCTGGATTTCTGAAGAAGACATTAACAGGTACTTAATTATCTTATGATTAATAATTTTCTATTTTGTAACACTAATTGTAATAAAACTGTATATTAATAACATTAAGTGATTGTTCTGTTTTATTTAAGGTTACAAAAAAGATATGGATATTTGAGTAGATCTTACGAGGAGCCGGTAAAGATCGTTTATTTATCTCTCAGACAGGTTTACAAGAGTTAAGAACAACTCGTCTATGGTGGTTGAACTAGACAATGCCTCGTTTTTCCCTGTGCAACTGGCTTGTTTTGATTTGCCACAGGTGGAAAGATGATTATAGAAAGGCCGGGGTGCAGGACAGAAAAAGAATGGAAATTTTAGATCGGTTTTCCAGGGATGATAACATATTCCTGTTTCTTATGGAGAACTGGCCGGTTAGAATAAGAAGTTTTTGCGGTTACCCTGTTTTTGAAGAAAAAATTTTTCTTGATCGATAATTTTATAAAAGATATGTATATATATTTTAAGCGCGGAGGCTCCGTCTTCCAGTTTTAGATATATTGAGCATTACATATCTGGAAGCTATAGAGCTCTGGCTGGTGTTTTTTTCTGTGTCCAGCCAATATTAGAGGTTCTATCCCTTATATTGAAATTTCTCCCGATATCACTTAAAAAATAAGTAAGTTCCTGTAAAAAAGTTACCTATAAAAAGTTACCTATAAATACACTGTATCCTTCTGCGTTATGTTGGAATTATATACATTGGGACTTGTGCACCTACAAGACAAAATCACGCACAATAAGAGCCGTAGTTAAAGATGAAGTTTAGACAGTTAAAGGTTTAACGCTATCCACGTTTCAACCGCGTAAGTCCTAATAATATAATTCCTCTAGATAACCCTGACTGTCTTAAGTTCATCCTGTTTGTATTCAACGTCTTTAGCGTTATGTTTATTTAAACATAACGGTGAAACCCACGGTGGTGTACAAATTGTATAAAAATTCAGATGAAGAAAAACACCAGATGGAGACGATTCTGAAGCAGGTAAAGGATCCTGAGCTGCTTTCACAGATCGAAAAGGTCGTCCCCTTTCACGGCTTCCTTACTTCCGGAGCATTAATCGGTATCCAGATGCTCAATATTGCAAAGAAGGAGCTTAATGTCCAGGATGGAGAGCGAATATACGCGACCTGCGAAACCAAAAGCTGCATGCCTGACCCATTCCAGATCCTTGCCGGAGCTACCATCGGAAACAATG
>NZ_DAVG01000009.1:3160-5660 GCF_002505485.1 Methanosarcina sp. UBA5 | reverse complement strand
GAAAACCTTTTCAACATCCAGTTTCAAGCTCATTTTCCTGCTGTCCAGAGAGTAAGACTGGAACAGATAATCTGCAAGATTCTTAATATAATCCGCAAAGTCTACACTTACCATATCCTCGGACTGGTAAAGTTTTTCGTGGACAAGAGCCATTGATTTAACCCTGTTCTGGCTGTTCCTGAAAGCCTCGATTACATCCCTGTCCGTAAAATTCCCGGACTCAAGATATAAAAGCATGGAAATCACCTGCAGATTATTCTTGATACGGTGATGGATTTCTTTTTTGCGAATTTCCTCCATCTGAAGGAGCGCATCCTCGGCTTTTTTATGCTCTGTTATGTCTAGGATAATACCCTGAAGATGGACTTCACCGTCCTCACTGCGCTGGATAACTGTCCTTTCGTCAACCCAGCGAATCTCCCCGGATTTTGTGAGAATCCGATATTCCGAGGTATAGTCCGTGCAGCCGGCCTCAACGTTCATCTTAAGTTCGGCAGTCATTTTTTCCAGGTCTTCAGGATGCACAATATCCCCATAAAGAAGCCTGTTCGAGGTAAAATCCTCCACCTCATAACCCAATCTGGTAACATTCTCCGAAACAAACTCTGCGGGCCACATGGGCTCATACTTCCATAGAAAAACGATTACGGGACTTGTATTGACAACCCTTTCCATATCTTCCTTAAGCTGGTTGGAACGCTCAAGTTCTTTTGCATAGTCCAGAAGGGCTTTTTCCGCCTCTCTGCGCTGGGTTGTAATCACATCAAGAGCCTGGCGGGTTTCTTCGATTCCGTCTGTAAGCAGCTTGAAATCACCCTGCCCATGGATACTGATCTGCCGCTTAAAATCATTCTGTTGAAATGCAGTAAGAACAGCGTTTGAGTCATCTATAATACTATTCAAAGTTTCGGAAAATTTGTCAAGTGTATTTCTGAGTTCCCTGAACTCTCCCTGCACATCAGCATTTACTCTCTCTTTTAACTCTCCTTTTGCAAGCGCATTGGTTACTCTTATAGTCTCTCTTACAGGAACAATTACAGCTTTAAGGATTTCATTTAGGCCCGTAGGAATCTCCTTGAAATCTATCCCCACATCAGTATCCGCCCTGACATCAAGCTTTCCTTTAACTGCGTCCTGGGCAATACTCTTGAAATCCTGAACGATTTCATCTATGGGCCTTGTGATAGAAAGGGCAATCATATAAGCAAGGGCCGCCATGAATAGAATTGAAATTGCAGAAATGACCAGAAGCCTGTTCCGAAGGTCAACAACACCTGCAAGCATTTCTTCTTTTGGAATTACAAGCACAAAGGCGAGATTCCCGGTTCGCACAGGTTCGTAGAACATTACAACAGTTTTGCCTGTGGTAGAGTCCATGGTCTCAATATATCCACCAGTTCCATTTTTTATGTCATCTGCGGCTCTGGCTATTTCTTTCGAGTTAAAGTCATATAGACTTTTTTTTCCAATCCAGTCCTTGCGCGTAGGGTGAGAAAGCAGGACGCCTGTGTTGCTTACCATGAAGGCATATCCCGTGTCAAAAGCTTTGACCTTACTCACAACCTCGTCCATATAATCAAGAGGAACATCCACTCCCGCTATCCCTACGAACTTCCCGTTTTTGAAAATCGGGGAAACCTGGCTTACTATGAATATGCCTTCATAAAAATAAGGCTCTGTTAGGACATCTTCTCCTCTGGCTTTGGGCAACTGGTAATAATCCGAAGAATCATAATGAAGAAGAGGCGCGACCGTAACGTTGCCTTTGATCTTATTACAATAGGGGACGAACCTACCTGTTGAGTCGTGACCCGAGGCATTAATATGTTCCATATCCCTGCCGTCAAAAGCATTTGGCTCATACGCCACATAGGTTCCTATGAGGTTTGGATTTTTTTCAAGGATATTCTGAAGGATGCCAATTACCTCAGTTCTGTTGGAAGCCTCGTAATTCTCCATCGTAAGGGCAAGCGTCTTTGCAACTGCGCTGTTAGCTTTCATATCGGCATCAAACTGGTTTGCGTAATTGCTTGCCATTTCGATTGATTTCTGGTAAGCCAGCTTTTCTTCCTGAGACGTGACCGTACTGATAATCACAGCTGTAGAGACTGTAAGAACAAGAAAAACCCCGACAACGATATAGATAACTAGCTTTGATTTCAGGGGGAAATTTTTAAATCTCATAGTAAAAACTCCAGCCAGTTATGAAAGAGAGTAGGAGGCTTGTTCCGATCCTACCTGAAAGGTCAGGCAGGCTTCATATTTCGATTACTTCTTGAGACAATTCATTATAATGCATGAAAAGCTCTCTCCCCCAGCGAAGGGCGCTTGCATCGAAACTCATGACTTTCCTGTGGTCGTATTTTCCCTGCTTGTTGAAGAGGCAGATGTACATGAATTTTTCAGTAACAGCAATTGTCGGAAGCTGCATTTGTTCCTCGCAGACCTTAACAACAGTATTCTCTGAATCGAGCAGGGTTTCCAGCTCGTCTCTGCAGTC
>NZ_DAVG01000009.1:0-3107 GCF_002505485.1 Methanosarcina sp. UBA5 | reverse complement strand
CATTTGGATTTTATAAGATTCTCAGTAAATTCCCTTGGAAGGTCAAACAAATGGTTAAGATCAGGTTCAATTACCATACACTCGCCCAGTTCTCCAAGCCGCATAAACTGCTCCTGGGGTATTATACTCGTATCCCGACTTACCCAATATTCCTTGTTTTCCTCCAGGACCTCCAGTGTGTTCAGGAGAGGGAGCATATTTCCTACGACAAGTTTTCCGATCTCTGAGAGCATATAAGTGTTCTCTTTCTGGAGAATCAATCCCTGTTTTTTAAGGATTTTAATCTGAGGCATCATCGCCTTCGAGGTCACATTCAGAGAAGTTTTTATTTGCTCAATGTCCCTGGGACCTTCCATAAGCAGGAGAAGGAGATTTTTTCTTTTTTCAGAAAGCCAGATAGTGTCACACAAAGATGAGCTCATTGCTACTTTAGATTTATAGACAGTACTTTTATTAAAAGATTATGTTACTAATGATTTATATTTAATAAATTTTAATTCTGAAAGAGATTCTGAGCCTTAATAAATCCGATTGAAAATTTTAACGCCATAAAAAAATCACTTTACTTTAGAACCTGCGTATAGCTCTTTCTTTTGCCTGAAACTTTTGCAAGAACCACGCGGATTGGGCTATATATTATTGAAGCCATAGATAGATCACTTACCAGTAAACAAGAATAAATCCAACAAAAGAGAAAAAGTATAAACATTAAAAATGCTAAAAATTGTTGCATTCTTTTGAGAAGAAATTACAGAATCCTGTCGGATTCATGCCGGCTGTAGAAATCTGGCTGAAACTCATGGGACCTCTGAGAAACTAAGAAGAAAATTTCAGGTTATTAAACCTGAATTTTCTCTACTCCGAATCCGGCAAATGCATTAAAAATGTACCAGAGCTGTGGCATGTGGGAATACCATAGCTTCTGGATAACCTCCATAGCTGAATTTTTTTCACTATATTCTTCTCACTTATTTTTTCCCTATTTCCTCTTTTTCTTTGCCTCTGACTCTATTTTCAATCAGAGAAGATTATATAGAATAGAGGTAATAAAAAGCTTTAGTTTCGTGATAATAAAAAAATCAATATGGGGCTACAGGATTAATAGGTTAAATATTTTATAATATTCCCGTATTATGTACCCTGTAGCCACACGTTTTCAGTTAACCCTTTTTGCACCCGATACAGACTCATGATTTGATGATATTTATCGGCTCACGAACTGAACCGGCTTCCAGGAAAGAGGAACAGTAGAAATCTTTGGAATTTACTTTTGTGACTTTAAATTGTGGACTCGCTTGATAGGGAATTATCCTTCTCTAAAGTTGTCTTGTTCTCATTCTGGGAATAGTACCATAGAGGAAGATAAAGGGCAAGCACCACGAAGCCAACTATCGTTGAAGTCCAGCCTAACTCAAGACTGTTCAGGTATACTATTCCAATTAGGCATAGAGGCAGGTTAAAGAACCCAAAGAAAAAGGCTACGTGTTTCCAGCCACCCGGGGCTTTGAACGGTCTTTCAAGCTTCGAGAACCTCGGGTCAACTTTTGCCTTCACATATGCGAGCAGACTTATCCCATTGGCACAGACATAGCCTATTGCTGAGGCGGCAACTATAGCTGCAGGAGTTCCTAGGAAGATGAAACCCATATTCAAGAGAGCAATGACAATCATTGCGTTGACTGGAGTTCCATGCGCATTCATTTTTCCAAAGAACCGTGGCAGATTTCCTTCTTCAGCCATGGAGTACATAGCCCTTGAAGCTCCGAGGAAGGCTGTCTGGATAATGAGGACCATTGCCGCAATTAACATGAAGATCGTCAGAGACCCACCTATAGAGCCAAGGGTCATCTGAGCTATAGGTAGCATTGGAGAGACCGGTTCGGCTAGGATTCCTTCAATTCCTAGGGCTCCGGTACAGGCTGACTGAACAAGAATGAAGGTCACAAGACAGATTGCACCACAGATAAAGAGGGCTTTTGGGACATCCGATTTAGGCTGCTTATATTCAGGCCCGTAGATTGCTGCGGTTTCCCAGGCGCATGCACTCCACTGTGCCATTGCAAAAAGCCCGAGCAGGATCAGGATATGCTGGCCATCCCAACTCCAGTCTGTGGGAAGCCAGGCACCGGTGATATTGCTGAGCTCAAAGTGCCCGGTTACGAAAGGTGCAAGCGCAATAATAATAAGTGGGGCAAGCGAAAGCACAGCAAGAATATACCCGAGCATTGCTCCGCCGGCAAGCCCGCGATAATTGACCAGGATAAGAAGTACGAATACGACTGCGCCGGACGCAAGGTAGATAACAAGGTCAGGCATGCCTGCAAGTGCAGGAATCAGGCCTTTGAGATAGCTTCCGATCAGGATTGAATAGATTGCAAGGACCGGGTTCCAGGCAAACCAGTAGCTCCAGGCGCTGAAACCTCCAAGCAATTTACTCAGGTCATATCGATTGTTTGCGTTCCCCGTAAAAACACTCTGGGCGTACCCGGGAAGCCCGGATGCTTTTGGGAACATTGTAGCAAGTTCTCCGTATGCGAAATTTTGCATGAAACCCTGAAAGACAGATAGCGCCCAGATAATGATTGCAAAAGTCCAGACATAATTTGCAAAATAGCCTATGGACGGCAGGATCAGCACAGGAACTCCCAGGGCAATTGCAAGCCCCTGCTTCCAGTCAATTGTTCGCTGGAGTCCTCCGTTTTCACTGTTTTCTTCGCTCATTTTCAAGCACACTCCTATAATTATTAGACAACAACTGACGATTCGCACAGCTATTGCAGCACAAATCGATTCATAAAAGCCTGCAAACGGAAAAAGCGGAAAAATCCGAAAAAATTCAAGCCTTCTCAGAAATATTTTCAAGAAATACTTTCAAGAAATATTATCAGAAAATATCCTGAGAAAGGTGTACAGAAGATCTGTACCCCGCTTTTCCGTATCTTTGCAATTATTTTGGAGTTTTTCCTTTACATTATCTATTTACGCTATCTGCTTTCTGAATAGGTCGCAGGAATTAATCTTAATATCGAGCAACTTTTCGATGTTCATCTTTGCAGCAATACCTTTTGCAGCGCCTGGCACCGAAGTTATAACACCGATATTGAGTT
>NZ_DAVG01000096.1:3593-81585 GCF_002505485.1 Methanosarcina sp. UBA5 | reverse complement strand
AAAATTCTCCACTTGCGACCTTCGGAGGCATTTCACCAAGGCCCATTGCACCGGCTCCGCCTTTGCACATTTGATCTTCGCCCAGGGTATAGAATTCCTCGCCTGTTCTTCTTACCCTGTCAACCAGCTGGCAGTGCCTCATAGTCTCGTCGACTTTCTTAATTCCCTCTGGAACTTCCCCTCCTTTTGGAACCAGTTTTACTGCAACAGGAGAAGTTTTGAGTTTAAGGCAGTCTACAAGTTCTTGCCCATATCTGTTTATTTCTTTAATATCCATTATTTCAACTCCGATTTTTAGATAATTTTTGAAAAGTTTTCTCATCGGACTTTATCAGTCACTGTGTTTCTTTCACAAATAGTTTTTTTCTTTCCTTTTCTGCAAAAACTCTTTGTGGTACGTACGATCCATTGACTATGTAGGATAAGATGGACAACTATAAGAATAACTATCAAAATTCCTGCTCTGCTATGTATCCAAATCCAGGTAGCTTTTGTTAATCCCATATATACTACATACCGTCCCCTTGGAATTCCTGGAGGTATTAAAAAATACATAAATAAACCTGTACCTGCAACAACAAAAAATAGAGTTGTCAGAATGAGGTCTATTAAGTAATTGGTTTTTAGTCGGCTTACAGTTTCACCTCTTTCAGATGGCTTCGATCCAAGAGCATTGTTAATTAAGTCGTTTAGTGATGAGAACAACTGCAGGTGCCATTCATAGATATTTCTCGCAGCAATCCATTGTTATAGTCTTCAACTGCATTGGAAACCTTACCGGTTATTCCTGCAAACACTTTGATATTCTTTTCAGCTAGTGACATTAATGGCCTTCCGCCGATACCCGCAACGAGCACAGCATCAACATTATTTGATTTCAAGATTATTGACGGGGCAGCGCAATTATGTTCGCTCTCAGTAGAGAGGTTGCTTATTGCCTTTACATTCTCAATATCTTTGTTGCTTACATCCACAATGGTAAAATATTCGCATGAGCCATAATGATAACAAACGTCAGATTCCAGTCCGCTGTCACTCATCGATGGTATAGCAATTTTTGTCATTTTTCACACTTCCTGCTTTAACGTTTCCCACTGCTGCCTTCTCCTTGTTTTTGGGACAGCAGTAATCGTTTTCAATGAATCTCTTTCCTCTTCCGTCGCCGCCTACTCGATAAAAAATATCGGAGCCGCATTTCGGACAGCTAGTTGGGCGCTCAGTATTGCAATTTAATTCCCACTTATACTCACACCCACTGCAGAGAAATTCGACTTTGCACTCTCCGCTATTTATATACTCTCCTCCGGAGATCTCTATTGCTTTGCCATTGACAAGGGCATCAGTCACTTTCTGTCTGGCCTTTTGCAGATCGTTCCAGAAAGTTTTTCTGGAAATCCCCATCACATCTGCGGCCTCGTTCTGCTCAACATTAAGGAGATCGCAAAGGCGGATAGCTTCAAGTTCTTCTATAGATAAATTGACAATTTTGAGATCGCAGAGCGGAACCTCTCTCGGTTTATAATATGTAGCCTTCGGAAGGCATGATACTCTGCGCTTAACTCTATTAACCATCAAATTACACATATGCGACTTAGTATAAATAGTTTATCAATTAATGAGTTACTTAGCTATGTATATAAGTCATGGACCAATCTGAAGAAAGAGCACTATCACTATGTTGAAAAACATATCTAGAGTTTCTAGTAATTACAGTTTTCAGCCGTATGAAAAAGCCAGGATTCGTAATAGTTATCCTATCATCTCTAGAACTGTATATCGTCAACAGATAACTTTTTTGAATTATTCGTGTCAGGTTGCGATAATACTACAAAAACAGATTACTTTTTTCCGTTAAGTAGAGTACATAACTTTAAAAATAATTATTTGTTAGATACTGGAGCGCAGGAACTCCATAAAACATACTCAGAAGCGTTTTTCTTCTTTTTTAACACTGGGCTATATTTTTATACCATTATGTTTATCCAAACATAACGCTTAAACTATAAAAGTCTGTCAGGTATTTCTATGCGTGGAAAAATAGGTACAATATTACTACTCTCTATTCTGGTTCTGGCTGTCGCATCCTGTGGATGTGCAGAAAACACAAGTCATCAGGCTATTGAGAACTCAAGCACTATGCAGATCACCGACATGCTGGGCAGGCAGTTAACTGTGCCGGCAAAAATCTCCTCAGTTGTAGCCACTTCTCCGCCGTCCACTATCCTTGTTTATATGCTTGCTCCGGACAAACTTGCAGGGTGGAATTTTAAAAATAATTTTACTCAATCTTTCATGGCTGAAAACTATTCAAACTTGCCTGTAATAGGGGGCTGGTTTGGAACGCGGACCGGAAACTATGAAACTATAATCAACATGCATCCTGACATTGTAATTGAAGGATACACCACTGATGGGGAAATCCATGAAGCTATAGAACGCAGGCAGGAAAACTTTGGAAACATCCCGGTAGTGGCTGTTAACGATTCCATTATCTTCGTCAACAAATCTGACTCTACTATACAATATGTAGGTAAACTTCTTAATTGTGAAGACCAGGCACAAAAACTGATTGATTTCCGCAGTTCAATCCTTAGTGAGATAAATAACACTGTAAAAGACATTCCCGAAGACCAAAAAGTACGCGTTTATTATGCCGAAGGTCCAAAAGGGCTTATGACCGATCCGTCAGGTTCTCAGCATTCTCAGGTCATTGATATCTGCGGTGGCATTAATGTTGCAGACTGCCAGCTTACGCCAGGTAATGGCATGACGCAAGTTTCAATCGAACAGGTTATGAACTGGAATCCTCAGGTAATCATTACTTCAAGTCCAGAATTCTATTCAACAGTTTACTCTGATTCTCTCTGGTCAAGCGTAGATGCTGTGAAAAATAAGAGAGTATACCTTGCTCCTCAGAATCCTTTCTGCTGGATTGATAGACCACAGGGTCCTCACCTTATCCTCGGAACCGCTTGGACCGCAAAAATGTTGTATCCAGACCGTTTTGCAAATATGGATCTCCCAAAGCTAACTCGTGAGTTCTACTCGGAATTCTTCCACTATGATCTCACAGATAAAGAACTGAATACACTACTTAACCCTTCAGCAGAGGCTAAGACGTGAGTGAGAATGACAAATTCCCGGATTTCCCCTATATTGCAGAGAATATATTTGCTCCCATCTACCCTGTAATAGCTGTCCATATCATCAAACAAAGCGGGATAGAGAAAGGTATATGCCTTGACCTGGGATGCGGCATAGCGTCCCTGGGAATTGCTGTTGCGGAAATTACGAATATGCAGGTATATGGTGTTGATATTTCAACTAAGATGTGCAGGCTTTCAAGAAAAAAAGCCTCTCGTCACTGCCTTTCAGGGAAAATAGTTCCTGTGCAGTCTGATGTGCACCTGCTCCCTTTCAGGAATAATTGTGCAGATCTCATAGTAAGCCGGGGTTCCGTATTTTTCTGGAATGACTTGCCTCTGGCTTTTAAGGAGATTGCTCGTGTCCTTGCTCCGGGTGGGCAAGCATGGGTAGGAGGTGGCTTCGGCACAAAAGAATTGAGAGCACAGATCTCTGAAAAAATGGTCGAAATAGATCCGGACTGGCATACAAGTTCAAAAGAACGTCTCAGTCCTGAAAACCTTCAGGCTATACAGGAAGCTGGAAGGCAAACAGAGGTTCCCTACCATGTAGTCCAGGATGATTCGGGGTTCTGGATGGTATTAAGCAAGGAAGGTTGAAAATGAAGTGCAATGTGTGTGAATTCAGGTGTGAAATCGATGAATACAGCAGGGGAAGGTGTGGGAACTATATGTCTGCTGGCGATACTATCATCCAGGATCCTGATATTGGATATCTTGGAGCATATCCTGTTTCTATAGAAACCATCCCCTTACTTCACTATTATCCCTCAGGTAAATTCCTTCAGGTTTTCAGTACTGGATGTAATTTCCAGTGTTCCGGCTGTGTAGCTCGCTTGCTGGCCTCAGGGAAATCACTTAGTCTTCCTGCCCTTATCCCATCTCAGGTGATGGAAAAAGCAGTGCAGCAGGAGTGTCTGGGTGTAGTCTCCACACTCAATGAACCTGCTGCAAATTATTATCTTTTCAGGGACCTTGCGGTACAGGCAAAAGAAAAAGGTTTACTCGCAGGCTGTTCCACCAACTGTTATTTCACAGGTGAGACACTGGAGGAGCTTGGAAAGCTTGTAGATTTCATGAATGTCGGAATTAAAGGCTATTCTGATAAGAGTTACATAAGCTGTGGAGTCCCGTCATCAGCCCCTGTTTTCCGTAATATTTCCCGGCTTTTCGACATGGGTGTACATGTTGAAACTTCGGTCGTTTTCTCAAAGGGGAATGAGGACGACGTGATAAAGGTTGCAAAAGCATTGTCTAATATTTCTCCTACAATTCCGGTTCAGGTCATGAGATTCATTCCTTTTGGGGATGCTCCAATTGAGCTTGAGCCCTCTATAGGAGAGGCGGAGAGCCTGTGTGCTTCTCTGCGTGAGCATGTAGATTATGTTTATCTCTTCAATTCTCCGGGTACGGAATTATTAAATACGTACTGTCCTGAATGCGGTAGCCTTCTTGCAGAAAGGGAATTTTACGGGCCCATGGGTTCCAGACCTCTAAAACCCTGGATAAATTACGTCTGTGCTTGTGGTAAGAGTACTCCGGTTAAAGGGACAACTGCAACTGAAAGCTTCAATGAGGAGGGTTTCATGGGCGGTTACAGGATAAGCCGCGGTTTCAGTATGGTCCATGCAGTACTTACATGCCTGGGAATACTGGACGACCACATATTAATTGAAATCTGGGGGAAAGTTTCCAATCCCGAAACCCTAAGCCAGGTACACCATATGATACAACAGCCATACTCCTATCTTGAGTTTATCAGGCTTATTGCTGAAAAAGCAAATGTGCCGGAAAAAGGTGAAGAACTTATTTCTTTTATTTGTGAGCGCCTGGAGCTTGTCAAATCTCTTGCAGCGGAAAATAGCGGTCATAAGGTGTATTATTGTATGGGTTCTCCTCTTTTTGCCCTGAATGCAGGAAGAATGGAAAACAACCTTGTGACATTTTCCGGGGGAGTTAGTATCAACAAACAGCTTCAAAAAGAAGGCAAACCTGGTGTAAATGTTTCTCCCTCTTTTATATATGAGCAGAACCCTGAGATAATTTTTATTTCAGGTTTCCTTTCTCGTCCTCTAGATGAGTTTTATGGACTGTGCCAGCAATACGGTATATCTGCAGATGCAGTAAAAGAACATCGGGTTTATGCAGTTCCACCCTCCTGGGATTTCGGGAACCCTCGCTGGATACTGGGGCTCATGTACATAGCAGATAAACTGAACCCGGAAAGCTCAGCAATTGATCTGAAAAAGGAGGCAAATGACTTTTATCTGCAGTTTTACGGTATGCCTTTTGAGGAAGCAGAGCCTAACAGATCATTTCACAGGCCTTCCTCTGGTATCTGGCCCAGGCATGTAATGAGGCATACTCATGCGTGATTACAGGTATAATTGCACTACTCTGGTGTACCTGTTACCCATTGCATTACTCATAATCTCCCTTTTTGTCGGCAGATATCAGACTCCGATGTCGGCAGTTGTGGATGAAAGCATTAATATTTTTTCATCTCTTTTTTTCGGCACGTCTGCTTCAGTTTCCACTCAACACACGGTACTGTTTAATGTAAGGTTGCCGAGGATACTTGCAGCTTTGCTGGTTGGAGCATCGCTTTCCACAGCCGGAGTCTCTTTTCAGGGGATCTTCCGCAATCCACTTGTATCTCCATATATTCTCGGAGTGGGCACAGGTGCGGGCTTTGGAGCTTGTTTGGCAATACTTTTGTGGAATAGTTATTTATTGATACAGTGTATGGCTTTTGCTTTCGGATTACTGGCGATGTTTATAGCCATTAGTATGAGTAAAGCCAGCAAAGGTACAGGAACTCTGGTGTTAGTGCTTTCCGGAATGATTGTGGGCTCTATTTTTACGGCTCTCACCTCACTGGTAAAATATCTTGCAGATCCCTATGATGAACTTCCTGCTATAGTATTCTGGCTCATGGGAAGTCTGGCTACTGTCAGATTCGTTGATCTGCTCTACATATTATTTCCCATGTTTATTGGGACTCTGGTGCTGTTTCTTCTCAGGTGGCGTATCAACATCCTATCCCTTGGGGATGAAGAAGCTAAGGCCCTGGGGATGAACGTAGAAAAAATGCGCTTGATTATTATTGTTTGTGCGACCCTTATTACTTCAGCGGCAGTGAGTATCAGCGGCGTAATTGGGTGGGTCGGACTTGTGGTGCCCCATATTTCGAGGATGATAGTTGGTCCCAACTATAGTCGCTTACTGCCCATGAGCATTGTCATCGGGGCATCGTTTATGCTGATTGTAGATGACCTGTCAAGGACTATTGCTGCTACAGAGATTCCCCTGGGAATACTCACTTCCCTGATAGGTGCTCCGTTGTTTGCGTACCTTCTAAAGAGGGGGCGTTTGGGATGGAATTGATGCTGGAAGTAAAATCACTTTCCTTCTCCTATGGAAATGGGAAGGTCCTGGAAAATGTATCATTCTCGCTAAAAAAAGGTGAGATTATCTGTATCCTGGGTCCGAATGGATCCGGAAAATCCACACTTATCAAATGTATTGCAGGGATTCTCAAGCCGGACTCAGGATCTATCCACATTCTGGGAAAGGATACAGCTTCACTGGGAGCAGGGGATATTGCCAGGCATATCGGTTATGTGCCCCAACAGAATGAAGTAGTGTTTCCATTTTCCGTGCTGGACTTTGTAGTTATGGGCCGTGCTCCGCATCTTTCCATGTTCGCATCCCCTGGCGCAGATGATATTAAACTTGCAAAAGAATCGCTTGCAATGGTGGGAATTTCCGATCTTGCAGAAAGGCCGGTTGCCAACCTCAGTGGAGGACAGAACCAAATGGTGCTTATCGCCCGGGCTCTTGTCCAGAAGCCTGCTCTGCTTTTGCTGGACGAGCCAACTTCTCACCTTGATTTTGGCAACCAGATCCTTGTGCTGGAAACTGTTCAGCGACTTGCCTCACTCGGGATGTCCATTGTAATGAATACCCACATGCCAGACCATGCTTTCCTGGTAGGCGACAGAGCTGCAGCACTGGCTGGAGGTAGACTGGTTGCCGTAGGAAAAGTTGAAACCGTTGTAACCAGTAAGATGATGTCTTCAGTCTATGGCGTAAATGTAGCTGTCAGGGAAATTGAAGATATGAAAAGGAAAGTATGTTTACCCTTAAGAAGGTAAACAAAATATGACAATAAGAATAGAATAGGTCTAAGAAAAAAAGATCTAAGAAAAATAAGGCGAAATAAAAGAGAAGCCTGAAGAGAAAAAAAGGCAGAAGGAAAGAGAACAGGATCTTATTTACACTTGCAGAAGAATGATGTTTAGGTTACTTGTTTCTAGTTTTACTATGTAAATCTTAAAAATCTAACTTATTATAATAGTCCTATACTATCTTATTATTTTTAAAGTTTAATAACGACCATTAATAAGGCAATGTCTCCAGAAAAGTTTTCATCTTTGAAGCCAATAAATAACAGGCTTTCTATATCTTATCCAGTTGGGGGTGCTTTCTATGGACAACTCAAAACCTTATTTCAACCCTGAAATTGAAACCATGGACAGGGAAGAACTGGATGCTCTCATAGAGGAGCGGGTACGGTACACGGTAAAATATGCGGCAGAAAATTCTCCTTTTTACAGAAAATGGTTTGGAAAGCAGGGCGTGGATCCGGCTGAGATTAAAACCCATGAGGATCTTCTGGACCTTCCCATAATCTCGGGAAACACTATCCGCGAAAACCAGCCTCCGGAAATGAGCGAATTCATGTTCAGGAGTGTGGGCTGGGAGGACGTTTTCACAGTTCATGAGACCAGCGGAACCAGCGGAAACCCAAAGAGCTTTTTCCTTACATGGGAAGACTGGGAACGGTATTCGGAAAAATACGCTCGCATTTTTAGGTCACAGGGCTTTGGCCCTGGAGACAGGGTTGTCGTCTGTGCTTCTTACGGGATGAACGTAGGGGCAAACACTATGACCCTTGCAGCCAGGCAGCTTGGTATGAGCATTATTCCTGAGGGCAAATGCACATTTCCCCTGCGTGTTATAGAAGCTTACAGACCTACAGGCATAGTAGGCAGCGTATTCAAACTGCTGAACCTCGCCAGAAGGTTACGGGCAGAGGGCGCCGATCCTCGGGAGTCAGGCGTAAATAAATTGGTCGTGGGAGGAGAAGCCTTTGCTGACGAGTCGAGGAATTACCTTTCCGAAATCTGGGGCTGTCCTGTGTATAACACATATGGAAGCACGGAAGGCACGATGTGCGGGGAGTGTGATGAAGTATCAGGGCTACATGTGCCTGAAGATCTTGTCCACGTTGATATTTATGATCCCCATCTAGAGAATTATGTGCCTGACGGAGAATGTGGAAGAGTTATCTTGAGCACACTGCTGCCTGTTGGGGCAAAAGCAGGAAACCTTCTTTTAAACTATGATACCGAAGACACAACTGTGGTGCTCACGCGCAAACAGTGTCCCTGCGGAAGGACACATATGAAAATTCTGACTCCTCAGCGGGAGGCTGAAACCATGTGGGTAGAAGGAGTTCCCTTTAACCGCGTAGATGTGGAAAGGGGCGTTTTCCAGCGCGAAAATATGGACTACCTGACCGGAGAATATGAGGCTTTTCTTTATGGCACAGAAGATGAGGGAGAAACCATACTCAGAGTCAGTATGGAATGTGAAAATCCTGAGATGTGCGACCGGGATCTTATAATAGAGAACTTTCTTCGTACTTTTCTCAGATATAAGCCTCCGCTTTCCAGGGCTTATGCCGAAGGCACTTTCAAAATAGTATTTAACTTCACTGGCCCTATGGGGCTCGAACTGAACAGGATAAAAGGCAGGCCTAAAAGGCTTGTAGACAGGCGATAGAGAGAACAAAAAGACAGCAAAAGCATAGAGAACGCTGAAACTATTGATGATGGGAAAATGCGCTTATCTGGAAAATGTATTCATGCCGGGAGATGTGTTCAATACAATTTTTATAAGGTTCTGTTGAAAAAAAAGCTATTTAAGACTTTCTTCTTCAGTTTATTATATTTTTATATTCTTTTATTTATATTATTCCGCCTGTCCAGAATCAGTTTGTTGGTATCAGTTTTACATAATAGATAAAGCTGATTACATATGATGAAATAGGATAAAATAAGATCAATAAAAATAATTAAAGGAAATGATTTTAAATAAATTTGATATTTAATACTTTATGGTAATGGCTAATGATGTTGTTTTATTCGCGCTAAATAGTTATTTATTATAACATAAAAAAGCCTACTTATTTTTTGGTGGCAAATGTAAGCCCTTCCTAAAGATTAATATTTGTAAAGAATGAATATTTGTTATCAACTTTTTTATATTAGTGGCTATGTGAAAAAAACATATATAGTGCTACTTGTAATAACCTAAAGTATTAACTAATAAACAAGTCCAAGATTATCCGGTGATATTATGGAAACAGAACTTATGAGAATAGGGGTTTCCCTTCCTGATACCCTTCTAGGTAAATTTGATGAGATTATCGAAAAAAGAGGTTACTCTTCCCGTTCTGAAGGCATAAGGGACGCTATCAGAAGTTACATTTCGTATTACGAATGGATGGGTGATATTAAGGGTTACCGTGTAGGAACCGTTTCGGTTATTTACGACCACACTAAAAGGGGGCTCTCAAATGCCATTGCAGATATTCAGCACCAATACTCTCACCTGATAAAATCTTCGGTGCATATACACCTTGACCATGACAACTGCTTTGAGGTCATTGTTCTTGATGGGGAAGGTGAAGAGATTAAGGAACTTGCCGAAGCTATAATGGCCCTCAAAGGGGTAAAGTTCTCAAAGCTCACCACCGTAGCATCAAACGATAAGATTTGACCTTTCCTTGCAGGCAGGAATTTGCGTTTGAAGCTAAGGAAAATAAGGTGGGATAAACAAAAGAGTTCTAAAGGGGAGAGAGTTCTAAAGGGAAAAGATTTCAAAGAGGAAGAATTCCTCTTGATTTCTCCGTTTCAGCTTTTTTAAAGTGCTTTTCAATATGTTTCAGGAGCAGGTTTCCGAACTCCGTAAGAACATAAATCTGGAAACTCCGTTCTCTTCGCGAGTCCACCAGGCCTGCTTCTTTTAATAGCTTAAGATGATAAGAAAGAGCTGAGTGTTTCTGGTCTGTACATTTTACAAGGACACAGACACAGAGGCTCTGGACTTCAAGAGCTTTTAGAATCCTTAGGCGGGTTGGGTCTGCAAGTACCTTAAACAGGCTGACAATTTCTCCCACATCTTCATTCATTGCCGTATGCACGGCATCAAGTATATCTTCCGGAAGACAATATGCATCCTTTACTTCGGTTATTTTTCTTTCAGATATTTCTTCCAGTTAACCATCAGTTCGAATAAAGCATGTGATTATTATGTAATTCTTTGCTTTAATGATTAAGTTATTTTTTTATCCAGTTTTAAAAATAAGGTTTAATTTACGTGATCTTGGTTATTCTTGTTATTCTTATTATTCTTGTTATTCTTGTTATTCTTGCTATTCTGATCAGCCTGAATTATCCTATGTCATCCTTTCAAAACATCCTTATCGGTACAAAGCACTTCTCTCCACTTGAGTCCTAGTTCTGAGAGGGCAAAGCCGCCTCCGATCAAAGTAATTGAGTTTTTTATAATATGATCAAGTACAGCAACCGTAAACCCTATTTCAGGACTGATTCCCCCAAGCCCAAAGACTGCAGTAAGGGCAACTTCATATGTTCCTATGGCTCCAGGCGTTATAGGAAAAGTTTTTGCAATATTTCCCAGAGCTACAGCCAGGAAAATCAAGGATATCATATATGTGGACGAGATGTTTACTCCTACTGTCGGAAAAGATTTGAGGACAAGGAAACAAGTGAGTATATCTGTTCCCCATATAAGAAGAGAAGATGCGGTCACAGCCAGAAATGCACTCGGATGTATGGCAACGATACTCATCTGGTGCAGAAAAGTAGACGCAAAGCTCTTTATCTTTCCAAAAAGCTTGTTCTGGGAATTTTCCGTTTCCAATATTTTTATAGTGACACTTTCTCGGTAAGACACAATAAATAGAATTAAAAAGAAAAGCACTACTGCAAGTCCGGATAGCTTTATCAGTGAGTCCATCCATGGCGCGAGTTCAAAACGGGAAGCAGCACCTGAAGACGCAAGTATTGCTATAGAAGTAATTGCAACTACATCAAAGACTCTTTCTACAGTTAGTGAGGAAAAGCTAGTTGTAAAGTCAAGGTCTTTGCTTTTTTTCAGGATATACATCCTGCTCAGGTCTCCTATCCGTGCCGGGAGAATTACGTTTGCAGATTGGCTGATAAAAATGCTGCCTGTAAGAAACCCAAGCCCGTACTGATTTCCAAGTCTTTTAAGGATCTGCTGGAAGCGGACTCCTCTTAAAGGCCAGGAAATACAGTATACCAGAGAGGCAAGCCCCAGAGTCCTGAAGGATGCCTGCTTCACGTTTTCCAGAATGTTGGATGCGCCCAGGAAGGTTGCAACAAATGAAAGGATCAGAATTGCAAGTGCGGCTGTTAAAAAGACTTTCCCTTTTCCTGAAACTTCAAGCGGGAATGAGAGTTCCCGCCAGAGTCGGAATATTTCTGACCCCATTCCTTTGACATCTTTTGCTAGATTAACCTTGCTTGACTCTCCATGTCTCCAGTAAACCGGAAATTCTATTACTTTGTATCCTTTGTGCTGAGCTCTTACGAGTACTTCGGTATCCCAGAACCAGTGTTCATTCTTTATTTCATCAAGAAATTCAAAGAGAGCTTCTCTCCTGAAAGCCTTAAAACCACACTGGTGGTCATAAAGCTTTGAACGCAGAAAAAGCCTCACCAGAAAATTATATCCCCTGCTTGCGAACTCCCGTTTAAAAGGCCTTTTTGCATCGCTATCAGGCATCATTCTTGAGCCTGTAGCAAAATCATAGCCATCCGTGCTCACAGCCTTGATCAGTTTTTCAAGATATTTCATATCTGTCGCAAGGTCTACGTCAATATAGCAGAGGACTTCTCCTGAAGCGGCTTTAAAGGCCCGGTTGAGAGCTTTTCCCCTGCCCTGTCGTTTATCTGAATGCAGGTGGACAACATAAGCATACTCTTCCGAGAGCCTGGAAGCTATCCGGTCTGTACCGTCTGTGCTGCCGTCTTCGGCTATAATGATCTCGAAGCGATCAGTTATTTTAAAAAGTATCTCTGCTGTAACAAAGACAGCCTTTTCGATATTCGCTGCCTCATTATAAGCTGGTAAAACCACCGAAACGCTGGTAATGGATAAGACCCCTTTATTTTCATTCCAGTATTAGGAGCGAATTCACAATTTGTATAAATGGACTTTTATGCTTTATATGGCTCTAAGTCTAAGGTTCCCCCTAAAAACCAAAAACTTATAACTCCTTTTTTACCTTATAAATCTGGACTGAATCCTGGTAAACCAGTTCAAAGTAACTTTCGTCCTCAAACTTATCCGTCTTTACATCATACATTTGCCGTTCAAGCTGACCGATATACACATAGCTTATGTTGTATTTATTCATAAGCTCAAGAGCTTTTTTTTTACTGCTTGTAGTGTAAATGGTATTTACATCTTCAAGCCTTGTCCTGATTTCTTCATCGTCTCTTCCCCAGAACCGCTCATGCCTTGTCCATCCAATAACCGTAGGAAGTCCGGTATTTGCCGAGACACGGGAGGTATAATGATAACTGCTTTCATCTGAGGAAGCTTCAAGGATAACCGGAGTTCCCTTTATATTTTCCTGAATCCATTTTATGGCATCATAATCCCACCTGTCCAGTTCTTTCATGTATTCCATGCCGTCAAGTGTAGGTTTTGCATTCATATCCTCTATTCTCGTAAAGGTTGCAACCACAGGAAATACGCTGCATGAGAGAACCAGAAGCATAAGTGAGACTGTCCAGACTTTTTTTCCATAAACCCTGCTCGTAGGAAGACTATTCTCAGGAAAACTATTCTCGGGCAGTGCCCTGTAGCGGAAATAAAGTTGATAGAAGGAATAGGAAGCTGCAATAGCCAGAAAAATCCATAAGTGCATGTAAAATTTGAAAACCGTATTCATGCGGGCGAAGCTCCCGGAAATAGGATCATCAAGAAAGATAATTTCGCAGAAAAGGGCTATGAACGCAGCTGCTGCTATAAGAAGAGATACAAATCCTGAACCGCTCCTTTCCGATAGGTTTTTCAAGAATGAATAGAGCGAAAGGGCAAGTAAGGGAAGAAGGATTACAAGCAGGGAAATAGCCCGTTCTCTGGCAAGAAATGCCGCTATTCCTATCCACAGGATGAAATATTGTGTTTTTCTTCTGGATTCCAGGCGGGTTATAAGGAAAGAAAAGGTCAAAAAAAGGAAGAGGCTGAACAGGATCAGGAATTCTCCAATTGTTGTGCGAAGTTCCGGCGGAACAAAGTCGAATCCACCTGCCGCTTGCGGTTTAAAAGACAGGTAGAAGGGCAAATACGGAAGAAGGCTGAAAATGAAGACTGCAAAAATTGTTCCCAGAAAGCTGGTTATGGAGCGCGATAAGCTCTTACTGCGGATATAATGCCCATAGTAAAAAGCAAGAATAACTGCAAACGTCAGGCCGAGATATATCGGAAAATCCCAGGAATTGGAAGGGAATAAAAAGCCAAGAGATATTGAAAAAATAAGAAGGGCAAGCATACTTTCAAAGACCTGGTTGCTGTCTTTTCTGAGATATACACTCAGGAGGAAAGCAAGTACCAGTAACTGGAAAGGAATTGCAAGCATATGGGAATGCAGGTCTCCGTGTATGAAACTGAAGTACGGAAATTCATTTATCGTATACGGGATAACTCTCGAACTGCTCCAGTAGTATCCCATTGTCGCTGTCTCTCTGGTAAAGTACATGGATATGAATTCTTTAAGTCCCTGCAAGTTTCCTAGCAAGATCACGGATACAGCAGTAAGTATCCCATACTTGATTTTTCCATGAGTGAGGTTGTATCCAAACCCGAAAAGGAGATTGAAGGAAAGAGCGAAAGTGAGCGCAATAGCAAGATTGAAAAGCATGGATGGTTCGACAGAAAATAGTTTTCCCGGAACTCCCACCGAAAGGTATCCGAAGTAGTAATAAAATTCAAGGGAGCCCCCCGCAAACCAGGGATCTGCCGGAGGAAATGAAAAAGTTCTCATTACTGCATTCAGAAAAGCAAAATCCATAAACTTTTCATGCCTGTAGATCTCAGGGAGATAGATGCGTACAAGCAGGAAAAAAAAGAATCCTGCAGCGAATACAAGCTCATTTGACAACAGGATCTTCTTTTCTGGTAAAGCCCTTTGTTTTCTATAGACAATTCCCGACATAAGGCAAAGCAGAAGTACTGAGACCAGGATCGTACTTCGGTTAAAACCCCATACATAGGAAAGAATCCAGGCCAGATATGTAAAGAGTACTATTCCCAGGGTCCTTGCTGCAGAATATCCTCTATCAGCAAGCTGATTTCCAGTTATTCCGGCAAGAGGCATGGAAATCAAGCCCAGCATTTCGATGAAAACAAACCAGAAAATTACGTGAAGATACTCTAACACCGCTCTCTTCCCTTTAAAATCGGTTTTTTAACGTACACTTTCTAAAGCCCCACTCTCTTGAAGTGTACTTTTTATGCGTAAAATCTGTATTCAAAGCCTGAACTTTTTTCTTAGCTCTGAAAGGTCACTGAAGGGCATATCGGTTCCGAGAGTTCATTGAAATCTTCCAAAGACTTTCGGTAGCGGCATTCCACTTTCCTCAATTTTTATTTGTCTAGCAGAAGTACCAATAATATTTATTTTAATAATATGTATTTTGTAAATAGATTTATATTTTTATCGTATGGAAAAAATTTTCTTTTCCTTCCGATTTTATCTTTTTTAAATTTTACATGATTGAATTTTCTTTAGCGGCCTGTAGCAAGCCTTCATTATTCACTATTCCTCTGTATTCCCTTTGTATTCAGGCTTTTGTTCCTTTGTGTTCGGCTTTGCTATCTTATCTCGCTAATTCGTATCCTAATTTGATTTCATTCGTAACTAATATATACGTTAAAAATGTATAAAGATTAAACTAGTTTCATAATGTAACTAATTCAAACATAGTATTTCTATAATAATTCTCTGAGAACAGTTATCCGAGAATAGTTGTAGAATAGTTATCCGAGAATAGTTCAACATATGAGAAAAGGTTAGACCGAAACAGCTTCTGGTCTGGTCTGACGTCAAACAGATACGATAAACCTGAGCGCTAGCTTTCCGAATTCGATTATGACTTTTTTAAATACACAAAAAGTGGCACGTTTTACTAATCTTAAGAGATCTTCAAAAGAAAAAAAGAGATATAATGAGATATAATATATGAATTCTAAAAAATCAAGATTATGGACTAACGATTTTGTAGTCATTTTCGTTGAAAATTTTATAGCTGCTTTAAGTTTTTACTTATTAATGATAGTCATGTCTGGATATGCGATGAGTAAATTTAATTCATCCCCAGGTGAAGCGGGCTTTTCTGCCAGCATATTCATAATTGGCGGACTTATCGCACGTCTGTTTGTCGGAAAATGGATCGGACAAATCGGTCATAAGAAGATCCTTTACGCGGGGGTTATTTTAAGCTTAATTATGACGCTATTATATTTTAGGGTTAATAATATTTTTCTTCTGTTTACTGTCCGCTTTCTTCATGGCATGGGATTTGGCATTACTACTACAGCAACGGCTACGATCGTTGCAAATATTATTTCTATGGAGAGGAAGGGTGAAGGGATTGCCTATTTCGGATTAAGTCAGATACTCGCAACCGCTATCGGCCCCTTTTTAGGTATGTTCATTAGCCAGTACGGCAGTTTCGTCATGATTTTTGCTACCTGTGCAATTGCCTCATCAATCAGCCTTGTCATTTTGCCGTTTTTATCATCCTTACATAAAATGGAATTAACAAAAGAACAGCTGGAGAAAATGAAGGGATTCAAATTTAACAACTTCTTTGAACCCAGGGTAATTCCAATTTCAGTCGTTTGTATGTTTATTTTCAGCTGTTATTCGAGTGTTGTGTCCTTCCTTGAAGTGTACTCCAAGGAAATTCATCTCGTAGACGAAGCCAGCTTCTTTTTCATAGTATATGCCGCAGTAATTTTAGTTTCGAGGCCGATTATTGGTCGACTGTTTGACTCCAAAGGTGAAAATGCAATCATGTACCCGGCAATTCTGATATTTACGGCTGGAATGATACTGTTTAGCCAAACTCATCACGGTTATACACTTTTGTTAGCCGCAGCTTTGATAGGGCTTGGATTTGGAGCTATACAGTCCAGTACTCAGGCCATTTCTGTTAAAATAACTCCGCAGCACCGTATGGGGTTGGCGAATTCAACCTATTTTGCGTTTTCAGACATAGGAATGGGAATTGGGCCTTTGATGGTTGGATTTATTATTCCTTTTACCGGTTACAGAGGAATATATATGGTTCTGGCAATTTTTGCGGCTGCATGCCTGTTATTATATTATTTATTATATGGGAAAAAAGCTGTGCATGGCAAAGATAAAGCACGTTTCTAAAAAGTACCCGCAGATGATCAAAACCTGAAAGTTCACTATTGTATGGCGAATTTCTAGGTGCAAAAAGTTTAAATTTTTTAGCTCTTTGGTGACAGAAACAGATATTGCCACATTTCTAGAACATTTTTAAAAGTTGTGGTAAAGCGATATCGTGAACAAAAAGGCAGAGGACTGCAGATCGTATTGATGCAGTCCTATATGTAACTATATACACATCATAATGGGTATTATAATAAATTAGTTTTATGCGTAACTAATTTTAAAATAGCTTTATTTCAAAGCAAACTTCCCAGCGTTATAAAATATGGAGGATAAATTATGGCAGATCCAAGAGAAATCCTCGGTTCAATCGCCATCATCTACCGAAGCCATCTAGCATGTATGGCAAAAGAACTCGAAGCCTACAAGATAGGAAGCGGACAATTTGATTTTTTAATGGTTTTATACCGCAAGGATGGGATCTCCCAGGAAACCATTGCAAAAACCCTTAAAGTTAGCAAAGCAACAAGTACAAGGGCGATCAAAGACCTGGAAAAAGAAGGTTATGTGTACAGGCAAAGAGATGAAAATGATCTTCGGGCTTACAGAGTTTACCTAACTGAAAAAGGGAAGGAAGTAAGAAATGTGATTCTGGAAAAATTGATTTTTTTTGTCGATACTCTTCTTTCGGATTTCACACCTGAAGAAAGAGAAATTCTCAGGCTATTGATTCGTAAGGCTTCACTTAAATTTCATGAATCGGAACTCAAGCCCTTTGTTTTTGACGGACTAATCGATAGATCACCAGAATAAGGAATTAACAAATTTGTTCTTAACTCTACAAACAGTTGTTTTCCAAGATTATCTAATCTTTAGACCTGCTCCAAGCTGTACCTCTTGTTATCTTAAAATAGGTCTTTGTAAGTACTGATAGATATGAAAATGCAGATTAACGGAAATGCTGTGGAAGCGTGCAGCGGTGAATTTTTCAATATCGTAAATCCGGCAACAGGTGAACTTGTTGACAGGGTTCCAAAAGGTACGGAAAATGATGCGTCGATGGCCGTTGAAGCTGCATCGTCAGCTTTTAATGGCTGGGCTTCCATATCTCCGCAGCAAAGAGCCGGGATTCTTTACAGGGCTGTAGGAATTGTAAGACAGAGAAAGGATGAACTTGCTGTCTTGCTTACCCGGGAACAGGGTAAACCTCTTGCCGAAGCTAAAAACGAGATAGAAGGTTTTGCACATGTCCTTGAGTACTATTGCGGGCTTGCAAGCAGTTTTCACGGAGATTTTGTTCCTGTCCCTCAAAATGGATACGCTTTTACTGTAAAGAAGCCTCTAGGGATCTGTGCAGCCATAATTCCCTGGAATATGCCTGCTCTTATAATGGCATGGAAGATAGGTCCTGCTCTGATCTCAGGAAATACGTTTGTCCTGAAACCTGCAAGCAATACCCCCCTCACTAACCTCACCCTGGCTTCTATCCTGAGTGAGGCAGGGCTTCCGCCAGGTGTGCTCAATATCGTTACAGGCTCTGGTGAGGTTGTTGGAGAAAGCCTGGTTAAGAGCTCGAAGGTAAAAAAAATCTCCTTTACCGGAGAAGCCAGAACTGGAAAACGTGTAGCTGAACTTGCAGCCGGCGGGATGAAACGAGTAACCCTCGAGCTTGGAGGGAGTGATCCGATGCTCGTATGTGATGACGCTAAACTTGAGGATGCAGTTTTAGGGGCTCTCAGGGGAAGATTTTACAATTGCGGACAGACCTGTACTGCTGTAAAGAGGTTGTTTGTTTTTGAATCCGTAGCTGAAGAGTTCATAAAAAAACTTGAAGCAGGTATCCGGAACTTAAGGGTTGGAAACGGGATGCATGAAAACAGTGATATGGGACCCCTTAACAACCGCAGGCAATGGAAATATATAAGAGAGCTTGTCGCAGACGTTGAAGAAAAGGACGAAGGCAGGATAGTTACAGGAGGTAGAGTTCCAGAGAGCAGCGCCTGCAGTAAAGGATATTTTTTCGAGCCCACGCTTGTTGTAGATGTGCTCAGGGAGTCCAGACTTCTGAAAGAAGAAGTATTTGGTCCGGTCCTGCCTGTAGTCCGGGTAAAAAATCTTGATGAGGCAATTGAAGAAGCTAACAATACCTGTTATGGGCTTGGTGCTTCTATCTGGACAAAAAATCTTGATAACGCCCGTAAAGGATGTGAACAGTTGAACGCAGGAATTATATGGCTGAATCAGCACCTTAAAGTTGCTCCTGAGGTTCCTTTCGGCGGCACCAGGCAGAGCGGAATAGGAAGAGAAAATGGGCCTGATTCCCTTTCTGAATATCTTGATCTGAAAACAGTGATGCTAAAAATCTAAAACAGTGGTGCTAAAAATCTAAAATAGTAATACTAAAAACCTGATGTACTGAGCAAAAAAGGCCACGAGAAAGCTCTGACGTTTGATACTGATAAAATAAAGATTTTTCGATGAGCCAGTTAATGTGCAGCTCATCGGATTTTTTCTGAAAAACCGTATTAATAAATAATAGAGTTACTAATTACTAAATTTACTTTTTCTGGTATTTGGGCAGAAGCTGCATGAATTCGGAAGCTTCCATAACCGGCACGCTGTCTATTACACAGATATCCGACCAGGGCAGGTTGAAAGCTCCGTAAGCTTCGGCACTTTCGGCTTCGTAAAGGATGTAATAGCGGTTTCCGGAAAGGTCAATCCACTGGTTAATGACATCGATTCCGTCTGGTATCTCCAGTCTCTTAAAATGCTCAAGGATCTTATCGCGGTTCGAAGGGTCCCAGGTACTAACGTCCATGAATAACATCTTTTACCACTCCTCTTATTTTATGCTGCCAATTCCCCTTCCCGGAAGCCAGAGCAGCTTTTTACAGCATCCGGGATTTCTTTTTGAGAGCAAAGCTCAAGGAAAAACAAGCCTATTCTCCTGTGCCATCCCCGCAAATGCGGATTTGACCAGCACGCCCCCAAAATACCGACTAACGGCAGAAGTCCAGATTTTTCTAGATTTTTACTGTCTTTTCCTTATTCACCATTGCTCAAATCCCCATGAATGATAAATCCGGAAGGACAGGTAATCATGCAGAAAGAAATTCTGCATGCGGATATAGACAGTATATTATCATCCCTTAGACTATATAATAGTTCGTCCTTAAAGACTATATTAAGTCAGAGGCTCTATTCAGGTGCACAAAGCTTTTAATGAACGTACAGGATGCCGTTTTCTCAGTCGAGCCAGCAAACTTCGCAATTTTCTTCTTTTTTCATGAAGAAGTTCGCAACTTCAAACCCGGCTTTTACAGAGCCGTTCATGCTTCTTTCCGGGTAATTGGTTGATGAGAACATTCCTGCCAGGTAAAGTCCTGATGGGCCCGGAGCAAAAGGCAGAACCTTTTCAAGATACCCCTGTTCATACACAGGTGCAGTGTCCATTCTGCGGAAGAGTTTCGCCCAGTGGATATCGGTTCTTGAAAAATCAGGAAAAATCTTTTCCAGGCCCTTCAGGTACGAATTCAGAACTTCTTCTTCCTTGTTTAGCCAGAGGGGATTGTTTTCATCCTGAAAATAGGAAGTTACATAAACAAGGTGCTCTCCATAATCCTCAAAAGGCATAAAGTTAGTGTGTTCAATTACGGCTCCAAAAGGCACGTCAGCTCTTATGTTCAGCCAGTAATTCTCATCTTTCATAAGCCTTTTGTCCAGTCCTATAAGGGCACATGCAGTCCCTTGATATCGAATACCTTGCAAGGTTGTGTGAAGGGCTCCAAGCTTGCCCTTCGTGAGGACATCAAGTACTCTGGGTTCAACAGTTGAAATCACGGCATCGCAGGGTATAAAATCTCCATCAGTAACCACTCCCTGTATTGCATTGTCTTTGATTACGATTTCCGTTACTGCTTTATTCTGTAAAATTCTGCCTCCCTGTGCAGTGATTTCCCTTGCTAGGGCTTCTATCAGGGAATTGAAACCTCCTTTCAGGTACCCAAGTTTTTCTCCTTCTTTTCCCCTATCTGACCTTATTTTCACACGCCCTATTAACCAGGCGGCAGAGACACTTTCGGCATTTTCACTGAATTTGCTTTTCATTAGAGGAGCAAAAAAGTTTTCGTATACATTTTGTCCTGCCGTATCAAGAATCCAGTCTTTCGCCTTTATTCTGTCATAGGAAGTCGTATCATTTATTAGCTTTATCCTGAGTACCAGTAGCCCAAGTTTGACCAGATCCGTAAACGAAAGAGGTTTAAACCTTAGAATTTCAGCAGGAGTATTCATAGGATAATTTTTACCGTCCACAAAATAGGCGTTTTTCCCCTTAAGCCACAGCATTTGATCTTCAAGTCCCAGTTCCTTTATCAGGTCAAGAAGTTCCGAATCGCTCCTGAATATATGGTGATAATACTTCTCTATAAAGTACTTCTTCCCAGCAAAATCGTGGCAATAACTTGCGGCCATCCCCCCGATTTCCTCATCTTTTTCAAAAATAACAATCTCATTCGATTTGCAGAGCTTATACCCGACTGACAGTCCTGCAAGTCCACTTCCTATTATTATGATTTTCATACCCAATTTTTCCCTTATCTGTTTTATTTTTCAAACAGAACCTTGTTATCCCTTAAGATTTCAAATGTATTTACAAATAGATTTTAGATAAATTTCAAATAGATTTCAAATAGATTTCAAATAGATTTCAAATAGATTTCAAATAGATTCCAGACCCCTGTCTTGATATAAAAATAGCTAAAGTTTTATATCTTTTTTTCCACAAGAGTCCGTATTACTGAAATTCCTTTAAAAACCCCTTAATCTATCGATATGCTTAACTGTTATATATGCTTTGAAACTTATATTAGATAGGCAGATATATTAATTGGGGGACATCTCTGGATAATCCGGAGGCTTGAGGGATAGAGGGGTGTATTACGATCAGGAAGTCAACTCCGTTTTTGAAGAGCTTGAGGTATCAGAAGCAGGTTTGAGTTCTGAGAAAGCCTCAAAAAGGCTTAAAGAGTATGGCGAAAATGAACTTAAAGAAAATGAAAAAGTCTCGGTCCTGCAGCTCTTTATCTCACAGTTTAAAAGTATCTTGATTATTATTTTGATAATTGCCTCTATTGTTTCGGCTCTTCTCGGGGAGCTAATTGATGCAATAGTCATTATTTTTACGGTTTTTCTTGCAGGTATTCTCAGCTTCGTGCAGGAATATCGAGCCGAAAAATCAATTGAGCTTCTAAGGTCTCTCACCTCTCCGGAAGCGACTGTTATAAGGGACGGGGTTGAAAAAAAAATTCCTTCAAAAAAACTTGTTCTTGGAGATCTTATCCTTATTCAGACCGGAGACCGCATCCCTGCAGATGCCAGGATAATCAAAGGGTTCAACCTCAAAACTGACGAGTCTTCCCTTACAGGAGAATCCGTGCCGGTCCAGAAAAGCATTGAAACCCTGCCTTCCGAAACTCCTGAAGCTGACAGGACAAACATGGTCTATACAGGAACTGCAGTTGCTTACGGAAGAGGCAGTGCGATTGTTACTGCAACCGGGATGAATACTGCTTTTGGGGAACTGGCCGGACTTCTGGGGACAATCGAGAGATCCAAAACGCCTTTACAGGAAAGCCTTGACAAGTTTGGCAGATGGATTGGGATTGCAACTCTTATAATTGTGGCTTTTGTCGCAATGCTTGGCGTCTTTTACGGCTTTCCTCTCCTTGATATGTTTCTCTGGGGGGTCGCACTTGCGGTTGCTGCTATCCCTGAAGCTCTACCTGCGGTTGTTACAGTAGGGCTTGGGCTAGGAGTAAGGCGTATGGTCAAAAGGCATGCCCTTGTGAGAAAACTGCCATCTGTAGAGACACTTGGAGCCACAAATGTTATCTGTTCGGATAAGACAGGCACACTTACGCAGAACAAAATGACGGTTGAAAGGATCTGCGTCAATGAGCAGATTTTAAAGGTTACGGGAGCAGGATATTCTCCTGAAGGAGAGGTCTTTAAGGGAAACAAAAAAGTTTCTGCAGACGATGTTCATCTTCATGTTCTCTTGCTGGGAGCTGTTCTCTGTAACGACGCTGACTTTTTTAAGGAAAATGAGAAATGGGAGATCAAAGGAGATCCTACGGAGGCAGCTCTTGTGGTTGCTGCGGCAAAGACAGGGCTCCTTAAAGTCGATCTTGACCAAAAATATCCTCGACTTGGAGAAATACCTTTTTCCTCTGAACGAAAAAGAATGACTACCTTCAATAAACTGGAAGCCGATTCCGGTAGCTTTCCCCTTAAAGGACTGGTTGCTTTCTCAAAGGGAGCCCCTGAGGTAATTCTCAGTTCATGTACGAAAATTTTTCTTGATGGGGAAATAAGGTCTTTATCTCCCGAAATGAAGCAGTTGATTGCGGGAAAAGTCAGGGAAATGGCTGATCAGGCCCTCAGGGTTATGGCTCTTTCATTCCGCTCTCTGGATGAGGGCCCATCTCTTGAAAACATTTCTTCAGGAGAATTCTCTTCAGAGGAAATTGAAGAGGATATGGTCTTTTTAGGTTTAATGGGCATGAGAGACCCTCCAAGAGAGGAAGTAAAGGTTGCAATCCAGAAATGTGCAGATGCAGGTATTAAAACCGTAATGATAACAGGAGACCATAAGATTACTGCGTCTGCAGTTGCAAAGGAACTGGGGATTTTGAAGGAAAACGATCTCACTCTTACAGGATCAGAGCTTGATAGCCTTGGGGATGCCGAGTTCGAAGGGAAGGTCGAGAGAGTTTCGGTTTATGCCAGGGTCTATCCTACCCATAAATTGAGGGTAATAGACGCTTTTAAGAAAAAAGGCTATATCGTGGCAATGACCGGAGACGGGGTTAATGATGCTCCTGCCCTTAAAGCTGCAGACATGGGAATAGCTATGGGGATTACAGGCACGGATGTCAGCAAAGAAGCCTCAAGCATGATCCTTACGGACGATAATTTTGCGTCCATTGTTGCAGCGGTTGAGGAAGGGCGCAATATTTTTAAAAATATCAGAAACTTCATCACTTACGGGCTCTCAGCTCATATAGGAGAGGTTCTCATAGTCCTCATTTCTATCTTGGGATGGCAGATCCTGCCTTTGCTCGCGGTTCAGATCCTCTGGATTAATCTGATTACGGATGGGCTTCCTCCTATGGCTCTGTCAGTTGAGCCTCCGGACAGCGGTATTATGAGACAGAAGCCAAGAAACGTTGAGGAAGGACTTATCACTCGTCGGGAAATTGCAGCCGGGCTGGGAATTGGAGGGTTGATTGCGCTTCAGGCTTTAATCATTCTAGCCTGGGCGGTTGATAGGGGTTTTCCACTTGAGAAACTCCAGACTCTGATTTTTACGCTTGTGGTTTTTTCAGAGATGTTTAATGCCTTTAACTGGCGGTCTGACCGATACTCGATCTTTTCCCTGGGGCTTTTTACAAATAGATCCCTGGTTTATGCAGTCCTGACAACAATAATCCTGCAACTGGTAGTAATTTATGTTCCTTTTTTCCAGACTGCTTTTCGGACCGTTCCACTTTCTTTCACTGAATGGGGAGTGGTACTGGCTCTTGCTTCTACCACGTTCATCTCAATGGAACTTGTAAAATATTTTTCTGGAAAAAGTTCTCAGGAGATAATTAAGGAAAAGACGAACTTTGATTGATATTAAGGTTTTTAATCCATATTTTTAAATTTTAATTCCCCCAAGGCTACCATAGTGACTGCCGAACCGAGTATTGCAGTCACGAATAAATTTACTGCTTCTAAACTTTTATCGTGAAGTAAAAAAGATGCTAGTGTAAACGAAATTCCTACTATAATCGCTCCGAAGGCTATTACGCATCCTATAATTACTGTTGATTGTTTGAGGCTGGTTTTTGATGTCATATTTATCACGTTTGTTATTTATTGGCGTATAAACATTTATAGTTTCTTTATATTTACTTTTATGAACTACTTAAAAACCAGTAAAGCCTTTATCGGCTTTTATTATCTGCCCTGAAGTCCGGCTAGCTTCCTGACTGCCTTACGGAGCTTGCAGACTACTTGCCGCCTGCTGAAGTCTGCTATCTTATTATCAGCTGACAGCTTTAAGTCTGCCTTAAGTTTACCTGCTGCCTCCCTGTAGTAAACGTTCCATAGCTACTATAAATATGATGATTGATATTATTAAGGCCGCCCACCATGGAAATGTTGTATTTACGATAAGATACATTACAGCTGCAATTAGTGATGCGATTAATGCTTTGGGTGATTTCATGCTAGTAAAAATCGGTTTAAACTTATTTATTATTGTTCTAATGTATGTTTAAGCTGTCAGCGGATTTTATAGCAACAATTTAGGATAAAAGGTTGTGTTATTCTAGACAATTCTTTAAGCGTGGAGTTTTCTACTAAATTATTATCTGAGATTTGTGATTTTTCAGAAAAATCAACACGCTGGCAGATTCGAATTCAAATTTATCTTATGCAGGACAATCCAATTCTTAGTCTACTTTTTCTTTCAACTTCTCCTTTTTTCGTATGTATTTTCAAGTTTTTTATCATAATAAAGGATAAACTCTTTTCCAGGGCGTAAGGAGAAATTATATGAGGCATATTTTTCTTCTGGAATTACCTCATACATTCGATATGTTGCAGGCACGATTATTGCATCGTATTCTGATTTAGCCGGAGGTTTTGTATAATATGCTGCTTTCTCATAATCCCTGAGGTACCATGGCAGGGGCCAGTAAAGATTTTCAGGATCAACAACGGCTATCTTTAGAGTTTCAGGCCCAAGATTGAATCCTCCTATTTTCTCCATAAGCTCTCGGATATCCGGAGATGCCTGTGAATACGTCATCAGTTCGTCAGGTTCCATACTTCTGTAAAAATTTACAGAAACACATTGAGCCAGGGATATTATCAGGGTAAGTATCAGAATCCCTGTAACAAGGGTATAGACACTGGAACGTTTTATCCCGAAAGCGGGGTTTTTGTCTATTCCGAAATTTGGGTCTTCTATGCCTGACAAATTCTTCTGTCTTATGCCAGGCATCCCGGAAAAAAAATCTCCCAGGTAAGCCCCTGCCAGAATTCCGAAGGGCAGGACAATATGCACAACAAGCCAGGGGACTTTTTCCTGGAGATATGAGTAGAGCAGTAAACTCGCAACTGCCCAGTAGGAAAGAAACAGGAAAAAGGAGGCATTTTTGCCTTTCTTTTTCAGGAAATGGACAATACCAGCAGTTCCGAAAAGCAGAATAGGACTTTCGTACACGAGAAGGATAGGTATGTAGAAATAAAAAGGGCCTCCTATGCGTTCGATTCTGTGCATCGCCATCCAGTGGGAAAAAGCCCTTTCCACAATTGAAAAGAAGGTCTCTGGGGTTCTGAAAAGGCTTGTGTAGAATAACATTACGATAAAAATAAAAAGAGTACCTGAAAGCAAAATTTCCGGCAGGAAAGGGAAAATAGCTGAACTTTTACGAAAGAGGGCCCTTTTGAGGCTCAATTTCTCTTTTTTCCAGTCGGAATAAAACCTGTACAAAGAATAAATCCCTGCATAGGCTCCGAACATGAGAATAACAAGATAGGCGTTTTCTTTTGAGGATACGGCAACTGCAAGAGAAGAAGCGGCAAGGATAAGATAAGGGTATCTCTTTGAGCTGTGAAGGTTCTCAAGGTAGCGAATTCCCCCTATAACAGTGGCCAGGGTACAGAAAACAATAATCAGATCGTTCCTGAAGAACCTTGAGAAATATACCATACTTGGAGAAAAAGAGAGCAAGAAAGCTGACCAGATTACACCTCTTTCTCCGAGTTCCTTCTTAAGTAAAAAGAGCAGAATAATTGTCGCTACTCCGAAGAAGACAGGGATCAGGCGTGCTGTTGTATCGTTTATTCCCAGAAAGTGAAAGACAACAGCAGTAGAATGGAAAAGAAAGGGGCCATGGTAGGCTGGATCATACTTATATTGCCCGGTTTCGAGAAGTTTAAGGGTAAAACTGGCATGTACACTTTCATCGTGATGAAATACTCGCTCTCCCAGGTCAAACAACCTTATTAACAGGGCAAAAAATATTATCAAGAATCCGAGTATTTTATATTTTTTTTCAGAAAGCCCTGGTGAGTTTTCAATATTGCAATCATGACCTTGCTGCATTATTCCCCAAACCTTCCAGCATAGCTGTTTTCTTTATGGGGCATAGGTATATTTAAGGGATAGGATGAAATTATCTCTCTTATGGCTGAAGTAAAAGTCAAATTATTTGCAAATTTGCGTGAAAAGGCAGGTACATCGGAGTTGCAACTGCCGGGAGAAAAGGTTATTGATGTTCTTTTATCCCTTACTGAAAAATATCCCAAATTAGAGTATCTTATTTTTGAGAAGCCTGAAGGAGAAAGTGAAGCTCCTGTTATGTGCGGTTCAATTAATGTCCTTCTAAATGGAAATAATATTCGGCATCTCGACGGGCTTGATACTCTTCTTTCAGATGCCGATGAGCTTGCAGTCCTGCCTCCGGTTTCGGGGGGCTAATTCTCAGGAAGGAAGACCATGGGCAGGATATTCAAAGAGCGAACCTCGGTTGATGAAGCTTTGAGACTTTTTCTTGAGAATATTTCTACTTTGAGTAAAATAGAGGAAGTTTCACTCGAAGCCTGCGTAGGCAGGGTACTGGCAGAAACCGTAATTTCGGAAAGGAATGTGCCTCACTACCGACGTGCTGCTATGGATGGGTACGCGGTAAGGGCTTCCGACACTCTGGGAGCTTCCTCTGCAAATCCGGTAATGCTGCAGCTTTCTGACCGGATAGAGGAAGGAAGTTCGATCTGGGTTCATACCGGAGCGGCAGTGCCTGAAGGAGCCGATGCTGTTGTAATGGTTGAAGATACCGTCACTGCAGGAAACCTTGTTGAGATCAGGGTTCAGGTCTACCCGAACAGGAATGTGGGACAGGTCGGAGAGGACATAAAAGTAGGAGATCTGGTTTTTGAGGAAGGGCATCTTCTTCGACCGTGTGATGCTGCTGTGCTTGCGTCGCTTGGGGTTGACAGAGTTAAGGTTTTCAAAAAGCCGGTTGTTGCAGTTATTCCTACAGGGGACGAGCTCGTAAGTCGTCAGAGGGGTAGGGATGTACCTCCTTCGGGTATGGTGCTTGAAACTAATGGGCTGATGTCGGCCCTTTATGTGAAGAAATGGGGTGGAATTCCCCGATGTCTCGATATAGTGCCTGATAATCCGGATAGTATAAAAAAAGCCATAGAAGCAAACCTGGATGTCGATATGATTCTTCTTTCAGGTGGAACCTCGGTAGGAAAAAGAGACTATGGCCCTAAGACTGTGGCAGCACTTGGAGAACTGCTCGTACATGGTATAGGCGTCAGTCCCGGTAAACCTGCAGCCCTCGGGGTTGTAAATAATGTTCCTGTCGTTTGTCTTCCAGGTTATCCTGTTTCCGGACTTGTTGCCCTCTATTTCTTTGTCCGTCCCGGGATCAGGAAACTGGCAGCAATTCCGGAGATTCCCGAACCTATTCTTAAAAGGCGCCTGGCTGCAAAAGTCAGTTCGAAAATAGGATACGTTAATTTCATCCGCGTTGTCTTTGAAGGAGATAAGGTACGCCCTCTGACCGGAGCCGGAGACGGGGTACTAAGTTCAGTTGCAAAGGCTGACGGATATATATTGGTACCAGAAAACATTGAAGGGTATGATAAAGGAAAAGAGGTGGATGTCTTCTTAATCGAGTGATATCCCTGCGCTCTCCTAGAAATATTAGTGCTAATCAATTTCTTACCCTGGCCGGCGTGTTTATGGGCCGAAGTAAGATAAAAGCCCTTTCAGGCAGGGAGGAATAAAGAGACGTTCTCCTTTCCATACATGGGAAAATTCTTTTTGATAGGCACGGGCGGCTTTATTGGAGCATGCCGTAGATATATGGTTTTAAGCCAGGTTCCCAGGATTAAGAATATCCCTGCAGGCACGCTTACAGTGAACCTACTAGGAACTATTGTGCTTGCTCCTCTCATTTTTTCTTTTGAGCCCAAATCAATGGTCTATTTCGTAAATATAGGAATTTTAGGTTCCTTTACCACGTTTTCTACCTTCGCATATGAAACTTTCAAATTGCTTGAAGAAGGGCAAAATCTCTCCTTTTTCCTGAATATATTTCTTAACGTTGCACTCTGCCTCGCAGGGGTAAGCATTGCATACTTGGCCCTGGGCTTGTGAGCTTAAAATTGCACTGACTTATGACTGATTGAATTCCAGAGTAAGCACAATATAAGTCCTCTAAAAAGCTGCTTTACAAAAATGAAGATTTCAAAAGAAAACTCATAAAAGTTAAGTTAAAAAAGTAAATTCAAAAAAAGTTAAATTAAAAAGCCCTTAAAGTTACTTCACAAGGGCTTTTGCAGATCTTCTGATGAAGCGCCTCTTATGACCTGAAGAAGTGAAGCGCTGTGCAGGTCCTGGGTGTGCTTTTTGAGCCTGTGACCTCTGGACCTTGATTACTCTGCCTTTTCTGCCTTTTACTTTTACCCAATCAATGCTACCGGTTTTGCCCATTATCATTCCTCTTTAAATTTTAATCTTAATTTCATTTGAGTTTATTTGTAGTTTATTACATAATATATCCAGGGCTTTGCTTATTGCTGGACACTGCCGGTTGCCGCGGATTTTTTTCCTCGGCAGGGTCTCAATAAACAGGTATTTATACAGGTATTCCTGGTTCGATAGTGTTAAAATCGATAATTCTCGAATCTACTTGAAGAATATCCAATATTCCTTGAAGCCTGAAAGTGCGAAATTATAAATGTCATCAAACCTTGGTTTATCATAAAGAGAAATGCTAGTAATTAAATGTTGCGGACATGGAATTAAAATAAGGTAGACTTGCAAGATTCTTTTCTTAAAAAGGTGATTAGCGTAAAAAAAGATAACATTGAAGCAAGGCTTGCAGGCGTACGAGAAGAACTTGCGGGCGTAAAGAAATTTCCGGACTCTGAGTTTGTAGGCATTATTAAAGAACTGGGGTTCAGGTGTGAACTCTGTGCCCGCTGCTGCACTAAAGAATTTAACGACCATGTTTTCCTGCTTGATACCGACCTGGCCGTTCTAAAGCAGATAGATCCTGCCTCCCTCACTCCTGCTCCTTATCCTGAGTTTTGCGACCAGAAGGGCAGGTTTTATGTCTCAGGCTATGCTCTGAAAACAAAGCCTGATGGCTCCTGTGTTTTCCTTAAGAATAAGCGCTGCAGAATTTATGATAAGCGTCCTTCAATCTGCAGGGTCTATCCTTATATGCTCCATCGGGAAGCGGACGACTCAGGTAAGGTGGATTGGCGTCAGATAAGCGGCTTAAACGAGCATGGAAGCTATTATTCCCAACTTGAAAATTCCGAGTGTGAAGCAATTGCGCAGGAAACCCGGGCTTATGAAGAGGCTTACCTGAAACAGATTATCGGGTTTTTTGAAGCTGTGGAAGTCCACTTCCAAAAAAACGGGCTGAAACACGTTCAAAGCGTATATGATCGCAGAATACGGGAATTTCTTAAAGGCAAGTGCGAACTTGAAGTCTTTGTATATTCTAAGGGCGGGTTTGAAAAATATAATCTTAAACCATATGCCGATTAACAGAGCAGTAGAATTTAACTAGCAACCCGATTAAATATTGGAATTTCTCTTTTTATTTATTTGATCATATAAAACTCCTATAGGGAAATAAAGACCTAGCTTTGGTGGATTAAAATTAAGCAAAGGATAAGTAAAACAAACAAAAGTCAGGAATATTAGAAACTCAAACAACTATCTACGTGAAAAAAGAATTTGAGATCTACTTTTGGAAGATAACTCGTTTTCCCTATATTTTAAACGATAAAGATAGCGTTTTTGCTGAAAAACACATTATCCTTAAGCTAAATATTCTTGAAGAAAGTGTTCATTCTTATATGTCGTGAGATCTGCGTTATGTGAGATCTGGGCTATATTACATTTGTTATATTATATTTTCAACCTAGAATAAATTACACAATATTTTCAAAACCAACAATCATTGTCAATTATCAAAATCTGATATTGACCTGCTGGATGCTGGTTGAAACGATCTAATCAGACTGCCTCAAGAATTATTTGTATTCATTCTGGAAAATTCAGATTCCAAACTAAGAGGAGTAGCATGTCTTTTAAAAGTTTCCTATTGAAGAGACTGATTGTATGGGATAAAATCCCATATTCTTTGAGATGGAAAAAAATCCGTAAGTGAGATTGGGATAATATATGCGGACATTCTGGAAATGACGCAGGAGAAATATGGAAAAGGCGGTGTAAGCAACTTAAATGAGATTATGTATAACATTGGACTTGGGCAATCAACCAAAATTCTAAATATGCTGGATTTAAAAAGAGATCTAGAAGGATGTGCATATGTGTTGCTGCAATGCACCGAATTTTTGGAATCAAAAGTAAAATAATACAGAAAGATACTAACAAAATAGTAATTCATGCCAGGAAATGCCGCTGGGGAGGGCGTTTAAATAAATGGAATGCTCGAACCTGTTTATCCATAGATAATTATGAAGCGGGGTTGATTGAAGGTATACTGCCTTTTTCAAAGAATACATATACTAAAAGAGGGACCTGTGGGGACAATGTTTGTGAGCTTGTTATCAGTTTTAGTGGCGGTGATTGATTTTTTTACCGCAGCGGCCGATACTAAAAATGATAAAATGTAGAGTTTGCCAAATTTCATATAAATTCTTCGTTATTTGATGAGGTAAGGTTTAAATTAATGAAAGTAAAGTTTAAACAAAATAAATATTAAGTAGATATTAGAAAAGTTATGAGGGGCAAAAAATTAGGAAACAACCTGATTTATTTTTCCTTTGACCTTCCACTTAAGGAGTATTCCTTCTTCAATTTTTTCAGCAGAAAATAGTTCAAGCCCCAGGAGTTCGGCTTCTGAAAATCCTTCTCCGTCAGTGAAAGTTGGGGCTGTAGCGCCGCCTATAATAAGATTTCCTACGAAGGTGTAAATTTCGTCAACAAGGCCTGCAGAGAGCATTCCCCAGTTGAGGGTCGCCCCTCCTTCGACCATAATTGTATTTATGTCAATTTCCTTTAATCTTCTTACAAGCTCCTGAAGGTCGACTTTCTCAGTCCCTGTCTTGATAACAAGAGCTTTTTCTTCCAGTTTTTCTATCTTTTCAGCAGGTGCAGAAGTTGAAACAGCAATTATCCTGAGTCCTTCCCCTTTTTTGAAAATATCGGCATCAAGCGGAGTTCTTGCTGAACTGTCCACAATAATCCTTACTGGGTTTTCATTTTTTCCGGCGGCTTTCCTGGCTTCCCGTCTCTTTGGAGACTTTACGGTTAAGCTCGGGTCGTCCGAAAGAATAGTTCCTATTCCTACCATAACTGCATCTGCTTGGGCTCGGAGTTCGTCGACCCTTTTAAAATCAAGTTTTCCGGAGATTCTGACCTGTTTCCTTTCCTTTGTTGAGAGTTTGCCGTCGGCTGACATAGCAGAATTAATAAAAACAAAAGGTCTGTCCATTTTTCTAGCTCCTGAAAAAAGTAGTTTTTGGAGGCGTCTCTAGGGAAAATGCCTCCTTTCTTGAAAAATTCTTGAACAGGTATTAAATAGCCTTATTCTTCTTCGCCTCACGTTAAAGGGTTTAACGATTTTAAAAGCGAGATTTAATCCTAATTTCATTCAATTTCTATCAGAGGCTTCAGGAGATCATGATCTCTCAAAAGTCCCTGGAGTTTTCGGTTTGAATTGATGATCGGAACCTGGTCGATTCTGTTCCGCTTCATTTTTCGCGCACAGTCGCTGACAGATGTAATGTACGTAGCTGTGATTGGTTCCTTGATCATTATATCGCTTCCGATCAGGTTGGGTACCTTAATCCTTGAGACGCTGTAGTAAATGCTCATGGTGTCTCGCATTGATTCCCAGGTCCAGGCGTCGTCGTCCTGACCCGCAGACATATCTGACATCTCTACACTGTCTTCAATTATGCTGGCAGCAATAACGTCACGATCCGAGATTATTCCTACGAGCTCCAGGTTTGAATCAAGTACCGGGACAGCCTTAACACCTGCAAGCTCCATAATCCTGGCAGCAACGGGCAGAGGTGTTTCATTGTAAATAGCTACTACTTCCTTTTCTACATAGTCCTTTATCGGGATATCGATGTTCATGTCTGCAATTGTGCCTATGATGTCTGCTACGGTAACAAGCCCTACAAGTTTCCCGTCATCTACCACCGGAAGCCTTCTAATGTGGTGTTCCAAAAGTAAGCGTGCTGCAGTCTGCAGATCCGATCCAGAGGATATGGTTATTGGATCCCGTGTCATAAGAAGAGCCAGTTGTTCTTCTTCAGGGTTTTGTAAAAGGTTTGTCCGTGTTACAACTCCCACAACTTTAGAGTCTTTAAGTACCGGAACTCCTGAAATGTGTTTGTTCTTAAGAATTTTAAGAACTTCGTCCCTTGAACCTGGAAGGGTTGCGTTTGCTACATCCCTTACCATGATATCTTCAATGAAGATGTTCTTTGGCATTTAATCTACACCTTTGTATATTTTAAATCCTGGTTTTCTTTCCCCGATGTCTATTTTCTCAAAAGGCTTCCAGTTGGCAGAAAGTCTTAATCTTGTTTCTCACTCCGGACGACCAGGACCGGGACTTTTGAGCCTCTTACTACTTTCTCTGCAACGCTTCCCATCAGAAACCTGTCGAGCCCGCTTTTTCCGAGGGTGCCCACAACTATCAGGTCAGCATTATTATTTTCTGCAAAATCTATGATTTCATTACTCGGGTGACCTTCCAACAGTACTTCTCTTACCTCAACCCCTGAGACCTTTCCGCGTTCCTTTACCATGGATATCGCTTTTTCCCCCTCATCTCTTAGGGTATCATACATTGCTTCCCATCCTGCATCCATAGGTATCGAAGAAAAAGAAGTTATATCTATTACGTAGAGAGCATGAACCGTGGCCCCGCTGAGTTTTGCAATCTCAATTCCGTAAGAAATAGCCCTAAGGCTATTCTCGGATCCGTCTGTTGCAATCACTATATTCCGGTAAAATTCGCTCATTATATTTGTTCTCCATTTGCTTTACGAATGAAGTACTGATAATATGTCATCGGGTCTTGCCCGCCTTGTGATTCCACTTATGGGGTTCTTTATCCCTGCAAGATTGTTGGAACTTCCATTCAGGATCATGAAATTAGCTTTATTCCCCTTTTGTATCGAACCCGTAGAATCAGATCCCATTACAAAAGAACCATTAAGTGTGCAAATTTTAAATACTTGCCTATCATCAATAGAGAAAATCTTAGACATAAATTCCATTTCAGCAAACATATTTACAGAATTTAACATTACATTATCCGTTCCTGCAGCTACTCTTATCCCAGCTTCCAGCATCTCGGCAACAGGTGCAATTCCGGCTCCTGTAATAAGGTTAGACCTGGGACAGACAACAACCGGAATCTTTGCGTCGGCCACGTCTTCAAGATCTCTTTTTGTGGCATTTGTCAAATGAATCAGGAGATCCGGCTCAAGTGACAATGCTTTTTCTATGTCGCTCGTATCTTTCTCTCCTGCATGGATTGCAAAGAATTTTCTATGCTGCCGTGTGCAGGTACCAATATTCTCCAATAGTTCGAGATCAAGGTCATTTGCCCCACTCATTCCAAGTCCGGTAGAATATAGAAGAATTCTTCTTACTTCAGCCAGTACAACCTGAAGCGGCAATTCAGGCTCTGCAGGTCTACCCAGTATCATGGAATGAAGTTTAAGTCCTTCGAGAGCTTTATTCAGGGCTGCTACCCCTACAACACCCCCTTCCCTGAAATCCGCAAAAGCACAGGTTCCTGTTTCTATCATGTCCAGCAAGGACTTTCTCATGCTCTCAATCAGGGTTTTGTATGGCGTTTCTCTTAAAATCTTATGCTTTAACCCGTCAGGAGGCTTTACAAGAGCATCCAGGTCTCTTTGAATTCGAAATCCGGAAACTCTTCCCAGAGGAGGGTCTTTGAATACCGAGTCTCCAAGGTGAGTATGTGCATTGACAAAACAGGGAGCAATTATGTTCGTAGAGGATGTACGCTCTTCCCCAATCTCCGTAATTATTCCTTTCTTTATGCAGATGTACCCCTCAATAGGTTCCAGCTCGGAGCCTGCAATAATTGTCCCGGAAATTATCTGTTCAGTGCCGTACATATATACGCACCTCAGCTACTCATTAAGCACCTGTGCTTAATCGTGGAAGAGCAAACATATACATAATATATAAGTTTTTCTTCAGATTTTTTATATTACAAGCATAAAACTCCTGGATCTTTAGCTCAGGGGATATAAAAGTCGACTTTTCCAATATTTTTTCGTCACATGTGTCACATGTATTCTTCAGGTCATCTCTCCGCATTTTCCGGTTCTTATATCGTCCCTGTAATCTAAATAATTTCTCTTGAGAAAAATCGGTTTTTAATATAAGTGTCTCCTTAAGATCTGCAATGTAGTAAATCCATGGTTCGCCGACATTTTTATATATTATTGTGTATATAATGTAACTTCGTCGCATTGTATAGGTCCTTGCATGAGGTAATGGAAAATCCTGACTGTGAGTGTACAGACAACCCCAATGCGGTACATCGATAGTGTGACACTGCCCGGCACGAGGGTAACTGAAAGTGACTGCGGAAAACCAGAGGATGAACTTTCGGAGTTAGTGCGCCAGGGCTACAGCACTATTTTTTTCGTCTTTTAAAAAACTCTTATCTATATTTTCTTTGAATAATAAGTTTAAATTTTGTTTGAATCTAGTTTGACATTTTATTTATTTGACATTTTATTTATTTGATATTTTTAATCCTATTCTCACATTGTTTCCGATTATTCCTTTACTTTAATGAATCAATCCGTTATTGATTTATAGAATCCCTCCAGAAAGGTAAAAGATGATATGTCCTTCGAAGAGGCAATAACAGATGTGGGATCTGGTGTAATTGTTGATATAGAGGTTACTCCCGGCTCCAGGTCGATTTCGGTTCCGAGCGGTTATAACGAGTGGCGCAAGCGAATTGAAGTAAAATTAACCAAAAATGCCCAGAAGGGAAAGGCAAACGAACAGCTGGTAGAATGCCTTGCTGAACTCTTCGCAATTAGCAGTTTGGATATTCTTATAAACAGTGGGGCAACAAGCAGTAAGAAGTCTTTATTGTTAAAAGGAGTTTCATATCAACAGGCAGTTTCAATTTTTGGAGCGCATTTAAAAAGATAAACCAAAAATTAAAAAACTACATTTAAAAATAACCAAATTTTAAGAGTAACTTACTTAGCTCCTAACAAGTAAACCGCCTAATAAGTAAACTACAGTTCTCTTAAAGTTTTAATTAATAAAAAGGTTGCAAAAAACGTGGCTGATCTTGATATTTACAGAAAAAGGCTTGAAAGAATTGAGGAACTGCTTTCGGAACTCTCCGAATATTCAGGAAGGGGAGCAATTATCATTGTTGAAGGAAAAAGAGATGTTCTCTCACTGAAAAGGCTTGGAATTAAAGGCAATTTCGAACTTGCAACCCGACAATCTCTTTTTAATTTCTCTGAGAGAATTGCCCGGCTCGGTAGCGAAGTAGTTATATTAACCGATTGGGACAGAAGAGGTGACATGCTGGCTATAAAGCTTTCAGGATATTTTCAAAGTTTTGGTTTGAAACCCGAACTTGAAATCCGAAACAAACTTCGGCTCATCTCTCAGAAGGAAATTAAAGATGTAGAAAGCCTGTACACTTATGTTTCCAAGCTGAGATTGAAAACTGGCTCCTGCTCAAAGCAGGATTTCCAATAAATCTAAATCTTAAAAATGAAAATTAAAGATGGAATCCAAAAATTAATATTAAAATTAATATATAATCACTATTGAACTAAATATTAAAGTTAACATTAACAATTGACGGAGTTATTTTTATTCTTTATGCATGGGATTGGAAGGGTCTGCTTTCTCCTGAATCATTTCCATACTTTGTGGACTTTTCTGATGGTTGAATGTTCGGTCAAATTCCGGATACTTTGGAAACTTGCCAGCCAGCTCTTCAAACATTTTATGTCTTGGACTGATGATGATTATATGAGCAGGAGGATGAATTTTCTTCAGTCTACTAATCGCCGCCCCTGCATGATTATTCAACTCCACCAGTGCTGCAGAATTACATTTTGACTTGAGGGATACGCCCATTACACTAACAAGAAGTTCATCAGCATAGTTTGGTTCTATGCATTTCGGAGTAGCTGAAAATTGAATGTGTCCGTATCGTTCTAGATCATGTAAGGCTATTTTTACTTTATCCGAGTCGTCTGCCCGGACTAATGCGAATGATTTCATTTTTTACACACCACCAATTTACTGAAGTTTCCCCATTTCGATATGGATCTACCCCTATAATAATCTTTGTGTATTAGATATGCTGAACAGCCAGGTTTTCGGACATTTCGGGCCTCTTATGACCTTTTAATCGCTTTTAAGGCACTATAGATGGTCTGGTCCCAGGGCTGTAAAATTTCATTTCTCTAATCGAAGAGATCTTCAAAAATTATAAGGGTACCTTGAAATTTCTTTTTTCAGATGTAGTATACGCTTCCAAGTAATGAAGTCGTGTATTTTATAGTTGTATTCATCGTATATATATTCGTTTTGAAATAATATCTCTCAATACAAAAGTTTTATTTCTCAATAAGAAAGCCTTTTTGAGCTTTTCTCTTATTTGGGCTTTATCTGAATTTATTGTCTTTATTTATATAACTTGAAATACTAATTTCATTTGACGATGGCATTAATTCCCGACTTTAAAAATTTAAAACGAGAATAAGTTTATCCGTTATACCAAACTATTCAAGGTTAACTGCCAATTTTACTGGAGTTAAAAATAAACTTTAATAAGATAGATCCTTACTTTGAAGTCTTATTTCAGGTAAATTTAAAATAAGGACTATTTTAAAAAACTTGCGCTCCTAGTGTCAAGTCATCAGATGAAATTTTCAGAATTAAAACCCTAAATTATATATTACAAGTAAAATATTGCAAGTAAAATATTACAGGTAAGATGTTACTTGATAAAATGGCATCTTTTATTTAGAACTTCGCTATATCATATGCCGAAACCATGTACAACAAAGTGTTAAAAGGTATTCTAAAACTGTATTAGCTTTCTTTTCGTCCGTATTTACTTCCTATATACAGCGGAAGAGTTAATACATCTTTAGAATTATGAATATACTCTTAATATTTAAAGAGAAAATGATCTTTAGTTTAATTCTTATATTCAATCTAAGTTCAGCACTATTATTCAACAATAAGCTCCATCACTTGTAATTCAATAATGAAATCATTACCTGTAATCCAATAATAAGATCTTACTTCTATCCGGTATCGAGTAACACCGAATTTCCTGTGAATTTACTCATTTAATTAATAGGTTTGGATGCCCAGCTCCGGAATTTGGGCATTCAGAAGGTTATCATATCAAACGGTGATTATATGGCTGAAGATATTAAATCCAAAGTAATACAGGCAAAAAAGGCATCGATTGAGCTTTCCAGTGTATGTACAGAAATAAAAAGTCGAGCGCTTGAGGCAATGGCTCAGGCTCTGGACAAGGAAAGGAAAGCTATTCTGAATGCAAATGCCAAAGATCTTGAATCTGCAGCGGAACTGAAAAAGAAAGGAAAGCTTACTCAGGCGCTTGTAGACAGACTTAAAGTGAGCGACTCAAAGATTGACGGAATGATTGCAGGAATCAGAGATGTAATTAAGCTCAAAGATCCTGTAGGAGATACCATCTCTACTCTTGAGCTGGACAAAGACCTTATTCTCTATCAGGTGAGCTGTCCTATCGGCCTTATAGGGGTTATATTTGAATCCCGACCTGACGTGGTGCCTCAGGTGATGTCCCTTTGCCTTAAGAGCGGGAACGCGACCATCTTCAAAGGCGGGAGTGAAGCAAAAGAGTCCAACCGCACTATTTTTCAGATTCTTGTAAAAGCCATAGAATCCACCAACGGCATGCCAGCAGGGGCTTTCCAGCTTATGGAAACAAGAGAAGAGATTATGGACCTTTTAAGCCTTGATGCCTATGTAGACCTCCTGATCCCCCGGGGTTCAAATGAGTTTGTTAAGTTTATCCAGGAAAATACGAAAATTCCGGTACTCGGACATACCAGTGGGATCTGCCATATTTATGTGGACGAGTATGCGGATCTCGACATAGCATGGAAGGTCTGCTTCGATGCGAAAGTACAGTATCCTGCTGTATGCAACGCCATTGAAACCCTTCTGATAAACCGTAAAATTGCGGATGCTTTCCTGCCGAAAATGGCAGAGATGTACCTCGGCGCAGGGGTTGAATTACGCTGTGATGAGGACAGCTATGCTCTGCTTGAAAAAAGAGGGCTTTCTCCTCTCTCAAGAGCTACGGAAGAGGATTGGAGTCTTGAGTACAATGATCTCATTCTTTCGATAAAATTCGTTGACACTATAAAGGAAGCCATCAACCACATAAACACGTTCGGTTCCCATCACACCGATGGGATAATAACTGATAATGCTTCAAGAAGAAAAGAGTTCACAGGGCTTGTTGATTCTTCGAGTGTTATGGTAAATGCCTCAACCCGTTTTGCGGACGGCTATCGTTACGGGAAAGGGGCTGAAGTCGGAATCAGTACAAACAAAATCCATTCCCGTGGGCCTGTAGGCATGGAAGGTCTCTTGATCTACAAATATATCTTGCTCGGGAAAGGGCAGGTTGTTGCAGATTATGCAGGAGAAAATGCAAAGCCCTATACGCACAGGAAGCTTGACCTTAAATTTGAAGACATAAATTGAAATTCTGGCGAAGATTTCTGATATGTTTATATATCTGAATTGAAATACAAGCGCAAATTGAGTGCAAGCGATGGAAATCGGATTGCGGCTGCTACTTATTTCAGCTGCATTTCCAAAATATTTTACGAGGCCTTGTGATTGACAGATAGAAATAACTTTTTCAATGATGTTAATAAAATCGTTATCAAGATCGGTACTTCCTCAATTACAAAACAGAACTGTGACAGTACAAAAGAAAACTGCAGTATTGATCCTACCTTTATGGAAAGTATTGCAGCTCAGGTCTCCGAACTTCGAAGGCGCGGAAAAGAGGTAATTGTGGTAAGTTCGGGGGCAATAGGTGTAGGACTCTATGAACTGGGCATTGCCCCAAAACCTCGTGAAATTCCTATCAGGCAGGCAGCGGCAGCGGTAGGACAGAGTATCCTGATGCAGTACTGGAGCGAAGCTTTTTCAAAACATGGGATAAAAGTTGCTCAGATCCTTCTTACTTATGAATTCTATTCTGACCGGGTATCCTATCTTAACCTCAGAAACAGTATCTCCACACTTCTGGAATATGGGGTAGTCCCCATAATAAATGAAAACGATTGTACCTGTACAAACGAGATTGAAGCAATCTTCGGAGATAATGACAAGCTCTCTGCAATGGTTGCAAGCAAAATCGATGCTGATCTCCTGGTTATTCTTTCGGATATCGACGGCCTTTTTGACAAAAATCCAAAGATACACGATGATGCCAGACTCATCTCTCTCGTGGAAAAAATCACACCTGAAATCGAAAGTTATGGGGGTGACCCTACAAGCTTCAAGGGCGTAGGGGGAATGAGGACCAAGATAAAAGCTGCAAAGATCTGTAGCATGGCAGGTTGCTATGTCTTGATTGCAAATAGCGAAATTAAGGATGTGCTTCTGAAGGTCCTGTCGGGAGAAGAGATAGGCACTCTTTTCCTGGCTGAAAGGCATATCCAGAAGAACCGTGCCCGCTGGATCATTCTTGCAAGGGCATCAGGCACTGTCCGTGTGGACGCAGGGGCAAAAGCTGCAGTCCTCGGGAAAAACAGCCTTCTCCCGGCAGGAGTTGTAGATGTTGAGGGAAATTTTGATAGGGGAGATGTGGTTAGACTAGAGTGTGAAGGCAGGGTCTTTGCGAAAGGAATTACAGACTACACCTCTGAAGAACTTATGAAAATAAAAGGAGCTCACACCGACGAAATTGAGGGTATTCTGGGCTATAACAATTACAGCAATGTAATAAAAAAAGAAAACATCGGCATACTGAAGAACTGAATTAAGTTTCCACCATATTTGAAGAATTAACTGGATTTTTCGGGATTTCTGAAGAATCAAAAATTAATTTCTTGTAGTTTGGAAGCTTTTATCAATCTACTAATTTCTTATAAATTTATCTAGACTATAATATCTCTTTAAATCGTTTAATATTAATCGAAAATACGTTTTGAGGCAATTGCCTCGATATTCATATTTATTTTGAAAATAGGAGAAATTATATGGTAGATCAGAACCGAAAGATAGGATTTATCGGAGCAGGAAAAATGGGCTCTGCTCTCATGCAGGGAATTATAAAGGCCGGAATTGTAAAGCCTGAAAATCTTGGTGCAAGTGATGTGTACGAGCCTTTCTTGAACGATCTGAAGGCAAAGCTTGGCATTAATATATCAACTGACAATTCAGTTATCGTCAGGGCATCCGATATTCTTATCCTGGCGGTGAAGCCCCAGACTCTGGGTTCGGTACTTGAAAATCTTAAAGCCGACATTACTTCCGATAAACTTCTAATTTCAATTGCAGCTGGTGTGCCTCTTGCCACTTACGAAAATGCGCTCCCTACCGGTACAAGAGTCATACGTGTAATGCCAAACATTGCGGCCACAGTTTCCGAAGCTGCTTCAGGCATTGCTCCAGGCAAATATGCCACTGCCGAAGACGTGAAAACTGCCCTTGAGATCTTTTCTGCGGTCGGCACTGCAGTTCAGGTGTCTGAATCCATAATGGATGCCGTTACAGGTCTTTCAGGCAGTGGGCCTGCATTCATCTTTCCAGTGATTGAGGCAATGGCCGATGGAGCTGTCCTTGAAGGAATGGACAGGAAAAGTGCCCTCACTCTCTCAGCTCAGACTGTACTTGGGGCCGCAAAAATGGCGCTTGAGACAGGCCTGCACCCCGGAGAACTCAAGGATATGGTTACTTCTCCTGCCGGGACTACTATTCAGGGCGTTCATGCCCTCGAAGAGGCCGGAATCAGGGCTGCATTTATGAATGCAGTTATAAGGGCAACCGAACGCTCAAAAGAACTTGGAAAGAAGTAAATTTCTTTTCTCCTTTTCATTTCACTTTTTTATTTCCTTTTTCGTTTCCTTTTTCATTTACCCTTTATTTTCTTTTTATTTACGATTTTATTTCCTTTGACATTTCTTTCCGGGTTATTTTTTGCTCTCCTTCTTCAGGCATAAAAACCAGTCAAGACAGTACATATTTTCTTCTGACTTGCCAAGTCTTTCTTTTACGGCTTCCATTGAACTGGGAGCTGGAATTATAACATCGTCCCCAGGCTGCCAGTTTGCAGGCGTTGCAACTTTCTCAGTTTCATTTTTCTGCAGGGCGGTCACAAGCCTCTTTATTTCCTGCATGTTTCTTCCGGCTGATTGCGGGTAATAAAGCATTGCTCTTATCTTTGCCTCAGGATCTATGATAAATACGGCTCTTACAGCCTGCGTGGTTGAAGCATTTGGCTGGATCATTCCGTATTTTTTCGCAACATCCATTTTCAGGTCAGCTATTACCGGGAACCTGACCTCCACGTTTTTCATCCCTTTGTACTCAATCTTTTCCTCAATCCTCTTAAGCCAGGCAATGTGGGAGAATACACTGTCTATAGAAAGTCCTATAAGCTCAGTGTTCATTTCTCTGAATTCGTCCTGCATACTGGCAAAAGTCATGAATTCTGTGGTACATACGGGTGTGAAATCTGCAGGATGACTGAAAAGAATAACCCATTTGCCTTTGTAATCATCAGGGAAATTTATTGGTCCCTGAGTTGTCGCTGCTGTAAATGACGGTGCATCGTCTCCGATCAGAGGCATGTGTATCTGTTCATACTCAGCTTCTACCATATTTTCACCTATTTTTAAGTTCATGCGGTTTCTTTCGGGAACGGAAACTGAGTTCAAGTTCGTAGGCTTACCTTTAAAAGAGTTCGTAGACTTACCACTTAAAAGCCTTTCCTTCCCTCAATCGTCCCCAAAACTACCTCATAGTTATTTCCATTCTTATATATCTTTTCCGAATAAGGAAAAAAATTTAGTTTGTTAAATGCACTCTTTTTAAAAATTTGTTCTTTCTGGGTTTTATTTTTTCCAAAATAAGTACTATGTACCTATTTTTGATCTATTTTTTCCTTCAAAACTTTTAATTTTTATATATAATGTATTTTGAAGTTTTTTTTAAAAGATCCCAACTTTCTAACCTCTTATTTTTAAAAAAGAAGTGTTCTAAACCCCTCTTTTGGAAAATAATTTATGCTGGAAATCCTTTCTTATATGGGGGTTAAATGAGGGAGTTTGTTCGGCCAAGGGTTGTGGTAAGTAGGTGCCTTGGGTTTGACCACTGTCGATATAATGGAAATATTATAAACAGTCCGATAGTGGCGAACCTCATGGAGTATGTTGATTTTCTGCCTGTCTGCCCTGAAGTGGAGATCGGGCTTGGTATCCCAAGAGATCCGGTAAGAATAATCCTTGAGAATGGGGAACAGCGGCTCGTCCAGTCTGCGAGCGGCAGGGATATAACTGAAGTTATGAAGGCATTTTGCACTGATTATCTCAATTCCGCAGGAGACATTGACGGGTTTATTCTAAAATACAGGTCTCCTTCCTGCGGCATTAAGGACGTAAAAGTTTACCCGACTGCTGCGCTCAAATCAGCTGTAATTGGGAAAACTTCAGGGTCTTTCGGGGGGGCAGTCCTGAAACAATTTCCCTATCTTCCTGTCGAGGATGAAGGAAGGCTAAGGAACGCCCGCATAAAAGAACATTTCATGACCAGGATCTTTATACTTGCAGCTTTCCGAAATATGAAATCCGAAGGACGCATGAGGGACCTCGTTGCATTCCATTCCGAAAATAAGTATCTGCTCATGGTGTATAGCCAGGAGGAACTCCGGAAACTGGGAGCTATTGTTGCAAATAAAGAAAGGAAAACCTTTCAAGAACTGGTTTCTGAGTATGAGGAGCATCTTTACAGCGCCCTCTCCAGACCTCCCAGGTATACTTCAAATATTAATGTGCTCATGCATGCCTTCGGACATTTTTCAGAGAAGCTCTCAAGCCATGAAAAAACGCTATTTTTTGAGTGGATCCAAAAATACAGGAGCGGAAAAGCCTCTCTTTGCCCTGCAATTAATATCATCAGGTCATGGGCCGTGCGCTTTGAAGACCAGTACCTTATGAATCAGACCTTTTTTGAACCCTATCCAGAAGGCCTGATGGAAGTTGACCCTATAGACTCCCACCTCAGGAAAGACCTCTGGGAATGAACTAGTAAACTATGAAATTCTGGGTGGGGATAATTTTATGAAAAGCGTAACCGCTTTGTTTTATTTCTTTTTACTCTTTTATCTGGTTGAATTTCTCTTTGCCTGGCCCGACTCTGAAACTTCCGTGGATTCCTACATAGGCGATGCTGGGGATAGCCTGATAGGAGTAGATATTGTAAATTCTGAGCCTTACAGTGCCTCGATAATAGAGGAGTCAACTACTCCTGAAACGCTTTCCCGAACTTACTCATGGGACTATGAAGGCCGGAACTGTCAGCTTACCCTGTCTCTTGACGATGAACTCTATGAAACATATAAATCCAGGACTCGAAACCGAGACTACGACCTCTTTGCTTCAGATCCATATGACGACTGGTTAATCACAAATATTTCAGATACTTTATATTCTCTCTCAACAGATTGTGGGCTTGAAGAGAGCAAAGTTCCAGGTCTCTGTATCTCGTTTGTCCAGTCTTTAAACTATACTTCGGATCTTGAAAGTTCGGGTTACGAAGAGTACCCCCGTTTTCCTTACGAGACTCTCTATGAAAACTGCGGGGACTGTGAGGATACTGCAATACTATCCGCGGCAATTCTTCAGGAGATGGGTTATGATGTTGTCCTTCTGCAACTTCCTGAGCATATGGCTCTTGGGATAAAGTGCAGTCCGGAGCAGAAAGGTAAAAGCTTCGAATACGAAGGCAACGATTACTATTATGTGGAGACCACAGGCAGTGACTGGCAGATAGGTGAAGTCCCAGAAGAATATGCAGACCAGCCTGTACATGTTGTCCCCATCTACAGAAGGCCCATGATTAAACTTGATTTCAAAGCGCAATGTGAATACTCAAAAAAAGAAGGAGTTGTCGATGTTAACGTAACTGTAAGAAACGTGGGTTCGGAGAGAGCTGAAAATACAACCGTTTATATTGCCCTTCAGGCTGAAGATAAGCTTTCTTTGTGGGATGAAATTGAAAGTCCTTCATTTGCGATTAAGCCGGAAGAAGTCTTCAATTACACTGCCAAAGGCCTTACAGTTCCTGCGGGGGAAAAATTTAGGGTATATGTGCAGGCATCTGGAAAGAACCTGATATCTGAAAACATAACCAGTGAGTGGGCTATGATCTGAGAATTCCGATAAAATTCTTATCCAAGAGTTACTTATAAATTGAATATCAGCAATCTATTATTATAATCCTTTTAAAAAAGGATTGATTGAAAAATTGTACTTATAAATCAAATATAAGTATAGTAGCATTTAAGCATTTTGAAGTTAGGGGTGGTCTAATGAATAAATTGTATAGGTCAAAGAAGAACAGGATTATTGCAGGGGTATGTGGTGGGATAGGTGAATACTTTAAAGTTGATCCTACGCTTATACGGCTTTTATGGTTGCTCATTTCTATAGTGGGTTCGGGAAGCGGTATAATTGCTTATATAATAGCATGGATTATAATTCCTGAAGAGCCCTGAACTTCTCAGGCAAAATCTAAAACTCCTTCTGGAAGCTCTAAAATATTTTTCTGGAAACTCTAAAATTTTGGAAAAATCTCAAATTTTCTTCAGCATAATCGCAGGAGAGCTTGTGAAATAATGCTCCCGAAATACTTCGGGAACACCATTTTCTGTTAGCTTAAAGCTTAAGCGCAGTTTACTGGTTAAAAAGCTGGTCTATAAACCATCCGGGATCGAACTTTTTTAAATCTTCGTAGCCCTGTCCTATCCCGAAAAAGAGAATGGGTTTGCCTGTAATGTAGGCAATGGATATTGCAGCTCCCCCTTTGGCATCAGCGTCTATTTTTGTCAGAATGGATCCGTCTATTGGTACAGCCTCATTAAACTGCGCAGCCCTTTCAACGGCGTCGTTCCCTGCTACAGCCTCATCTACAAAAATTATAAGGTCAGGAGTGCTTACCCTGCATATCTTTTCCATCTGTGACATAAGGTTAAGGTTGGTATGCATTCGGCCTGCCGTGTCGGAAAGCAAAAAATCGATTTTATGAGCTTTTGCGTACTGCACGGCATCGTAAATAACTGCAGCAGGATCGGCACCAGGCTGATGTTTTATCATTTTTACCCCGAGCCTGTCAGCATGGATCCCAAGCTGGTCGATGGCACCTGCCCTGAAAGTGTCCCCTGCAGCAAGGACTACCGAATAATCCGATTTGAGCAGCCTGTGTGTCATCTTCGCAATGGATGTCGTTTTTCCTGTCCCGTTAATTCCGACAAAGACAATATGGACAGGTTTTTCCCTGTCCCTTACATACTCGTCAAAATCAAAAGTATTCGCAGATACTACCTCGAGAATGGCTTTTTTCAGGGCTTCCTCTACAATTTCTCCAGTATTGCTGCCAATGCGTTTTGTAGTGCCTGTGAGCTGTTTTTTTACTGATTCGACAATTGCCTCGGAAACTGAGAGGGCAAGGTCACTTTCAAGAAGCCCCATTTCGAGTTCCCAGAGAGGCTCTTCGAGATCTTTACTATCCAGATATACCTCTCTATTAAGGACCAGGGCTTTTGCTTTCTTTGTAAATCCTATCTTCGTGAATTTTTTAAAAAAGGACTTTTTTTCTTCAGGTACGTTTTCTTCTTCAGGTTTACTCTCGATCGCCTTTTTTCTATTTTCCAATTTTTTCCTGTATTCAGCCTTTTTTCTGTCTTCTATTCCAACAGTTGTAGGGGCAGCTGTTACAGGTTCTGCTTCGTAACTTTCCTCTTCTGTCAGCATTTCAAGAGCTTCTTCCTTCGGAATGGGCTCAATGTCCTCTTCAAAGCCTTCTTCGGCCTCAGGTACAGGCTCAACCACGGGCTCAATATCTACTGCTTTATTGTCAATAGTTTTGCTGAGCGCCTTTTTAAAATTCCCTAGTTTCTCTTTGAATTTGTTGAACACAGGATCCCATCCCAAAAAAATTCAATAAAAAATAGTAGTTAATTCAAAATAAAAAGTTCGTTCTCAAATGCAGGCTTTGAGTCCCATCCTTTTATGTCTGAGCCAGGTCTTTCAGGCCTGGTCGGGTTGCTGAAGCCTTGCAGCCTCAGATTCTAGGGCCTGCATACCCTGTACATATTTAGTCAGTGAAGCACTCATCTGTTCGAGAATTTTCGTAAGCTGCTCTTTGCGGCGTTTCAGGGTTTCAATGGCTTCATCGGCGGTCTCTTCCGCACTGAAGCCTGCTCCAAGATCCACAATAACCTTCTCTGTATTTTTTATTTCGGCGTAAACAAATGAGCCAAATCCAACCGGTACCATCGTTTCGGCAGTCCTGCCTTCAGCTGAAGCGGTTTTAAGCTCGTTGATGGTTACGATTGCTTGGTCGCAGCTTGTAATAGAAGCCTGGACCATGTTCATCTGCTGCCTTAAGGCTTCGGCCTGTCTCTGGAACTCCTGATGCCTGGCTGCCAGATTTCTGATATCTTCTTCACTGACTTCTACCATATCCTTCACTCCTCAGCAATGCTTTCGATCTGGATCTGGTTTCTTTTAATCCCATGCTTGCTTCCGAAGACAGAATAGACCTTATCCGTTGCGTTCTTTTCATTCTGACTTTCGACTTGCTTTGTGAATTTTTCCCAGGAATTTCCTGCTTTAAATTTGCCTTTAACAATAAAACTCTTCATCTTGGTCACCACTCTTGCTGTAATTTTTTACGAAACAGGTGGATTAATATCATTCTAAGAACCCGAGTGCTTCCTCGATTCTTCCAAGTTCGGGGCCTGTAGTGTCTGAACCTGCCAGATAGTTCTTTGAGTTCGCAAGCAGGCCTGAGCCTAGCATCTGAGTCCCAAAGTTTGTAGTCCCTATATTTACCGGAAGTTCGAAGAGCTTTTCCAGGATTTCGATTTCCGATGATGTCACTTTAGGGTGCACCAGAAGCCCTTTGTTGGTAACAACTCCAGCCATCCCTACATTCTTTATCCCGGCAATTGTTCCCCTGTAAACTTCTACTTTGAGGGTACTGGCAATTGCCTCAATAGCGTGGTCTGACAGTTCAGGGTGGACAAGGGCTGCGGAATCGTTTGCAAGTACGATATTTCCGACTGCATTCAGCTTGCTCGGGAGGATCTCAGCCTTAACTCCTGTCTGTTCTTTCATCTCCCTGGCATCGGTCCCATATGAAAAAAGGAAGCCGTTTGAGTTTCCTCTGGAAAGGGCTCCGATAACAACGCTTCCGTTTACAAGAGTCTCAATGACCCTTGCACCCAGGGAATCCTCAAGTATGGCACAGGTTTCGGGCTTTGTTCCTGTAGGAACAAGAACAACATCTTCTGTGCAGGTTGCAAAGACACCGATCATTGGGGTGTCGTAGATATCCACTGTTCGAATCATATTCTTTGAAGCTTCGCGTCTTCTGGTATATTTTACTGGGCGAGTTCTGCCTGTACCTCGCCATCTGCGAATTTTACAGCTCTGACTCGGATGGAGAGAGGAGGCTTTTCACAGCCTTTTTCCCAGAGGCGCTCATTAATTGATTTGTCCAGTTTGACCTGCACAGAATCAACCTTCATGTGCCTTACGAGAAAACCTCTTACTTCAGTAACTGCTCTGTTTGCTCTTTTCCATGCAGGAACTTTCCTTACTGTCCTGAGGGGGATAGTATATACCTGTTCTTTTACCATGTCGTCTGCCATTTTTTTCCCACCTTCCTCGCTTATTTCACATCCAGGCTTCTTCTTCTCCAGTGCCTGCGTCTGGGATGACTCACGACCTTCCGGTTAGTTTTCACAATAACCCACACTGGAATGCGTGTGTTTTGTTTGTGCGCCTTTGCAAGGCGCCTCTTCTGTCCTTTCATGTTATGACTCAAGTGGATCACACCTGTTGACCTGTAAATAACTTAATTTTGTTAACTTCCGGTTATATCCAATAATTAGCTGATTGTGATTTTAACCCTTGAATAATCGAGGTTTTTTTCTGCCGGTTAAAAGACAGTTTTCAAAACCATATCCGGTAAATTCTATTAGGGTCTCGGTTAATCTGCAGCAGTATAAGGGTTGAATATAACTCGATTATTGTATAAATCTTTATTCCAGAATTTTTCCCCTTCCGGAAGACTTCCTGATTTCAAGGCATACTTTCTTCAGGGCAGTTTTTCCTGGAAAGCACATGGGATTGGATATGGGCAGGAAACAGTTCTTTTATTTTTTCTTCTCCGTCTCTCTGCCTGATTAACTCCCTGAGCTCGGTTTCGTAATCGGCTTTCTGAGTATTCTCACTCGGTCCCTCTTCAATTTTCAGATAACGCTCTACAAGAATACTCACGGTTTTTTTGCCATACCCCTTCAAAGGGCAGATATACTGAACTCCTAATCGGTCTTCGATACTTCGTACCTGTGAGATCGAGAGTACAGGAACTCTATCATCCCTTCTGGTTCCATCAGCAATGAATTTAACTTCCGGATCCGAAGCAAGAGTTTCTACGGCTTTTTCGTGGATATAATTAATTGCACTTTTCGGGAAACCGTCCTTCATTATTTTCTCGTAAGCCTTTTCAAGGATCTCCCATTCCAGAGAAATAACTCTATGTGGGAACCCTAACCTTTTTGCAGTTTTTGCTGCCAGCTCACCATTGGGAAGCAGGCCGAAACTGCAGGTTACGAGTTCTATCTCAAAATACGGTTCCATCAAAAGGGCAGAGAGCGAGCTGTCCTTGCCTCCACTAAACAGGACCGAAATTCTCATTGTTTTTAAACCCTGGTTATAGATGTCTTACGCTTTTTTGGCTGCATCTTCATCAGGAGGTTTTTAAGTTGTTCGTCGCTGATTTGAGACGGGAGCCTTCCACTCTGAGCAAGCGAGATCAGCTGCATTTCGAGCTGTTCTCCAAGGGCCGGTCTTGACATCTTTAAGGTTGTAAGGCGTTCTCTGGCCTCAGGGGTCAGGATCTGCCTCAGGATGGCCTGCTTCTGAGCTTCCATCTCAGCTTTTGCCTGTTCCTGCTGATAAGCTGCCTGGATGTCAGGCTGCTGGTTCTGTGCCTGCTGCCTCTGAATTTCTGCAAGCCGTCTCTTTCGGATTTCGTTGAGTTCGTCATCCATTGTAGACATGGCAATCATCTAAAAAAACCGGTTTTCCGGAGCATCTGGATTAAGATTAATGATATTTGAAAGGGAATCCTAAGAAATTTCCAGGTCCCCTTCGGATGGAATTTTTCTCAGTATTTTGCAAGTCCTGGGATTTTCTCAAGAAGTTCTTGCTTGAGCTCATTGGCCGCATTATCAATCATGGAACGTCCCTTTGCAGATACCGTTCTTCCGTCCTTTACTTTTTGCAGGTAACCTGCAGCTTCAAGCTGCTGTACTGTCTTTCTGGCAATCGAACCGCTGCCTTTTGCTTTGTGGCCTGGCTTTGATCCGTTGTCCTTCTTTCCACCATATACTGATCGGAGCCTTTCAATTCCTACAGGTCCATCAGTATAGATCTTCCTCAGGATCGCAGCGGATCTGATATACCACCAGTCATCGTTGCTCGGAGAGAGTTCCTTGTGAACCCCGGTCTTTACGTTCTTTGCCCACTCAGGGGGAATGACGTTTTCATTTTCTTTAAGTATGCCTGCAACCTTCTCGATAAGTTCCATTGCAGGGACATCAAACACTGTTGTCATGCATGCCACCTTTTCTAAATTAGGTTGTCTTTGCAGATCCTGAGAGATAGTGCCGATTCTTCTCCCCTGGCTGCCAGAAATCTACTTTTTCCCGAAACGAGGTAACTCATTCTCTTTCGAGAGGTCCTTTCCAATCTTTATAGCTGGATTTATGGACTCTTATGGTTTGGGCTTTCAGGCCCGATAAGCCGGTAAATGTGATTTTTAGTTTTAACTGGAAGGAGGTTGATGTATTTATCAATTACTGTGTTTGGATAATCGTATACAATCGATCAGGTAATTTATAGTATGAAAAACTTCAAACTGAAAAACGATCTAATTGTATCGAATTGGCTTTTGTCAATTGACGCAAGTGCCAACACCCAGCGTAATTAATTTCAAGCTATAAAAGCATTTTGCGAATTCACAGCGAACCTCAGTTGAACTTATTCTGGAAGCTAAACAGGAAGCTAAATCTGGTTTATTGATGAGATAGAGGCGCTTATTTTCTCTAGGTGATTCAATGGCCTTCTGATTAATCAACTTTTGAGCCTGTAGAAAATAATTATTATAGGCAGCTTTGAGGTCTTCTCTCTATCTCTCCGCTTTCTCCAGCTCTTCTTTCAATGCTTGATTATGCCTTTCTACTTCTTCATACCTGGCGCGTGGCTTTGCAAGCTCTAACGGGTCCAGAGCTCCCTGTAGAGATGTATTAAGATTTTCAATCTTACTTTTTTTAGTTTATTTAAAATTCTTAAGGTGTTCTTGTACGCTTTTGTGCCAAAATATCCATTATTTAAAAAAAGTCAAAAGTATTTTATATACGGACACGCCTCCCTTTAATTTAACTATTGTAAATAGTTGAAATATCCACAAAAGGAGTTTTCAATGTTTTCTAGGTTCTAGTGATAGTAGCTAATCGCAAGCAGAATCAATGCTCGACTTTGACAATCCTGGAAGAATAACAAGCACTAAAATAAATAGAAAAGATGAATGAGGAAGAATCAATGAAAAATAAAGAAAAAACTTATTCGATAGCTTTAGCTTCAACACTTATGGTTTTATTTTTAATTTTTGCCTCATCTACGGCATCTGCATCCACTGGAGAAGATCTTCACAAAGCTCCGCCTGATATTACCAGCGGAGCAGGGGATTCCTCCGATGACAAAGCTCTGTCAGATGAGCTCTCTATAGAAGGAAAAAGTACAGTTATGGAATCTGTACAACCTGCCTCGCTCAAGATAACTGAAAAGCGGATCACTACCGACGAAGCAGATTCGCGTTATCCTGCGATCTATGGTAACACTATAGTGTGGGAGGATTGTCGCAGTGAAGACAGAAACTGGGATATCTATATGTATAATCTCTCTACTTCCAAGGAAACTCGGATAACCGCCAACTCATCAGATCAATACTATCCTGATGTCTACGGTAACAGGATAGTTTGGGAGGATTGGCGTAATGATGATACCAATTCAAACTGCGATATATATATGTATGATCTATCCACTTCCAAAGAAACTCCTTTAATCACCAATGATGATTCAGGTCAGAGATGTCCTGCAATCTACGGTGACAAAGTTGTGTGGATGGATTGGGGCAGAGGAGATGAAGATGTTTCCAATATTTACATGTACGACCTTTCAACTTCCACGGAAACTCGTCTCACCACTAGTGGAATGGCATACAATCCTGATATCTACGGTAACAGGATAGTGTGGGAAGAGGAGCGCGGTGATAACTACGATATCTACATGTACGATTTATCTACTTCCACTGAAACACAGATAACCAACAATGGGTCAGATCAGTTAAATCCTGTAATCTACGGTGACAGGATAGTATGGGAAGATTGGCGCAATGATGATAGTGGTTTAATCAGTGATATCTACATGTACAATCTTTCTACTAAAAAAGAAACTCAGATAACCAATAGTACATCAAATTCACGGTATCCTGCAATCTATGGAAACAGGATAGTGTGGGAGAATGACCGTAACGGAAACTGGGATATCTATGTGTACGATCTTGCTACTCGCCAGCAAACTCACACTACTGAGACATCAGCTCAGTACCGTCCAAATATCTATGGTGACAAGATCGTGTGGGAAGACGTTCGTAATGGAAACGACGATATTTATATGGGTACTCTCTCATCAACTTCCCTGGTTGCTGCATTCTCTGCATCCCCAACCTCAGGAAAAGCTCCATTAATGGTTGCTTTTACTGACAAAAGTACAGGCTCACCGACCAAATGGAAGTGGACTTTTGGAGATGGAACATCTTCAAAAGTAAAAAATCCAACACATAAATATTCACAGGAAGGGAATTATACAGTAAAACTTACAGTGACCAATGATGCAGGCAGTAGTACAAAAACAAAAACAAATTACATAAAAGTGACAACAAATACAAGACCGGGTATATATTCTAAAAGCAAATAAATCCTTAAATTGAAAAAAACGATGAAAAGTCAGGGCTGAAGGGAGTGGAGGAATTTAATTAGAAGTTTAAAAATATAGAATTACCAGAACTTCCATTATCCCTTCATATTCCCCAGTGCTTCTATTGCCTTCGGACTAATCAAAATCTGAACCTGCAACATGTAATTATTGTGCATGGGCCTTAAGGTCCTGTTTTCTCTTGCTAGCCTTCATTTAACATTTGCCTCATTTTTGCAAGTTCGACCAATCTACAGATGGCATAATTGGGCCAAAGGCTCTATATTACTTGGATCTTGACCAAAAGAAGATTGAAAGCCTTTCAATGCCAGCCTAACTGAGGCAGAGATCGAATTGAACTCACAGGTCGGTGCTTAAAAAGAAGAATGGATGAAATCAAGGTGCTAGGAATGAGGCATTAGCATGGCAAAAGTTCAGAATCAACAAAAATGCAAAGGTAAATTGGCAATTTACAACAGAAGATGCAAGGATAAAATTGTCACGCCTTTATCCGACATTTGAAGATTGACAAAACACTAGTATAAATTCGATTTTTCAGAAAATCTCGTTGTTCCCAATTCCAGAAGTATTATTGAATTATAACTTCATATTATCTGAGACTGTGTCTTCTGTTTCTCCTCGTTTCCTATCTTCTCGTCTTTTTTTCTCTTATTTTCATAGATACAGCGCCAATTCCAACGCTAGTTCCAATAAAATTCCAGCATGTATTCCATCAAATTGTGAGACAAGTATCCTAAGAATGCGCATATAATAAAGGTCGTAATAAAGGTCTTAATAAACTGGAAAAACAGATTTTTTTTGTTCTATTTTCCTCAAATTCACTATTTCTTTAACCTATTTTTTATTCTTTTCAAAAGAAAAAATAAGGTAATTAACAACAAACTTTCGACTACTACAACTTACAAACATATTTATAGATGTAACGTCTTTACTTTATTAATTAATTAATACTTCAGCTAAATAAATGGTAGATGATTCATGAACAAAAGACTTCTAGTATCAATAATTTTACCGACATATAATAGAGCATCTATTCTCGGAGTCTGTGTAGAATCTGTCTTAAATCAGTCGTATGCCAACTGGGAACTTTTGATTTCGGATGATTGCTCAATTGATAATACAAGAGAAGTCATAAAACATTACGTGAACCGTGATTACAGGATAAACGGTTTAATGCATGAACATAATCTAGGACTCCCACGCAATAGAAATGCGGCTCTATCTGTAGCTAAAGGTCAATTAGTGTTCTTCATTGAAGACGATCTGGTTCTGCATCAAGATTGTTTAGAGAAACTTGTCAGCACTTACGATTCATTTGGTACGCAGAATATTGTTATTGTTCCGAGACTGATAGAAAGCACAGATCCAGATAAAGAAGCTGTCAGACACAATGTTCCATTTTATGTAAATAAATTGACTGGCGAAATTTTCAATAATTATGGACATAATTCTGGAAATATATTAGAAGTAGAGATGGGACACGCCTGTTGTTTATACCCAAGAAATCAGCTACAGGTTATAGGCGGGTATGAAGAAAAAGCCTATAAGGGCAATTACTGCCGTGAAGAAAGCGATCTGAACATGCGACTCATTAACAGGGGATTTAAATTTTATTTCCAACCGGCTGCAGTAGCAGATCACAATAAAGTTAGTACAGGCGGTTGCAGGCAATCCGGGCGCTTGAAACAGACCTATTATTATACTAAAAATCACATTGTCTTTTTACTTCGAAACTTCGGAATCAGATCGACATATATGATACCTTGTTTCTTTATGGAATTTAGCCGTAGGACATTCGTTAATAATTTTTTGTAGTGTTTTTCCTGTTTCTTATAAGATTACCCGCCAACCTCCTGATTATTGCGATTTTATCTAAATCACTTTCATCAATTTCATTGATTAGCTCTAGTGTTTTGAGCACTCCTATTTTTCTTCCTGCTACAGCCAGATATCGAATGTACTTTTCATTACCTAGTTCATTTATGGAGCGTTTACTTAAATCCGGAGGAGCGTTATCCACAATTGCAGCATTCAGTTTTCGTATTAGTTTTGCTATAGTTAGCAATTCTTGACGTGAATAATTATTGAGATCAGCGTAATGAGTGTTGCAGAAATTATCCCACATAAGCCTAGTTAATTTATCTTCAATATCTCTGCCAAGCAGTTGCGTAAAATTATCTCGGAATATTTTGTACACAGCTTCGCTGAGCCTATTATAATTTACGGAGCTGATTGACGTTTCGTGTGTTCTCCATGCGTAGAGCGGTACATCTATTTTGTGGATTATGTATTTCTTTGATACTCTGTGCCACAAATGATAATCTTCGGCTGCGCAGCTTTCATCATAACTGCCAATGACATCAATTATGTTTTTTCGAAACATAATAGAGCCGTGAGCAATGCAATTTCTAAAATTTAATGTGTAATATATTTCCTCGGAAGAGGATATGTCAGCTATATGATCTATAATTTCTCCTGTTTCATTTATTATATCAATCCAGCTACATACGAAATCAGTCTGCGGATTAGCAAGATGATCAAGTTGTTTCTCCAACCTTTCCGGACGTGAGATATCATCAGCATCCATTCTTGCAATATATTCGCCCTGTGCAAGGGAAAAACTTCTATTGAGAGAATTAACCAATCCTTGTCTTTCTTGATAGTAAATTTTCATTCGAGAATCTTCTTGCTTGTATTTATCAAGAATACCTCTAGTTTTATCGGTTGGATCATCGCAGATAATTATAAATTCAAAATCGGAAAAAGTTTGATTAAGAATGCTGTCTACAGCTTCTGACAGATAATTATCGCCTTTGTACACTGGCATGACAACTGATACTTTAGGAATATCAACGTTCATATGAGATTCCTTTTGTATTTAAATGTTTAAGAGTTTAATTTGACCATAATGTGTAAGATTCATCATTATTCAAGACCGTACCTCTTTTAACCTTTGATTCTTTTATTTTGCAAAAGTTTGTACACCATCCAAATGCAGATTTTACAATTTCGTCATTCAATTCTATTGGCTCGGTTTGAGTTTTTTTATGGTAATGAATATGCATTCTAAGTTTCCCATTTGGTTTTAAAACTCTCTTAATCTCTAATGCAGTTTTAAAGAAATCATCAACATGATCAATCGCATTGACAGAGATAACTGCATCAAAAAAATTATCATCCGTAGGAATTTTTTCTGAGAAACCACAAATAAATTTTACACCATCATAATAGTGTACAGGAAACCCTGCTTCAATGTAACAAGATATTAATGGATCAAGGCAGTATAACTCACATTCTTCAAATACCAATGCACTTGGGAATGGTCCAGATCCAATATCTAAGATTTTCATACCAGAAAATGCTTTTTTATCAAGAGATAAATCCTCAATATATTTTATTTGTTGATGGATATTAAACCATGTTAATATTGCACTATCTTTAAGAGAATGTTTTTTTATTTTCTCCTCATCCTTTGGTGATGGTTCACCATAGTGCTCAGTGATTTCATTATTATACCATTTTTGATATTTTATTAATTCATTTTTCCAAAATTCCAATTCAGCATGATATTTATATGAAGTGACTGGAGATATTTGGTATCCAGTGACCGGAAGCATCTTATTAATTACAGATACTATCTTGTTCATAATCATTCAACCTCAAACCAACTTTCCGCAGAAGTCCACAAAAATGCCACATATTTTTCCTAATATGGCCATTGTTTAAAGCCGGACATCAATATAATTGCAAATATATAAGACAAATCGGCAAACAAATTCCACATATGTGTATATATGTGGAATGTAGGCTCAAAAGTTAATAGTCTAATTTTTTAATTAAAATATATATTCATTATGGTTAAATCGTAATCCAATTTTTTGGAATTAAATCATTTGAATTCATAGATTTATCTTTAAACCATTTCTCCGGCGCAATAACAATTTTGTATTTATTACGGTTAAGCCAAGCAGCCCACCAACTAAATGTACTATTAGCAATTATTTGGTGCTGACAAAGACTCATAAGATATAAATCCTGAAAATCATTGTTTTTATCTAAATTATTGTGAGAAACAATTGATACCGAAGAATTATCTTTAAAAATTGTTTCCATATAAGCCAAGTCATCTGAAAATATAAAATAATGGGGACACTTCAATTTTTTATTCATTAGTTGAATGGCAGAATTATAATAATCTAAAGAACACACTCCAAGTATTTGATTTGCTACAGGGTTTGAAACATAATCGCCCCTACGAACATGAATACTCACAGACTCACAACCCTTAATTTGCTCTGCAATATTCTGACTTGTCGAAGTGAGTGGATTTACAATACTGAATTCATTTCTGATAATATTCTCAATATCCAAAAAATACTTTTCACTCTGCCAGTAACCATCAAGATAGATGTTATCCCCAAGACTGAGGATCTCCGGTTGGAAATCACTCTTCTGTTCTTTTATATATTGTATTTGTTGAACACCGGTGAGTTTAACCTCTAGATGCTTTCCAATTTTATGAATGAATCTGTCTGACGGGAGGGAAACACACATTAGATCTTTCGATCTAGCAATATTTTCCTGAATATTGAAACAGTTTAAGTCATAATTTCGAAGTTTATAATTCTTAAATCCCTGTATATCTAGTTTTAATGTACTATTGTTCTTCATTGCGAGGTGTTGACCTAAAGCATACTGAAACATCTGGTTGCCGAGCCCACCAATGAGTTTGACGATGATCAATTTATACCACCAAACTCTAGTTTTACTAGCGTCAAAATAATTGCTTCTTTAGGGGTCTGTTCGGTCACTTTTGTTATCTCTTGAAGCTGGAATTTCTGAAGCTTTTTGAATTCTTCAAAAGTCCACCGTGAAATTTCAGATAGATCAACATATTGATTGCTGATGGTGCTGGCCAAACACTTCAGTGCCTTTTTAAGCATTGTATCAGTCCTTTTTTATTGCGTGTACTTGACAACCAAAGTGAAGAAGATCCGATGATCCGGTATCCTTTTTTGTAAACTGGTCTAACATCGAAAGCACAATTTTCATGGCAAGAAACTGGATGAATGTTGGTTTTTTGCTCGCATATTCTTCTCCGACAGATGGTATGCGCCGAATCTCTTGGCCGAGATATTCAAAGTAATTCCCGTTTTCAACCAGTTTTATGATGTCGAATCCATTCTTTGAAAGGTGTTCTTGATAAAAATATCGGTTAAATCCGGTATAGAAATGATAAGGGGCAAAGTGTGTTAGGCTGCAAAATGGAGCAGTGATGATAAGATGACCGCCCGGTTTGAGTAAACGTGAAAATTCTTTGATGGCTTTGATCGGTTCTGGTAGATGTTCGAATACTTCAATACACATTACGGCATCAAAGGATCCGTCAGGCTCAGGGATTGCAGTGATGTCACTGATAATGTCTAATTTAGTTTGATCCCACGCTCCTGTCTGAAGACCTTTTCCATCTCCTTCGCCATTATATTGTGCAAAGTCCTGGCTGACATAATTCAAATGCTCGCAGAAGGGTTTATATTGCAGTTCTCCCGCCCCTGCATCCAGAATTCGAGAACCGGAGGGAATATTTTTTAATGTTTTTTCCAGCCATGCCTCACGATTTGATTGGTTTTGAGTGCAAACGAGAAACATTTAATGTCACCTTTATGTAATCTGAAATGTTATTTTTCTGAAATTGTGTTCATTTCCAATTTCACTTCTGTAACACCTTTTACCCTCTTGAAAACCCCATTTTTACTTCGGTTTTGGTTTGCATCTTCACCTCTGATTAGGTTTTTTTCTCTGTTTCTTTTAGTTTATTTCTTAGCTTCCATTCCACTACTGAAAAATCATCTGAGACAAGACCATGACCATTGACAAAGCTTAAATTCCTTGAGGCTTTTTCAGATAAACTTTAGAGACCCTGAAACTGTTATCCTTTATGAACTGAAATTCCTTTTCCAACCTTACTTTGTTCTACTTCACTATATTCAACGATAGTTTCCTAAATCAAGTAGAGTCGGTCGTTTCCTTGTTTAAATATAAGATCTGGAAGCAACAAATCTTTTGAAAGGTTTAGTGTTGAAGGAACACGTGATCCAGTATTGCCTTTTTATAATGATTTGATATATCATGAGTGCATCCCAAAACTCGAAATTGCCTCCCCTTACCTAAATAAATATGATTTTATAACTTAAGCCCTTTCATCTCCTCCATAATTGTTCTCTTACAAAAATCGTATTAATGTATGTGTCAGCATAAACAATATATCCATTTTTTTCAAGATATTTTATGATATCATTATTTTCACACCATTTCCATTTTCTGAATATGAAATAGTTTCACAAACTATTACTTTAGGATAATTTTTAGTAAAATTAATATTTTTAAGAATATCTATTTCAATTCCTTCAACATCAATAGTTAAATAATCTGGAAAAATACCTTTGCAATATTCATCAATTAATTTCGATATATTCTTAGTGTGTATTTTCATTACCTTAACTATTTCATATCCGTAATCATCTTTTAATTTCAGTTCTTGTTTTTTAATCAAAAATATTGACATATGTTATACATAATATCCATCGATCTCCTATGGGATTACTTCACTTAATTCTTTAAAAATAGAGTCATAGGTTTCAGGCATGATAAAAAGAGTCTCATTAATGAAGTTTTCAATAGCTGTTCATCTTTTTCATGGCTAATAAACAAACCTGAAGTAACACTGGTTAATACATACAGTGCGCTTAATTTTTGGGTAATCGTAAATTTCTTAGTTGACATAATACATTTCAAAGAACTTTTAAAGAAAGGCTTGTAAACGAAGACCTGCCCTTCCTTTGGATAATATGGTTTTTTTATGTATTCTTCGGTATCGACACCTGCTATATACAGTGGGGAATGCACTATATTATATCCGTGTTCGATGATCTGCCTCAAACAAAAAAAACAATCCCAAAAATCAAAAAATTCAGATTTGCTAACCCATCTAATTGTCTCCGTTCTGTGTAGTCCATAGATCATACTTGGAGTAAGATTTTTTAAGAACAATATACTATTAATATAGGTAGATTTTTCAGGAGAGATTGAAGGCACATTATATCTTATTTCGTAGTTTTTAAATCGATTTCGATATATATAATCTGTAAAACAACTTCCTGCATTGCCAATATTATTTAAAATAGTTTCAATGTATTTCGGCTGCCATTCATCATCATCCGCCGCCCACATAAAATATTCACCAGTTGTTTTTTCCAGCACAAACTGAAAATTAGGCATTGTGCCTATGTTTTCCTTCTGTCGATAATATTGTATCCGCGAATCTTTGCTTGCAAAATCTCTCCCAACTCTTTCAACTTCCTGATCAGGGGAGCAATTATCTGATACAATTATTTCCAGATTTTTATACGTCTGTCCTGTAATACATTCCAGTGTACGCCTCAAACCTTCTGGCCGGTTATAGCAAGGAATCCCTACCGATACAAGTGGTTTTTCCATATTATTTAACCCTCTTCAGGTACCCACTCGGCGCAACAGTAATCAACAATTTATTTTCAATTTCCTCATCAACCACAAACTCATTGTGTTCCTTCAAATACGCTCTCACAGCAGTCTTTGGATTATTTCCTTTATCCCAAGGTCGATCTGGATATGAACTGGCAGGCATATCCTCAACTATCGTATCAAAAACCACACAGTAACTCCCAACAGACACAAGCGGTGCGTATAATTCAAGTTCGCGAAGAACATGTTCATGTGTATGATTTGAGTCAAGGCACACCAAAACCTTTTTTCCTTCCGCCAACCTGCGTACCTCCCCAGCAATTTTTTCATCAGTGCTGGAACCTTCAATCATTGTGATTCGCTTAAACATTGGGTGTTTCTCGATCTCCATCCGATTATGCTTGCGGATATCAATGTCAATTCCAACTACATGTCCGTCTCCTCCCAATAGTTCGAGCATGGAAGCATAAAATATAAGTGAACCACCATGTGCAATACCCGTCTCAATAATTAAATCTGGCTTCACCTGCCAGATGATTTCCTGCATCGCAATTATATCCTGTGGGTATTGGATGATTGGGCGACCAAGCCATGTGAAGTTGTATGAATATTTTGCTCTTATGGATTCATTGACAAAACTTTTAACTGAATCCTGCAAAAGAACATCATTTTTATAATTTGCGACACGTAAGCGGCACTCTTCCTTAAACTCTAAATTTTTGTCCATATGCTGAATCTCCAAAATGTCTTAATTTTTTAAATTAAATTTTTTAATTTCATGAGTTTATCTACGCTGCCCCAAAAAGCCATTGGCTCATAATCAGGGTACGGATAGTATCCTAGATTTAATTTGAGATCAGAGTTTAGCAAATCTATTTTTTTCTCCACCAAACGACGAATTGATATCGGATTGCCCGAACAGCAGTTAACAATTCCATCAACTTCGCTCTGAAGTGCAATTGTACACAAGTTTCGAGCCGCATCTTCTACGGATAGATAATCGCGTAACTGCTCCCCACCAGACATATTGAATACCTTTTCACCTTCGTATATAGCTTTTTCAAGCTGGGGAAGAAGAGAATTTTGATTTTGCCCATCTCCATAAAGGTAGAAAAGACGGACCCAATTAAAAGAAGTTTGAGTATCACGGACTAAAAATTCAAGATACTTGCGGAGTGTATCTTTAGCAAGGCCATATTGAGTCACAGGTTGAGTATTATCCGATTCATGCAGGCAACCACATTGCATACCATATTCGTAACAAGTGCCTGTTACTACCATCTTTTTAATTCCTCCATCTATGAAGTTCTTTAGGAAAAGACAATTTGCAGGAAGATTTCTTTCAACATGAAACGGATCTTTATAATTTGGGAGACCATTCCAGGCAAGGTGAATGATAACATCTGGTTTTCCGAAGACATTGTAGTAATCCAGGGTGTCATTGTGGTAGTCACACTCGATGTATTCCACTTCACTATACCAGTCATAATTTTTTGCTTTGTTTTTATTACGTGATGTAGCAATAACATCCAGTCCCTTATCCAATAAACAGGGGACAACATGGCGACCTATAAATCCTGTAGCACCAGTAACTAAGACTCTCATACGTACCCATACCAAAATAGTTAGTATAATTCAAACGATACCTTTACATTAACTCCAGTTTAGGAACAGCAACAACAAATTGACATCCCCAATCCTTTACATAAGACAATTGAGCAAAAATCTCCTCTTTTATGTTCCAAGGAAAAACAACTATTATGTCTGGCTTATCGTCAAATATCCTTTGTTCAGGCACTATCGGAATCTGTGACCCCGGCAAATATTTACCTTGCTTATGTGGAGAGACATCTACAACAAACTCAATCAGATCAGTTCCCTTAATTCCACAATAATTCAACAGTGTATTTCCCTTTGCTGCCGCACCATAAGCAACTATTTTTTTCCCCATTATTTTTTGTTTTAAAAGAAATGAAAGAAAGAAATGTTTGACAATATTCGCTTTTTCCCGGAAAGAAGCGTAAATTTCGGGGTTTAGTAGACCCATTTCCCTTTCTTTTTTCTTAATGGATTCCACGCCTAAAGCCATGCTATGTGATTCATCATTTACGTGGCTGGCATAAATTCTCAATGAACCCCCATGGGTTGGCAGTTCTTCAACATCGTATATTTTTAAGCCGTGCGCAAGGAATATCTGCTCAACAGTATTCAATGAAAAATACGAAAAATGCTCATGGTATATTGTGTCGAATTGATTATACTGAATTAACTTTAAAAGATGAGGGAATTCCATTGTAATTGTTCCTGTATCTGAAAGCACAGTTTTTAAGCTTCCGACAAAGTCATTTATGTCAGGAACATGAGCCAGAACATTATTTCCAATTATTAAATCCTGTTTCCCGCGCTCTTTAATGATTTGGTTTGCCAGATTTGAACCGAAAAACTCAATTATTGACTCAACGCCTTTTTCCTCTGCTGCCTTTGACGTTCCGGCAGAAGGTTCAACTCCAAAGCAGGGTATTCCTTTCACTACAAAAAACTGAAGTAAATATCCATCATTGGATGCAATCTCCATCACTTTTGATGATTTATTAAGCGATAATCTCTTACAGATCATCTCAACATAGTCTTCGGCATGTTTGACCCAGGATTTTGAGTAAGAACTAAAGTAAGCATAATCTTCACTAAATATCTCATCTGATTTTTTGTATTCATCAAGTTGCACAAGCCAGCAATGTTCACAAACAAATACTTTTAAGGGAAAGTATATCTCCGGTTCATTCAACTGTTCCTTTGTAAGATAGGAATTTGATGTAGGTGCATTTATTAAGTCAATAAATACATTTTCCAGAGTGTGACCACAAAATCGGCATTTCATAATATAACACCTCGAAAATCATCATCGATCATTTTATGGTTTTTGTCTCTCTCTGATACATCTGCCGATTCAACAGGCCATGTTATTGCAAGCAATGGATCGGAGCAGTTCAATGCTCCCTCATATTCTTTTGAATAAAACTCGCTATGAAGGTAGAGCATTTCTGAAGACTCTTCAAGTACCTGAAATCCATGAGCAAAACCTTCGGGAACACACAGCATCTTCATATTATCAGAACTAAGTTCTATACCAAACCACTTGAGAAACGTTGGAGAATCCTTGCGGATGTCGACTATAACATCATATACTGAACCGCGTATGCAACGCACAAGCTTCATTTCCGCTTTAGGAGGATGCTGAAAATGAAGACCTCTAATCGCTCCTTTTTTAAGAGTTCTGGAGAAATTGACATTCACGAAATGCCGATCCCCAATTAATTCTGAAAGTTCCTTCTCGCAAAAAAATCGTGCGAAAACGCCCCTGTTATCTATAAAAGGTTCTGCATCAATAACCGCTGCGCCAGACAGTGGTAATTTTTCAATATTCATTATAAGCTCTCCTGATATGCATCAATATCTGCAAAACATGCATCCTGCATGGACCCTTCATACCCATTATAGTATTTTTTATACCAGGCAGCAGTTATTTTTATGGCTTCATATAGATTCCATCTTGGTGCCCAGTGCAACTTATAGACTGCTTTATCAATAGAGAGACGCAAAACGGAAGCTTCATGGGGTGCATTTGTGAGAGAAACTAGGTTCCAGTTGCCACGTCCCCATTCTTTACAAAATAAATCCATCAGATCAGAAACCGGGCATTCTTCATTACAAAGCGGACCAAAGTTCCATGCCGAGCAAAGCTCAGGATTTTTCTCCTCTGACATTTTTGCCCCAAGCATTAAGTAACCGAACAGTGGTTCCAGGACGTGTTGCCAGGGACGAACAGCGTTAGGGTTTCTAACTGTAATTGTTTTACCACTTGACAAAGCTCTTACAGCATCGGGTATGATTCTGTTCTCTGCCCAATCTCCTCCTCCAATGACATTTCCTGCTCTCACCGTAGCAATTTGCACTCCGTGTTTATCCAGGCTATCTTTTGGAAAAAAAGATCGTCTGTATGATGTTACAGCAATTTCTGCAGCTGCCTTGCTTGCACTATAGGGATCATAACCTCCAAGAGGATCATTTTCGCGATAGCCCCATATCTGCCCGTTATTTTCATAGCATTTGTCACTGGTTATCATAACTACTGAACAGGGCTGCCCAAGTTCACGTAAACCTTCCAAGACATTTAAACTGCCAATAACATTCGTCTCAAATGTTTCAACAGGACAACTATAACTTTTTCGTACCAAAGATTGAGCAGCAAGATGAAATACAAAGTCTGGATTTGCTTTTTTAATAGCTTTTTTCAGTGATTTTTTATCACGAACATCGGCAATTGTTTCCTCGAAAAGCAAATCAGTCACTGAAGATACAGTATAATTATTGGGAGTGGTGTCCGGGAAGAGTGAATAACCAAATACATTGGCTCCCATTTTAGCGAGCCATAGAGACAGCCATGAGCCTTTGAAACCAGTATGACCTGTGATGAAGACATTTTTACCTTTGTAGGTTGACATTAATTCCATAGATCATCAATCCCACAATTTCCATTTGCTTTGACCTTCATTCCACATATGGTTTAGTTGTTGCATATCGCGTAGTGTATCCATGCATTTCCAGAATCCTGTGTGTTTATAGGCAAACAACTCCCCATCATGGCTGAGAGCCTCAAGTGGTTTCCTTTCAAAAACAGTTGCATCTCCATCACGCAAGTAATCAAAAACACCAGGTTCGCAGACAAAAAAACCGGCATTGATCCAGGCTCCATCGCCTGCTGGTTTTTCAACGAAGTGTTCTATTCTTCCGCTATCATTTGCCGAAATCGAACCATAACGTCCTTCAGGCTGCACTGAAGTTACAGTTGCCAGATGACCATGAGAACGGTGGAACGAAACCAGTTTTTTAATATTAACATCAGCAACACCATCTCCATAGGTCAGCATGAAAGTCTCATCACCAACGTAATCTTTTGCCCTCAATATACGACCGCCGGTCATTGTGTCCAATCCTGTATCGATCAGTGTAGCAGTCCATGGTTCGCTATGATTATAATGTACTTCCATTTTATTATTTAATAGATCGATTGTCACATCACTCTGGTGAAGAAAATAATTTGCAAAGTATTCTTTTATGATATAACCTTTATATCCAAGAAGAATTACAAAATCATTGAACCCATAAAAAGAATACAATTTCATTATATGCCATAAGATAGGCTTCCCACCTACCTCAACCATAGGTTTTGGGATGGTATATGTCTCTTCTGCAAGTCTTGTGCCAAATCCACCAGCAAGGATTAAGGTTTTCATGTTTTATCACCTAATCTGCTATCTTTAGGTCCATATAATTTCCATTCCAATAATGGACGAACTGCTCCCGGCATTGGCCCGGAATAACCTTTAGACCTTGAATAAATTCCTTCAATAGGATCATTAATTGTAACGAAAAGCAGATCTTTCTCACAAAAGTGAACATGGAGTGGATAAATAGTTGTCAACGCGAACGTAATATAATATGTATTATTATTCAAGGTATTAGCAGGTATTTTGCATCTGGATACATAGTCTCCAGCTTTATTCTTTAATTCACAGCTGTGATCAAGTTTTGAGTCAGAAGTAACAAATACAACTTGTCCATACTGATCATAAATATGAAAATTAGGATAAACAAGCATGTCATTTTTCAACAGTTTATATTCCATCTCAATAAATATGTCCTCGTCAATAAGTGCCTCAGTGATAGGCATCCCATCTTTGTTTAAAACACGTACAGCAAGTAAAATTGCCTCGCTATCTCCAGGATGGTTCTTAGAGAAAATGATCTGTCCTGTTGCCTCCTGACCGGAATTAAGGTAAGCATTGATAACTTTCCCAGTTTTCCCTTTCTCTATTACAGTTCCTTTTTCAAGCAGAATTGCTGTTTCACATAGTGAGGAGATCATAGACATATTATGACTCACAAATAGCACAGTCCTTCCACCTTCTGCAACTTCTTCCATCTTCCCCAAACACTTCTTCTGAAATGCCGCATCGCCCACAGCGAGCACTTCGTCCACTACAAGAATCTCTGGGTCAAGGTTTGCAGCCACCGAAAAAGCAAGTCTAACCTGCATTCCGCTAGAATACCGTTTAACTGGTGTATCCAGAAACTTTTCGACGCCTGAAAACTTCACGATCTCATCAAACTTCTCGTCGATCTCTCTCTTCTTCATACCCAGAATAGAACCGTTAAAATAGATATTTTCCCGACCAGAAAGCTCAGGGTGAAAACCGGTACCTACTTCAAGGAGACTGCCCACCCGGCCTCGCATCCGAACTTCACCTTCTGTCGGAGAGGTAATACGTGAGAGGATTTTAAGAAGAGTACTCTTGCCTGCACCGTTCCTCCCGATGATACCAATGACTTCTCCGCGCTCGACCTCGAAATTCACGTCTTTGAGAGCCCAGAAAGTCTCGTTTTGACTGCTAAAGTCTTTCAGCGCCTTTATTGGATGTCTCACAGCAGAAGTAACACTTTCAGATAGAGTCTTATAAGTCGTGTCCACGCCGATATTGTACTGTTTAGACAGATTTTTTACTTCAATTATCGGTTCTTCTTTTTTTGACGCCATCATTAAATCAAATCCGCAAAGTACTTCTCTGTACGCTTTAGGTATAGTATTCCGCTCAGAAAGATTATTATCGTCAGCACCGCTGAAATTCCAAGTCCAACAAAATTCACAGGAGTGTGCCCGAGCAAGCATGCGCGATGAGCACCTATTAAACCTGTCATAGGGTTCAGGTAAAGCAACCATTGCAGGTTCTCACCCACAATATTTGCAGGGTAGATTACCGGTGATACAAACAACAGCAACTGCATAAAAAAAGGAACAATGAACTTTACATCTCTGTATTTCACACAGATGGACGAGAGCCAGTAACCAACCCCCGATGCAAGCATGAATGTCAAGAGTATAGTGAACGGCAACAGGATTATTGAAATTCCAGGCACAAATCGGTAATAAACCATCATTATCGCAAGAATGCTCATAGCAATTCCATAATCAAGAAGACCTGAAAGGCATGGAGCAGTCGGTATGAATATCCGAGGCATGTAAACCTTTGAGAGAAGAGGGGCATTGTCAACAAGGCTATTACTTGATTGAGAAAGAGCATTCGAAAAATAAGTCCAGAGGAGAAGACCAGAATATGAAAATATTGGGTAGGGCACTCCATCTGAAGGCATTTTTGCAAGCCTGCCGAAGATCAAAGTAAACACTATCATCGTGAAAAAAGGCTGCAATAATGCCCATGATGCCCCCATAACTGTCTGTTTATACCTGATCTTGATTTCTCTCAGGGCAAGGAAGAAAAGAAGCTCTCTGTACTCCTTAAGCTCCTGCCAGTTCAGATCCAGAAGCCCATATTTCGGGCGAATAACCAGCTCGTAATCAGTTGCATGTTCAGTCATAGAAGAACACATTTACTTGTTTTTAGCGTGGATTCATTTTTCTAAGCTTTTCATTTAACTTGACTTTGATACCACCTATAGGTTTGTTCAACCCCATTTTTTAATGAGATTTATTTTAGGCCTCCAGCTAAGTTTTTCCTTTGCTTTTGAGGGATCCCAATCAGTATATCTACTTCGTATGCCGGTAATATCTGGGGCTTATCTCTACTAAGACTTTGCTTGTACTGAAATCTACTCCATATTCTTTACTACCTTTGCCTTTCCACATAATGTCGATTCCTACTTCCTTAAACGCTAATTCTATAATTGCGTAGGAATCATGAACTCACACCTCAACATATACTCAATACAGTTTAATATTATTTAAAATAATCACACAATTCATATATATTTATAAATATATATTAATGCAGATTGGAAAAAATATACTATTAATGAAAAATCCTACTTTGTAAATTGGGTTTACTAATAAAAGTGAAAAAATACAAAGAGATCTCAGCAAAATTGTTTTTACAAGGCTCAAATATTTTAATTTAAACTGTTGAATTAGTTCAAAAGATCCTAAGTGAATAGGTTTTATAAATTGCTGTATCAAGTCTTGGAGGCAGGTACCTGTCTGAAAAAGGGAAAGATGAGTCAAATTGAAGCCAAACTAGAGACCTCCCGAGCTTACTATGGAGTCTCCTAATGAGTCTGATTAAGTCTTTTGTCTGTTTTTCAGAGCTTCTTATTACGTTTATTCCTTGTAGAGATTACATTGTCACCGTTATGTGGTATATGTCCAGAAATGCTGATCCCCTGCGCCTTTATTTCCCATATACTGAAAGCAAATTGGAGGCTTGCTTAGTTGGTGACTACTCCCATCACTGAAGTGACGGGCATCTACCGGTAATCCGAAGAGATTGTAATCCCAATCTCAAAATGTTAATAGCGGCATTATGATCTCTATCGAGAGTAAGACCACAGTAGGGACAACTGTGTGTTCTTTCTGATAGTTCTTTTTTGACGATTTGACCACAGCCTGAACACATTTGTGATGTATTATATGGATTGACAAGTTCTACACGTTTACCAGCCCATTCTGCCTTGTAAGACGTGATAGTTATCAATTTACTCCATGCTGCATCTGCAATATGTTTTGCTAGGCAGTGATTCTTTGTCATACCTTTGACATTAAGATCTTCAAAAGTAATCAAATCATAAGCTCTGACAAGATCAAGACTTACTTTTTGTACAAAATCTTCTCTCTTGTTTGCTATTCTTTCATGAACACGTTGAACAGCTTTCAAAGCTTTTACTCTTTCAGGTGTTCCTTTTTCAAGTTTTGAGAGCTTTCTTTGAACTTTTGCAAGAGCTTTTTCTTCTGTTACAAAGAAACGTGGATTAGGTACATAACTACCATCTGAAAGAGTTAAGAAACTCTTGATACCTACATCTACACCTACTGATAATCCTGTCTTTTGCAATTCCAAAGGAGTATCAGTTTCAACAAGAAAAGAAACAAACCATTTTCCTGTAGGCATCTTACGAACATTGAGCCTTTTAATTTCCCCTTCTACTGGTCTGTGCAACTTGATCTTAATATCACCAATTTTTGATAGCGTTAACCTATCTGAATCCAGAGAAAAACCTGACTGTGTGTAGGTGAAACTATCATACCTTCCATATCCTCGAAATCTAGGATAACCTGCTTTTTCTCCGGTTTTTACTCTTCGGAAAAAGGCTTGAAAGGCAAGGTCTACTCTCTTGACTACTTCCTGTAGCACCTGAGAATGGACTGTTTTCAATTCAGACTTTTCTTTTTTCCATTCAGGAATCATTTTCTTAGAATCATAGTATCCTATGTTCTTTTGCTCTGACTCCCATGCGTTTTTCCTGAGTGCAAGTGTTTCGTTATACGTCCACCTGCAAAGCTCAAGAGTGTTATTCATAGTTGACTTTTGAGCCTTTGTAGGATAGACTCTATACCGTAACACTTTCAACAATCATTTCACCTTTTGAGTTTCAATATACATGTTAACAGTTTCATTTGTTGTATCTCCGCAAGTTCCAACATAATAAGAAGGATTCCAGAGATGACCGTTCCATAATCTACTTCTGATTTCTGGATGCATTTCAAAGAGTTTCTTTGCAGTAATACCCTTGAATATTTTTACAATATCAGCAGGTGCAAATTTCGGATGCATTATTATGAAGAGATGCACATGGTCTGGCATTACTTCTTGAGTGACAAGAGTTACACCTTTTTCTTTTGCTATCTTTTCATGTAGCTCTTTCAAATCTTCAGCTATTTTTCCAATAAGGACTTTTCTTCTATATTTTGTAGACCACACGAAATGGTAATTTGTGTTATATACACAACCTCTTGCACTTATCCAGTATTCTTTTCCTGCCATGTTAGTATATACATATGGTAACCATGTGTATATCAATTTAACGCTATTATGTTGGAGATGACGGGCTGTATCCCACCATTGAAATGGCGGGGATTAGTCCTTACTTGCTCCTAAACCTTCAAATTAAGTTTCTTTGACTTTTTTCTCTTATCCACGTATTTCACCCCACATCTCACGTTCCTTTTCATTTTCATACACTATCTCTATCCACTTTTCACGAAGCATACTAATCCAGTCGGGATGTTCAACACCGTCATATTCGAATCCTAAAAACTTGTCTTCGCCAAAGTGACTAAATGAAAGTGAAGCGACTTGTTCGAGTGATAAGTCCTCAAGAGGCATTAACCCAAAAACTCCATACGTTGGACGTGTAGCTGGCACAACACCAATTACAGTTTCTTCATTCCCGATGTAAGTATCCACACCGTAAATACCACTACCTGAACCATCTTGATAAACTGGAATTGATTTAACAAGCGTCTTCGTGAATTCTCTATTGCCTAACTCATTTTCTTTTACTGTATACTGGACAAATGCATATCCAACTAAAACGCGCTTCGTAACGTACTCAGAAATACCATCTATGCCCTCAAAGCCAATCTTCATCGGAATAACATTGACAGCTTCCCTTACTTCATTATACAATTGCTCATTCTCCACCATGCTAATCACTCCCCTGGATAAGCATTAATATTGTCTCTATTTCTTATAAGGCCTTTTTTATTCATAACTTAAGTCAGGTTATTCAAAGGCTGTATTTACTTACAGAATTCCTCTCCATTATGATTTTTCAAAAATCTTAGCATACCGTTGGGTTCTTGATTCAATTTTTTATGAATTTACTTAATGTGTTAATTGTTAGATACTTTGGTGAGAAAAAATATAATAATGTATAAAAGTTATACTGTTTGGTATTCAATCGAATATGAAAGAAGCGGTTGAAACCAAAAATCTAGAACACAATAAAAGACCAATATTTGAACTTATTCAATTGAACTAAAAGATCAATAACATTAAACCTGTAACTGTTTAAAACGAAAAATAAACACAGTGTTTATTGCATTTGATTTTAGTCCAAATGTGCAAGCCATATATAAATAAAGTTTCGGGCTTAGGAATGAGTCATTGCTCAAATCTTAAAAAAGACTTTTCCTATTTGTAGAAAAAACTCAGGAGTACTCACATACATAAGGAGAAGTAATTACATGTATAAGGCTTAGAGTGACTGATTTTAGTGAGAAAAGAAGTATAATAAAGCTTCTTTATTTATTCCAAGTGTCTTAATGTATTGAAACAAAAAAGCAAGTATTTATTTTCTATTTACTCCTGATAAAATATTGAAAACGATTTTAAATGCTAGTTAAGCACATTAAATAAGCTAATTCAATAAAATAGAGATGAATAATATTGAATAAAATAAAGACTCTTTGTAAGGTAAGTTTAGTTTCAATAGCGCTTGTCTCGCTTTTCGTTTCTTCTGCAGCATTAGCAGCTACTGAGAATGATACTGGAAACGCTACCATAAATACTGGAAACAGCACAATAGATACTGGAAATGCCACTGTCGAAGATAATTATGTTTCGTCTAAAATCACCGAAACTCAGATAAGTACCAGCGGATACGCACACTCTCCTGCTATTTACAATAACAGGATAGTGTGGAGAAATACTTATTCTACAGACACAGACACATATTACGATATCTGCATGTACGATCTTTCCACTAAAAAGGAAACTCAAATTACTACCAGTGGATCAGCAGGCGAAAATCCTGCCATTTATGGTAATAAGATAGTATACTCCGATATATACGGAGACTCAAATATCCATGTGTATGATTTATCTACAAAGAAAGAAACTCAAATTACCAATAGTGGGAGTGCTTATGAACCTGTTATCTATGGTAACAAGATAGTGTGGGAAGATTATCGCAATGAGAATTGGGATATCTATATGTATGATCTTTCTACTAAAAAGGAAACCCAGATAACCAGCAGTCCAGATGATCAGACATATCCTGCTATCTATGGTAACAGGATAGTGTGGGAGGACGACGGCGGAGTAGATGATCATTGGGTGAATCATGGTATCTATATGTACGATATTTCCACTAAGAAGAAAATGAAAATTAGCTCCAAAGGATTAGCATACCAACCTGCTATTTATAGTAATAAAATAGTATGGGAAGATAAACGCATTGGAAACTACGATATTTACATGTATGATCTTTCCACTAAAAAGGAAACTCAGCTAACTAGCAGTCCAGATAATCAGAGATATCCTGTTATCTATGGTAATAGGATAGTATGGGAGGATGATGGTGGAGATGATGATGGTTGGGTGAATCATGGTGTCTACATGTACGATATTTCCACTAAGAAGAAAATGAAAATTAGCGCCAAAGAATCAGCATGGAATCCTGCTATTTACGGTAATAAAATAGTATGGGAATATGGTAGTGATTATGGAAACACCGACATCTACATGAGAGCTATTTAATATGCAGAACTAAAACCACCTGTTGCTGCATTCTCAGCTTCTCTAACTTCAGGAAAAGCTCCACTGAAAGTTCAGCTTACTGACAAGAGTGCCAATAGTCCAACTTCCTGAAAATGGGATTTTAGGGATAAAAGCACTTCAACAGCCAAGAACCCTGTACATAATAAATATAGTAAAGAAAATATGAGTTTAGACAGTAAAGAATACAAAAGGTAATAACACGAAAAAATCTCAGGATATATTACAGTGAAAAAGTAAGTGAAAATATTAGTCAAGGTCTAAAAGGTAGCTAGGTTCTAATCAACCGCTCTTTTAGCCTTGTTTGACTTTTTGATGAATCCTTTCAACTTTCTGTTTTAATACCTTATTACTTATTTATCTCCAAACTGCAGTTAGCCCAACCTACCCGAAGTCCTAGAATCATTTTGCTTTTGTTAAGTTCTTGTATTTCTACCTGTCAAAATTGATAGATCGGCATGGTATAAGGAAAAGAAAAAGTTATTGTGAGCTCATCCCAAAACCAATTTTATTTTCACATCAAAAAGAGTCTCAGAATCATTTCCATGATCCGAAACTCGATTGGTCATTAAGAATTTGAGATTCAGATAATGAGATTCAGAGAAACAATTTTGAGTTTTGGGATGAGCTCACATAATATATTTTTCGACAATGAGTTTATATACAGAATTTATTCTGTAAATTTTTTTTCTTCCTTCCTTTGTTTCTGTTATAAGGCCAATTTCTCTGAGATTTTTTGTATACCAGCTGATTGTAGCCGTAGAAACTCCAAGTTCACGTGAAAGAGCTATATTTGTATTACATCTACAAGTTAATATTTCTGAAATTATTCTTTGATTAGTTGAGTTTTGAAGAGCAGAAATAACTTTCATTTCTTCCTCATTATAAGCAAAATTATTTTCGAAAAATCTTGTTTTACCGCTCCCTCTATAAGCTTCGATTTTGTTCTGAGTTTCTAGTGTTTTTATGTGGTATTTTATAGTTTCTCTGTTTAAGCCTATTCTTTCAACAATCTCATTAATATATGCTCCAGGTTTAGCTTTGATATATGTGTAAATTCTAAAACGGATGGTACTGTCAAGTACATTTTCGGAGTTTACAATTCGATATCCACTTATTGCGAAAATTAGTTTTGTAGGGTAAAGTAAATCAATCGTTGTTGAGACATACACTATGGCAAGCCACAATAAAAACTGCCAATATGGTATTTCGATGACCTCAACCTCTACTACTTTTTCTCCATGAATTGGGACTCCGAATTGGTCACTTGGAATAGGCTCTATAATACATTCAGTAGCCCCAGCTGTTGATATTAATAAAAAAAATAATAAATAATGAATAAGTTTTTTTTGAAGATTAACAATGCCTGGATACTTTAACCTTGTAGCCTTCATCCCCGGACACCACTAACCTCCATTTTCCTTGTGGCAATTGTTTATTTCCAGCTCCAAATATACGACGAGTTATATTGCCAGTGCCGTAAAATGTCCCACAGCACTCTCCTGTTGGGGTATAAATAGTAAGGCTTAATTTATAATTATTATGAATTCCCGTCACACTAATGTCAAGACATTTTACTCCCGAAGGTACTGTTGCTGTGTAAGTTTTTCGCTTCCTTTGTGTTACGAACTGCTTGGCTGTCAATGTTTTGCTTTTAGTTGGTTTTGCGAGTTCTGTTAGTTCAACATCTTTCTCTCCTGTCAGTTTAACATCTTCCTCGATTGGTATCGAAGATAAAGAGCTTTTAGTGCAAAAAGAATCATCTGTCAAGGGTTCAATGATACATTCATTTACAGTGCAAGTCGGATTTACTTCCAGGTCTAAATTTTCTTTATTCGAAGCTGTCATAATATCACAAAAAAGTGTGATAAAACAGCGTATAAGTGTTTCGATTTTTATCTATCTAATTAGCGCTACAAATATTTTTTATATTATTCTTAATATAAATTCCATCGACTATTTAATACTAAGTTTTAACTCCCCCATTATGATTTTACAGAAATATTAGCATACTGTCTCATTTTTGCTTCACTTTTTATAAAGTTAATCATAATGTTAATTGTTAGATATTTTGGTGAAAAAAATATAATAATGTATAAAAGTTCTAATGTTTGGAATTCAATCGAATACGAAAGAAGCGGTTGAAACCAAAAATCTAGAACATAGTAAAAGATCAGTATTTGAACTTACGCAACTGAACTGAAAAATCAATAGCATTAAAGTAACTGTTTAAAAACGAAAAATAAACACAGTGCTTATTGCATTTGATTTTTTATTTCAAGTGTATAAATCCTATATAAATAAAGTTTTGGGCTTAGGAAAAGATTACAACAATAAGAAGTGAAAAGATCCATGAAAGGGAAAATAAGAAGAATAATAGCAATAGCGCTGATGGTTTGTTTCATAGCGTCATTGACAGCTGCGTCAGCAAGTGCCTGCACCTGCACTTTACATTCGTATCTGTTTAGTGGCAACCAGGATTTAGTAAATATTTGCAAAGGGTTGTATCCTTACTCTCTTCATTACGGAAGTTCTGGGGACGCAGTGAAATTAGTCCAAACAGGTCTATGGGATGTAGAATTTCCTCCAACAGATTGGAAGATAGATGGATATTTTGGCACTAATACCGAAAACGCAGTAAAAGCCTATCAGAGTCATAAAGGTTATTTGGCTCCAGATGGTAAAGTTGGACCTTGTACCCTACGTGCTCTGGATCAGGATGTCGCACGTCACGAAGGATATCCATACTGAATTCATAAAATCCAGGAATCATGTATTAAAACTCAGAGACAACTAACAGACTTCTTGAAGAGAGATAACCTTGTGGTATCCCTTCTAAAAGCAGGATAAGTAGAAGAAAAACAGCAATTTTTTAGATAGGGAAAACGGAAGCTAAGAGGGATACTAATGAGCTCAAGACTTTCAATCAAGGCCAAGTAAAACGCAGGAATGGCCTGCAGAATATAGCAGGCTTACCCTGCACCTGAAGTCTTTTTATGGGGTGTTCCTCCGGAAGATGACAGATAGAGACTTTCCGGAATTTATAGGCAGCGCAAACTAAGGAAGAAATGCACTGTAATCAAATGCGAAAAAATAAACAAAGATATATCTATTTATGATAGAGTTTCTAAAAAAGTATTTTGGGCATAAATACAATTGAAGATCTGTATTATTACCCATCTACACTTAATATACTCATTTTTCGGTAATTGGTCTACCAAGTCTACCAAATAGAATCACTCTTTTTTAAAGGTTTGCGCCCTGCCTGGACCCACTGATATGTAATTAATAGGAACTTTCATCAGTTCTTCTAGTCTTTTGACATAATTTATGGCATTTTCTGGAAGTTCTTCGAAGTCTTTTACTTCGGTAAGGTCAGTTTCCCAGCCAGGAAGGTCTTCGTAAACAGGCTTGCACTCAGCAAGATCCTCTGTAAGTTCCGGAGGGTATTCCAGTTTTTCTCCCTTACAGGTGTAGCCGGTACAGATTCGAATTGGGTTAAGGCCTGTTAGTACATCCAATTTGGTCAGAGAAATTTCGGTATATCCGTTAAGGGCGATAGCTTTCTTCAGCAGTGGTAGATCAAACCATCCACATCTTCTGCCTCGGCCGGTAGTTGTCCCAAACTCTCCTCCTGCTTTCTGTAACCTTTCCCCAAGTTCTCCTGTAAGCTCTGTGGGAAGTGGGCCCTCGCCGACTCTTGTGATATAAGCTTTTACTATGGCAATTACGTTGTCTACTCTTGTAGGGCCAACTCCGAGATTGGCACAGGCCGAACCCGCGATTGTAGAAGAAGAAGTTACGAATTTCTGGGTTCCGTGTATAACATCGAGATGCGTACCCTGGGCAGCTTCAGCCATTACATGTTTTCCTTCATCAAGGGCTTTATTGATTTCCATGGAGACGTCTGTTACATAAGTGGCAAACTTTTTGCCCAGCTCAATATATCTATCTATTAATGCAGGGTCTCTGACGATTTTAGGATCTCCTCCCAGTGCTGCTATCTCCTTTTCTTTTTGGGGAGCAAGTTCCTCAAGTCTTGCAAGAAAACGTTCCTGATCTACAAGCTCAGCCATGCGGAATTCGTCTCTTGCTACTTTATCGATATAAGCATAACCTATTCCGCGTTTTGTAGTTCCTATTTTCTTTTCCCTAGATGCTTCCCTTAGCCCATCCATTTCGATGTGGTAAGGCATGATTATGCTTGTCTTCGCATCGACTCCAAGTTTTTCGGCATTTACTTTTATGCCGTGTTTCTCAAACATTGTGATTTCTTCGGCAAGAACCTCGGGATTCAGGACAACCCCAGGCCCAATCAGAACTCTGGAATCAAGCAAAATACCTGAAGGGATTAGGTGCAATTTGTAAACCTCGTCTCCTACTCTGACCGTATGGCCTGCGTTGTTTCCTCCTTGGAAGCGGGCAACAATGTTGTAATCTTTCGCAAGAAGGTCCACAATTTTGCCTTTTCCCTCGTCGCCGAACTGCGCGCCTGTGATTATCGTAAACATAAAGCCCTGATTCGGGCTTAACCATTAATAACTTTTTGTTTCGGCAGAGTTGCGGCTCTGCAGCCCAAGTTTTGTCTCTGGAGGACGGTGCCCTTTTCGCTACGCTACGCTTCGCTCAAGAGGTCTTAACTATGGGCAAGATAAGTTGTTTTTTTCAACTTGCTCAAGGAGGCTAATTTAACAATTAGCCTTTTTAAAAAAGTTTGATCGCAATCTTTCCGGTGTAAAGCTTGACCAAAAGCCCTAAACGGCGAAAAGCAAGCTTTTTAAAAAAAGGCTTAAACGCAAACCTTTTGGGAAAAGGTTTGATCGAAAACCCTAGTAACGGTGTGATCAACCGGCGCAACGCAAGCCTTTTGAAAAAAAGTTTGATCGAAAACTAGGCACCGTCTAAGTTTGAGAACCTCATCCCCAAACCCTATATCGCGTGATCAACCGGCGCAACGG
>NZ_DAVG01000096.1:0-3511 GCF_002505485.1 Methanosarcina sp. UBA5 | reverse complement strand
ATCAACCGGCGCAACGGTTGCGCTCAAGACGGCTGATTTATAATGCAGAACCGAGAGACTATAATACAGGCTGGTTTATTAGTGGAGAATTACTGAAAATGAACATTTCAGGCAGATTCAAAATAGTTTTTCTGGAAATCGGCAAGAAAGACGGAAATGGGATTTAGAAGAAGGAGGTTCTGAGGATCAACAGGCTAAGAAGCATGAGTACTATTGCGAGGATTGCGGCGGTTTTTGCACTTTCTTTGTCGCTTCCGAAAATGATTGGGATCGGGCCGATCATGATCACTCCTCCGGTTTTGATTTCGGATTCGACTTTTCTTTCTGAGGGCTTTTCATGGAGAGAGCTCTCAGAGTTTGAAGTACTCTCAAAAAATGAGTCTTTCCTGTGTGCGTCTGTCCTGTTTGAGTAGCTTTGCATTGATCTGGATTCCTGGTACAGGCTTAGAGCTATACCTACCATAATTAGCAGAAATCCTATGAGTATTGTGAAAAATCCAATCGAAAAAAACATGCTTCCATCAATCAATGTTTCATTTTCCATAGAAATAGATAGAGAATTGATACTATTAATCCAAGTCCCAGCATATTTGTTGTTATTTCAGGAGAGGAGCCAAAAACTATTGGAATTGGGCCGATCATTATCAGGCCGCCCATCTGGCTGTTTGCAGGATGCTGTATAATGGTAAGAATTATACCAACTAATAATATAATAAAACCAACAAATGTGATTGTTGCGCCTACTCTTAGAAAATCCTGAGGCGTATGCATGTGGAATGATATCATGCTTTTATTATTAAATCTATCTTTCTAACTTTTTGATTCTGTAGCTTGTTCCGTCATTTTCCGATTTAGTTAAGTAAATTTTATATCTAGTACTATGATTCCGAAGTAAGTTCATAAAACTTGATTTTTGAACCTATTTCCCGATTATAAATTTCCCAGTAAACAGTGAATTTATTTTGGAATCGAAGCACTAGTGCCTGATCCCCTATTGTAAATAAAAGAATAAATTGACGATTGATTTGACAAGTAATGATAGCTTTTTAAAGGTTTACAAAAGGATACAATTTTCCGGCAATTTTTTCTTCCAAGTCGGGGAAAGGATTATATTCTTTGTCCTTCTCGGTCAGGATTAGAACCAGTTAAATAGCTAAATTAAATAGCTAAATTAAAAAGATAAATAAAAGAATTGAAGAGCTATATTAAAAAGCTAGATTAAAAATTTGAGTTTAAAACCCAGTTCCTTTTTCTATATCTTCTATCTAAACACTTCTAAAGTAATCATATTAAGTTTTCATAATTCAACGACATGTATAATATAGAAAAAGGGAATATGATAACTGAACGGAATATAAATTTCAACAAATCTCAAGCGAGTGTCCGAAAGCAATTTAATCAAAGAATTGAATAGATTTTTAATCGGGATATTAAACAGGCAGTAGGGATATTAACATAGTCTCAGGTGTTACAAGAACTTATATATATCCTTTTTATATTTATATATATATTTAATTCCAACATCTTTACATATACTGTGAAAAGTAAGAGTGCCTTTTAAATGTCATTTTAACCTTTGATCTTTGTAAGTCATACTACAAAGGGGGATTTTATGAAGAGGATTCTTAGTTTTCCCGTTTCTCAGGCTTTACTTCTTGCTTTACTTCTTGTAAAAGCCAGGAAAAAATGTGACTCTCCTGAGATAAACTATATAGGTGAATAGCCTCTCCAAAAAATAACGCTTAAAGCTTAGCTGGGTAACTGGACTGGGTAACTAGTCATAGCCAGTTAACTGGTTACGGACCTGCATTATAGATCCAGCAGGCCAGTTTGCCTTCAAATAAACTTATTAACAAATCAATAACTCCTGAGTTAACTAATCTTTAGATCAAGCATAAATTCAATTTCATGCAATAAAAAAGGTGGTTTTCAAGTGTCAGAAGACAGTGCGATAAGATCTTCTCTGGAAGATATCAAAACAAGGGTAGAGTTCCAGCTTGAGAGCGGGAAGATCAATGCTGAAGATGTGAAATCTCTCTTAACCGAAATAGAAATTATGAGGGTCCAGAACGAGAACATGAAGGCCCGGCTCCTTGAAGCAAGTGTGGCAACAGGCCGGCACCTTCAGGAAATCAACAAATTGAAAGCTCATCTGGAACAGCTTACCGAGCCTCCTCTCTTTATTGCAACCATTCTTGAGGTAAATGGGGAAATTGCACTTATAAGGCAGCATGGAAATAACCAGGAGGTTCTTACCCAGATTCCTGAAGAGTGCATTGGAAAGATTGAGCCTGGCATGAGAGTTGCAGTAAATGGGGCATACTCAATTATTTCAGTAGTTAGCAGGGCAGCCGATGTGCGGGCTCAGGTGATGGAACTCATTAATTCTCCTGGGGTAGACTACAGCATGATTGGTGGGCTGGACAATGTGCTTCAGGAAGTTCGGGAAAGCGTTGAACTACCACTTACTGAGCCTGAACTTTTCGAGGACATCGGAATTGAACCCCCTTCAGGTGTCCTGCTCCATGGGGCTCCCGGTACGGGAAAGACGCTTATTGCAAAAGCTATAGCTTCTCATGCAAAAGCAACATTTATCCGAATGTCGGGATCTGACCTTGTCCAGAAATTCGTAGGTGAAGGCTCAAGGCTTGTCAAAGATATTTTCCAGCTTGCGCGGGATAAGTCACCAAGCATTCTCTTTATAGATGAGATCGATGCTGTCGGCAGCATGAGAACCTATGATGGAACCAGCGGCTCGGCCGAGGTCAATAGGACTATGCTTCAGCTCCTTGCGGAGATGGACGGTTTTGATCCTAAAGGCAATGTAAAGATCGTTGCTGCAACCAACAGGATTGACCTGCTTGATCCTGCTCTCCTAAGGCCTGGCAGGTTTGATAGGTCTATTGAAGTTCCACTCCCTGATGAGAAAGGAAGAGCTGAAATTCTTAAAATTCACACCCGCAAGATGAACCTTGCAGATGATGTGGATTTCGAGAAACTCGCAAAAGTTACGACAGGTATGAGCGGGGCAGAAATCAGCGTTATCGTCAAGGAAGCCGGAATTTTTGTGCTGCGCAGGCGCGGTAAACAGATCACTATGGCAGACTTCCTTAAAGCGCACGAAAAGGTTGTAAATACTGAAGAACCTTCAATTCCCCAGGCTATGTTCGTATAAAGCTGTCAGGACAGCCAAATCGACATCTATAGCATACATACCGACAGCCAAAACCTGAGAAGCTGGAATCGGATTATCCTTCAAATTTAAGTCAAATTTAAGGAAAGCTTCCTGGAATATTTTCTTAAGCTTGCCGGATGGGATAATACCGTTCCGGCAGTTCCTCTATTTTTTTAAAACTCATACGAAAGGTTTATATTTTATAAATTACTTGAAGATATGCTGCCTGAGAGGCAAAGCATAATAATAAGATAACAAGCTGCTCCGATAGTGTAGCTCGGCCAATCATTCAGGACTCTCACTCCTGCGACTGGGGTTCGAATCCCCATCGGAGCA
>NZ_DAVG01000129.1 GCF_002505485.1 Methanosarcina sp. UBA5 | reverse complement strand
ACTTTTCGGATAGGCTCTAAGTTTGAAAAATGAGAAAACGCGCGAAATTGAATTTTGAGATGAGACAGATTTACTGATATATCTTTCCAAACTTTATATAGATATCGAACTTACAGGTTTTAAGTTCTGAGCATCCTTTTATTACTTTTTTAACATTTAGAAACTTATATATATTCAAATCCATTTTCTTAAACATGGTATATAACATAGCCCTGCTCTGTATTTCTGCTGGTTATTTTTTTGTTTGGGTGGCATTTTACATTAGCTGTCCTAAGCAATGGCTCTGAACCGGCATATTTTGGCATATTTTTGACTCTTTTCCTTCTGCCACTAATTTCGCTTTTCGGGCCACTCTTTTTTGTCACCCAAAACCAGAAGAAGTCCAATAAATGGTTTCTGGAACTTCCTCTCTTTATTGCTATTTTTACATTGATTTTAAGCCTTTATGCATAAGGAATGCTGGTTTTTCCCCTGTATTCAGGAGGCTGGGCGACATTGACCCCAATATTAAACCTGCATGTTCCAGTAGAATTCCTTCTTTTTCTTCTCGCACTTGTAGCGCCAGCTTCTGCACTATTCATCCAGTCCTTGCCCGAAGAACAGAGAAAATCAGCAAAAAATATGTTAAAGTAGCTAAAGTGATCAGTATTTATGTGACCATAATCGGTTTCATTTACTTGCTAGATACTTTTTCACTCGACGATCATCCCTTTGCTTCTATTATGCTTCTGATGTTTCTGATATATGTGGCTTTTTTGCTTCCATAGGAATATGCCTGGCGCTTCTGGCAAATGAAGACCGAAATAAGTCCGATTCTTCTTCTAGGTCCGATTCTTCTTTTAGTCTATTTGGAAAATTATAGTCGATTTCTTAACCTAAAAATTCATTATAAAGATTTCAAAAACAGCTTTGATCTTTGCGTGTCATTTCTAGTTTTATGCAGCTTTCCATTCCTGGCTGCAATATCTTTTTGCGGAGTTAATCTGGTCTGGCTTTCTTTGCTTGCAAGCGCCGGTCTTCTTTCCGGGAATCTGTTAGTTTATTATTTCTCTAAAACAGGCGGCCGGCGCGTTCCGGAAAATATAAAACTGCTGTTGTTCACCTGATAGAATGGACTAAAAGCGCGTCCACAAACGATATATTGCAGGTTGCTGAATGAATCCAGCAGAACCTATATGCAAATCGATTAATAATCCAATGCTAAGCAATTGTTTTAATCGCATCCAGAAATATCATAAATTTCAATACGATAGGAGGACGCGCCTTGAAAATCGCAGTTGTGGAGAACGAAAACCAGAAAGCGAGTTCGATATTTGAGCCAGGATTCATTGCAATATATGAGGAAGATGGTGGGGAATGGAAAGTCCTGATCCGTTTTGAAAATAAAGTTTACAATGCGAGAGGTATGGCCGCAGTACGCACGGCTGTAGCGGATACAATAAAGCAGCTTGGCGACGTTAAAGTAATTGTTGCAAGTGAAATCCCAGGGATAGCATCCGGGACTTTTCAAGCAGGGGGTTTTGATATATTTCTTGTGGAAGGTAACGTGCTGAATCTTCTTGATTCAATCAAAAAAGAAATGCTTGAGGCAATTGAGGAGCGCCAGAAAGAACCGCCTAAATTTGACATCATGCAATTTCTGGAACATGGGGAAAGTAAAGGCAATTTTTCGATTAATATAGAAGACGTCATGTTTAAAAATCCAGAGTTGACTTCAAAGAAAATTCTGATTCCATATCTGAAAAATGGAGAATTTAACAGACTGGATATTATTTGTAGTCATATTCCAAAATGGTTTGTCACAGATTTAGGCGCCCTGGGATTTGAATATGAAATTGTGAGCGACTTGCCGAATAAAAAAACTGTTAGAGTGGTGCGTATGCAAACTCCATAATCAAAATAAAGGGTCATACTTTTTTTGAAGAAATCAGAAGATAGGTAAATCTTATTATCTTTAAGGAAAGTAATAATATAATGGATGGAAGGGGAGTAGAAAGAGGACCTCTACAATTAGATATAGGCATAGTTGTATCAGGGCTTGGAGGAAACTCCAATCAGGAAAGGAATCAATTCAATGGACTTGTTTCCTTTTTTGGTATTGATTTTGGACTATATATCGGGCCATCATATAATCCGTTTCGGACTATAGGACCAAGTATTGGCATTGGTTTGGTCATAGGGTCTAATGGTTTTCTGGCTGCAAAATTAGGCATCCATTTCAGAAGAGCATTCGGTTTAGCTATGCTATTTCCTATAGTTCCTATTTATGGTTTTACCGGAGCAAGCTTTTTAGCTACGTTGCCTGTTTCAGAAGGAGCTAAAGCTGCAGCAACTATTCCTTTACTGTTAGTGCCGGCAGCTTTCGTATACCAGGGAAATCTCAAAGAATTACGTAGACGCGGAACAGAAACTTTAACGAAATTGAAATCACGTTTGCCAGGAAAAATTATTAACTCATAAATTAAAACTGGATCTATTAAACCTGGATCTCAAAATAATGCCTGTGAAGCTTTCTCAATCCTTATCTTTAGAAATCTTCTCACTCTCCCAGGGACTGGCCTCTTTAGCGAGCTTCTGGAAATCACAAATTCGGCGATTAAGGCATTACCCTGACAGAGAGAAGATCTCTTCATTACCATTAAGCCAGTCATCTTTCCAGGGTATGACCATACTTTACTGCTCTGGATCACTCCTCTTCACAATTTTAATAAAATTTGCTGGGTAAGGCTATCGGAGGTATAGCATTCAAAGCTCCACCTGAAGAGTATCTTATAGCATGGGAAAAGGATGTTTTGGGGCACAGGCTACGGGGGACGAGCAGGAAACAGATTGCTGGGTCAAGTAAGCAATTTGGCTTTTACAGCGGCACTTTGACTATTATCGTTACAGGTTACTTTCAGGAGCCCAATTAGCCTGTGATAACAGACCTTGGTGACAGACCAGGATCTGGACTTAGAAGAATTAGATTAACGGATTAGATAGGAGGAGATTATGGACAGCGCGACGGAAATTCAGCCGCCTGCGCAGGTGGTCAGACGGAATGGCTGGCTAAAGGTTCTAACCACAGCAGCAGTCTTCTACATTCTCTTGCTGGTGGCCTTGCTGGTGACGAAGAACTCAAACCTGTTTCCCACCCTGGCAATGGTCGGCAGCTTTATGGTCCCTGTTGCTTATGTGGCTTTCATATACGAGCGCAGGCACCTGAGCCGTCTGACAATGCCAACAGTCTCCCTGACTTTTATATATGGCGGGCTGCTCGGTGTCATTGCTGCTGCCTTTCTAGAGCCATTTTTTGTCAGTCAGCTGAATCTTGGGGCGAATTTAAAAATCGGATTCATTGAAGAGTTTGCCAAAATACTGGGGGTGCTGGTGATTGCACGCCATAAACGGCATGACTCGGAAATGGATGGGTTGGTTCTTGGTGCGGCAGCTGGAATGGGATTTGCTGCCCTTGAAAGTAACGGTTACGCCTTTACCGTCTTCCTGAAAAGCCATGGAAGCCTTTCATTAGCAGTGGCAGTGACCTTGATCCGAGGTCTACTTTCCCCGCTGGGGCACGGGACCTGGACAGCAATTTTAGGCAGCGTGCTGTTTCGTGAAAGCAGAAATGGGCACTTCCGCATTAACCTGCAAGTAATTGAGGCTTACCTGCTAGTTTCCATCCTGCACGCAATGTGGGATGGGATGGCCCTGGTTCTTACTACTGTCTTTAACCTGGGGTTAGGCGTACTTATTAGCGATGGTGTAATTGGTATTATCGGACTGGCAGTTCTATGGCGGCGCTGGCGAGAAGCGGTAAGGTTACAAACGGTTTTACCGCCAGAAACTGAGGATATATGAGGCTTAATGAAGAACTATACAAAATTTGAATCTCGGAAATAATAAAATATCTCCTATTAGCCGAAAGTACAGCGTTCTTGAAAGTGAGAACCTGTGTCGACAGGAGTAGGTTCAAGGAAAATAGTAAAGAATCTCAATGCAATGAGTAAAAAGACAAGAAACGACGCTAAGTACTTTCTGGAAATAGTATTAACTAAATAATATGGGATGATTGTCTTGATGAAGACCGTTCAACTATTGCCTCGCAGAGATTTCATTCGGCTTGCACTTGGCAATATTTTTTCATTTTGACCTTTTTATTTTCTCCCATTTCCCTTCCCTTTTGATCAGAGCAAATTGATGGTTTTCAATAATGTTGAAGATTTCAGCTACATTATACTTGCTGAGGGAATAGGTACAGAGAACCAGCATCGGATTGTTGCCCATTATTCGGTTCATTTCTCTTTCATATTCAGCGAAATCATCTCGATATTCCTCTTCCAGCGAAAAAATACCTTCAAATAATCTCAACCCTTCATAACTGTTGGCTAGAGCCTTGTTAAGTTTTTCAACCAGGCCGTTTAAGATCATTTGTGTATCAAAAAATCCTCTTTTCAAGTACCAATCATCATAATGAATAATTTCTATTTGCTTTTTCTCCAGGTAAGTATCGGGATCAGGAACAAATTTTTTAAAAGATTTTTTTGCTTCCAGAGGATTTGATGCAACCCATATGCAAAATTCGTTATTTTCTAACCCTGCTTTAAAATATGGAATAATTATATCTACCAAATCCTGCTTCGTATTGTAGAACTGGCAAAAGTGTGTTCCCCAGTTAACATTCCCAATAGCATCAATGCCAGAATTTCTAGTTACTTCTTTCATTATCCTCCCCTTCATTTGGTACACTCAGGTTTACTTTCCATTTTGAATAAAATAAGCAATAATCTGTTATAAATTGGCTACGTAAGAAACTATTTCCAAACGAAAGAATTGTAACGTAATAGTTTCAAAACAATTTAGGGCGTTTCTCAAAAAAGCAAAGGAGAAGGCATAGTGGCGTGATTGGATTAAACCACAAATACTTTAATTTTTTAAAAATCTTTGAAAATATATAATATTAAACTTATTCTAAGCATAATATTAGTTTCTGGATAGCCTTATATAATATAATTGAGATATCTTTACTTTTGGAATTTTGCAAATATTTAAAAAAAGTCAACTTTTTCAGGTAAGAATTTCTAAACCATAAGAAACCGTGAACAGAAGGGATATTACAACAGGTATGAAAAAATATGGAAACAATATTCGAGCCAGAAAATATAACTGGACTTTCAGAAAAAGAGGCCGCTGAAATACTTAAGAATGAAGGATATAACGAACTGCCGTCCCAAAAGAAACAAAGCCTTTTTTCTATCTTTCTGAATGTCCTTAAAGAACCTATGTTGCTTCTCCTTTTAGTCGCAGGTACGATTTATCTGTTCCTTGGGGAAGTAAGAGACGCTTTAATACTGCTAGTTTTCGTTTTTGTGGTCGTAGGTATAACATTTAACCAGGAAATAAAGACCGAAAGAGCACTGGAAGCTTTAAAAAATCTCTCAAGTCCAAGAGCTCTTGTGATAAGAAACGGGGAACAGAAAAGAATTCCAGGACGAGAAGTCGTTAAAGGAGATATTATAATTTTAAGAGAAGGAGACCGCATCCCAGCAGATGGGGCTGTGCTTTCCTGTACAAATCTTCTGGTAGACGAATCCTTGCTCACAGGCGAATCCCTTGCGGTTAGAAAATGCGAATCTACTAGCTTAACTCATTCCTTGAAACCTGAGCAACCGGGAGGAGATGATCTTCCATTTGTATATTCAGGAACCCTGGTAATTCAGGGTCATGGAGTAGCCCAAATAAACGAAACCGGAATACATACTGAAATGGGAAAAATCGGAAAAGCTCTGGGGACGATCGCTGAAGAAGACTCTCTACTCAAGAAAGAGACTACCCAAATTATAAAGACTTTTGCTGTTTTCGGAGGAATACTCTGCGCCATTGTAGTTGTAGTCTATGGCTTGACCAGAGCAGATTGGCTGCACGGCTTGCTTGCAGGACTGAGTTTGAGCATGGCCCTTCTCCCCGAAGAGTTCTCAGTAGTTTTATTGATATTCCTGAGTATGGGAGCCTGGCGCCTGTCCAAAAGAAACGTTCTCGTACGGCGGATGCCTGCAATTGAGACGCTCGGGGCTTCAACCGTGCTGTGCGTGGATAAGACAGGGACTTTAACCATGAACCGGATGATTCTGAGCTCTTTATATTCGAAAGGCGAGTATTGCGAACTAGAGAAAAACAAGTGCCTGCTTGAGAAGTTCCATGAATTGCTTGAATTCGGATACCTGGCAAGCCAGCAGGATCCTTTTGATCCTCTTGAGAAGGAGATAAAAAGAAACACCGAAAAATTCCTTTCGGATACTGAACATATCCATGAAGAATGGAAAAATGTCAGGGAGTACCCTCTCTCAAAAAACCTGCTTGCACTTTCAAATGTATGGAAATCTCCAGGTTCCGGAAAGTACGTTATTGCTACAAAAGGTGCACCCGAAGCAATTTTTGACCTGTGTCATCTGAGTGAAGCCGAAAAAGAAGAGTTATTGGCTCATGTTCAGGAAATGGCAAACAAAGGTTTGAGGCTTCTGGGTGTGGCTAAAGCCAGTTTTCAGGATGACTCGCTGCCTGATAAGCAGCATGATTTCGAGTTTGAATTTATAGGATTGCTTGGATTTGTCGATCCTGTCCGGCCATCTGTTGCCCAATCAATAACGGAGTGTTATAAGGCCGGAATAAGAGTCATTATGATTACTGGAGATTATCCTGGTACAGCTCAACATATAGCCAGGCAGATAGGCTTAAAGGATCCAGAGAAATACATTACAGGCCCTGAACTGGCAAGTATGGATCAAAACGAGCTTGCTAAGAAGATAAAAGTAACAAATATCTTCGCCAGGGTTGTGCCAGAACAAAAACTGATAATTGTAAATGCTCTAAAACAAAATGGGGAAGTTGTTGCAATGACGGGAGATGGGGTTAACGATGCTCCTGCCTTGAAATCAGCCCATATTGGAATCGCAATGGGAGAAAGAGGCACGGATGTAGCTCGTGAGTCCGCATCGATTGTCCTTCTGAACGATGATTTCTTTTCCATAGTTGCAGCCGTCAGGCTTGGAAGGCGGATTTTCGATAATCTCAAGAAGGCAATAGGTTACATATTTTCAGTCCACATGCCCATTGCAGGACTCGCCCTCTTCCCGATATTATTTAATTTGCCCCTTGTCCTTTTGCCTGCGCACATAGCATTTCTTGAATTGATAATTGACCCCGCCTGTTCAACAGTCTTTGAGGCTGAACCTGAAGAGAAAAATATAATGAACAGATCGCCTCGAAATTTGCAGGAAAGAATGTTTGGAAGAAAAAACCTGGCCCTCAGCTTGGTACAGGGAATAAGCATGCTTGCAGGAGTGATTGCTGTTTTCCTGTATGCCTTATATATGGGCAAGGGCGAAGTGGATGCACGCACACTTACCTTTGCAACACTCGTAATCGCAAACCTTACTTTAATCGTGGCAAACCTTTCCTGGTCGCAGAGCCTTATCAAAACATTATCTTCCGAAAACAAAGCTTTGAGGTATGTGTTGGTAGGAGCGCTTTCAGGTTTACTTCTGGTCCTGTATGTCCCGGCTTTAAGAGGTCTGTTCCGGTTCTCACTGCTGCATGGTGATGATTTGCTAATTGTATTTTTTGTGGGAACTCTAAGCATTGTATGGCTCAGATTACTCAAAAGCCAAATAAACAATAGTATTTAGAGCTTTTGGGTAATATAAACTATTTAAAGCTTATTTTTTGGCCACTAAAAATAAGTTTTAACTTCCTTTTTTCTCTGAGCCCTCTAAAAAATACCTGAAATGAAAAGCCATTCTAAGCTCGTTATAGCCATTTTCTCAACGACCATATAAAGCCTTATGATAGGTTAATTTTTTAATTCAAGCGACTCTAATGCAGCCATTATATGAATACTTTCCATAATAAGCGTGATCCAATAATTCAAGCTCAAAATTTTGAAGATGTTCATGAAAGAATTTCAGGCAATACTCATGGAAAAGAGCTACAGCATACTTTCCGAGACTCCAAGGGTCACAGCTACAAGAAAGGACAGCAACCTTTTACTTTAAAAAGAAGTTTGTAATGCCCCTGTTATTCTTTATTATTTGTGAAAATCGATTTTTAACTTGCCTATTCACATCCATAGGAATACGGGCTTTATGACCGATAGCCAGCCATATTATTAGATATAAAACAATCAGTAAAATAGGTACTGAATAAAAATTATCAATGTTTTTTATACTTTTAACTTTATGTAACTCCGGCAGGTCGACCGATCTACTTCTCACACAAAAAAAATATTCTCCTTTAACTTCCCAAACTGTTAATAATAAATACCACCCCCAATACTCCCATTTGTCGGCCTGTTGTCAACATCTTTATATCTTCCATCATACCCGTATGAATACTGCGGATATTTTAGAATCATATCCAGGATTGGTTAGCTGCTGCTGTTCCTACAATCATGAGCATGACTACTAGGAAAAGACAAATCGAAAAGGTTTCCCTGTAAAATGCTTTCATTTCTCGTTCCTCCGAATTCTCTTTCATTGGATTTTATAGGATTTTGAAGATTAAAAATGTTGGCATGTTGTAATGTAGAGAGTGAAAATTCTGTAGTTTTTCCCTATAAACAACTGCATTTTCTAGGGAATCTTATTATCCTGTCCACAATTCCAATCATATTATAGCAAAAATACAGTACTTTTATAAAAACTTAAAAGAAAAAATTAAAAAGCTTATTATTTCAATGTCTTCATATAACTGAAGGAGATATTTGTTAGTATAAAGACTGTATTATATATCAATAGTATCTGATAGGACCAGAACGGTAAGTACTATTCTGTTTAAATTGGATGGGTACCTGTTAAATATAAGGTAAAAAGTATGTAACTAGGACTCATGCACTTATGATGTAAAATCAAATACAGTAAACGTCATAATCAAAAATTAAATTTTAGAAAGTTATGAGTTTACTGCTGTTGATTTTGTACTCCAAGTGAGTAAGTCCTGGTAATGTTAAAAACATGGGATTTTATTTTCTGGGTTTCTATTGACTTCAGTCACCGAATGTGAAAGAGAGTAATAAACTTCGATGGCTCAGAAGATATTAAAACTCTCTACGCTTTACGAGAATTTCGAGAAACTTCAGTTTCTGGGTTATCACTTATTAGTGATATGTATAGTCAGATCTATGTATAGTCAGATCTGAATTTATTGCAACATTATTCTATTAGATATCATTATATTGTTTTATATATGAGCTTGGAAATGTTTACCACTTATGATATTGCCACAGCTGTAAGTAGTTCCTGCAATAAAAATGAGAAAATTAGACTTCAAGCTTTATTATTGGTTAAAAATGGTTTGAGTATAGCTAAAGTTGCAGAAGATCTATTAGTCCATGGTTCAACGGTTTATCGTTGGATAAAACGAAAACGAGCTGAAAATGAAGGCTTGTTCAGCCTTAAATGCAAACCTGGTCGAGGAGCAAAGTTTTTTTAACAGCAGAACAAGTTTCTGATTTGAGAACTGCATTTTCCGAACCAATACCAACAGATGATGGCTATTCTCGTGGTTGGCAAACAAAAGATGCGCTTCAATTTGTTAAAGAGAATTTTGTCATATCTTATTCCAAATCAAGAAAGCGACAAATTATTAAAAATTTGGGATTGAGTAAAATAACATGTCGACCCAGATTAAAAAGACGCAATGAAGTACTTAATTCCAAATTTCTAGCCGAAGTTCAAAAAAAGAAGTTCAAAAAAAGATTACTAAATCCTAATCACCTATTCGTAACCAGGATGAGAGCAGTTTTTGTGTGGATTCAAATAGATCAAAATGTTGGGCAATTAAAAGCTCAAAACCAATTAAATATACAGGTGGTTCGAAAGCCAAAATCCATGTTGGAGGTTTCTAAACTGAAAATAACGACTTTTTTGGTATGATTTGGGAACTAAACAGAATACAGATTTTTTCTTAAAATCATTACTCAAATTTAATAGAGACTTTAAATCAAGGATAATTCTTCACTGGACAGAGCTCCATGGCATAGATCAAAAAAGGCACAGGAATTCTTTCAAAAAAACAAACAGTGGTTGAAAATAATGTATTTTCCTCAAGCTACTCCAGATAGAAACCAAACAGAATACTGTTGGAAAGTGACAAGAAAAGACTTAATGTCAATAAAATAATTCAAAAATACTAAAGTATTGAAAGAAGAACTGGAGGAATTTTGGGAGAAACATAAATTTAAACATAAAATGTCGCA
>NZ_DAVG01000006.1 GCF_002505485.1 Methanosarcina sp. UBA5 | reverse complement strand
AACTCAATATCGGTGTTATAACGTCAGTACCAGGCGCTGCAAAAGGTATTGCCGCAAAAATGAACATTGAAAAGTTGCTCGATATTAAGATTAATTCCTGCAACCTATTCAGAAAGCAGATAGCGTAAGGAAAGGATTCGGGTAGTAACCTGAGTGTTCCTCCACAGTAGGGATACACAAGATCTATACTAGTGTATTGATTCCAAAATAAATCCTTTCTTTAACGGAAAATTCGTTGATCTATGGATCAATGCAAAAGTCAAGATTGTGAACATACTTTGGAATCGTAGCACTAGACAAGCGTGGGCCTGCCAAAAAACAGCAGCAGAATCGCTATTAAACTCCTCAGGCAGGTCCAAAAAATTTTTTCCTTGGTAAATAGCGACCACCATCCCTGCTGTTGTTCTATTTTTTAGAGTTTACTTACTTTCTGATACAGCCAGCGAATCCTCTACTGTAATATTGTTAAGTAATATTGTTAACCAGTGCTATCCTATTTTCCTGAGTTTAGCAGCCGTTCATTTCTTTCTGTGTATTTTCTTTTGAATTTGTAAGGTTATATTGTTTTCACTTAGCTTGTCTTATTGTTCTTGCCCTCTCTGACTGGATCCGACCAATTTCGAAATATTTATATATTTTTACATGCTTTTATCTATTGGTAAATCAAGTTTGCTTGATTTGCTCTGTAAAGTGCCATATTAAATCTCCGTAAATCTGCAGACTCCTGAATTAATTTGCCTTTGAACCTCCATTAATTTTTCTCCTTTTTTTATTTTTTATATCTGGCTTTTCTTTTTGTCTCATCTACATCTTTTATTGTCAAAAAACGCAAAATGGAAAACAGACTCCTGTTCCTTGCCTTCCAGCCCAAGGTTTATTAGTTGAAACGATAATTATGCAGGGAATTCAAAATTTTTCGCTCAAGCTCAACCGTTGCGCCGGTTGATCACGCCGCTATCTAGAGTTTTCGATCAAACCTTTTTTAAAAAGGCTTGCGGTCAAGCAGTTTTTTGAAAAGGCTTGATTCTGGTGAGAAATATGGCTGAAACAATTCACTGGGCAGACGTCATAGCCGAAGACGTGATAAAAAAGAAAGGCAAACATCTTGTTGCCACAGGCATCACTCCATCAGGGCACATCCACATAGGCAACATGAGAGAAGTCGTGACTGCCGATGCTGCTTATAGATCTCTGATTGATAAAGGGGCAAATGCCGACTTTATCTATATTGCAGATAATTATGACCCACTGCGCAAGGTTTACCCATTCCTTCCAGAGAGTTATGCCGAACATATGGGGAAGCCCATTTCCGAGATTCCCTGTCCCTGCGGAGACTGCGCAAACTATGCCGAGCATTTCCTGAAACCTTTCCTGGAAGCTCTCAGGCGACTGGGCATCAATCCTCAGGTTTACAGGGCAGACGAGATGTATAAGACAGGTAAATACACTGAAGCAATAAAAACCGCCCTTGTTAAAAGAGATGCCATCGCAAAAATCCTCGAAGAAGTCTCAGGGAAAACCGTAGTCCAGGATTGGAGCCCGTTCAATCCCAGATGCAATCAATGCGGAAAGATCACGACCACGAAGGTAACGGGTTTTAATCTGGAAGCCGAAACCGTGGACTATGTCTGTGCATGCGGGCACTCCGGAACCGTGCCTATGACAGGGGGAGGAAAACTTACCTGGCGCGTAGACTGGCCTGCTCGCTGGTCAGTTTTAGGGGTGACTGTTGAACCTTTCGGAAAAGACCATGCTTCGAGAGGCGGTTCTTACGATACCGGAAAGAGAATAGTAAAAGAAATTTTCGGGCACGAACCTCCATATCCTATTGTCTATGAGTGGATAATGCTTGGAAAACAGGGAGCAATGTCTTCTTCTACAGGAGTCGTTGTCTCGATTTCAGGCATGCTGGAAATTGTACCTCCTGAAGTTCTTCGCTACCTGATCATCCGCACAAAACCTGAAAAACACATTCAATTCGACCCTGGACAGCCTCTACTCACTCTTGTGGACGAATACGAACGGCTCAGATCACAGTTCAGGGAAAATGATCCATCACTCGGGACTTTTCAGAGGAGAGTGTACGAATTTTCCAGGGCAACCGGGATCTGCCAGTCTGAAATTCCTTTCAAGCAGATGGTGACTATATATCAGGTAGCAAGGGGAGATTTTGACCGAATTCTGAAAATCGTAAAACGTTCAGGCTTTTCAACTGAAGATAAAAAGTGTATAAAAGAACTGGCAGATAACGTTTCTAAATGGTTAAAACTCTATGCTCCGCCTTTTGCCAAGTTTAAAGTGAAAGAAAAAGTGCCTGTGCAGGCAGCAACCCTGTCCGAACTTCAGAGAGCCTTTCTTTCAGCCTTTGCAGCCCTTATTGAGTCCAGAGGAGAAATCAGTGGAGAAGAATACCATATGCTGGTCTATTCTGCAAAAGACAAAGGTTCCGAACTCAACAGGCGGATTGCGGAAAAGCTGAACACTCCTGCTCCGCAGGTTAATCCTAAGGAACTTTTCAAAGCAATTTATATTTCATTACTCGGGCAGAGCTCGGGACCCAAAGCCGGGTGGTTCCTATCTTCATTTGAGAAGGAGTTCCTGGTAGAAAGGTTTGAAGAAGCTTCGAATTACAGCCCTTAAAAACACGCATAAACATGATAAATCGCAAACATGGATAAATCTGATACCTTTAACCTCGCAGATTCACAGGTGGGCTCCACGAAAAATCATTTCCTTGCCTGGGACAAAGAATACGCCCACCTGAAATGGGGAGGGCCTGCCCCTATCCGGGATATCCAGGCTCATCTTCTGTTCGGATCCAGGGTTCTTGATGCAGGCTCAGGAAACGGCAGATATCTTGGGGAACTTACAAAGTATTACAATGCAATAGGAATTGACATTTCTTTAACGGCTCTTAATGGTTCCAGAGCTCAGATTGCAAGGAGTGGCAGGTTTGCCGAGCACCTTGGCGCAAGTATATCGGATCTGCCCTTCAAAACCCGGGCTTTTGACGGAATTCTCTGTTACGGGGTACTCCAGCATCTCTTCAAAGCAGAAAGGGAATCAGCTGTCGAAGAATTCAGTCACATACTTCGGAAGGGCGGTTTTTTCTTCTTTGAGGCCTTCGGCTATGAAGACATGCGTTGCGGAGGAGAACCTTCAATCCCTTTTGAAGAGAGAACTTTTTCCCGGCAAAACGGAATAATCTACCACTATTTTACTAAAGAAGAGGTCAGGATACTTTTTAAGGGACTCGAAATTATAAAATTAGAAGATACAATAAAAGAAAAAATTTTCAAAGGGAATGTTTACAGGAGGCATCTAATAAAAGGAATCTTCCGGAAACTTTGATTCTTTTTGTGGTAAATCTTAAATATTCTTTTTGGAAATATTGAACTTCTTCATTCTGCAAACTTCCAAAAGTTTTATGCCTATATGCTCCTTATCGCTTTCAATTTTCCCGCAATCATCTTTTCTGGTTGCTTTTATATGAAGGCTATTTTCAGGTAACTTAGTACAATTATAACAAGCGCCCCCAAAACGCCTCCTATTGCGCAGATAAGAACTGCCACCCAGGTGATTGCTATTTCAAGTCCGAGCAGAAGTTTTGCCGCCATAAGGACTAAGATCCCAAGTACTGCATTTATTGCAAGGCCGGTTGCGGTTTTCAGGATCTTATATAGGATGAAGGCCGCTACGATTGCCAGAACCAGTACTAGAATTTCAATAATTCCAACTACCATGAATCATACTTAGGGGCTCAACTTATTTATAATTATCACTGAGTTTTATAATACAGTTATAAAGTAATAAGTTTAAACCTCAGAAATTAACAGTGCATCAGGTGGCGTTTTTTTCTAACGGATGGTTAACTTCAAGCATTTTTCCTCAGAGAGCCCGGATAAACTCAATAATTATTTTTTTTAATGAGGCTTTGTCCGGATAAACCCTCACCTCAAGTAAATGGTCTGGATTTCCCAGTATCATTGCCGAGACGGTTGCATCAGGGCTGTAAAGACAGAGCACGGGAATTCCCTGTACAAGTGCCCTGCAAATTTCGTAACCCACACCAGTAGATGGCACTGTAACTTCTGCAATCAGGGCATCACTTTTTACAAGCAAATCCATATCCCTGGCATAGATCTCCTCTTCTGTCATTCTCATCTCTACTTTTTCCAGATCAGGATCTGCAACGTGCCAGCTGAGTACTTCAGCCCCCACTTCTTCGAGGGTATCAAACATAAACCTGTATGTTTCAAGCAGTTGCCTTCCTCCGCGGATCGAGCCGGATAAAAAGATTTTTAGGCTTCTTTTTTCCGAAACCTCCATTTTCTCCAGATTTTCCATATTTCCTTCACCTTCAGCCTTTTTTTCCGGCAATTCCAGCTTTTACTGCACACCTCTGAAGTAATGTCCTGTAGTAAAGCCCTTTCCAAGCTTTTCGCAGTTTTCCTTCCCCATTCTTCCAGTTTCAAGATAGGTATCAATCGTTTTCCTGTAGGCCAGGGTCACTTTTCTGATCTCGTCTGGATTTTCCATTCCCAGAGTTTCGACTCTGAGGCTTGAAACTCCACCTTTGAGAATTTTAGGAATGTATTCAAGCATGCAAAGTGATCTTGAGTTAAGGAGGTGCATCCTGCATTCATAGTCCATGAGCAGGGGAAACTCGTAGTTCTTCTCGTCTACCAGTGTAAACTTTCCTGACCTGCATGGGGCACTACACTGTCCTTTATTTTTCCCGAGCAATCCCCCTGTAAGGCAGTGTTCGGATTCCATCAGTTCAAGTCTGCCGTAAACAATACACTCTGCAGGCCCGTAAGATGCAACGCTTTTTAATTCTTCAAGGGTCAGCTCCGGAGAAATTACAGCCATCTGAGCCCCGTTCTGCAATAGAAAGGCAAAGGTGTGGCTGTTAAAGATATTTAGAGGACTATCCGCAATAAAAGGAATTTTCCCGGCTTTTGCGAGGCCAAGGGTTCCAAGGTTTGAAACAAGGATTCCGTCAGCTCCCAGTTCCCTTACATGAGCGAAGATTTTTTCTACGGACTCCATTCTGGAATCTTTAACAAGCTTTGGAGTAATGAAATAGATTTTCTTGCCTGCTTTTTGAGTCTCCGCGACAGCTTTCTCAAAAACTGCATCAGATCCCTTTGCCGAGCCTTCTTTTTGCTCTGTTGTTTCCGGCTTTCTGAAAAGCCCTTCGCCGAAATAGATCCTATCGGCTCCGCCTTCAAGCGCTCCTTCAAGCCCTTCAAGGGAATACACGGAAACCGAGAGCATAGTACGTATGGGAAGACCATCTCGAACAGTTCTTTCGGCTTCCTGTCCTGCCTTTTCTAATGATTCCTTCTCCTCTAATTCCTTCTCTTCGGATCCCTTTTCTCCTAGTTCCTGTTCCCCAGATTCATAGAACTGTAGAGTATCAAGAGGTTTCCGCTTCCACCTGGAGATCCGCAGATTTTCAAGCTGCTCTATTGCTTTTGTCCTCAGCTCGTTCAACTGTCCCACAGGAATAAAAATATCTTCTTCCACAGTGACATTAAGTTCAGCAGCCTCATAAATCGTGTTTCCCAATTTTGAAAGCTGTTTTTCGATGCGGACCTTTGAAGTGGGCTGCTTTTCGGCTTTCTCAACCAGATATTCGGACTCAATTGTCACTACGTTTGAATCCCTGTCTTTTACCTCAAGTCTGACAGGTCTTCCAGATGCAACGGTTGCCTTGATAGACACAGAGATTTTGGGCCTCAGGTTTCCGGACTCGCTTTCTTTTTTGAGGGAATCCATAAGCTTTTTGTCATGCGTCCTGTACACCGTGCTTCCTAAGGGTGCCCTTGAATCAAAGGGAATTTCTACCGTATCTCCTACTCCTGCACTGTATACTGGACCCTTTCCGGTATACATTGAGGATATGATTTTTCCTTTATCTTCGGGCCTAGTCTCTGCATTTTCGACCATAATCCCGTCTCCGAGGCGAAGAGGCCGAGAAAGTTTTACCCGAATACGGCTTGAACGCCTGTCATACCCTATAACCACACCTGCCGGAATTCCTCGGTTGTGGGGGTTCTCCCGGCTCATAAGCTCCCAACGTGGATTTTCAAAAAAGTAACCCTGAGTAAAGCCTCTATTAAAGAGCTGGGTGAGTATTTCCTGCTCTTCTTCGGAAACGAAATACCCTGCAGGGTTTTCAATATACCTGTCAATAAGGCGGCGGTAAATCCTGACAACGCCTGCAACATATTCTGGCCTTTTCATCCGGCCTTCGATTTTGAAAGATTCAATCCCGGCTTCTATAAGGTTTCCCAGTCCTGAGGTTGTGTTAAGGTCTTTTGGGCTTAAGAGGTAGTTCCCTATTGTTTTGATTTGCTTTCCTTCGCAGTACAGCCGGTATTTTTTGCGGCACGGCTGGGCACAGAACCCCCGGTTTCCGCTCCTTCCCCCTATAAGGCTGCTCAGGAGGCACTGGCCAGAATAGGAAATGCAGAGAGCCCCGTGTATAAAAACCTCAATTTCAGTCCCTGTTTTTTCTTTAATTCTTTTTATCTCTTCAAGCGAGCACTCCCTTGAGAGCACGACCCTCTCCATTCCCATTTTTTTTGCAAATTCAACTCCTTCGCTGTTATGTAAAGTCATTTGCGTGCTCGCATGCAGCGGAAGGTCAGGCAGATATTTTCCTGCAAGAGAGATAAGCCCGAGGTCCTGAATTATAATCGCGTCGGTTCCTATTTCTCTCAGCCAGGAAAGCAGCTTAAGGGCGTTTTCTATTTCTTCTTCCTTAAGTAGAGTATTTACGGTTACGTATACTTTCACGCCTCTCAGGTGAGCGTAATCGATGGCTTCTTCAAGCTCTTTTTCTGAAAAATTTGAGGCATACCCCCGGGCACTGAAAGTCCGGGCTCCGAGATATACAGCATCCGCCCCATTTTCTACGGCTGCAACAAAAGCTTCCATGCCTCCTGCCGGGGCAAGTAGTTCCGGTTTTTCAGGCTTCATCGATGGGATTAGAGAACCTGCCCTTAATTAAACTTTGGTATACATTTTTTCCTGCAGGACTCAATGTTAAAATTCCTGAGAAATAACTGACAAATAAAAAAGATAAAAATAGATAAGAACGAATTAAATCCAGCCTGAAAGACTCTTGTCGTGCAGGCCGGATGCTATGATTTGGATTACGCTTTCGGCCCTATTATCCAGTTCACAATTTTCCTGTTTTTCTCGTCTCTTGAGGCTTCATAGAGCATTTTTCCTTCACGCATGTGGCATTCACAGGAGTAGCTGAGCTTGTCTGTTTTTCCCACGTATCTGAAGTGTATCTTGCAGTACCCTTCCGCACATCCCAACCCGTACTTAACCCAACCTTCAATATCCGCTCCACCCTCGCAGCTTCCTTCACATGCAACGAGCTCAAAGCTCTTTTCCTCATAAGACTCGATTTTAGCTGGAGCCTGATGACCTTTTTTGAATTTTCCTTTTTCAATTTTCTCAGCTTGGAGCATAAGATCCTCGCCAGTGTTGTTAAGGATCTTAAACTGCAAACCCTCGAGAAGTTCCATGGTTTCAGCTTCTGACATATATGTCCCCCGATAAATGAAGAATCCAGATAAGAATTCCGCATAAGAGATTGCCTCTAAGAAATAAAAAAGTATCTCAAAATATATGGAAGTGCATATGAAAAATCTCTGGATGGATGAAAACTGGGACAATCAAGAAGGATGAAAGTCAGAATAATCAAGATCCAGAGAACAAATTCTGAAAATCAGGCTTCTGAAAATCAGGCTCCTCAAACAAGATAATATGATTACCGTAATCAATCCGTAAAGATACAGGGCTTCTGTTTGCAGGTAGGGCATATACCAGGGTACTCTTTAAGGAAGGAAGGCTTCTTCGAGATTTACTTCTTAAAGATTGGCAAGTGCCGCTATCCAGGCGAAGCAATCTACAAGTTCCTCTTTTTCCTGAAATTAAAGTCTTACAGGAATTTCCCGCTCTCTGAGGTATTCTTTAACTTCTTTTATTGAGTATTCTCTGAAGTGGAAGATGCTTGCTGCAAGGGCGGCATCGGCTTTTCCTATTGAGAAGCCCTCATAGATGTGCTGAGGGTTTCCTACTCCTCCGGAGGCTATAATCGGGACATCGAGCTCTTCTGAGAGCTTTCTTGTAATTGGCAGGTCATAACCGGCACATGTTCCGTCCCGGTCCATACTTGTGAGCAGGATTTCTCCAGAACCGAGTTCTTCTGCTCTTCTTGCCCACTGCACGGCATCGATTCCTGTAGCTTCCCTGCCTCCGTAGATTACTACCTCGTACCAGGCAGGAGTTCCATCCTCGAGCTCCAGAATAGTTTTGTCGTGATTATTCTTTATATCGGTATTTCGCCTGCAGTCAATCGCAGTAACAATGCACTGGGCTCCGAATATATCCGAGGCTTCTTTGATGAAGTCAGGGTTCTTGACCGCAGAGGTGTTAACTGAAACCTTATCTGCGCCAGCCCTGAGAATCTGGCGAATTGCATCAATGGAACTTATTCCTCCCCCAATCGTAAGGGGAATGAAAACCTCGTCTGCAGTCCTTTCAATCACATCGATCATAGTTTTCCTGCCGTGAGCCGAAGCTGTAATATCCAGAAAAACAAGCTCGTCTGCGCCCTCTTCATTGTAGCGCTTGGCGAGTTCCACAGGGTCTCCGGCCTCTTTCAGGTCCAAGAACTCAACACCCTTAACGACACAGCCGCCTGCTCTGTCAAGGGTCACATCAAGGCATGGTATTATTCTTTTGGTGAGCATCTATGGGATATAAATTTAACTTTTATTAAAAGCTTGTTGAAATTAAGCCAATGCCAGTCTTAGAGGCTGTCTTAAAATTAAATACTACATATAATCATATAGTTCGCCAATATCAGAACAAACTTATTTTATATACACAATGGTTTGCATGTCTAAGTTCCATTTACAGTATAAATGTAGCTAAAAATATAACTTGTAGGACTTACGCACTTGAAGTACAAAACCAACAGCAGTAACCTCAGAACTATCTAAAATTCAAATTTTAACTATGACGACTAAGGTGCTTGATTTTGAATCATAATTGCGTAAGTCCTAAATTGATTATTAACAACGGTTATCGGGGAAGTTTTCCATCCCCGCAGCAAGCTAGCGGGGTAGTCGACTGAAAAAAAATCATACTAGATTGAAAATCGATAGCAGAAATAATTATAAAATATGAAATTTTACTGCGGAAAGTGGGGTGAAAAAAGCTTAAAGTTAATGATATATGGCTTGAACAAAAGTGCCGCTTTGAAAAATGGCTGTACTATAAAAAATATAGTAGCTAGTTAAAAATTGCTATTTTGAAAGTTCTCAAAATATATTTGAGATTTTTCTATAAAAAACGACAAAGTAATATCAAAATCGAGTTATAACTAAAAATTACACAGTTTATTGATTTACTTTTTTATAGTTCCAAAGTATAGTTATTTCTTTTTTTATAGTGCCAGCCTATATTTATTTCTTTATTTATAACTATATTTTGCTATATATTTAATTTCATATGGGAGGATAGGGAGGCTTAGAATGAAAGAAACGAGATGTGAGAAAATACGCCGAAGGCATACTTTCATTACATTTTTAGGAATGGCTACACTGGCGTTTTTAATGATGGTGAGTGTAGCAAGCTCAAATGATTCGGCTACGCTGGTGAATGTCGCAAGCTCAAATGATTCAGCTACTTTGGAGAATGCTACATTTTGGTACTATAAAGGTGATGCCCTCAGTAAGCTAGGTGAATATAATGAGTCAATCCAAGCTT
>NZ_DAVG01000074.1:7063-7826 GCF_002505485.1 Methanosarcina sp. UBA5 | reverse complement strand
CCTACACCTGAAATTCTTGCTTTTTCCATTTCCGGGAAAAGATAAGTCTCTTCCTTTGTGTGGTGGCATCTATCAATAAATACTCTCATGAATTCTACAAGTCCTTCAAGGTGCTCCTGTTTAACACTTCTGCCGGCTTCTATCTTTGTGCATACACCGTCAAGAATTCTTAGCATCAGTTTAACAGCCTTGTGTTCTTCTTTTAAGTCATCCGTCGGTTTCATCCTATCCCCATATTATCTCTTGAATATTACTTTGTTCTGAAAAATATCTGTATTCTGAAAAAGCTCTATTCTTGTTCATTCTAAACGGATAATCCAGATTTCAGTAACAAAATAATAGGCAATCTTTTTTAATGATGATTTCAATCCCCTAAAAACAATAGATTTTTAAATATATAAAAGTAGGTAGATAATTCACATCCAGGGCCTATTTTCTGGATATGAGAGTTGTTTTTCAAAAACGTTTGAGATCTCAGAAATTGAATCCTATGTGCAAAAGAAAAGGCTTCTTCAGGATATAGGGCTGAGTGCTTATGAAGGAGCTGCATATCTTTCTCTTGTATAAACTAAGTGCTTATGTTAGGGACTACGAATTCTCAGGAATAGATAAATAACATATATACAGGTATCTAACATCAAGCAGCAACATATTCTTATGGGAATGTTCAGAATCTAAGTTACTGAATTGAAAAAGGTATTGTAATCTAATTGTTTGGTATATAAAACCCTAGGAGGACTTAAAATTAAAGTTGCTGACTTGG
>NZ_DAVG01000074.1:0-7055 GCF_002505485.1 Methanosarcina sp. UBA5 | reverse complement strand
TACTCAATGCAAGCGTTTACTGATTGGACAGGTAAAACTCCCAATGAGCTGCTGACAGAAGCGGAAGCAGAAATTAGAAAAGGGTTGCTATTGCGACAGAGAAGTGTAAAACGGTATCTTATCGGGTTTCGAAAACATTTACAAGATCAGGGTCTTGCGCCGATGAGTGTGAAAAGCCATGTAGCCCGCATGCAATCTTTTTACAAATGTTTTGATATCGACGTACCTAAACTGCCTAGATCCGGCAACAGAGCCCAACCATTAGAAAAGCATAAGGACATTCCAACCAAGGAAGACCTACAAGACGCTTTAAAAGTTTGTGACCCTCTTGAAAAAGCTATCTTACTGGTAGGTGTATCAAGCGGATTAAGTGCAAATGAAATTATCAGGTTGAAGGTCAAGGACTTTAAAGAAGGGTATGATTCCAAGACCGAGATAACAACACTTATACTTAGAAGGGGAAAAGTAGGCACTGATTTCGTGACCTTCCTGAGTCCTGAGGCTTCCAGAGCAGTACAGGATTATCTGGAATTTAGAGCAAGGACTATTAAGACAACTGATAAAAAGAGACAAAATCAAATTGAAAAGCAACGTGTACTTGTGGATACTAACTACCTCTTCATAGGAAGACAAATCCCCAACCAATTTCTTGAAACTAAAAATGATGAACTGCGTCGACTTAAGGAACTTTCTTTCTTTAAGATTTACAGAACAATATCCGAAAAGGCACAGAAAAACACTCCAAAAGGTGATTGGAATCTTTTAAGGTCACACAATGTCAGGAAATACTTTAATAGTACACTCTTAAACTCAGGAGCAGATTTCTTTTTCACAGAATTTTTAATGGGACATACTTTAAACGATACCAAAGCAGCATACTTTAGGGCAAGTCCTAAGCAGCTCAGGGAAATTTATCTAAAGTTTGTTCCGTACTTGACGATTCAGAAAGAAGCCGATATTTCAGAGAGTCCTGAATACCTAAGGATCAAGCAGGAAAACCAAATACTGCAGGCTGAAACAGTAAGGAATATTGTAGAAAGAAGAGAGCTGCAAGAACTACGCAAAGAATTAGAAGCTGAAAAGGCAGGAAAAGCAGCATTAAAATCAGAAATCATGAAAGAGCTTTTAGATGCATTTAAATTAAATGAAGAGAATAAAATTGAATTTACTCGCGACTTTGATGACGAGCAAATTGATGAGCTCGCCAGGTTAGGCGCAGAATATTCAGAATACAGACCAAGAGAATCAGGAGTGCGAGACTTAGGAGTGCCACCTGAATATATACCTGAAAAAGAAGAAGACATTATAAAGAGAATCCTGAAACCTGATAGTAAGGCAAGTGAGAAGAAGTCTTAATACCTTTTTGGCTGCCTTACGGAAAAAGGGATAATGAAAATCAAGGTTTGAAGTGCCCAAGCATTTTATGGCTAAAACCGAAATTATGAATCGTAACAATTTCATGGCTCGATTGAATGTAGAAACTTGTAATAAAAGAAATAATCAGTTAAATTATAATGCATACTCTTTTTTCAATGCCTCAGCTCATATTTTGATTTGACGTCTTTTATTGTTGCTAAAAGATCTGAAAGCCTGGTTGCAAGTAGATCCAAAAGGTTACAATCCTAATGGCTCCCTTATGGGTTACTTTGAACAGTAAAGAATTTACTGGAGCCATTCTTTTTATGGTGCAATAAGGATGATGCTACAGCGAGTAGCTAAGAAAGCAGGGATTAATAAAAGGATTAATTCTCACATGTTCCGGCATTCTCGCTGTACATACATGGCAAATTAGCTCATAGAAGCCCAAATGAATGTGTACTTTGGATTGACACAATGGTCAGACATGCTCAGTGTATACGTTTATTTGCCAGGGCATGACATTGATAATGTAGTCTTAAAAGCAAATGGGATTACTCCGAAATCCGCCAAACAACTGAATATCGAAAAAGTAGCGGAAAATCCAAAACTTGGCTTTCCATCAATAATAAAAACTAAAGTTAATAAACTGGTAGAGGAAAAAATTGCAGAATTTGGGAGTTTAATTTCTTGAGTTTCCAGGTTATGAAAAAGAGGTGCCTGTCTACAGGTCTTCTTAAATATAATTTATTTACTCATTTTTATATTTCATATTTAAAAACATATTTTTTAATTTAGCTCAAATCTTTAAAATTATATATTAATTACTATAATATTTAACTCAATAAAACGGTCAAAATTTATATAATATTAACATATAAAATAACCCAATAAAAAGTCTAAAAGTTCCACTAAGGTATTTGAGCTCTTTCAAATATCTTGCAATAATTGCGAAATACGAAAATCTAACGTTCAACATCATATGCAAAAGTTATATTTAAATCTTTGTTAGGACGTGAACTTAGCGGAGCTGTTGAACAATTTACTAAAGAAGTCAGTATTTACTGTTGAGTTTAGCTTGTGCTATCGAAATTAGCATCTGCCAATTCTTTTAATACATTTATTTAAAAACAGGGTTGAATAATGAAGAAAAACGCTAAGTTAAATGAAATTGAATCTAAATTAGAAAAACATAAAGCAGAATCTGAAATCAGATCTAACTTTATCAATGGTCGAGTTCAAGCTCTAAACTATAGATTATTGAAAGACAATGATGGACTTGACTATCAAAAATATAGTTTCATTAAGATAGTGGTTAGTATCAAATCCTTGAGTCCAAATATGGATGAGGATATTAGATGCCGTTTTGCTGAAATGTGGCTTAATCATAAATTATTTTTCAAAAAGAAACGTTTTGAATGCGTTATATTTGCGCTAACTTGGTATTGTACTCTTCTGGATAATCAGCCAATAGACGAATCCGAATTAGTAGAAATGTTCTTTAAAGACAAAGATCAGCCTGCAATGCTTTTACAGGTATTTCAATGCGAATCAAGAATCCGAGAATATTACGAGGATAAAGAGCAATCTATCTGATAAAAGGAACGTTTAAATAGTAGTACTTAACTTGAGTCCGCATATATTAAGTAGAGAGAAGAAAGATTGTAAGATATTCTTTCCTGATCTTCGTGCAGGCACCCTGCATGTTTGCCTTGAAACTGAGAATTTGATTATGAAAACCTGTTCTGAAGTGAATACTTTCGACTTTGATGACGTTGAAGTTCCTTTCCTAAGAGTTTAAGCAATTCTGGACGAAAGTATAGTTCCTATTTTTAAGGCAGGTTTGAATGAAAATTCTCTTTTTAATGTAATAATCAAATTTTCAAACTTAAAAAAACTATTCTACAAAGTAGTTTCATAGAGTGTATACTCTCTAATCTTGTAAGTTACGGGATACTAATTCCCTCTTATATCTTTAAAAAAATAAGTAAGGAAATATTATTAATATGAATACACATCCTAATTTTATAAATGAAACCTATTTAAAACCAACGACTATCAATGAAGATTCCATACCATGGGAATTGAGAAGTCGGAATCAATGGATACTCTTCAAATTTAAAATTGTTGATGGAAAATTAAAAAAATTTCCCTTCAATGTTAGAGGCCAGATGAAAAGTTGGAATTTACCCGAAAACCAAAGCAGTTTCGAGCTTGTATGTCGGGCATATACTAACAACTATGATTATTCTGGAATCGGTTTTGTGGTAACTGAAAATGATCCTTACATCTGCATTGATTTCGACCATATTTATAATCCAGCTACGGGAAAATGGAATCAACAAGCTTTGGAAGAAATCACGAAACTGAATTCCTATACTGAGTTTTCACCAAGTGGAACTGGAGTCCATGTGTTCGTCAAAGCTAAAATGGTAAAGGCAGGAAGAAGGGAAAAACAACCAGACGGTACTGGCCGTGAAATGTATTCTTATAAGCATTGTATGACAGTTACAGGTAACCATGTACCTGGTACACCATCTGAAATTAATAACTCCCAAGAGATCATTGACGAGTTTTATGAAAAATGGTTCCCTGATGACGATAAACCTAACATCGCAGAGGAAGTACCTGTTCAAGTTAATGAATCGTCACTAAGCCCTGATGGAACAAGCCCACAGGCTGGAAGTACTACTTATTTGGCAGACTCCTTAGTTCCAGCATATGGGTATTCAAAAGAACCTAAAAATGTAAGATATGGGATCTCCGATTTTGATGTTTTAGAGAAATGCAGGCATGCAAGGAATGCTGAACGTTTCAACATTCTCTACGGTGGGAACTGGAAAGTATTGGGATGCTACCCTTCTAAGAGTGAAGCTGACCTTGCTCTATGCAGCATGTTTGCAGCCCAGACTAAGGATAGAAATCAGATTGATAGACTGTTCACAGGATCTGGACTTTATAGTGAGAAATGGAATCGTACAGACTACAAGGAATGGACGATCAGTAAGGCACTTGACAGGATTAATGAGGATCCAAGTAGAAAATATTTTTCAGAAGGGCGGTTTATTGTTAAATCGCTAGCAGATGAAATAATGGGCGAATATCATTTTCTTACTTTTGATGACACCAAAGAGACATACTGCTATAAAAATGGAGTATATCAACCTGGAGGAGAAAATCTTATAGCACGAGTAGCTCAAGAAAAACTGGGAAATTACTCCACAAGAGCTCGCAGACAGGAAACATTGTCATTTATCAAAGTTGAGACGTTAATCACCCGTGATTCTGTCGGTAAAGAAACATATGTAATCAACTTAAAGAATGGCCTTTATGATCTTAAAGAAGATAAATTCAAGCCACATACGCCTAAACTGTTGTCGATTTTACAGTTACCTGTAGAATATAATGAAAATGCAGAGTGCCCAATGATTGATAAGTTTCTATCCGAAATAGTGTCTGAAGAAGATATACAGGTACTGTTAGAATGGGCCGGCCACATGATGATTCCAGATAATAGGATGGAAAAAGCAGTTATGCTTCTGGGCTCTGGATCAAACGGGAAAAGTGTACTTCTTAATCTTTTGACCGAACTCATTGGAATTGTAAATACTTCAGGAGAAAGTTTACATAAGTTGGAGAAAGACAGATTTTCTGTAGCAAATCTCTATGGAAAATTGATGAATGTTTGTCCCGACATAGCTGGATCTGAAATATATGACAGTTCTGCGTTTACTACATTGACAGGGAATGAGAAACAGATCAGAGGAGAAAGGAAAGGCCAGCAAGCATTTTATTTTAACAATACTGCAAGATTAATTTTCTCTGCTAATGATCTACCGCCTGTGAAAAATGCTGGATATGCCTATTACCGCAGGTGGATTTTAATTGAATTTCCTAATAAATTTGAAGGAAAAAACGCAGACCGAAATTTGATCCAGAAGATTACAACTAAGGAAGAACTGTCTGGGTTGCTTAACAAGGCAATTAAAGCTCTGAAAGGACTTCTGAAAAGTGGAGATTTCTCTTATCATAAGACGATCGAGGAAGTTGAAAGAATGTATCGCCTCAAAAGTGACTCTGTTGCTGCCTTTGCTGATGAATGTTTACAAACGAGCACAGAGGACACCTTAAAAGCTGCAGTTTATGACGCTTATTCTAAGTGGTGCAAAAAGAATGGCGAAAAGCCGGAATCAAATGCAGTGTTTGGAAAGAAACTCAAAAAATTGGGATATCAAACAATAAGGGGATCTACGACTGACGATAGAAAGTACTACTGGGAGGGTATTTCAATAAATAAGTCAAGGCTGTAATCTGTCCATTATGTCTTGATCCTGTCCGGTGTTATTGGTGCGCTGGATGAAATAATCACTATTGGTCGCCACAGATAGGGGGATGTCTAGGTTGTCTAAGTAAATTCTTATTCCTAGGAGATAAAATATTTTTTTTCCCCTTACTGTGGTAAAAGGGGAAAGTAAAAAATAGTTAGACAAGTTAGACAAGTTAGACGGAATAAACCAATATCATTCAGCATGATTTGCCTATTGGACGTAAGGTATTGTCTTACATGGCTCAGAAGTAATACAAATCAATTTAGCTTATAAACCTCTATTTGCTAATGTATCTGCTAATGTATCGAGATTTCTTTTTTATAAAGTAATTTTCAAAATCTAAAAAATCTGAACTGACTTCATCTGAGCAATCCATGAACAGGGCATTCTCATGGACTGTTAATGTGTTAACTCAGCTTGGGGGGGTTCATACCTGTTAATAAACTGTTAATTTATGGTGTATTAAGCCACCATATCTATTTTTTTTCGAATATATAATAAAGTGGTAATACTATGAATACCGAATTGAATAATGAAAGAGTATACTTCATCTGTTTATTGTCAAAAATCTTTGATTTACCTGCAAACATAGCAGGGCCAACTGAAAAAATAGTTGTGGACATATTTCTGGACTATGACCTTTATGAAAACCTTTACATTTCTTATGAGTGCGTTTCTATTGCAGCTATAATGTATGTTTGTAAGAGAAACTACATCGAACTGGATGCCCAGCTAATAGATGAGTTCGTATCGAGGATATTCAATGATTCAGATAACTGTCAAATGAGTAGAACAAGCGTGGATAGACACTACAAACGTATTTCTGAGAACTACAGGAATGTTGATATTTCAAAGCTTAACGAAAGTAATAATTCAATTCAAATTTTAAATATAACTAATACTAATTAAACTATAAAATATATATTTTTGAAAAATCTATACAGCTTACAAATTATCTAAAACCATAGATAAAGATATTACTTACTTTCATATGGTAAATTTTATAAAATTCTAATTATAATTATTCATTTTTGACATCACTTCTAATTTTAGATATACTGCTCCTAATCTTAAACGTGTTATTCCTAATTACATCATAGTTTCTTGTTATCAGGTATTGTGCTTAAGTAAATCCTGAATAATTGCTACTGAATTCGGAGCAACTACGAATTACTTATTAAATTCGGAGCCATTACCAGTGAATCTGGAATAATTACTGGCATTACTGGCATTAATTATGCTATGTACTCACAAATATACAGAAATCATATAGAGCTGATCCCAAAATTCCATATTGCTTATCTGAATCTCGCGTTCTTAATAATCAATTGAGTTTCTCATTATGAGTTAGCCAGCATATTATCAAAGTCC
>NZ_DAVG01000095.1 GCF_002505485.1 Methanosarcina sp. UBA5 | reverse complement strand
ATACGACCTTTGCTTTTCCGTTAATGATTCTAATAGCACCTTCGGTACAGGGTGCAACGCACTTTCCGCAGCCTGTACATTTCTTTTCGTCAATTTTCACTATCATTCGTTTTACCATTTAACCGACCCCCATTGAAATATTTTACAAAATAAATTTTAATTGTACCGGACAGTGAAATTCCATAATAAGATGTTGCTTAGCGAGAGTTCCATTCAAAGATCTGGCAAATACCCCTCTCTATGCAGCATTTTCTTATAGTCATTTATTAATTTACACATCTTACGGGTATAATTTATGAAGTCCGTGTTTGTTTCTCCTCTGAATAAAAGTTTTTCAGCTTTTTCCAGAAGATCCGGGTAAACAAGTACCAGCTCTTCTTCAGTGTGCAGGAACAGAGCTGAAAAATCCCTGTGGATACTCATGCTTCTCTGGAGCAGTTCCATATCCAGGGTCTTTTCAGATATATAGTCTTTGAACTTCGTGTAAGCATAAAAGTTTGCAATATTATGGTTTAAAGAGTTTAAAATCGAGTAGAGGATATTGCTTGTTTTTGGAAGGGGAATGTCCCGAAGCTCAAGGTCTGCACCTTCGTAGTTTTCATCTTCTTCGATATTCCGGTCCCGAGTTATATCATGGCTCATTTTATTACCCTATTTCATTCGTAAGTTATATTTTTAGTATGAAATTTTAAATGCAAGAAACATAATTTAAATGCAAGAAACATAAAATGATACTGTGCACCTGATAAATTTTAACCCTCGTTTCCAGGTGCAGGAACAATCCCTAGCTGTTGCATCAGGCCAAGAAGATTAGTTTCACCCCACAGCTCAATGATCTTCCCGTCTTTAATGCGGAAAATCTCTATACCAGTCATATTTATCGGCTTGCCTGTAGCCGGCAAATCCATGAAGTTACCTTTGTGTACTCCGCGAGCTGTAAAACGTGCAGCCACAGTATTACCCTCGGCAATCATATCCTCAACTGTAACATTGAGGTGTTCAAAGGCTGCCCTGCATGCAGTAATTACTTCATTTATTCCCTTTATTCCTGGAGAAGCAGGAAGAGGAACATGCATAGCAAAATCAGGTGACAGCAACTCGTCAGCTGCACTTATATTTCCTTTCGAAGGGCCTTCTTCAAAGAATCGGCGAACTATTTCCTTGTTCTCTTCAGTAAACATATTTCCCTCATTTTCGTTTTTATCTGTCCGGTTTTGATGTATTTCTTGCCTATATATCTTTTTTCAGGACTTACGCACTTGAAGTACAAATCAAGCATATGAGACGTTGTAAATAATTTAATATTTTAAACAGTTAAGTGTTTAATGCTATCGATTTGTCACTTCAACCGCGTAAGTCCTATTTTTATCAAGAGCTGTGCTTAGTGATGAGTACCTTCTATAACCTTTATTCCTGCATCCTGAATCGTCTTTTTTATATTGTCCAGGTTAGGACACTTAGGATAAGTTTCTTCCATAAGCATACAGGAACTGAGATGTACGGCATCAAGGCCATACTTTTTAAGGGAGTTCACCAGACGGTACACTCTCCTGCCCGAACAGCCTCCGCACGTGAAAAAGGCGATCATCTGAGTGGTTTCGTTGTAGGACTCAAAGTGGGTCTTTCTTTCATTGAAAGCCTTAAAGCAGCCTACCCCCGGACAGGTTTCTGAAACGACGTCGCAGCGCACAACCGCTATTTTTGTAGGTTTTGTTTTTTCTTCCATTTATGCCTCGCTTTGAACCATTTCAACAGCCATCCTTACATTTGCTTTACGTTTACAGCATGCGTGTAGCTTCGGTTTGCCTTGGGGCCTTTACAACCAGCACCCTGAAAATATCATTTCCCGGATTCAGAAGGCGGTGGGGGATTTTTGCAGGACTCTCGACCAGCATATCTCGGCTGACTTCCTGCTGTTCGTCGCCAATTTCAACAATGCCTTTTCCTTCAAGAATGTAGAAAAAGACGTCTGTGGGAGTCACGTGCTTTTTTAGAGCTTCCCCTGGCTTAAGTTCTATATGTACAGCCTGAGCGTTTTCGGTATTGTAGAGCATCCGGACGCTCACATTGTGAGGATTCGGCTTTTCAGGTGAGGATTTCATCTCAGTAACTCTCATTAATTCTCCCCTTTTGACCATAGTTTTTTGTTTTTCAGCATTATGCCTTTAACTCAGCATTATACCTTACACTCCTTAGTTACTATACCGACCGAGCTTGTGTGAATATTCTGGCCGTTTTTGATTACATTTTAATATCATATATTCTGTTTCTGACATCTATCAATATATTCTGTTTCTGACATCTATCAATATATTCTATTCTGATATTCGTTCCATATATGCTTGGTCGGTACAAGTTTTTCCGCTATATTGGAAAGTATTATGTTTCGATCCCTGAAACTCCGGATTTATCCTGGGTTAAGAGTTGGTTAAGAGTTTACAGAGGAAACATTTTGTGGGAGCAGATCAGAAGGCATTCAACGTTGAATGAAACAATTTAAGAGATGTAAATGCCACATGCAAGCTTACCTGGTTTTACAGGCCTACCTGGGCTTTGAAATCCTCAAGGCCCATGCCTTCAATGAACTTCCCAAGCCTCTTTTTCGTGCCAGAGTTTTTATAAAAATTAACAATTCTCTCGATAGCCTCAAGAACTTCTTCTTCAGACAATTCCTTTGCGACAACTTCAGCAAGTCTTGGACTTGCAGCTGCAGAACCTCCTACCATCAGAGTATATCCTTTGGCAGTGCCCATTACCCCTATATCTTTGATGGCAGGTTCAGAACAGGAATTCGGACAACCGGAAACAGCCATTTTCAGTTTGGAAGGCATTGACATTCCGTGGTATTTTTCATCCAGCTTAAGGCCCAGGCTTACTGCATCCTGTTTTCCCTGCTTGCAGAAAGTCGTTCCAGGACAGAATTTTACACTTCTTACGCAAAGCCCTACAGCTGCGCCGGGTTTCATATCCAGATCAGCCCACACATTATCAAGGTCTTCTTCTTTCAGGCCTACGATTGCAATCCTCTGGGCAGAAGTCATCTTAAGGGCAGCGGCCCCATATTTTTCCGCAACATCAGCTATCTTTCTGAGGGTTTTTGGGTCCGCAATTCCTCCGGGGATGTGAGGGGCTACTGCGTAAGTTTCACGGTCTCTCTGAACGATTGCACCTTTTTCCGGTAAGTTGTCTTTCATGGTTATCATTCTCTCCAAACTTTCTAAATTTCCTAACTGGTTAGATTCCCGGCAGTTCTGACAGAATCGCCCAAGTCCCGTCTCGGGAGGATGGGTCCTTTTCGCTCACTTTGTTCGCTCAAGCGGAGTAATTTTAGATAAAGACATGAATTTCGTTTTTGCAGAGCGATAGTTATTACTTCGGACCCGGTATTTCAGCCACAGGCTGCTTTGAATTCTGTTTTGCCAGATACAGGAAAACTTTTACAGGAAATTATATATCTCTGTTTTATAAATTATATTTTATACTAGTGTTCTTTTGATACCAGTATATTAGAGATACTAATTTATATATCAGACAGTTTCTATGTTTATACTATGAAAGACTGCACAGTCTACAAGACTATGAATATCATCGGAAAAAGATGGACAATCCATATCCTTCTGGAGCTGCACAAAGGGGAAAAAAAAGAAAAGCGCTTTAATGAGCTCAAAAGAAAACTCGGCTACATAACTCCGAAAATCCTCTCAGAGAGGCTGACAGAACTGGAAACTGAGGGCCTGATTGAAAAGAAGGTTGATAACTCAACAAATCCTCCTAAATCCGAGTATTACCTGACCGAAAGCGGAGTGGATTTTGTGAAAATAATTCAAGCAATTAAACGCTGGGGACTGAAGTGGAAATTCCAGAATGAGGAATGTGAAAAGGCTATTTGCATGTACTGTGAGCGCTAAACGTAACTGAGTAAGAGAATCCAAGAACGTAAAATATGCGAAAAAGAAAAATAAAAGCGCTGGGACTTCCATATTTCTAGCTTTTTCGATGGTAGCGGTTAGGGGTTCTATAAAACTCCTTTAAAGGTTCTGTAAAGCTCTTTTAGAAGTTCTATAGAGCTCCTTTAAAGTTCCTACAGTGAATTTTTCTTTATTCCCTTGCATTTTTTCAGATTTTGCTTCTTTCCTGTTTTATAAAACCCGAATTTGTTAAGTTTAAATATTTAAGCTCGAAGCTATAATCTTAATATGATCTGCAGATTATTCGGAAGGGCATAAATGACCATTGAAGGACACATTGACTTTTTCTTCAAGCCTGAAAGCATAGCCCTGATAGGAGCGTCGCCAAATCCCGAAAAGCTCTCCTGTACAATTCTGGAAAACCTCCTGAAAATGGGGTTTCAGGGAAAGATATATCCTGTAAATCCGGGTTATCAGGAAATCAGGGGGCTTAAGTGTTATTCGGCTCCGGGTGAGATAAAGGACAAAATCGATATTGCGATTTTTGCAGTGCCAGCTTCTACAGTTCTTGAAATCCTCAACGGCCCTGTGGAAAATATAAAAGGAGCAATAATTGTCAGTTCAGGTTTTCGGGAAACTGGGCCTGAAGGAAAGGAAATGGAAGTACGCCTGAAAGAAATTCTAGATAAGAAAGGGATCCGGGCTATGGGACCGAATTGCCTTGGAATCTACGATACAGCTTCAAAAGTGGATACTTTTTTTATAAGTGGCGATAAGGTCGAAAGACCTGCAAAAGGTGGGGTTTCGGTGCTTACTCAGAGCGGTTCCTTTGCCGCTATGATTATGGACGAAATGGCAAACGAGGGAGCAGGGGTTTCACGGGTAGTGAGCTACGGAAATAAGGTAGATGTGGACGAAAGCGATTGCCTTGAATTCCTGGCAGGAGACGAAGCAACAAAAGCCGTTGCTCTCTATATCGAGTCTATCGAAAATGGACGTCGGTTCCTTGCCGCTGCTTCTAGATGTGTGCAAAAGAAGCCGGTAGTGGCTCTCAAAGTCGGAAAAAGGGAGCCAGGTGCAAAGGCAGCCAGTTCCCATACAGGGGCTGTTAGCGGGAGATATGAAGCCTATGAAGCTGCTTTCAGGAAAGCAGGTATAATAGAAGTTGAAAGTTATGAGGAATTAAAAGACGCCTGCAAAGTACTGAACAGATATCAGCTGGTAAAAGGAAAAAATGTTCTCATTATAACCGATGGAGGAGGGATCGGAATTTCTATCGCTGATGCCTGTGAGGAGGCTGGGCTCAGGGTTCCCGATCTTTCCAGAAAAGCTGTGAGCAGATTGAGACAGAAACTTCCGGCTTTTGCTTCCATAAGGAATCCTGTTGACCTGACAGGCAGCGTAAAGGACGAACACTACGTTGATGCTCTACAGGAGGCTTTTGGGGAGGAATATGATCTTGCAATAGTGAGCTTGCTCTGGGGTCCACCTCTTCTTTCCAGAGGGGTTGCGGAAAAAATCAAAGCCTTTGCCAGTAATTGTGAAAAACCAGTCCTCATCTGTTCTCCGGGCGGAAGATTCAGCAGAGAAATGGCTTCGGCTTTTACAGCCATCGGAATGCCGGTTTTTTTTACTCCGGACAGTGCGGTCAGGGCGACGGTGGTGCTATGCGGAGGGAAAAAAATAAACTGAAACTCGATTTGAGATGCAAAAGAACCCTGAATAACCGGGGATTTAAAAAGTAAAAGATGGGATTAGAGAATCACATAAAGCTTACACAAAGCCTGGCGCCGAAGAAAAGAGCGACCAGCGCCTGTAAGTCATGGCTTGCTTAACTCGTTTTACGGCAAGCTGGACTGCAGCTTCCCTTGGCAGGATTCCTTCCGTTTTCGCAGTTTCCAGTACCTGAGCCGTGTTTTTTCTCACCTTTTCTTCAATTGACCCGAAAGCTGTGCACTGGTTGGCTCCCTGATATTCTGCAGCCGCACAGATCACGCCGCCAGCGTTTGCAATAAAATCCGGAACATAGCGAATACCTGCCTCATAGAGGATTTTTTCGGCATTTTCTGTGATTGGAATGTTTGCTCCCTCAATAATCAGTTTAGTGTTTAGAAGATGGACGTTGCTCTCGTTGATTACATCCGGACGAGCTGCCGGAATCCAGATGTCACAGGGAATGGTGATAACGGCATTACTGTCAAGCTTTTTTCCTCCAGGGTAGTCAAGCACACTTTTTCCTTCTTTCTTAAGCCTGATCAGGGTATCCACGTCAAGCCCATCGGGGTCATGAACCGTGCCCTCGGAGTCGGCGGCTCCTACTAGAGTCGCTCCTCTCTGGGTAAGGAACCGCGCAGCATGCCTCCCAACTGCCCCGAATCCCTGGACAACCACACGAGCATCTTTCAGTTCAAAATTACAGTACTGGAGTGCCACTTCAGTAGCCTGTGCAAGCCCCCAGCCTGTGGCCCCCACTTCATCCAGAGGAATTCCTCCAATCCCGCAGGGAAGGCCTACCACCCTTCCGATCTCATCTTTTATGCAGGCCATACAGAGTTCGTCTGTCCCCATGTCAGGGGCGAAGATGTATTCCTCTCCATACCTGAGGGCACTGGCAAGCGCTCTAAGCATCTGTTTTTTCTTTTCCTGTGGCATTCGCGGATCCCCGCAGATAACAATCTTACCACCCCCGTGAGGAAGATCTGCAGCTGCATTCTTAAGGGTCATGGCTCTTGCCAACCTGAAACATTCCTCAGTACTCACATCTGGGGCCATCCTGACCCCCTCCAAGGGCAGGCCCCTTAGCGACATTGTCCACCACAAGAACTGCTTTCAAGTCAACTGACGGCTCGTAAACATGGATGATCTTAAATGGCCCAAGCTCATCCGCAAATCTGAACATATCCTCCATTAACTTTGTCCCCCTCTTTTATCAGCACCCTTAGCTTCATTTACATATAACTTTCATATTATTCAGGACTCTATTAATTATATCATTCATCTTGAAATGCTTTATGTTCCCTGCCTGCACCTTGAAAGTCTGCACTAGAAAGTCTGCACTAGAAAGTCTGCGTTCGGAAAGCCTGCACTATAGAAGATACTACTTTTTTTTGTGAAAGTTGATGCACTTGAGTTATCATAAAAATCTGTTGTCAGGAAAGGAATTTCCGAAAGCAGGTCCGGACTTATTTTCAGGAGAAACGTTTCAATAACTAAATAAAATCTTGTGATATTTGTAATACTAGACGATACCAGACAGATTTTCCTGTATAAATTTCAAAAAGAGCTAATCATTTTTCATTTTTGCCTGATTCTAATAATTGCAAATATATATCGATGAAATGGAAAAGACCGAGAAAAGGGGGGATATTCAGTATGGAAACAGTATTTAATAAACCGAAGTTTTCCTGGGAAGAATATTTTTCGGACAAAAAGAAAGGAGGGCACAGGTATTCTACCGAAGAATTTCTTTATAAAGAGGCCAAGGAAAAACTCTTTCATTTAAGTGGAGGTAAATCTCTTCTCGATTTCGGATGTGGTGCCGGAGAACTTCTAATATACTACGTACCAAATTATGAGAGAATAGTAGGGGCTGACTTTTCTTCTTCAATGCTTTTAGAAGCGGAAAAGAAAATGTGGCAGCAGAACTACAAAAATGTAGATTTAATCCTTGCCGATGATGAAACAATCTGGGATAGGTTGAATATATCATTTGACCGGATTACGGCAACAGCTGTGGTCCAGTACCTGAAGCCCGAGCAGATAGATGCTTTTATACATCATGCATTCGACTATCTCAATGAGAACGGAAAGATAGTCTTTTTTGATATAATTGATCCCAGGTTGTACTCTTTATGGAAAATGGGATGGTTCTCGCAGAATTTTAGATTATGGGAGATTTTGCCTAAAACTGGTTTTGGACTCCTCAAACAGGTGTCAGCCATTTTGAAAAACCGCCCAAGAGATATAATAGGAGATGCCTACAGCCCTTACCTGATTGAACAAATTGCCAGAGATAACGGCTTCAAAATGGAATACGTAAAGTCGATGTACTACGAATACAGGTATCACGCAATATTATCGAAAATCTAATGAAGCCTTTCTTACCCTGAGGTTTATTTATATGGTGAATAATGCCAAATACTTTATACACACCAGTGTTGCATACCCCTAGTTGTATGGCAGTATTCGTTAGCTGTTTATAAAGATCAGGAAGAAATAAATGAACTACCACTAAGCTAAAGACTTAGTAGCTTCTTGATTCACAGATGACAATTGGCATCTCCAACGAGCTTGATTCAGACCTAATTATTTATTATCCAGTTATGTATAAGTGCCCATAACTCACTAGAATTATAATCAAGGGCTATGCTCCCGTGACCCTGGTTCTTCCAGCTTATGGAAGTAACCTTATAATTTGTTTTTCCAACCTCGTTTTTGTACCACCAGGATCCGTAGTCGCTGAAACCTCCCCCAAGCCCGATATAAAGAACAGGATAGCTTATTTTTGAAAAGTCAATCTCATAGCCTTCCACATTCCCCATCAATCCGGCCATATAAAGATCCAGGCACTTTGGTACATAGGGAACAGCCCCTCCGGTTAAGGTCAAGTTAAGTAACCTGTTTTCGTCAACATAATAAAGCCCATCCAGGTCTCCACTCCAATAATGATAATTCGGAGTATAGGGGTATTCATTGAATCCATGGGTTTGGGTAGCCATAAGCCGGAAAAATTGCCTGTTTGTAAAGCCGGGTTGAAAAAGAGATTCTCGGTCAGGATCGGTTAAAGCCAGTCTGGCTATCTGCATCATGACAGCCATATCGCTGCCGTTATATGTCCTGTTTTCCAAACATCTGGATATAGTGTCAAATTGCTGTGCCTGAGCCCTTATTAACTCCGAATGTTTAGGCTCGTACTTAATAACGATATCAACAGGTACCATTCTGTTAACCGAACCTAAAGCAAGGTCATGGTATTTGCTGGCTCCGTAAGCAGTAAGGATCAAGGCCCCATGACTGTGGCCAATTGCTGTAACCTCGATGTCCTCTACAGCTTTATCACTCAGGAAAGCTGTATGAATTCTTGACACAGCGATGCCGTTGTATGTATCATTCAGGTAACTGTCAATGGTCCAGTTTTCCATGTAACTGAAATCGGTCTCATTTACCGGAACATTTGTCTCTCTTCTATCCAGAATATATGCACTGTATCCTTGCTGAGCGTAGTATATCGCCATATCGGAATAGAAACTTTCAGTCAAAGCCTGCCCGGGTAGGATTATTAAATTTTTACTTTGGGCTGTGCTCCAAGCACTCTTTTCTTTTACATAGTTGGTGAGTACAATGTAATCATATTTTCCGGATCCAACCTTTATCTTAAGTTTGTACTCTGCCACCTCGCCGCAGACAAGGCCAATTCTATTGCTTTTCGTTAAGTGAGAATACAGATCTGGTATGCTGAACGAAACAGGATTATGGAAAAAAATTCCCAGCTTATCGAATCGATTAAATAGGGTTTCGGTTTTGTTCTCAGGGTTGACAGCTAATGGTGCTACTTGGGTCTTCATTTTCTCACCTCGTGAGAGTCTCGAATTAGATTTTAGACTTGAGAATCCATATTTTTGTGAAGTAAAACGGGCTAATTTTCAGTTTTGACGTCAAATCGCAGTAGCGTAAAACAGCAAAAGACAGCCCAGAAGGCTAAAAACCAAAGCCTGGCATGATAATATAGGGATCGTTTACCGCCAGGAATCGGAGTATAAAGCCAGGATAAAGTCATTCTTTTTTCGATTTACGTAACTCAGTCATAAAATATTGGTTAATCTATCACATAATTTTATACAGATAAGAATTGCGGTTTGAAATTTTAAATAAATTTTATTGAAATGTTCTCGTTTGTGTATGAAAAAGTAATATTCGCAGAAACTCCGAAGATCCAGGCACACAAATCCTGCAAAAAAAGAGAAATGTGCAAACATCACGGCAAAAGGTACATATTCAAATACTTCCAAAACTTTGAGAAAACCATTTCAAAAAATTAGTGTACAGTTAATTTAATACCCCTGAAAGGAAGTATCAAAATTGAAAAAATATTTGTTTGTTCTACTGATGTTGATCTTTATTTCTGGGGCTCTATTCTCAAGTGCTTTGCCAATGTAGTTGATAACCCATTAGTAAATGAAACGGCATCAAAGATTTTAAAGACCGATAAATCCTTCAATCAATCTGCCAATTAATCTGCCAATCAGTCCATCAACCAATCCGTATCCCTGAATAAGACATGTAACATAAACCCGAAAGAATCCATAAACCAGATCGAACCCACTACAAAAACTCCTGTGGCTGAACAGAAGTTCAGGGTGGACCCGACCGTGGTACTGAGTCCGGTTAATGACGGTACAACTAAAAACGAATATGGCTTTGTTGAACTTTATATTGATAATCTATCCCTCAATGATGTGACTCTGAATGTAGATCCAAGGATCAGCGTGCCCTCTGGAATTCATGTATATGGACAGGATTTTGCTCAGACCGGTATGCAGCAGGTATGGCCTATGGAACATTTCCGTGCCCCCAGGAAAAGCGCCCGAACAATCTCTATTGATCTCAAGGGAGACAAAATAGGCCCCTATACGGTGCACTTCAGTAGTTTCTACTGGCATGGAGACAATAAGGATAATTACAACCCAATTTCACTCAGCCATCTCTTTGAGTCAAGGAAGCTTCCGAAAATTCCGAAGAAACTTCCCGCTCTGATGAGAATTGAGGAGCCAAAGCCGAAGAAACCGGAGGAGTAAAAGCCGAAGGAGAGGGCTCATTTAGTGCTCCCATATTTTGAATATTAATTACAGCTATAGGCGCCTTTTAGGGGTTTATGCTGTTAAGAAGAAGTAAATCCGGTTAAAAAATAGTTTAAATGCAATTGCAGGAAAAACACACACATTTTTTTCTTTTTATATTTTAATCGCTAAGAAAGGCGTCCGTAATCCAGAGAGGCCTTTTACTTAAGTTTGGATTGGATATTTACAGATAGCAGCCCAATTATCATGCGGCTGAGTTTTTGTATTAGATCCGGGTCTAAAGCCCGGAATGTACATACCGTTTTTAACCCGTTTTTACATTTCGAACCTCGTCATAACCCCATGGAGTTCGTCAGTAGGAAGCCTGTAAAACTGGACAAAGGATGGTGACACCTTTTTAATTATGGAAAATATTCTCCATATTATATTATTAGTAAAGATATCTTCGACTCCATAGAAAATTGTTTTTTCATAAATGCCCTGGTCTTTAAGGATCTGTTCAACATCCACAATTTCCATGTATCCCGCTCGTATCTCAAAAATTTTTAACCCCTTTGCCGGCTCTTTTGTGAACGAGCTTTCTACTCCGAAAGGACTGTCAGACTTGATTATGGAAATAAAAATGTTATTCTCGTAAATAATGTTATTTTTAAACATTACATGGGAAATATACTGGGGAATTCTTTCGATATCACGCGTAAAGAAGAGAGCGGTTCCCATGATTTTATTTTGAGTAGCATATAGACGATTATATTTTTCAAGAAAGTCTTCTCCCTTCATGAGTTTCATCAATTCATACAGTTTCTTTTGTCCCGATGTATATATAATTATAAGAGAAAATATAACAAACGCTATAATGATCGACCAGTAGCCTCCATGCGGGATTTTATAACTATTTGAGAGAAGGAATACTATGTCAATAAACGTTATAGATAGTGAAATAAGAGCCTTGGTTATATTTTTCCTGTGATAAAATATCGAAGTCATCAGCATGCCCGTAATAGACATAGTTCCTGTAACTGCCAATCCGTATGCAGCTGCCAGTCTGGTTGATTCTCTAAATATAAGCATCATAAATAATACCGAAATGAGGAGAAGCCAGTTTACGGTACTTATATAGATTTGGGACTTTAATAACCCAGAGGTATAATCAATCTTTAACATTGGAATTATCCGGGTTGTTATTCCCTGGTATACTATAGAAAACATGCTACTTATCATAGCTTGAGAAGCGATAATTGTAGCTACAATGCTGAGGAGAAGGAATGGGATATAAAGCATGTTTGCCTGCTGATTTATCATCTCATACAAAAAATTTCTCGAACCCGGATTTCGGAGAAGGAATGCACCCTGCCCGAGATAATTCAAAACCAATGCTACAAATACGAATCTCCAGGCTTTTAAAATAGGCTCTCTTCCCAGGTGTCCCATATCAGCATATAATGCTTCACCCCCTGTAGCGCACAGGATGACTTCAGATAGTACAAAAAATCCCATAATTCCATTATCCAGAAGGAATCTAATGGCATAATAAGGGTTGATAGCTTTAAGTACGTCTGGTGTATAAAAAATAGAGGCAATGCCTGAAAATCCAATGGCTGCAAACCATATAACCATTATAGGCCCAAAAACCCATGTAATTTTTTCTATTCCCTTACTCTGAACGGAAAAAAGTGCTATTGCAATTGCGGCAGAAATAAGTATAATAGTACCTTGGCCTATATTTTCTAACTGAGGAATGATCCGCAGCCCCTCTACCGCGCTCAGAATACTTATTGCAGGAGTAATTACTCCATCTCCCATGAGGAAAGATGTTCCTATATAAGCTAACAACGTGACCAGAGCTACATTCCTACCCGACTTGAGCAGAGGAACGAGTATTTCTTTTAAGACTATTGTACCACCTTCCCCTTTTTTACCCAGACTCATTGCAAGCCAGGCGTATTCCATAGTCACAAGTATGATAAGTGTCCAGATAATTAAAGATAAAACTCCTATTATGTGAGTGGGTGTAGGTCTTGTTAGAAGGAAAATAACGGTCAAAGTATAAATGGGACTCGTCCCGATATCTCCAAAAACAAGACCCATAGACTTCACTACTTCTCTAAACTCTGACTTGGAAAACATAATATCACCTTTTCGTCCCAGAAATTTGCACAAAGATATGATTTGAAATAAAAGTTCCACGCATTAAGCCCTAAGGCGATAAATCATGATTTTTTTCTGCCCTATAAGAAAAAAGAAAACGGATTATTTCTAAAATTCTGACTTGCAAATATTACTGTTTTCATATTGTTTTCATCTCTATTTTTGGTCAATAAGCCTAACAGTAAATAGCGATTCAATGAAATATGGTTCTGAGTATTACGTTTTTATATATAAAGCTCATGACCCTCTCTATAAAAATCAAGACTTTACATCTCAAATCTTGTCATAACTCCATGAAGCTCATCAGGAGGGAGTCTATAAAACTGAACAAAGGAAGGAGAGTTTCTTTTGATAAAGGAAAAAACTTTCCAGATTAGATTGTCGGTAAATATATCATCTATTCCGTAAAAGATTGTTTTTTCGTAAATGTTTTTCTCTTTCAGGATCTTCTCAACATCAACAACTTCCATATATCCCGCTTTTATCTCAAAAACTTTCAATCCTTTTGCCGGTTCTCTTACGAAAGCACTTTCCACTCCAAAAGGACTGTCAGACTTGAGAATTGAAATAAAAATATTATTTTCATAAATAATGTTGTTTTTAAACATTACATGGGAAATGTATTGAGGAATTCTGGTGATATCTCGTGCAAAAAAAAGGGCAGTGCCACTGATTTTATTTTCAGTAATATATAAATGGTTATATTTTTCAAGAAAGTTATCAGCTTTCATAGGTTTTAGTACTCCATACAGTCTCTTCTGTCCCGACGTGTATATGACAATAAGGGAAAATATAACAGCTGCTATAATGATTGACCAGTAGCCTCCATGCGGGATTTTATAAGTATTTGAGAAGAGGAACAGAATGTCAACGGATGTTATGAATAGTGAGATTATAGTCTTCGAAATATCTTTTTTGTGATAGAATATCGAAGCCATGAGTAGGCCTGTAATTGTCATGTCCCCGGTAACTGCCAGTCCGTATGCAGCCGCAAGTCTGCTGGATTCCTTAAATACAAGCATCATATAGAGTACGGAAATAAGGAGCATCCAGTTTACTGCACCTATATATATCTGTGATCTCAACTGCCCGGAGGTGTAATCAATCTTTAACATTGGCATTACTCGGGTCGTAATTCCCTGATATACTATTGAGAATACGCCGCTAATCATAGCCTGAGAAGCAATAATCGTGGCCACGATGCTCAGAATGAGGAATGGTATGTAAATAATACTAGCCTGTTGAGATACCATCTCAAACAGGATATTTGTTGAATCAGAGTTTCTAATAAGGAATGCTCCCTGTCCAAGATAATTAAGTAATAAAGAAAAAAATACCAGTTTCCACGCATTTAATATGGGCTCTCTCCCCAAATGACCCATATCGGCATACACCGCCTCGCCCCCTGTTGCACACAGGATCACTTCGGAGAGTACAAAAAATCCAGCAATCCCACTGTTCAGAAGGAATCTGATGCCATAATAAGGATTGATGGCTTTAAGCACACCTGGAGTATAGATTATTGAAGAAATACCAAAAAAAGCGAGAGATGCGAACCATAAAAGCATTATCGGACCGAACACCCAGGTAATTTTTTCAATTCCCTTAATCTGAACTGAAAAAAGAACTATAGCAATTATACCGGCAATTAAAACTAGAACACCCTGTCCTGTATTCTCAAATCCGGAAACAATGCGTATTCCCTCAACCGCACTAAGTATACTTATTGCAGGCGTAATAACACCGTCTCCGATAAGAAACGAAATCCCGACATAGGCTAATATTGTGACTAAATAAACTTTTCTGCCTGACCGTAATAGGGGAATAAGTATTTCTTTTAAGACAATAGTGCCTCCTTCCCCTTTTCTACTAAGGCTCATGGCGAGCCATGTATATTCCATAGTCACAATAATGATAAGCGTCCAGATAATTAATGATAAAACTCCTATTACATGATCCTCGGTAGGTTTTGTTAGGAGAAAGATAACTGTCAGGGTATAAATTGGACTGGTTCCTATATCTCCAAAAACAAGACCCATAGACTTTACTGCTTCCCTGAAATTATAATTGCTATACATAGTATACTCTCTGGGGTTTTAGTATTCACTTAGACTAAAAGTGTTCAAACAAAAGATTATAAACTCGTAAGCATGAGGTTATAGTTGCAACTTTCTCTATTAAAAAAAGTAGAAGACTAATTATATTTTATATAGCTTTTGACCTGTTACATTATTTACTATTTTTATTCAAAATTTGCCTATTTAATTAAGAATATAATCTTCATCACCATATTAAGTATAATAAATATCATACTTGTTTTATAAAACTGAAATTTATTATTTAATACTCACAAGTCCCTTCCTATAAACTCATTTTTTCATTTTTACTTGTTCTCTCTCGTAAATATATGTTTCCCTATAGACAATATGTTTCCTTATAGTTCACCTATATAAAAAGTAAGAAGGGTCTGGCACGTAAAGAAACGTTAAAGACAGAAGAGATCAGAAAAAAATAGACAAAAGACGCTTGATTTTAAAGGCAAGGGGAGAAAAACGGCGGGAGAAAATGAGTGAGGAACCATTAGTCGGAAGCGAAGATGCCGATGAATACTCATGGGGCAGAAGGAGAGAAAAAGAAGGAATCCTTCAAAAAAGTACAGAAGGAGTGAACATTCTCCTCGGCGATCCCAGGAAAGCCGTTGTCAAGCTCTCAATTCCTACAATAGTTGCCATGTCTGTCCAGACTATATACAGCCTTACTGATACCTTCTGGATCTCCGAGCTTGGAGCTGATGCCCTGGCTGCTGTCGGATTTGCTGTTCCTTTTTATGTAATCCAGATTTCAGAATCCCGGTTTTCAAAAAATATCTTTTTTAAACTCATTTTTATAATAAAGCCCTCCAAGTACGAAGCCACTGGTTCTTAAATCTGAATTTTCTTTTTCTAGCAGGTTTGAAATTTTCCTGCAGGTTTGAGAAATCGGGTCTGAAAATGAACCTTTGATCATGATCCTATCACAGTTTGATCATAATCCTATCGAGGCTTTTGGTAGATATACTAGAATTCACAATAGTCAAAGTTGGTGGAATATGAAAGCTTCGAAAATTTGTATTCAGCTCATCCTGTCAATTTCTCTAATTCTTCTGTTCCTGAGTATTTCAGTTTTTTACTCTCAGCAGGAAGACCAGATAAGGGAATAGGGCAGGAACAAAACCTGTACTCAAACCCAGGTGCAGTCAGAGCTTTCGGCTCAGAAGAATGCTGTCGCTTTAAAGGTCCTAGAAGCTGCAAGCCTTGTAGAAGAAAAAGGAGAAGAGACTTTTCCCGATTTTCAGAAAAAAGACAGCGAATGGTTTTATGATGATTTCCATGTCTTTGTCTGGAAGCTTAACGGAACCGGGGGCTAATCAGGGGTCGTTTATCATCCAGATCTGAAAGGGGGAGGGCAAGACTTGAGTAATCTTGTGAATTTCAACGGTAAGCCTATAGGAAAGCTTTTCATTGAGACCGTACTCAACGGAAAAGGAGAAGGGCGGATACTCTATGAATGGCCGAAAATCGGAGAAACCAAGCTCTCTACTAAGTACGGATTCATAAAAAGAGCTACTTTTGGAGAAGAAATATATCTCGTATGTTTGGGCTCTTATGTTGAGGATTATCTCCTCATGAGAAATACAGAGAATATTGATGAGGTGCCCATTCCTCTCAGAAAGGGGCAGAGTTAACGAATGGAAAACCGGGAAAAACTTTGCTTACACAAGGAAGCCTGATGCTTGAATATACCCGAGTTGTCAAATCATAAGATATAAATAAAACCAGTTCTTTTTTAGTTTGAAATCTAACAGTTAGAAACTGAGTTGTTAGATTAAATTCGGTCATTATTCGGATGATAAGAGATATTAAAACGCAGTCAAACTCAAGAAAACCCGTAAAGTCCGTTAGAACCAGCAGACTCAACTAAGAAAAACCTCGCAAATAAATCTACTGGATAAGGGATGTCTCGTAAAAAGACCTCTAATGGATACTATCCTGCCTTTATCATCTGAATCATGACTGGAAAATTATGATTGTAAGAAATCCCTGACTGTGATACCAATGAAGGAAGAAAAAATAAAAGAAACAGTAAAACTCCAGTTTGAGATAATTAATCTGTTTCAAAAAAATTTTGCTAAAATTTTCCACAGAACAGGGGACAGTCCGTATAACCTCAATAAAAATCAGAACCGAGCTATTATGATTATTGGGGCAATAGATAATATTATGCCTACAACCCTGGGAAAGTGCCTTGATCTTCAGAAGGGAAGCCTGACAAGCATGATTGATGCCATGGAAAGAGACGGGCTTGTCTACAGGAAAGGAGATCCAGAGGATAGGAGGAAAACCCTTATTTCCCTCACCGAAAAAGGGAAAGCTTACAGGGAATGGTTCATGGGAGAACTCGAAGAAAATGCCTCCGAGATTCTCAGAAAGCTGGATGAAGAGGATATTCTTGCATACAAGGAGAGCTTGCAAATAATGCTTTCAACGCTAAAGAAACTTGATGACACCGCCTGAATAAAAATAGTGTAAGAATAATGCGATGGACATCAAACTCATAAGCAAACTCAAGAAGCTGGAGTTTACAGAAAATGAGGCAATTTATGTTGACTCCTGAGTTTAAATGAAGCTACAGTAAGGGAAATCCATGAATTTACTCATGTGACAAGACCAAAAATCTATTCTGTGCTGTAAAGGATGAAAAAGAAAGGATATGTAAAAGTTGAATACGGAATTCCTGCCTTCTTCAAGAGCACTTAATTGGAGCTACTTACAGAAAGACTCAAAGCTGAATTCCTTCTCTCTATTAATGAAACCTTAAAGAAACTTAATTCCACAGAGAATCGAAAACCTAACACTGTGAACCTGGAACCTGTTTTTTTAAAGCCTCAAAGGTACGAAAGCTCGAGAGTGTGAAAAAATATTAAATGTAGTTACTAGGTAATAAGCTACTGTAAGCTGACTAAGCCGTTAATATTAGAATTAAAAAGAATAGAGTCAAAAGGTAGCGAGAATGAAGGAAATAGTTCCACAAATCTCCTGGATCCAGTTTTACGTAGTTTCCTCCTGAGAGATATCAGACCCGTACAGATATCAAAATTATGAGCCCTCTAAAGCGTTTCCCGCAAAAGATTAAATCTGAATAATAAAGCTTAAAGCTCAATTTAAAAATAAGCATACAAGTTTTATTTCAAAGCAAAATGGAAAAACAATAAAAATACTGAAAACGAAATTATACCCGAAAAGGTAAGAAAAGCTGAGAGACAGAGAGCCAGACAAGAGAATCTTATCTTTCACCTGCAATTCAGATATTTATGTAATTGTTATTCTTACTTTACATTATCCTATGAAATTAAATTGTAGGCGGCCATTCCACTCAAAAGATATCGCCCGACAATTACTAGTGCTTCGATTCCAAAATAAAACTATTTACTGGGAAATTCGTAATCGGGAAATAGGTTCAAAAGTCAAGTTTTATGAATTACTTCGGAATCGCAGTAATAGCCATAAGAAACGAATTTCTTATTTTTCAATTTAAAGGTTTTAAGCTCTTTTTGTTATCCCTTTTTGTCATCTCTTTGTTATCTTTCTACTTTAAAGCTAAATTATTGGACACACAGTTCGCACCAGAGTAACTGCATTTGTAACTGTATTTTAAGCCAAAAGTTGCTACCCTTTTTAGTGATAAATCCAGAGTTATAAAGGAAAGATTAGATATTTAGTGAGTAAGATACTATATAAATCCATATAATTGATTATAAATGCAAATTAAGTGTATTTGTTTTATATCCATAACTGAATATTGGTACAGCTTTTACATTCAAATTGAGCTATGTTTTTAAAAGTTCAGTTGAGTCGTTGCATTACTCTAATGATTACAAAATACAGATAGTATATTTAAGTTAGTAAAATACGGACACTGAGCAAAAATGAAGATAAATAAACGTAGACTAATAGCCATACTCCTCGTAGCTATCTTAATAGCATTCATACCCCTTGTATCAGCAGCTCCTGCAGGAACATCCGAGTCCACAGTAGTAGCAGCCGCAAAAGGCTGGATTGGAGTTAAATCCGTGCATGGAGGCAACAGCCGATCGGGCATTGACTGCTCTCACTTAGTGTTTCAAGTATACAAGCAAGCCGGGGCCAAAGACATAGTTTTCCAAACTGTGCCTAACATGAAAAAAAATGCATATTATGTTACTACAGCTTCTCCCACGCCGGGAGATGTAATTTTTTGGAAAAAAGACATTACTAAAAATAACAGGAATTACTGGCTTGTCAGTCATGTGGGAATATACATAGGGAGTGGGCAGTTCATAGGCACATCTTTTGATACAAAAACAGTTACCACAGAAAGTATTAGTGACGTGTATCAAGAAGGAATGCCTTATTATGCAAGATGGGACCCTAGCGGAAGCGATGATACAAACGAAAACGATGAAACTCCCGGTAATAACGATTTAAGCCTGCCGGTTGCTGCATTTGCTACATCTCCTACCTCTGGAAAAGCCCCATTGAATGTAGCATTTACTGATAAAAGTACAAGTGCAACTTCTTGGGCCTGGAGTTTTGGAGACGGAAGTACTTCAGCAGAGAAGAACCCGACACATACATACTCTGAAGCAGGAAACTATAACGTTGTCCTAATTGTAAATAATGAAAAGGGCTCAAGCTCAAAGACTCAAAATATAATTGTTCAGAGTGAACCCATTCCAGATAAAATTCTTCCTGTAGCAGACTTTAATGCATTCACTGTCAGTGGCTATGCTCCTTTTTCTGTACAATTTACCGATCTCTCGCAGAATGCAAACGGATGGAACTGGAATTTTGGAGACGGAGCTACCTCAACTGAGCAGAATCCAGCGCATACCTATTCCTCAGCCGGAAACTATGATGTTAACCTGACAGTAGTCAATGAAAACAAAACTTCCTCAAAAATCAGTACAATAAACGTACTGGAAGAAAGCAATTCCAGCGATAGTAACAGTNNCAGTGACAACAGTAGTGATAGCAGTAGTGGAGGACATAGCCACAAGAGCGGGGGTAGCAGCGGTGGTGGATCCCCTGAGCCAGCGAAGAACGTCCAGGTAAAAGAGATTTTACAGACCTTTATTGCCAGTGGAAAGGACGTGAATTTTAATTTTACAGAGAACGCAATCTGTGTTGAATCAATAACATTTAGATCAACGAAAACCGTTGGAAAGACCACTACAATAGTGGAGGAACTGAAAAATAAGTCGAGCCTAGTTCCCAAGCTTCCTGAAGGTGTTGTCTACAAGTCATTCAATATATGGGTTGGAAACAGTGGTTATGGTAACTCAAAGAGTATTGAGAATTCATCTGTCAATTTTAAAGTCAATAACTCATGGGTAGACGAGAACAACATAAACAAGTCCTCGATTATACTTAATCGGTACGATGACGAGAAAGAAGAATGGGTAGACCTGCCAGTAAATCTAACAAGCGAAGATGATCAGTTCTTGCATTTCACAGCAGACGTGCCTGGCTATTTTTCCTTCGCAATAACAGGTACAGAAAGTAAACACAAAAAAATAACTGTAGAACCTACTCACACAGACACAAACAGTACTACAGGCAGCAATGCAAGCAGTAATGCAAACACTATTGGAAATAAGATAGCTGAAGAAAGTATAAAATCTCCAGGATTTAGTATAATTAGCGGCATTGTATGTCTATTCTGTATTTTCCTGTATAGAAGTAAGGGAAAATAAAGCAGTATCAATTGTAGTAATGTAGTGAGGGTTATTGATCTAATCTGGCAAGCGAGTATATCTGTCTTTTATGGCCAGATTGGAAAAATTACCCTCCTGATCACTTTTTTAGATTCAAATATTTTTTGAGTTTAATTTACAAATTTTTTTTATAGTATGAGCTATAAATTAATAAAAGTGTTTCAAAGTTGGGAAAGTTTGATAAGAGCTATAAAAGTAGAAAAGGAGGTATTATATGTTTGAGCAACCTTTTAATCCAAATAATACAAAATGGAATGTTCTTGCTTTTGAGAATGACTCACTCGAAAACTCAAATCAAGCAATATGGGAATTTTATGGTGACCAAGCACACTTCATGAAAGATAGAGATAAGTGGGTTGGCCACTGGGATAGTACTCCTGGGCAGAATGATAGAATTTATTTTTATTCTACTGTCGGAAATGGGACTATCGTTTTTCAAAACGACCACCGATTTATAGCCCTGTCTGAAAATAATGAAATTCTAAGGTACGGCAAGCGTCTATAATAAGGTAATTACTTTATATGAATTGTATGGAACTCAAACTGCCCCCTTTATTATATAGAGTGCTATCTTCCCGAGTATTCTTTTTCAGGATACTATTTTTCCGTATCATATCCAGCTTTCTGAAGATATTACGTTGAATCAATGCATTTTTTGTAAAAAAGACTGAAATAGAATCTGGAAAGCCTCAGAGGAAATGACTTTGCAACTCAAAATTGATACTTCCAAACGCGTTGAGCTGGTTGATATCACTTCACAAGTTCAGGAAGAAGTAAGGAAAAGCGAAATTCCTGAAGGCATATGCCTTATCAGCACAAGGCACACTACCGCAGGTATCATAATAAACGAAAATGAAACTGGACTAAAAGATGACATCATGGATCTTTTAAATAGACTGGTCCCTGCCAGCGCAGGGTACAGGCACGACCTCCTAGATAACAATGCAGACTCTCACCTCAGGGCAGTACTGCTTGGAGCAAGTGAAGGCTTGCCTGTTTCAGAAGGAAAGCTTGAGCTTGGGACCTGGCAGAGAATCTTTTTTGCAGAAATGGATGGGCCAAGAAGTAGGACAGTTAATGTTACGCTTTTAAGGGCTGAACGCTATAAAGAATAAACGTGATAACACGATAAAAATAAATGTAGAATGGATAAAAAGTCAAGGCGGATCAAAAAGAATAGTGAGACATCAAAGAAATAGTGAGAAAATTCAAAAAATCATTGTGAAATCAAAAAGAATAGTGAAGAAAGTTCCTTACGAATTGCCTGAAAGAGCCTTTCAGGAACTTTCCTGATTATTGTTGAAATCATCCAGGCGTGTCTGCTTTCTTATGCAGTTTTCTCCCGGAATTTCTACAGGATACTCACCCGTGAGGCAGCCAATGCACATGTCGTTCTTATCGCATTCAAGAGCCCTCATAAGTCCATCAATACTCAGATATCCGAGGGAATCTGCATTAATAAGGCTTTCGACCTCTTTTACGGTCTTATACGAGGCTATAAGTTCCTGTCGAGTAGCCATATCTATACCCAGATAGCAGGGAGCGATAATTGCAGGACTTCCAACCCTTGCATGAATTTCTGACGCACCTGCCCTGCGAACCATATCTATAATTCGCCTTGAGGTTGTACCCCGGACAATGCTGTCGTCAACCAGAACCACACGTTTGCCTTTGATGTTATCCTGAATAGCATTCATTTTGAGCCGGACTGCGGTTTCACGCAATTCCTGACCAGGCAGGATAAATGTACGCCCTATGTAACGGTTCTTCATCAGGCCTTCAAGGTATTTGGTGCCTGATTCCCTGGCATAGCCAATTGCCGAAGTAATCCCAGAGTCTGGAACAGGAGAAACAATGTCAGCCTCTACCGGATGCTCTCTGGCTAACTCTCTCCCGATATTTTCCCGCACTTTGTAGACCAGTTTTCCATCAATAATAGAATCAGGCCTTGCAAAATAGATAAACTCAAACACGCAATGTGCAGGATGAGGCTCGTTTCCTATCTGGTAGCTCTCAAAGCCATCGCCCGTAAAGACTATTACCTCACCTGGCCGCACATCCCTGATAAGGGTACCGTTAAGAGTATCCAGAGCTACGCTTTCCGAGAAGACTGCGTATCCACCATCGACTTTCCCGAAGCAGAGCGGCTTAAGACCGAGAGGATCCCGCACAGCATATATAACGCCGCCGATATGGATAACCAGGGAATAGGAACCGACAAGTTTACGCATGACGTTCCGGATTGATTCTATAGGATCGTGTCTTATCAATTCTTTTACAAGAAGATGGCCGATAACTTCGGTATCGGAATCACTGATAAAGATACGACCTTCGCATTCCAGTTCGTCTTTGAGCGTTCTGGCATTAACCAGGTTCCCATTATGGGCAATTGCAACTGCTCCTCCTTTAAATTTCAGGATAAAGGGCTGGCAGTTCTCTATTTTTGATCCTCCGGTAGTTGAGTAGCGGACATGTCCTACTCCTACATTTCCGATCAGGCGCCCCAGAGATTCTTTATTATACACATCAGGGACAAGACCCATGCCTTTAATGGAATGAGAGGATGTACCGTCATATACCATTATGCCAGTGGATTCCTGTCCTCTATGCTGGAGGGCATACAAGGCGTAATACAGCTTGAATGCGACAGTATTGGATTGTGGCCTGTCGCCTGGTAGAATTATGCCTGCAACGCCACATTCTTCTTTCAATTTTGACCTCCAATAAAGGTAAAAAATAGAAAAAGTGAAACAGACGGGTTTAGTACTTGCACTTTGCCTGCCACTTGTAAGCTCTCATACGAGATGTTTTTCCAAAACCGCATGAAGTACACTGTTTTGTATGCACGTTAAAAGAAACACTCCCACAGCGCCTGCATTTGGCGTGTGTGCGTTTCTGCCTTTTTCCCATTGATGCCGTACCTTTACTCATTCCTAAATCTCCTGATAAAAATTAATTTGCTAGAGCAATATTCGATAATCTGAAGCGATTCTATTTTTCTGAATTTACTCCCTGCGGCCAGTCACAATAAGTCCTGGTGCTTACCGAGGTTTAACGATAATAGATGAAGTGCTTGATATAGATTACGGAGATACGTATACCACGTTGTCACCGCGAATAACGACACTGCTGAACTTGCTTACAACTTCTCCTTCTCTTAGCTCTTCAGCATTGTCAAGCACGAGGTTCATGTGAATATCGTATCCTTTCAGCTCACCTCTAAACTCACGTGCGCCTTTCAATCTAACGATTACAGGTGTGTCCAGTGCGTTGTTCAAAATATCCAGAGGTCGGTTTGCCATCCTTACAGTCCCCTTAAAACATTATAAATCAAGTCATTATCTATATCAATATAAATAGTTAATCCAGATTTAAATTGATCGCTGCGCCTTAACTATGATTAGTTGCATCAAAGTCGCAAATACAATATATAAATGTATCGAAGCAATATATCATTTTTTAAGTTATCATACAGAAAAAACCCTGATGTCAACCAGAATTCTCTTCAGAATATACTGATATTAACGCGAAATAAACGAGAATTTCTTCAGGACAGAAACAATCCTCCAGAAGAAAACAAGTATCACTTAAACCTGCTGAGAAGATTTTTTATAAACAATTCCATCAAAATTAACAAAATCTTCCTGAAAGGCACGATATTAAATTAACTTCTCATTACCAGAAGAAAAAGTTCCAGAAAGTAGTAGGAAAACGAACGAAAAAAAGAGAGAAATCCATGACCGAAAAAACCTTAAAAACAAAAAACCCGATTGTTCTGACTATTGCAGGTTCGGATTCAGGGGGAGGAGCCGGAATTGCTGCGGATCTGAAGACGTTTGCCGCTATTGGAGTGCATGGAACCTGCGCTATTACATCGGTTACTGCGCAGAATACTACTGGAGTGCTGAAGACTTTTGACCTCACTCCAGAGACTGTCGCCAGTCAGATTGAAGCTGTCTGCACCGATATGGAGGTCAGGTGGGCAAAAAGCGGTATGCTTGCATCATCTGAGATCGTAAGGAAAGTTGCAAAAGAAGTCAGGAAATACGAGCTTTCCCTTGTGCTGGATCCTGTTATGGCTGCTGAGGCAGGAGGAGACCTGCTGCGAAAAGAAGCTTTCTCTGTCCTTATTGAAGAACTGCTGCCCTTCTGCAAGGTTACCACACCCAATGCGTCCGAAGCAGGCGCACTCGCTGGCATGGCTGTCAAAACCCCTCAGGATGCGAAAGTTGCAGCCAGGAAGATCGCGGATCTGGGTGTCGAAGTTGTCATTGTTACAGGAGGACATCTGGACGCCACTGACCTAATTTATGAAGCTGCTTCTGAGACTTTTACCCATATTCCAGGCACTTTTGTTAAAGGAGGAACACACGGCACGGGCTGCACTTACTCTGCGGCGGTGACTGCCTTCCTAGCTTCAGGAGAGAACCTGGAGGGGGCTGCAAGGAAAGCAAAGAAATTCGTTGAAGAGGCAATCCTCAGGAGCCGGCCTGCAGGCAGGGGAGTAAGTCCTGTAAACCAGCTTGGAGCGATTCTGGAGGAAAAAGATCGCTACCTGGTTTTAAGAGAATTAAAAGAAGCAGTTTTGATTCTTGAAGGCAGCCCTGATTTTTCAAAACTGATTCCCGAAGTAGGCTGTAACATAGGAATGGCTATTCCCGAAGCTGACAGCTACGAAGACGTTGCGGCCGTCGAAGGCAGGATAGTAAGGCACAGAGGACGGGCAATTCCTGTAGGCTGTGTGGATTTTGGGGCCAGCCGACATGTAGCAAGGATTATTCTCGCGTCTCTTCGTTATAATCCTGAAATAAGGGCAGCAATTAACGTAAAATACTCCAGGGAGGCCCTTGCAGCTTGCAGAGAGATGAAACTTGGAATTTCCTTTTTTGACAGAGCCGAAGAACCGGAAAACTCCAGTACTATGGACTGGGGTACAGCCGCAGCAATCAAAAAGTACGGAAGCGTCCCGAGAGTCATCTATGACAAAGGGGGCCCGGGAAAAGAACCAATGATACGCCTGCTCGGGAGATGTGCTACTGAAGTGGCAAAACTTGCTGTGGAGCTTGCANNCTTGCAGAAAAGATACAGTAAAAATCCGGTTAAGAATCAAGAATTTCAGGTATCGACAAGCCATCTTAAATTCAAGTAAAACGCTCAGAATCTCAAGTGAAAACGCTCAGGATCGAGTGAAATTTTTAGAATCAAAAACTTATTTTGAATCAAGATTTTGATTCTGACCTTTTTTGTTTTATTCGGTCCCTATTTCTGTCCGCTTTACTTATTTCCCAGTTTTTTCTTCTAACTGTTTTTCCTTTTTTGATTCCTGTTTCTGGCAGTCTCTCTTATTTCAGGCTCTATTTTTGATAAGTAGATTTCTTTCAAACATCCTTTTTTGCCAAAAGTACATAAATGGAATATACGCACCTTAACTGTAAAATAAATAACACTTATATACGTCGAAGTACGAATTTGTGCAAATACGAATGACGGAGAAAACCTATGGAACAGACCAAGATTATCCTTGACGAGAATGAAATGCCCAGGCAATGGTATAACGTCCTTTCAGATTTATCCTCTCCTATCGAGCCGCCTCTTGATCCAAGGACCTGGGAGCCTATAAGTCCCGATGCTCTTGAGCCGATTTTCGCAAAAGCTCTCATCAAGCAGGAGATGAGCAGTGAAAGATTTATCGATATCCCTAACGAGATACTAGAAATTTACAAGCTCTGGAGGCCCAGCCCTCTTTACAGGGCTCACAGGCTGGAAAAGCTTCTCAAGACCCCTGCAAAGATATACTATAAAAATGAAGCGGTAAGCCCTGCCGGCAGCCATAAGACAAACACCTCGATTGCCCAGGCCTATTATAATATGAAAGAAGGAACCGAGAGGATCACAACCGAAACCGGTGCAGGGCAGTGGGGAAGTGCATTATCTCTTGCCTGCAACTACTTTGATCTCGAATGTAAAGTCTATATGGTCCGTTCCAGCTATTACCAGAAACCTTACCGGAAGTCCCTGATGGCGATCTGGGGAGGAAATGTTGTGCCCTCGCCAAGTGAAGATACCGAATTCGGGAGAAAGATTCTGAAGGAGCAGCCGGAAACCCCGGGAAGCCTGGGAATAGCAATCAGTGAAGCCGTAGAGGATGCGATCGCTCACGATAACACTAAATACTCTCTCGGAAGCGTGCTCAACCATGTTATACTCCACCAGACAGTAATTGGGGCTGAAAGCAAGAAACAGCTTGAGCAGGTTGAAACCTATCCTGATATAGTCATAGGCTGCTGCGGAGGAGGAAGCAACCTTGCGGGAATATCCCTTGAGTTTATTAAAGACAAGCTTGAAGGAAAGGGCAATGCAAGAGTAATAGCAGTCGAACCTTCAGCCTGTCCATCCCTGACCGAAGGAGAATACAAGTATGACTATGGAGATACCGCTGAAATGACTCCGCTTCTAAAAATGTATACTCTGGACCACAAGTACGTGCCTCCTGCCATCCATGCGGGTGGGCTTCGCTATCACGGGGCCTCTCCAATCATAAGTAAACTCTGCGCTGAAGGGCTTATTGAAGCTGTTTCATATGATCAGTATCCGGTATTTGATGCCGCTGTGCAGTTCGCACGGACCGAAGGCATAGTCCCTGCTCCGGAATCCTCCCACGCTATCCGCTGTGCAATCGACGAAGCTCTCAAATGCAAACAAACCGGAGAAGAAAAAACAATCGTCTTCAACCTCAGCGGACATGGGCATTTCGACATGAGTTCCTATGATAAATATTTCAACAAGGAACTTACCTAAAACAATTGATAAAAATCAAAAATCAGGACAGAACTCAAACAGGATGCCTTTAAGGCATCCTAACAATCAGTAAATTCATACCCTTCTACCTCTCTTGCAATGCTACAGAGAAGAAATACATTATAAAAACTGCATCTGTACAGATATAGCCAAAAGGGTCGGGAGCACTCCGTGGAATCTCAAGTTACCCAAAATACTCCAGGATGTTTTTGCCTCAAGGATAGTTAAGAGTAATTAAGAATTTAATATTTAGGATTGAAAACTATATTTCCTTACACAGGTTTATATAGTAAGGCACCTTCGTAAAAAAACGCACTTTCCTTAAAAAACTCAAACTTTTTAAAATTTCGTAATCATTTGATTATATATGGTCTCCTTTTGTGATCTTTCGCTTGATTCTGAATTTAAATTAGTTCTCTTGAGCACAAGCGTTGACCCGCAACCGTTGCGCCGGTTGATCACGCCGACTACCGATGTTTTAGATTTTGCAGTGGTTTTCGGTCAAGCCTTTTGAAAAAAGGCTTGCAAGTAGTTTTTCCAAAAGGTTTGCGGGACTCGGGCGGAGACTAATGTCTTACTCTAAATCTTTTCTGTCCAGAATGTAAGAAACCATTTCAGGACTAAGTTTGCTTTCATGCGCTATTTTCTCCGCAATTTTTTCATCGGGAATGCCTTCAGCTTTCATGCTTCTTATTTTTGAAATTACGGACGGAGGAACAGTATAATACTCGTTTATATCTTTCCTATGTCCCCAGACATCGCCTTCCAAGAGTTGAACCTTTTGCATTTCCAAAAACATCTCTATGGCTCTTGAAACTGTCCTTCTATATGACTTAGGAAGCTGGATTATCTCCAGTTTCGGACAGGTTTCAACAAGCAGAAAAATATCTTTATTCGACGGCCTGAATGAAAAGTGAACGACCTTTTCATTTGGATTCAGTGACAGAATTTCATTTCTTGAACTGATAACTCTTATTTTCATATAGATCCCCCGACCCAAAACTTAACTAAAGAATCAATAAAATAAGTTACACTACTTTATTTAAATAATTTTCTATGTATACTCATTGATTTTGTCCTGTTAATTTGAGAATACTTCAAAAAAAGTATGTGGAAAAAGTAGAAATTAAAAACGCTGAGTAAAAATAAGTTCTCGTGTTTCAAATGTTTATAAATTAATTATAATATTCTTCCTAACTATAAAAAGAATGTCTTGAGAGTATGGTATAAGAGATTGCATCAAGATATTATTTTAAAAGAAATAAAATTAAAATACTATAACATATTATGCCCAAAGTACAGGAATGTTTCAGGAAAAAATGAAAATAGCTTGAAGAATGAAAGCCCCACAAGCTGAGATGGAAAATAAGGCATGAGAGGTGAAGTGAGAAATAAGGTTTACAATTAAGACCCTTGATCCGTCTTCAAACAAAAGCGAAACACAGCTCTGCCAACTGTAAAATTTAAGAATAATTTGAGAAAAGTACATATTAGATGGAAATTCCAATCAGGAATTCCATCCGGAAAAGAAGGATTCAAACTTTAAACCTTAGTTCCACATTTTTAAGCACATAAATGTCGCTTGATATCGATACATGCGCTTAAACTTAAACACATCAGATGCAAAGCAAAATCTATAAATGGCTCACCTGACCTCTTCAATTCACGGAAAAGCATATATGCGCCTAAAAAGGCGGAAGTTAGGTTTAAATGCTTTAGAAAACATCAGACCCTTTTAATAGATTTTAGTTTATTTTTGTTTATTTTATTTCAGTTTGTTTTATTTTATTTCTATTAATTCCTATTTGAAGGTCTGTCCATTTACTCCTTTTCGAAGAAATGCTCATTTCTTCCTGTTCACTACCTTTCACAGGATAATGTCGGAAAAGGTCATATCCTGAAATATACTCCAGAGAGATAGCGAAAGAATTAACAGATTAATCCACAATTCTTTTGCTCAGGATGTAAAGGATCATATCCGAATTTAATTTACTTTCTCTCGAAAGCTTTTCGGCAATAACCTCATTGGTAAAGCGGTCGGCTTTTAATTCCTGTATTTTTTCCAGGACATTCTGAGATACATTATAATATTCGTTTATGTCCTTCCTGTGTCCCCATACATCCCCTTCCAGAAGATTTATCTTCTGCATCTCCAGAAACATTTCAATTGATTTGGAAACCGTCCTTCTGTAAGATTTAGGAAGCTGTATCGCTTCAATTTTCGGGCATGTTTCCGCAAGCATGAATACGTCTTTGTTAGATGGCCTGAAAGCAAGGTGGATAACCTTCTCGTTCGGATTCAGGGTAGGAATTTCCTCCCGTGAACTAACTACTCTTATCTTCATACTATCCCCACTCCTTATTTAATAATTAGATTTTCATTTATTTAAAAGTCAAATTTTGTTTACGCATTTACATTTTAAATACATATCGATTAGCCAAGATATTATTTAGAGGGTTTATACCCAAAACGAGTTCTAATAGCATCAGCATGTGCCTGTAGACCCTCTTCCTCGGCTAATGCGATTACAGTTTCTTTCAGACTTTCAAGCCCACTCTTGCTGATTCTCTGAATACTTGAGTATTTAATAAAATGGTTTATATTGAGACCTGAGTAAACTCTGGCGTATCCGGACGTGGGAAGCACGTGATTTGTCCCTGAGGCATAATCTCCAACAGGAACAGGAGAATAGTTTCCTATAAAAATCGATCCTGCATTTTTAATCCTGTCAAGTACGAAATCCGAATCCGATACCATAATCTCAAGGTGTTCGGGAGCAAATTTATTGCTAAAGCTAATACATTGTTCCAGGGAATCTGCAATAAGAATTGCAGCATTCTCAAGAGAAGCCTTTATAATGCTGCTTCTTACAGCTTGTTCAGCCTGAACAAGTACTTCTCTTTTTACAGCTTCCGCTAGCGTATCCGAACCTGTAACGAGTATCGAAACTGAATTTGGATCGTGTTCGGCCTGTGCTAAAATATCCGAGGCGGCCATGACGGCATCTGCCGACTCATCTGCAATTATAAGTACCTCACTTGGGCCTGCAGGGAAATCAATCTCTGCAACATCCCTGATCTGTATTTTGGCAGATGTGACAAAAACATTTCCAGGTCCTACGATTTTATCCACCTTAGGAACCGTTTGAGTCCCATAAGCCATTGCCCCTATAGCCTGTGTACCACCGAGTTTGAAGACTTTATCCGCTCCTGCAACCTTTGCGGCAGCAAGCGTAAGTGGGTGAACGGAGCCATCAGGCCTTGGAGGCGTACACACTATGACCTGCTCCACACCTGCAACCCTGGCAGGAATTACAGTCATGAGCACCGTTGACGGATAGGAAGCCCGCCCCCCAGGGGCATATGCACCCACACTTTCCAGAGGCGTTGCCTTTTGACCCAGTACGATCCCTGGTTTGAGTTCCATAAACCAGGTAGCTTTCGGAAGCTGAGCTTCATGGAAAGCCCGTATGTTTGCAGCTGCGGACTTAAGGTGATCCAGAAGTTCAGGCTCTATTCTGGAAAGGGCCTGTTCAAACTCTTCCTCGCTCACCTCAAAGTTTGCAAGTTCGACTTTATCGAATTTAGCCGTATATTCCCTGAGCGCGGCATCTCCTCTGGTACGCACATCCGAAAGCACGGATGAAACGGTTTTCGCTACATTCTCAAGCCCGGAACCCCGGGAGAGTAATTTTTGCATTTCAGCTTCCGAAACATCAGATAACTTTTTGAATAACATCATGACCATCTCTCAAAGAACCTAACAGGACCTGATACAGGTTGAAATCTGAACTTGACATAAAGTGCTAATCAAATCCGATATAAAATGACTCTACTACAAACTGGTGATCAATAATCTGAGACCCGAACAAATGGATAACTCGTTAATCTGAGAACGAATAACCAGATAATTGATTAATCTGACACTGGATAATCAGATAATCGATTAACCTGATAGTTCAATCCCATTAAATCCCTGCTTTCATTTAATATTTTATCCCTTACTGGGTCCGTTAACAGAGGAAAAATTGTAAAATAGACTAAACATATAAAAAATAATAAATATGGAGCAGGTAAAATCAATAATCGCTTATTGTTTTTTGCCCTGAGAAAGGATTTTTCTCAGGAGGTTCAGGCTCAATAATTCCAGGGACTACCTCTCTGTCCCCAATCTGCTTAAAAATCCGGTCTGCAATTTTCGGTCCCAGAAGAGCAGCCACTTTCTCATGATCAGTCGTTGCAAGTTCTGCTGAAGACCTGAAGCCTGCTTCATATAGTTTCCGAGCTCTCACGCGCCCTATACCTCGAATGCCGAGCAGATCCATGAGTTCGGGGGCTGCTCCGTAATGAAGACGTTTTTCAAGTTCTGCTGCTTCTTTTGCCCCGTTGAGGTCAAGGAGCTCGGCAAGCTGGGCGGCGACGTGCATTATCCATTCCGCAATATCCGCAATTGCATGAATGTCACCTTCCCCGGTGCCGAACTTTAAACAAATATCATTTTCTGATTTTTCATGGATCCAGTCAAGCAGAAGAAGGGAAGTCTTGACTTCTCCCAGGAACCACTCATATTCCGTAACATCGAAGGGGCTGGGCACCTTTACAAACTCGCTGGCGTGAGCCATTACGTAATCGTTGATATCCTGATAATCTTGGTTTCGCATGTAGAGCAAGCGCATATCAGGCGTGCTGCAGACCAGATGCAGCAGGGTAAGCTCGCTCAGGTCCTCTGCTTCTTTCAGTCCCTTTACAATGCGGGCGGCCGACAGGGGGTCGATATAAAGCCTTGAGACAAGCTTTCCAAAGTTTGTAGGAATAAGGGCGTCAGTTTTCTCAAGCATACCTTCCTGACGCAAAAAGTTAAGGCACTCATTCACAACAGTAGAAAGCCCGAAGTTTGAGTACTGGAAAGCAAAAAATGTTGATTCCAGAAAATCCATGAGCTCGTCACGGGTCCGCGCAAAACCGTTGGAGATTGTAGAAAGCACATGGGTCCTGAGGGCGTTTTCGGTTCCGAGTTTGGACCAGATATCTTCAGCTTCGGCCTCGATATAGTTCTCAAAAAGGAAAACAAATTCATTATATGATTTTGCAACAAGCACAGCTTCTCCGTACGGGTCAAGCCTCGGCCTGCCTGCCCTGCCTGCCATTTGTTTGTACTCAAGCACAGGAATAGGCTGCATCCCGCTTTCAGAGGAGTAGCGCCGATAGCTTCGGATAATTACGCGTCGAGCAGGCAGGTTGAGCCCGGCTGCGAGAGTAGGCGTGCTCGAAATTAACTTGATCTTTCCAGCCCTGAAACCGTCCTCAACAAGTTCCCTTAAAGGCGTGGTAAGACCCGCATGGTGAAAAGCTGTTCCTGAACGAATACAGGCCGCAAGGTTCGTTGAAGTATCGGTTTCACTGTTTTCGAGGATCTCGCCTGCAATTTCTGAAAGGACTTCCCGGTCTTTTGCTGAAAGCGTCTTTTTAACAGTAGACGCCGCCTTTTTTGCAAAGGCCATGCAGTTTTTTCTGCTGCTTTCGAAAACCAGGCACTGCCCATCTTTCCGGAGGGTATCCAGTACAAGGTTCACGGCTTCGTCTTTTGTGGACTGCTCAACAGGTTTTTCCCTATCTTTGCAATAGAATGTCCCATTAAAAAATACCCCTTCAAGAAGTTCGGTAGGCCTCCATTCACTTACTACAAGCTCGGCTTCCAGCCAGGCTGCTAGCTCGTCGGCGTTCCCGACGGTTGCAGACAGTGCAAGGATCTGGCAGGAAGGGTTCATTTTCCTAAGCTTTGCAAGGGTAACTTCAAGCGTGGGGCCCCTATCCGGCGAGTCTATAAGATGCACCTCATCTGCCACAACAACCGAAATTTCCTGCATCCAGGCGGTCTCGTTCCTGAGCAGTGAATCGGTTTTCTCTGAAGTTGCAACAATAATGTCGTTTACTCCTAGCCCTTCGTCCCGCAAGTCATAATCTCCTGTTGAGATACCAACCTTGATTCCAAGTTCCGAAAACTCTTGGAATCGCCTGAACTTCTCGGAGGCAAGAGCTCTAAGAGGCACAATATAGAGTGCTTTTCCTCCTGCACGGATAGACTTCAACATTGCAAGCTCGGCTAAGAGAGTCTTCCCTGAAGCTGTTGGGATTGCAGCAAGCAAGTTTCTTCCTTCAAGCAGCCCTTTTTCCACGGCTTCTGCCTGAGGAGGATAAAGTTCCAGAATCCCGGAATCAAGATAAAACCGCTTTACTTCATTGGGCAGATCGAGACTTTCTATCTTCATTGAAAATCAGAAACTCACACATTGGATAAAAAACTATTTTGGAATTGCACGCCAGTATCGAAAAATTTAGTATCTGCAGAAACTTCTTCAAAAGATTCTGCAAAAATCTGGTCCCTTGTTAAGGGAACCCCGATTCTTTAAGATTTTTCGAACATTACTTATTGAACATCATTTACTTAACATCATTTACTTAACATCACTTACTGATCCCGAATTTAAATCTCTGCAGAATAATAGTAGTTTCCACTCTCTTTCTGTTCCCGGTCAAGCCTTGAGCCCAGATTATTTACACGCGGACGCTTTGTTTCCTCGTCCCTGCGGAAGGTTATGCCCAGGTTTTTCAGGAATCTGTTCATACCGTTTTCCATGCTGAACGGGCCGTGTGCTTCACCGTATACAGAAGGCTTACCTTCAAAAACCACGAGTCGCTGGCTCATCATATCTATCATGTAGATATCGTGGTCTACGACGAGGGCTGTCTTCTGGTTGTTTTCAGCAAAACGGTTGAGGACTTTTGTGACCATGGAACGCTGTTCCACGTCAAGGTGGGCACTGGGTTCATCCAGAATATAAAGGTCGGCTTCCTGGGTGAGGCAGGCTGCAATCGCAACTCTTTGCAGTTCTCCGCCGCTCAGATCCGTTAGCAGGCTGTCATATATCTTATCAAGCTGGAGCGGGTTCGAAATCTCTACCTCGTAGTAGCTGGTTCCAAACTGCTTTGAGATCCCGCGCAGGAAGTCCTGCACGCGCATAGGGATATCGGCTTTAATATACTGAGGCTTGTAAGAAATTTTGACGTCTATGCCGGGATCGCCCTCATCAGGCTTTATTTCCCCTGCAAGCACTTTTACGAAGGTTGATTTTCCTATACCATTAGGACCCACTATTCCGAGCACTTCTCCTTCCCGAAGGCTACCGCCTGTGGCTTTCAGGGAAAAGCCGTTCCCGAATTTTTTAGAAAAACCATTAAAGGTAACCATGGACCTTAACTGGTAGTCTTCCCTTGGAGGATGGACTTCATACTTAATGGCTTCAGGCCGGATCCTTATATTTTCTTCAGGGAGATAGCCTTTGAGGTACTGGTTGATCCCCACACGTACGCTCTTTGGAAGAGTAACCACACCGAAAGCTGCAGGCTCTCCGTAGGCAATGTGAATGACGTCTGTGAGCATATCCAGGATCGCAAGGTCATGCTCTACCACGAGCACAGCCCTGTCCTTTGAAATATTCTGGATAAGGCGGGCGACGTTAATCCTCTGGTAGATGTCAAGGTAGGGGCTAATTTCGTCAAAGAAATAGAACTGGGCATCCTTTGCCGCACATGCTGCTATTGCCACACGCTGCAATTCTCCACCGCTCAATTCCGAGATTTTCCTGTCAACTACACTTTTTAAATCGAGATAGTCGATAAGCTCATCAAGGACTCCTCTTTCATCGGTTTTTTCGAGCAGTTCTGAGGTTTTTCCTTTGAAAGCTTTAGGGATGAGGTCCACGTACTGAGGTTTCTGGGAAACCCTAAACTTCCCATCCACGACAGCTTTGAAGTAGTCATAAAGTGCAGTTCCGGCATAGTGTTCAAGCACAGTATCCCAATCGCCTTTTTCCTGTCCGAAGTTAGGGATCAAAGTTCCTGAAAGGATCTGGACGGACGTACTTTTTCCTATCCCGTTAGGGCCGAGAATCCCTGTTACTTTTCCTGCCCTTGGCACAGGCAGCCCGAAAAGGGCAAAACCATTTACTCCGTACCTGTGAGTGGGTTCCTTCAGGGCTTCAGGAAGCCCTATGATCATAATGGCTTTAAAAGGACATTTGTTAATGCAAATTCCGCAGCCTACACAGAGTTCCTCGGAAATGACGGGTTTCCCGTCTTCCTCAAAAACAATTGTCTCATCCCCTGTCCGGACCCTCGGGCAATATTTCTCGCACTCCTTACTACACCGTCTGGGCTGACACCTATCTTTATTAAGTATAGCTATTCTCATGATAGTCCCCGAAAAATACGTTTTTCGTTAATTTGTTAATAATATTAGATGAAGCGCCTGCTGTGATTTCAAGCGTAACCGGAGCGTAGCAATGTAAGTACTTGCTATAGCATAAGACGGTTGTCACGGCAAGGCAGTTGATAATAATGTCCAGTATGTTAAGAGTATATCACATATATACAGCAGTTATCTGAGAGTATTGTGCATACACAGCAGTTATTTGAAAGATATTTCGCAATACAGTAGTTATCTTATAGAGCAGTCATCGGTTATGAAATGCCTGCTCTGGTATATGAACCGTTGGACTATTGCAGGCGTAAAATACCAGTCATGCAGGAGTTTAATGAAATAAACGGCCAGGTAATACAGGTGTTGAGAAAATTAAAAAGGAAAAAGCCTGTGATAAAAAGGCTGTATGAAAGGTCCTTGACTTTAAGAGAGTCTTTTTGCAGTTCAGGAACGAAGACTTAAGTTCAGGAGGATAGTCCAGACAACAAGGAAGAAATCAACCACTATAAACTCTACGTAGAACCAGTCCTTTAATTTGAACTCCTTTGTACTGATCTGAAGTTGAGGATAGAGAAACTTCTGTATGAAATACGTAAATCCAATGACTATCGTAAGTTCCACATACCAGATATTGTTTTCTCCGGTTCCATACAAGTGAAAATATAAAATTCCTGCGATTGTGCCAAGTATTGCGGCTACTATCGTCTTTATAATTCCGTCCCTATGCTCCTTTTGCTTTTCCTCAGGCGTCCTTTCCTTAATTAGAGTCTTCTTCTCTGGAGTCTCAATCTTTGCTGCAGGAACTTCTGAAGTACCCTCTGTTATTTTTGCAGGTTCCTTTCTGGACTTTGACTTCGGATTTTGCTTACTCAACCTGTATACTCTCCTGAACGGCAATCGACATTCCCGGGATGTAATCATAGTCAGGATCTAATCTCAATTAAAAATTAGACCTGAATTATAAGATTTCAGTTTGCGAAAAGATTTTAATTTGCGGATTTGAGATATCAGATTAAAATCATTGTATTTAAATTATTATAATTAAATTATTTATTAAGTTATTATGATTTATTGCTGAAATAAGATTCTTGGAATTACGATACGGAATTATATTCTGGAATTCATTTCTGAAACAAGATTCTCTAAATTGAATTATTGGGATTAAGTATTAAGACTGGACTTCACAGCTTTAAATAAATTCATTACTTAAAACATTACCGATCTGATCTATAGATATCGAATCAATTCCTATTGAATTTAAATGTTTTGAAAATTTTGAAGGTCTATTCCCTGCTGGATGATAGACAAGAGTGACTTCAGGGGAAAGTTTCCTGACCATATTTTCAAGTCCGCAAGCATCAAGATGGTCGCTTATCCTGATTGTTGGGTAAGGGTAATCCATGCGGCAACTCAGCACGTATTTTTTCATGCTCCAGGGCAACTTGTCAAGGTCCCAGGGAGCAACTATGAAAACCCCGTCACCTTCTCCGGAATCAAGCCCTGCCAGTTCTCCGGCATCCTCAAGCATGTTGCGGGTAAGAGCCCTTGTCCTCGCCTCCATACAAATGGCGCCGTCATATCCGAAGCCTCTTATGAGTTCGACTGCACGCTGTGTCTTTCCAAATTCATATGCTCCAAAGGCTACAGGTCCGTTTTCAAAAAGGGCAGATTTCATGCCTTCAAGGTCATCTGCAAAATAGCAGGAGGGATCAGCAGGGTCTCCGTAGTTAGCTTCAGTGATAAGGACATCACAGGGAGGAAGATTGCTTGCATCTTTAACGTCACCTGTAACCAGAATCTTTGTCCCGACATCGTTTTCCCAGTAAAAAGCAGTCGCGCCTGCGGTATGTTCAGTAGGGAAGGTCTTTATCTTTGTTCCATCTATATCGATTTCATCCCCAAGCGTGCACATGCTGCCCGCATATTTTCTGTCGTGCCTGATTTCAAGCGCCACCGCGGTTTTTTCCGAACAAACTGCATTGGGAGAAAGCATAGCCGATTTTCCGTGGTGGTCGGAATGGGCATGGGTGATCAGATAGGCATCGGGCTGAGGATGCTTTCCCAGCGTCCTGGTAGTATCAATGGAAAAGGTGCGCAAATCTCCGGCATTGTCCCTGAACCGGAGTGAGATATGCGGTTTAAAAGTCCCGCGAGAATTACGCTGCCTGAGCGCTAGCACACCAAGATCAATCAGTTTTTTAGAAATCACGCAAATCCTTGAGGAAATAATACTTAAGGTATTTAAGGTTAGGGAAAAACGATAGATTCCTAAGGGACTGGTTTATAAAAATAGGGTAACTATCCAGCCTGTCAAGGATATTATCAATTTCCTTGAAAAAGTACTCAAAAATATGAATGCACTGATTGAAGAAATCAAAAACTCTTCTGCGTCTCTGAAAGAAAAAGAAGAATCAAAAACCAGCATCTCGAAAGTAAGGTCAGTACTCGATAAAGTCAAACATCCCATAAAATCATTTGGAAAAGATGTCACGAATGAAATTCTCGTGGGTCACGCCGCTGAAAAAAATCGTAAAAATTCATTTTCTAGTTAGTGTTGACAGCAACTTCGACAGCAACACTGGGAGTCCCAATTTCTTCCCATATTCTAAATCTCTTAAAAAATGTAGTAAAAGAAATTAATAAATAAGAAATCCTCTTGAAAAGCGGATCTCAATTATGCTTTCGGGTTTTCTCACTTTCTCCAGACATAAGCCTTCTCTAAAGTAGAAGATTTAAGCCGGAGATCAGATCGCGAAAACGCGAAAATTCAACGCCTTTGCGGTTTAATCTCCAGTGAAACGCCTGGTAGCGTATTTATCCTGCTCAAATTCAGGCAGGGGATTCCTTGGTTATGATATAAGCGACCATTTCAGGGTTAAGCATATTTTCCCTTGAAACCTTTGCTTCAATATCCTCAGTGGATATCCCTTCGGATCTCATTTCCTTTATTTTTTCAGTCACTGAGGACGGAATGGTGTAATATTCGTTTATATCTTTTCTGTGGCCCCAGACGTCGCCTTCGATGAGCTGGATTCTCTGCATCTCAAGGAACATTTCTATGGATTTCGAAACTGTAGCCATATAGGATTTCGGTAACTGAATTACCTCAATTTTTGGGCAGGTCTCAACCAGGCCCAAAACGTCCTTGTTCGACGGCCTGAAGGCCAGGTGAACAATGCGCTCATTCGGATTAAGTGTAAATATTTCTTCTCTGGAACTAACCACTCGGATCTTCATGTTTTTCTCATCTCACTTTAAATTTTTTTACGTTTTTACATTGATACTATTAGGATATACTGACTATAAATATTTATCCCATTAAACTAACATTATTTAGATAGTATTCTGAATTTTTGATTCAAGAAACATTTTTTTAATCAAAATTTTTCAGTTAACTTATAAACTTATTTTATGAAAACTTATAAAATAATTATGATATCTACAGAATTTCATAACTTTTCAGCTCGGGATCTCAGCGACTCGCTTTCCGCAGCAAAATTTGTATATACATAGTTGCTCTGGTATTGTTTTCCGATTTAACATGAATTTACTGGGCTTCTATAAGAAGTTGAGAACAGCTACATAGTTTAATTTAAAAACAAAAAACGATAGCATTAAGTCCCATCAATTTTCCATTTAGGTCTTATATTATTAAAATAAGTTTTGAAAACACTATTAGTAAATATATTCAGTTTCTAAATACTGAGAAATGCAGGTAGTAAGACTTTCTTCCACTTTAGGAATTATAGAAAGCCCTAAAACAGATAAAAACGGATATGGAAAAAGATTAGCCCCAGGTTTCTGGAACCCCGGGCGGTCTTTTGTCAGAAAAACTGAGGGTCAGAGGATCTTATCGAGTTCTGACGCCAGTACACTGCCCTGGGTAACTCCCATGAAGCGCTTTACTTCTGTCCCATCTTTCTGAATAATCAGTGTCGGGACAGCGTGTATGCCATATTTGGAAGCCATTTCCTGGTTTTCATCCACATCGACAACCTTGAACTCAACCTTATCCCCGTACTTTTTCTCAAGCTCTTCAAGAATCGGTTTTTGCATCCTGCAAGGTCCACACCATGTTGCGGAAAAGTCCAATAACATCGGTTTCATAAAATCACCTTTATATTTTGAAACGTCTGAGACTTTCTCTGTTTTTGTTTAATCCATTCCGGGAAGCATACCGAAGAGTCGTACGTATACAGCTTCAAGGGCCTGTACGACAAAGCTGCCGGAAGCCCAATCCTGATGATAGGCGACATGAAAGCTGGATTTACCAAATACAGGGTCGGGACTCAATAATTGTATACTATCTTCGATGATGTGAAATAATTTTTCATATATCCAATTGTTTCTTCCTGCTTCATATTTCTCTCTACCGAGAATAAGTCCACAGGCTCTACCCTGGAATCCCCAGGTGAATTATTTCCATATCGAAGTGCAATAGTCTTATATTGATCGCTGCATTTATATTTCTATCGTGTATGATCTCGCAAAAAGGATAAGTTCGATACAATCCATTGAAACCAAATTAGAACTGAGATAGTCGCAATACACTATCCGGATAATGGTTTGAAAGTGCCAATTTGCAAGTATTTTTTCCAATACCAGAGAGCTCTATATTCCAATTTGGAGATAAAGCTGCTCATAAAGCATTACTTATTGCTCGCGTCAGTTTGTGGTTTTCTTCGGATTCCATTCATAATACTGCATTTCTATACATAATACTGCATTTATATACTGCATTTCATACATAATACTGCATTTATATACTACATTTTACTGCATTTATATACTACATTTCTATAGTTAGCCTAATTGGGCAGGAATTAAAAATTTTCGGATGTTAATACGAAACTGAACCTATTTTTTAGCTAATAAGTACAAATTCTTCAAAGTTATTATTAATAAGGAATAAATATTCTATTACTATTATATAATATATAATTATATTTATACCTGTACTCATGTCAATTAAAGTTGAACATTTTATCTCAAATAGAAAGGAGAAAAATGAATCATTTCTATAAATAACTGCCGTGGGTATATTACAGGATTGGGGAGGTCGATGAGGAATTTGATCAGATTGTATCCTGATTTTAAAAATCATCTCCATTTGATCAGATTGTATCCTGATTTTAAAAATCATCTCCTCCAGTATGCAGAACGAGTATTAAGAATATAAAGCAAGAATATAAAGCAAAAAAATATAAAAAGAACAAAAAAGAACATCGTAAAATCATGGAGGCAAATACAATGGGTGGAGGATTTGGAGTATTTGGAAGAGGAAGAGGGTTTGATGGTTGCGGCGGCGGTTTTGGCGGCTTTGGAGGCTGTGGTGGATTTGACGGCTGCGGCTTTGGTGGCCGTTTTGACTGTGATGATAGATTCAGAAGAGGGCGTCGCTGTGGCCGCAGAAGAGGATGTGGTCGTGACTTCGACTGGGACTGATATAATAACAGCCGAGTCTGAAAAAATTACTAAGTATGAAGGGAAAAAGCATAATAGCTATCTTTTCACGGCATGACGGACAAGTCCCTATGACGGACAAGTCCCTGAAACTTGTCTTTTCTTGAACCGATGACTATTTATTTTTCCTTTCTTTTGATCACTTTTTAAAAATTGAGAAGTTGCTGCAGGCTCTCCAATGGAAGTTCCTGAAGGAATGGGATCTGGACTTGGCACTCCGTTTATTAAGTTTACTAGCGTGACAATTCCTGCAAGAAGACTTGCTAATTCTAAAAGATATTCAATTTGATGGAGTGCACAGTCATAATCAGATCCCCGAGAGCTCCAAAAATACATGAACAAATTCATCTAATTTCCATATTATTTATATATAAATATCAAACTGTTAAAAAAAATTTGTTTCTATTGTTTCTATCGGGGAACTTGTTAAGGATTAAACATTTTTCCCGCTGCTTTTATCCTTAGCATGGCCTTTAATTATGTTGCCGAAATACATACAGCCTTCCATTGGGATCGTTGGCATATCCGGGGACTCGTTTATCATACTTACAGGAGCACCACGGATCAGCACGCAGGGCACTCTTTCCCCGGCTTCTCCCATAAGGAGTTCGGCAGCCGAAACAAGGTTATCTGCTACAGCCTTGTACGTAATACGGAGAGGTTTCCCGTAGATATCGTCAGTTCCCCGTGCATCCTCCACAGGCACAAAGCCTGAGACTCCAAGAGCAATTCCCGAGCAACCAAGCCTGAGGGGCTGGGTCCTGCTGTCTCCTATAATTACCCCCAGCCTGCATGAGTAAAGCTGCTCAAGCCGATCCCTGATAATCTCAGAACTTTTTCGCGGGTCTTCCGGAAGCAGGATCACATAACCTTCAGGGGCATTGGAAGCATCGATCCCTGCATTCGGAGCCAGAACGCCTTTTGTAATTGTAAGGGCAGCTCCGGGAACACCCCCAAAAATCTCATCGCATTCCTGAAGCACGAGTTCCATTTCTCTGGGATCGATCCCGTACTGTTCCCCGAGCACCTTTGCCCTTTCGCCTGGAGTCACGCTTGCAAGCCTGACAACTCTTCTTTCCGCCGTGCCAACCGCAGATTCGGCAAGCACGAAAATATCCCCATCAATAGGGACAAGCCCTGCTTCCTCCAGAGCCTTATCTATAATCTGTACGATATCGTCCCCTTCCCTGATAATAGGGGTCTTAATCCCGAACATCTGGATGGAAGTATTTTCTAAACTCATACTCTGCTGCCTTTAGAAGCTAATGATTTAATTGCTTTGCTGAATCAAAAATAAATACGAAATCAAATCGTAAAATACCGGAAGATATTGATAAATGTATCCAAAATCCCAAAAAAGATGCAAGAAGATATCCAAAAAAGATGCAAAAAATGTCCAAATAAGATTCGAGAATATGTCCAGATAAAGTGCTCTAGAAAAATAAAAACCTCAGGCAGGGAATACAGGAAGTAAAAGATCTTACTGCTGAAAAAGAGGAAAAAGAGTCTTCCGGGATAGAGAGTGATTTAAACCTTTACGAAAATTATTTTCCGGAAATTCCAGCCATAGAAAGCAGTCTTGGGGTATTTTTATGAGAGCCTACAGGCATAATATGAACTCCTCTTGAGAGTTTCATAAGCTCCTTTATAGTCTCTGAAGCTATTGAGAGACCTTCTTCGACAGGATCAGGTGAATCTTTTATGCGAAACATGATTTCTTCAGGCACGTGAATTCCCGAAATATTTTTGTTCATAAATTCGGCCATACCCAGAGATTTAAGAGGAATCAGGCCTGCAATTACAGGCACTTCAAGGTGGCTTGTAGCCTCCATAAATTCCTCAAACATGCCCACATCATAGACCGCCTGAGTCTGGATAAAATCAGCTCCACACCTTACTTTCTTTTCAAGCTTTATGAGCTGCAGAGGTTTTTCAGGGTCTATGCCAGAAACCGCACCTGCACAGAAAGAAGTGCCTCCATCCAAATTGTTTCCTGCAAAATTAATGCCTGAATCAAGCTTCCGGACAAGTTGCATGAGTTGTACGGAATCAAGGTCATATACAGGTTTTGAACCTGGGTGGTCTCCGCACGAAGGAAAATCTCCTGTCATCACACAAATGTTCCGTATACCAAGAGCATAAGCTCCAAGAAGATCGGACTGAAGTCCTATCCTGTTCCTATCCCTACAGGTAAGCTGCATAATAGGCTCGTGCCCTTCATCAAGCAGAAGCTTGCTAAAAGCCAGGGAACTCATGTGCATAATTGAGCACTGATTGTCCGTAACGTTTATAGCATCTGCAATACCCTTGAGCTGGCGAGCATCTTCTAGGGGAACTGAAAATTTTGTGCCCCTGGGAGGTGAGACTTCAGCAGTAACCAGAAATTTGCTGGAATTCAGTTTTTCACGTAAATTAAAAAGCATTGAGTAAGAATATTAGATATGAAATTATTTAAAGCCATGCTCCGGGATCGTTCACTGTCAGTCGGTTAACACTGTTTCTATTATTTCCAAAAAACCTTTAATGCCGCATCGCTCCATTTTTGTAACTCAATGAGGTTACAGCAGACTTTCATTGATGCGTAAAAGATATCGTCTCAGGCACTGGAAATAGATCTGATTAAAAAATAAATAAAAAACTATAAATGAATTTAATCGATTCTATGCTCCTGAGGAGCATGAACTGTATAAAGGAGATCAAGCCTCTTGATTTTGTTCAACCTATTATAAATCAAAGTCCATACACAATCGTTCTCTCTGTTGACTTCACACATTCCGTCAATGGCTCCCCCACAGGGCCCGTTTAGAAGTCCTTTTGGGCACCGCGATTTAGGACAGATTCCCCCAAATTCACCAATTGTGCATTTTCCACACATTATACACTGGTCTGAAAGCAGCTTACCCTCGCTCGAACCTCCCAGAGAAAGCGTGTCGTTTGAGCCAAACACAGGCACTTCCGTTACACTGGCAACAGTTGAAACTCCACTACCGCAGCCCATAACCAGAATACAGCGAGCCTCATTTATTTTCTCATTTTTCTGGACTAGAGAGTCAAAAGACCGGACACTGCAGGCTGCGGTGGGGAGAGCCCAGCCTACTACATGCTTTCTGTTTTTCTCAAGCTGTCTGATCATCTCAAGCACTTCGGGTTCTCCACCTGTCTTCAGTTTTGCAGCGCAGACGTTGCATCCGATAATAAATATGTCATCTTCGTCCTTTAACAGGGTCAGGATTTCCTCAAGGGGTTTTGCTGAAGTTATAATCATAACTACCTCAAGTATCGATATTCCAGATCGCTCCGCTTTGCAATACATTCGCGGATCATTTCGGCAATAAGTGGAAGGGAGCGCGCCTGACCTTCAAGTTTCCTGGCAAGGCGCCAAAGCTGAAGCAGAGTGCCCATTACAAGCACATCAGTCATTTCTGTTTCATGGGAAACTGCATTCCTTGTCAGGGCTGCATCCCCTCCCCTGGCAAGTATTTCCTGTTTTATTATCAAAGCCTCTGTAGTTGTAAGATTATGAATTTTCAGCATAAGATGGATGCTTTTATCCTGCATTACCTTTGAGCCTGTCGCGGTAGCCCCAAGTTTCCGCATTGCAATGGCTGCATCCTGTGGTGTCTTTACTTCAACCACAGAGACCTCATACCTGCCCTCTTTTACTATACTTGGCCTACTCCTGATAGCTCCTGAAAGCTTTACAACATCAGCGGTCTCAGGTACATCATGCGTGCGGACGATATGAGCACCTTTGTAGACTGCAATAGCTGCTGCAGCCAGGCTACCGTAGAGCCTTTTAGTTGCAGGTTTTCCAAGTACATCTCCTATGAAAGATTTTCTTGAGAAAGCTGCTAATAAAGGTTTTTCAAAAATTTTAAGGCGTTCAAAATCGTCAAGAGTTTCAAAGTCGTAGATGGAAAGTTTTTCTTCGATCCACCTGCCTGATGCAGGGTCAAGTATGAGCTTTTCCGGACTTATGCCGCCTGACTCAGCAGCCTGTATAATAGAATCAAGGGATTCAATAATGGCATCCATCCCGAGGGGGTCACCCGGCAATTTATTTGAGGCCATGACAACAGCAGGACATCCGTAATCTGCTACTACTTCAATCATTCTGGGATCTGCTGTAAAACCGGAAACGTCATTTATAATATCAGCTCCTCTTTTAAGAGCTTCTTCTGCGATTTCAGAAAACATCGTATCCACGGAAATCACAGCATCAACATTGCCTTCCAGTGCTTCAAGCACTGGCAAAATACGTTCAAGTTCCTGTTTCCTGCTAATAGGCTCGGCGTGTATCCATGTTGAACGAGCTCCAAGATCCAGGAATGTCGCTCCCTCCTCAACCATTTTCAGGGCTGTCTCAAGCGCGGAGTCAGGGCTTATGACCGAATTTCCGTAAAAGGACTCAGGGCTAAAGTTAATAATACCCATTACGTGTGCAGGGTATTTATCTCCTATTTTTATACCGCAGATTTCAGTATCAACGACCATTTTTGACAACCAGGCTCTATAGGTTTTAATTTAATTACGCCAGCTGGCGCTTAATAAGCATTAGTAAGCAGATATTAACGGAAGCCGGCTTCACAGAGCTTTTTCATCATCGTAGGTTTCAACGATATGCCTTTAAATCGCGAAAATATAATTTATTCCGCTTTTTACTACATTCCGTGAAAAATCTTCTTTATTCCGTCCGCAGAGGCTTCCAGATAGGGGGAGTTTATTTGATCGATTATTACAGGGTTGGATTAATAATCACTGTAATCATATATTAATTAATATATATAAGCTGACTTATCAGGTATATTTGTTTAGTGTATATTTAAGAAGCATTAAAGCAGGTTTTAAGCCTTGCTACAAGCCTCATTTCGCCGACCGAATATTATATAATACGAAGGTTATATAATTTAACTCAAGAATTATTTTGAATATTATTGGCAGTAAACATTATTGTAATAGTATAAGCTTCAATAATACATAAAAATATTGATGTGTAGAATTGATCTGGTACAATTAGGAAAGCAACGTTGTACGTTAATTAGAAAATGGTCTATAAAAACAACTACTAATATCGTAAACTGGCAAGATAGGAAGAATAAGGTTGATTTTCCTGATCTGGCACAATTGGGAAAATCAACTTTTCTTGCTTTAGTATGAAATGAGTAAGATAAGAAATGTATACCTTAAATTGAGAGCTCGATGCCTTAACTCAATAACTCATAACCAATGCTTTAACGCCTCAAAAAAGATTAAAAGGCCTGGTAAAAAGACCTTCGTAAAGAAGTTTCAAAAATTCATTCTGCACATTTAAGCACGTGCTTCATAAGCATGGAAACTGTCAGAGGGCCTACGCCGCCAGGAACAGGGGTGATTAGAGCTGCTTTCTTGATCAAATTTTCGAAGTCTACATCTCCGTATACGCCATCTTTTTCCTGAGTAATGCCCACGTCAAAAATAACTACACTTTCCTTTACCATATCGGCTTTGATAAGGTGTTTAACTCCAGCAGCAACCACCAAGATGTCTGCGCCGAGAGTGTATTTTTTAAGGTCATCTGTGAACACGTGACAAACCGAAACGGTTGCATTCCGGTTAAGGAACATTGCTGCCATGGGTTTTCCGACAACATTGCTGTGCCCGACAATAACTACATTTTTGCCCTTAATAGGCACATTATATTCTTCAAGCGCTCGGATAATTCCATGTGGAGTACAGGGAACAAGTCCTTCATCCCCGATCATTAGCTTTCCCATATTATAGGGGTGAAAGCCATCCGCATCTTTCTCAGGGGCTATTGCTTCCATTGCTTCCTGAGGGAAAAGGTGTTTCGGAAGTGGGAGCTGAAGCAGAATTCCATGCACATTCTTGTCTTTGTTAAGGGTATTGATCAGGGAGAGAAGTTCCTCCTGACTGGTTTCTGCCGGAAGAAAGTGGTCTTCTGCCCGAATGCCCACACGTTCACAGGCTCTGTGCTTCAGACGGACGTACATTTTAGAAGCAGGGTCGTCGCCAACAAGGACAGTAGCAAGTCCAGGCGTAATTCCCCGGCCACTTTTAAGGGCTTCAACTCCAGACTTCACTTCATCTTCAATCTTCTTTGCAAGAACTTTCCCATCTATAATTCGTGATTCATACCCTTCGTCTGACATTGGTAAAACATCCCACTTCTTAGATTAACGATAAACAGGGAATCTTGAACAGAGTTCTCTAACCTTGCCACTTGTTTCAGACAGGGTCTTATCGTTTTCTGCATTTTTAATCGCAGTTTCAATATAGTCGGCAATTAATTCCATTTCTTTTTCCTTCATACCCCTTGTGGTACAGGCAGGGGTTCCAAGCCTTACCCCACTCGTGACAAAGGGACTGCGGGTTTCGAAGGGCACCGTGTTTTTGTTTGCAATAATCCCAGCTTTGCTCATAGCGGCTTCTGCATCCTTGCCGGTTATATTCATGTTATTGAGATTGACAAGCATAAGATGATTATCCGTGCCGCCAGATACTATATCAAAACCCTTCTCTTTAAGGCATTTGCAGAGGGTTTTTGCGTTCTTTATGGTCTGAATCTGATCCTGTTTGAACTTCTCACTCATGGCCTCTTTAAAAGCTACTGCCTTTCCGGCTATTATATGCATGAGAGGTCCGCCTTGGAGGCCAGGGAAAACCGCTTTGTTAATTCCGGTCGCAAGTTCTTCTGTCCTCGAAATAATAATTCCGCCTCTTGGGCCCCGGAGGGTTTTGTGGGTTGTGCTGGTAACGAAGTCCGCATAAGGTACAGGACTCTGGTGCACACCTGCAACTACAAGCCCTGCAATGTGGGCAATATCCGCAAGCAGATAGGCTCCGACCTCGTCAGCAATTTCGCGGAATTGCTTGAAATCGATTTCACGAGGATAAGCTGAAGCCCCGCAAACAATCATTTGCGGTTTGCTTTCCTTTGCTTTTTTCATAAGATTGGAATAGTCCAGCATCTCAGTCTTTTTACTGACCCCGTAAGGTACAATATTAAAGAGCTTTCCGGAAAAACTCACCGGGCTGCCGTGAGAAAGATGCCCGCCGTGCGAGAGGTCCATGGACATGATAGTATCTCCGGGATGCAAAACCGAGAAATAGACAGCCATATTTGCTCCTGAACCCGAGTGAGGCTGGACGTTTACGTAATTTGCTTTAAAAATTTTCTTTGCCCTGGCAATCGCGAGGTCTTCAGCAACGTCTACGAAGTCGCAGCCGCCGTAGTATCGCTTTCCGGAATATCCTTCAGCATATTTATTGGTCAGAATCGAACCCTGAGCTTCCATAATGGCTTTGCTTGCATAATTTTCGGATGCAATCAGGTTTAATTTATACTCCTGGCGCTCGGCTTCTTTCTTGATAGCCTCAAACAATTCCGGATCAATTTTTTCAATATAAGACATTACTATCACCTGTAACCTATTCCTTTAAAATTTCTCAAAATCAAGAGTTTTTGTGGTTTGGATTGATGAGTTGATTAGTGCTAACATGTGCATATATACAGGAATCACCTTCCAGATTGGAAAGTTACTCAAGAAGTCGGCGTTCAGCGATAGAACCACCGGATAAGCGGGAGTGTACTTAAACAGGCTCTATAACCTTCTTGATGGGGATTTTTCGTTCTAAAGTCTCAAAACTTCCGACAAAAAGCTCCTGAATATCTTGAAGATAGGAGATTTCGAAACCTGAAAAGCCATAATGGCCTATATGGCTTTGTGGAATACCTATAAGTTTGGAATATTTATAACTATCAGGGATTAAAGAAGTTATTTCCGTCGATACCCCGCTAGCTTGGCTGCGGGGATGGAAAACTTCCCAGGTAACCGTTGATGATAATATAATTTATCAACTCCATTTTTCGGTTACTAACTTCTGCTCAAAGTTAATTGTTTAGGGTTAGTATTTCCTTTAACGGAATTTAGAGCGGTGACGCGAACATACCTCGTTGCTTGCGGCGGGGTGTGCCAACTAGACTATGATTAGTCGGTAAAATCTATTCCGGTTTTACATGATCTTAAGCGCTTTCTCAAATCCCGGTTACTACATTTCTACCCTCAATTTTAAGTTTACCCTCGGTAAAAAGCCTGACAGCTTCAGGGTAGATAACGTGTTCCTGCTCCAAAATTCTGGCAGTAAGGATTTCTTCCGTATCCCCGGTAAGCACAGGCACGCACTTCTGGAGGATTATTGGCCCTGAGTCCAATCCTTCGTCAACAAAATGCACTGTGCAACCTGCAACTTTTACCCCGTATTCGAAGGCCTGCTTCTGGGCGTGAAGTCCTTTGAAGGCCGGAAGAAGAGAAGGATGAATATTCATAATCCTGTTCCTGTAGGCTTTAATTATTTTGTTTCCTAAAAGTCGGAAGTAACCTGCAAGCAGAAGAAGATCCGTCTCGTACTGGTTCAGAACATTCAGGATCGCCCTATCATATTCATCCCGGTCGTACTTGCCCGGATCAAGGAAAACCGCGTCTATTCCGTGATTTCTTGCACGCTCGAGCGCATAGGCATTTGCCTTATTGGAAATAACCACATTAATTGTCGCATTCTTAATGTAACCCTTTTCAATGCTGTCCATAATCGCCTGGAGATTCGAACCCCTTCCAGAAACCAGCACTGCAATCTTTACAGTCATCGAAGCTTTTAGATTGAAACAGTGCTATATTAGGGTTTTGGAATTATCCTCTATCCGACTAGACAGCTTCTGCCCGTCTCCACAAATCAAAATAAAAAATCCGCGAAACAGAGCACCCAGAAAATACTTAATTTAGAAAAATCCTCGGGCTCAGAACATCAAAAGGAAAAGAACTTCAAGGCATCCCACATTGTAAGATCGTGGTATCCCGAGTTAAGAAAATTGAAAAAAAATTCATTTTACCCATAATTCAGCCCTCTTGAGCGAAGCGTAGTGTAGCGAAAAGGGCACCGTCCTCCCGAGACTGGATTCGGGTAACTCAACTTTTACGTTTCATCGTGAGTTTCTCTACGTTCCTCTATAAAGTTAAGGAGTTCCTCAGAATCACTTATTCTGTCAAGTTCCTTTTTCTCGATCATAACCGTGTTTTCTACGGATTTTATTTTTGAGCGCCCGTTTATGATAAATACGGATTGAGTCTCCGTGACGCAGGAAATACTGCTCATCAGATGAGCCCTTTTGACCACGGTCGTATTGAATTCACTGACTCCGGTAAGGATAATTGAAGATTTGTCCCGTGAAATGGCCTTAAAAGGTGCCTGTGCAGTCGGAAGGACGTCATAGCCAAGCATGGAAATGGTATTCAGGATCAAATCTTCCGGCAAAAGTGTGCAGGGCTTTTCTTGAGCTTTGGCTCTGGATTCTACCTTTTTCCGGGGCTTCCTACTTCCACAGGATTTCAGGATATTTATGGGCTTTGCAAGCTCAACCCCAAAGATATCCTCTAGCTGGAGCACAACGTCTATCGAAGCGTCCATGCCTTCTTCTTCGTATTTGCTGATAGTTCTCCTGGAAACCCCTACCATGGCAGCAAGAGTCCCAAGAGACATTGACTGGTCCATCCTGGCTTTTTTAAGTATATCTCCTTCTATGGATATGTATAGCCCGCCCGGAGCTGCTGAAACCAGAGGAGGAACATTCTCAATAAAGTAATCATAGAGAGTCTGCACATTCAGGGCTAGGATATCATAGCGCATATACACAACGCTATCTTCAAGCATCTGGTCTCTGGTTTTTGCCCCCACGACAATAGCAGAGCCTCCAAGGTATTCGGCCAGGTACTTCATCTCCCTGGCAGTTTCTTCATTCAGGCCGTCAATATTAAATAAAACCTTGCAAAGTAATAGTGTTTCATCTTTCCGTGCGGCAACGTCAAAGCTCCTCGGACGAATATTGCAGCGATCGGAGAGTGCAAAACCTGCACGTGCCAATACATCAATAATTTGATGTATGAGAATCTCTTTTGTCATTCCAGTATCAATCTCTGTTTGAACATCTATATATATTTTTCTTTACTTTTGACAATCCTCACAATGGGAAAAAACGTCGGAGAGTAACGAAAACCGTAATTACCCGAAACGCATATGGGAAACTAAAAGGCAAAAACTGGAACCGAAAAAATGATTATCGGAATTGATGATACCGACTCAAACGAAGGAATGTGTACAACGTATCTGGGAGCTCTGCTGCTGGATGATCTTCAGGCCTACGGAACTGTTGAGACTCTTCCGCTCCTTATACGCCTGAATCCCACTATCCCTTACAAAACAAGAGGAAATGCTGCAGTAGCGCTGGAAATCAAGACTTGCTGCCCGGAAAAGGTAATTGCCCATGTCGTGTCTAGAATAGAAGAATTTGCACGTATGGAATGCGAAAAAACTAATCCGGGCACGGTTTTTATCTTGGAAAAAGATTACGATAAACTCAAGCCTGTCCTCAGGAGCTTTCTGGAAAAAGCCGTAAAGGACGTGATTGAAATAGAGGAGGCAAAAAGCCTTATCTCTAAATCCGGAATTCCCTCAAAAGGTTTCAAAAACGGAAGAGGATTGATAGGCGCCCTTGCGGCATGCGGGGCTATGCTTAACCTCGAAGAATGGGACCACACTTTCGAGTACCTGGCATACAGGCAAAAGGAAAAATGGGGAACCCCACGCGAAATCAAAAAGGGAAGTTTCTTTGAGGCTGACAAGGAAACTTATCCTGAGACCTGGGACACCGTGGATCTTAAAAACAGACTTGTTGTCTGTGTACCTCACTCGGCCGATCCCGTGCTTTTCGGAATCCGGGGAAAAAATCCACTCATAGTTACTAAAGCCGCATCCTTTATCAGGGCTGAGCTTGTTGAACGTTTTGCCATATACAGAACAAATCAGGGTACTGATATGCACCTGCTTTCCGCGGAAAGTATTGCAGAAATAAGGGATATGCATTCCTACAGGCTTGAAGGCACAGTTTCTGCAGTTCCAAAAACTATTCACGGGGGACACGTTATTTTTCCCATTCAGGATAAGGAAGGAAGTGAAATTGACTGTGCAGCCTTCGAACCCACAAAGAACTTCCGGCTGCTTATAAGGAGACTGAGACCCGGAGATAGGGTTGTAGTATCTGGAAGTGTAAATTCCGGAACCATCAACATCGAAAAAATAGAAATAAAAAAGATCGTCTCCCTTTATAGGGAAGAAAACCCTGTATGTCCGACCTGCGGAAAACATATGAAATCATCAGGCCAAACCCAGGGCTTCCGCTGTAAAAAATGCGGAACTCAGGCTACCTCAAAAATCCTATGTGAGACAAAAAGAAACCTTATAGCAGGATTATATGAAGTCCCACCCTGCGCCCGCCGACATCTTGCAAGACCCCTGGTAAGGGAACAGAGATCTGATATAGAGATTCACCCTGCCCGCTAAAAAAATCGGCGGGCTAAAAAAGCCCGTTCAATAAATTAAAACCACAGAAAAGCTGCCTTATTTATAAATCAATCCGCTTGAGCGCAACCGTTGCACCACAACCGTTGCGCCGGTTGATCACGCCGTCGTTCGGGGTAAGTTTTTCATTGCAACATTTTCGGTCAAGCCTTTTTTGAAAAGGCTTGCGGTCAAGCAGTTTTTTCAAAAGGCTTGCGGCGGAGCATTTCTTTTATGCTTGCTTCTCTTTATACGGTTCATTACTGAATTCAGTTGTTCTGTTGAAATCCCGAGAGTGTTCATAATAGTTTCAGGATCTTCGTTCTGCTCAAGCCTTTTGAGTACCTCATCTACTTTTAAGTAAGAGATTCCAAGTTCGGCTTCATCGGTCTGGCCTGCCCAGAGACCTGCGGAGGGTTTTTTCGTAATAAGAGGGTCTGGAACCCCAAGCCTGCGTGAGAGCTCCCAGACCTCGGTTTTGTAAAGCCCGCCTATGGGTTCGAGATCAACGCCTCCATCTCCATATTTCGTGAAATAGCCAAGTAAGATCTCGGTTTTATTGCCGGTTCCTATGACCATACGATTCATCCGGTTTGCATGGAAGTAGAGAAGGGACATCCTGATCCTTGCTTTCAGGTTGCCCATGGAGAGCCGGTCTGCAGATTCATTCTTTGGAACTGCAGCCATGAAAGCCGAAATAATTCCTGAAATATCAATAGTCTTAAACTCGATCCCCAACCAGTCTGCAAGAGTTTTCGCATCTTTGCTGTCTTCAGAAGGAGTAAGGCCGGATTCAGGCATGTGAATCCCAAGCACTTTATCTTTTCCCAGAGCTTTTACGGTGAGCGTTGTGGCAAGGGCTGAATCTATTCCCCCACTGATGCCTATAACGGCTCCGTCTACGCCTGCTTTAAGGGTTTCGTTCCGGATAAAATCAATAATCCTGTTCTGCGCAATTTCAAGGTTCATGATGTCAATTCCTGGGTACTCATCAGGCATATAATTTGAAATGACCTCAAGACTCTAAATTTAAGATCCTGAGGATAGTAAATTTGAAAGATATCAGGTTTAAATCACTGTTCAGATTTAAATGACTATTTTGAGGATTAAGCAATTTTATACACAGAAGTTCCAGATATATAAAACCTCAGAGGAAAAATTGAGTTATGGTAAACTTATTTAATAAATGGAAGATATAGGGAGTAATATATGCCTGGTAATATAATATAAATAACTGATTACCAAATGTACCTATAACCAATAATTGATTCTCAAATGTGCCTCTTACCGACAAATTATTATCCGGACAGGGTTACAAGCTATAAAGGGGGCTTCTTTGGATAGGAAGACTGGACAGAAAATTCAAGAGGCATAAAAGTTCCATTACAAACCCTCCGGGGTGAAAATCTACCTGATCAAAGGCATTGAAATAAAAAGACGTCTAATATACAAAACGGGTAGCTTCATAATATGCAGTCCGGAGAAATCAGAAAAACCCAGTGTCCTTTTATTTTATTCGATTATTAATATAACAATTACAATCAAAAAGACAACTATTTTCGGGATGATCTATGGAAGAAATACAGTTGAAGGTTGAAAAAGCATATCCTATCGACCTTGGAAGAGGAATTATCCGACTTGACCCTACAACTTTGCTGAAGCTTCAGCTCTCGCCAGGCGACATCGTGGAAATAAGAGGTAAGAAAAAAACCACGGCAAAGGTATGGAGAGCTGACAGGCAGGACTGGGACCAGGGACTAGTGAGAATTGATAACTTCATCCGGCAAAATGCAGGCGTTTCTATAGGAGAGAAGGTAACCATCAAAAAGGTTGAAGCTCCGGAGGCAAAAAAACTTATTCTGGCGCTTCCGGAAAGCATGATGCAGGGGGGGCCTGAACTTCAGTTCGGGGAACATGCAAATGAAATCATAAAGCGGCATATCCTCAAAAGGCCGGTTTTTAGGGGGGATATCATTCCTATAATAAACTCGATGTCTCAACCAATGACAGAATCCCTTACTACAAGCCAGGTAATCCCCCTTGTTGCTGTTGAGACTGATCCCTTAAACACAATTGTCCTTATTACAGAAGCAACGCTTATCGAACTGCGCAAAAAGCCGGTACAGGGGTACGAAAAGGCAACCCGGGGCGTAACCACCTATGAAGACATAGGAGGCCTCGGGGATGAGATCATGCGCGTCCGGGAAATGATAGAATTGCCCATGAAGCATCCCGAACTTTTCGGCCACCTGAATATCGAGCCTCCGAAAGGAGTCATTCTCTATGGTCCACCTGGTACTGGAAAAACTCTTATCGCAAAAGCTGTAGCCAATGAATCCGGAGCAAGTTTCCATTACATTGCCGGCCCTGAAATCGTAGGGAAATTCTATGGAGAAAGTGAAGAAAGGCTCAGGAAGATCTTCGAAGAAGCAACTCAGGATGCGCCATCGGTCATTTTCATTGATGAAATCGATTCCATTGCGCCAAAAAGGGAAAACGTAACAGGGGAAGTGGAAAGACGTGTGGTCGCCCAGCTCCTGACTCTGCTTGACGGAATGGTAGAGAGAGGACAGGTTGTTGTTATAGGAGCCACCAACCGTGTGGATGCGATTGACCCCGCACTCCGGAGACCAGGCCGTTTTGACAGAGAAATCCATATAGGTGTGCCTGATACCAAGGACAGGTACGAAATTCTGCAGATCCATACCAGGGGTATGCCCATAGAAAAAGATGAGGAAACCGAGGAGATCGAGAAAGCCGAAACCGAAGTTGATGAGGCTACCCTGGAGAGGGAAAGGAAAGAAAAGGCAGATAAATACCTGATGTATCTGGCTGAAAGAACCCAGGGGTTTGTAGGCGCAGATCTGCTGGCTCTTGTGCAGGAAGCCGCCATGCGGTGCCTCAGGGAAAATCTGCCTGACCTTGACTTGGAAAATGAACCAGTTCCACCTGAAAGGCTGGAAAAAATTGTTGTAACCAAGAGAAACTTTGAAGATGCCCTGACGGAGGCCGAACCCTCGGCTCTTAGAGAAATTTATGTGGAAATGCCCACAGTTAGCTGGAATGATGTTGGAGGACTCGATGAAGCAAAGCAGTCCATTATTGAGGCTGTGGAATGGCCCATTAAAAATCCGGAAAAGTTCATTCAGATGGGCATAAAGGCTCCAAGAGGAATCCTGCTTTACGGCCCGCCAGGAACAGGAAAGACCCTGATAGCCAAGGCTGTTTCCAAGGAGTCAAATGCAAACTTCATAAGCGTCAAAGGGCCTGAAATTTTCTCAAAGTGGCTTGGAGAATCGGAAAAAGCTATCCGGGAAACCTTCAGGAAAGCCCGGCAGGTCGCTCCCTGTGTGATTTTCTTTGACGAGATCGATTCGATTGCCTCGATGCCAGGGATGGAATCTACGGACAGCCACACTTCAGAGAGGGTGCTTAACCAGCTCCTGACTGAGATGGATGGGCTTGAGTCCCTTAGAGATGTAGTGGTAATTGCCGCAACCAATCGCCCTAACCTCCTGGATCCTGCAATCCTGCGCCCAGGTCGTTTTGATAGGCTGGTCTACATAGGTTCTCCTGACCGGAAAGGCAGGCTTAAGATATTCAGGATCCATACAAAGGATACACCCCTTGCTGACGATGTGGACCTTGAAGCCCTTGCCGATATAACTGAGGGTTACGTTGGTGCCGATATTGAGTCTGTGTGCAGGGAAGCTGTAATGATTGCCCTGAGGGAGAACTTCGATGTAGAAAATGTAGAAATGAGACACTTCAGGGAAGCTCTGAAGAAGGTAAAACCCACGATTACAGAGAATATTGCTCAGTTCTACGAAAAGATCGAGGCGCAGTTCAAGGGAGGTCAGAGACTCACAGAAACAGCTGGGTATATCGGTTACAGGTAAAATACAGGCAAGAATTACATGTAAGGGTTACTGGTAAGAATTACAGGTAAGAATTTAATCCAGTAACTCTTTAGAAGAGTAGTTTTAAAAGGAAAAAGTTTTAAAGATCCTGGTTTCAAATGGAATAAAATCTTCAAAGTGAAATGCCAGCTTTACCCAAACCGATAACACACTGCGAACGGAGATATGATAAAATGTCGAAGGAATTTGCAAAGAACCTCTTTAACAAGCAGGTAATGGCTACCGACGGAACAGAAATAGGAATTTTGAATAACGTTGTAGTCGAGATTAAAGGGGGAAATATTATTGACATGGTGGTTGCCCCGAATGTCAATTTAGATACTTCCAGGTACAGGAAAGCGGATAACTTTATCCTTATTCCTTTCGATTCTGTAAGTGCCATTAAAGATTATATAATAATAGACAAGATGAAAGCAAAAATAAACTAAAATCTAAAGGACGGGAAAGAAAATTTCCCTTCTTTCAGATTTTGTCTTTATTCTGTCCTGTTTTTGTATTCATTTTGTCCTATTATTTTTCAGCCCAATAAATATTTTCAGTCTAGTAAAACTCTTCATTAAAGATTTCAATACATGTGAGGCTTGCAAAATCAAAACAGCAAAATTGTTTTACATATGTACTATTTGAACAATTTGGTGTTCACATGTTGATTCTTACTTTAACCGCGTAGATTTCATTTAGGATATAACTTAAGGAACTCCAATTTACTGTTTTGTTTTTTCACCATATTGTATGCATCTACTATTGCAAATATCCAGGCACCAACGAATGTAAAAAATTCAATAATAAGAACCATCAAACAGAAGCTAATCCCTAAAGCAGCAATTATTGCAAATTACCGAAGAGGATCACCTGCATAGACTTGACCAAGTCCTAGAATTATGCAAGATAATAATGCAGCAAGGAAAGCATTTTTTCTTCTATATTTGACTTTTTCTCTGCCATATTCAGAGTATATTTCTGTTTCTGGATTGATTTCTGCATCTGTATCATATGTTCCAGGAGATGTTTTTTCCATCGCACCTACTCCATTAAGACAATTAGATTTTATTTAATTGGCATGTTGTCAAAATTATACTTATCGGAATTCAGTTCTCGTAATTAGATAACACTATTAAGATATATTTTGAATAAAAAATTCCATATTTCATGAAAGTAAATTGTAATTTCTCCTTGGTATATTTACCACAATATATATTAATACAAAATTAATACAAAATACCAGGCGCTTTTTGCCTTTAAATGCAGGTTTAAATATTAAAAAACATGATTATGATTTGCAAAATACAAAGAATCCTCAAATAAAAAAATACGAATTAAAGAAGGTAAAAGTATGAGTTTAAAAGGTTTAAGGCATCGCAAATCAGCTCATCCTTTGGCTTCGTATATAATCGGATCCTTAACATTTTCGTGCTGTTGTTGATTGAACTTATTGGTTTCCTCCTTTTGTTATGATTGGGTCATGTCAAAATGTAGTTTTGAGAAAAAGACTCATTTTTAATGGCCAACTATTTTAAAAATAGATCTTATTCGAGAATTTTCCGCATACTGTGTCGTTATGTGATACATTGTTTAATAAATGTGAATTTAAAGAAGTGATCAAATGGCAAAGAGCGTGTACAAAAGCACAGTTCCTATAAGAGAAAATCGTCTGAACACGACAATCACATATGGTGGAACTGCAAGTGAACTTGTGAATTTAACAAACAGGAAGTGTTTGAAAGCAAAAGATAGGACATTCTCCCAGACAACTTTCTGTCAGGAATGGCTGGCCCTGTTAACATTGGCAACGATAAAAGATGCTGTTATGATTGTCCATGCACCTGTGGGATGCATTAGCTCACTGATATTTATTAATATATTTAACCGCTTTGGACAAATTCTAAGAGGAGAAACACCACAAACTGGGAAATGGATCTCTACAAATCTTACTCACGCAGAGGCTATTCATGGAGGAGAAGATAAGCTTAAAGAAGCAATTTTAGAAGCAGATGAAAGACACAATCCTAATGCAATATTCGTATTTTCGTCATGTGTTGCTGGAGTTATTGGGGAGGATCTTGACGCCATAACAAAAAAGATTCAAGGAGAGGTATCTGCAAAAGTGATTCCTGTATACTGTGACGGATTTAAATCAAAAGTATGGGCTTCTGGGTACGATGGATCGTTCCAGGGAGTCTTGAATCATCTTATAAAGGAACCTGAAGAAAAAAAGAATGATTTAGTCAATGTGATTAATCCAGGTACAATTGGAAGACTTGATGAAGTTGAGTTAGAGAGACTTCTGGATAAATTAGGCCTTAAACCGAATTTCATCCCAAATTTTGCTACTACAGAGTCGATCGGAAAGTCATCTGAGGCAGCCCTTACTACAAGTATGTGCCCAACTTTCAGTGAATACTTTGCAAAATCATTAGAAGAACGTTTTCAGGTACCATATACTCAAAAAGTAATGCCAATTGGTCTTGATAATACCGATTTGTGGCTTAGAGATATTGGGAAATTCCTTGGGAAAGAGGATGAGGTGGAAATAGTCATAAAAGAAGAAAGAGAAAGGGTTGAACCAAAAATAAAAGAACTTAGAGAAAAACTTGAGGGAAAAAGGGTATTCGTAAGCGCAGGACAATCAAGGGCAATAGGAATTCCAAACCTTCTTGCAGATCTTGGAATGGAAATAGTGGGAGTCACTGCATATCACTATGATGAGGTAATTTTTGAAAGCTTTGCAAATTTAAAGAAAAGGTGTGGAGATTTCTGTGTTAACGTTGCAAACGTACAGCCATTTGAACAGATAAATATGTTAAGTAAAGAAAATCCTGACTTATATTTCGGTCACATTGGAGAAACAGTTTGGGCTGCAAAAAAAGGAATTCCCACAGCTATGGTTTGTAACTTATCGGTCATATATGCTGGTTATAATGGTGTTATCTCATTTGGGAGTAGAATACTTAACTTACTCAATAATCCCTCATTCAGCAGAAAGCTTGCTGCACATTCAAAACCAATTTATCGTGAAAGCTGGTTAAGTGAAAATCCATTCAAGTACCAAAAAGGGGAGGAATTATTATGAGCAAAATTATTGAGACGCCAAGATATTCATGTGCCCTTGGAGGTGCTTTAAGCACTATCATGGCTATAGAAGGCAGTGTCCCAATTATTCACTCTGGACCTGGATGCGGTGTTCAGTTATTCTACGGACAGAGTTTTACTGGAGGTTTTAGGGGATCTGGATGGATTGGAGGAGTAAGTGTCCCAAGTACAAACACCTATGAAAAAGAAGTTGTGTTTGGAGGAGAAAAGCGGCTGAAAGAGCAGATAGAAAGTACAATTGAGCTTATTGAGGGAGATAGGTATGTAGTACTTGCTGGCTGTACAGCAGAACTTATTGGAGATGATGTGAAAGGAGTATTACGTAACTTTAAAGATAAACCAGTTATCTACGCTGAAACTGCGGGTTTTAAAGGCTCAAGCTATATAGGTTATGAGATCCTTCTGGACGCGTTCATTGATCAGGTAGTTGAAGAAAGACTCAAAGAGGAAAGGCTTGTCAATATACTTGGGATAGTACCTTCTCAGGATGTGTTCTGGGAAGGAAGCCTTGCAGAGATTGAACGGATACTAAACAGTATCGGTTTAGAAGTTAACACGCTCTTTAACGAAAAGAAAATCGAGGACTTATCTTCTGCTGCTTTGAATATTGTATTATCACCCTGGGTCGGTGTTAAAGCAGCTGAAATATTAAAAAAACGATTCGGAACACCTTATATTGTTAATCCGCTCCCAATAGGAGTTACTGAAACAAATTCGTTCCTGGAAAAGGTTGGTGCTATACTTGGGATAGATGTGAGTGATATTACTGCAAAGGAAGAAAAGAAAACCTATAAATCTATTGAAAAAGTCGCGGATTTTGTTACGGATTTTGATGTGCAGCTCCGATTTGTAACCATTACGGATTCAAACTATGCAATAGCCCTCAATAAATTCCTTGTAAATGAGTTTGGATGGATTCCTTCACTTGCTCTGATAACAGATGATGTTCCGGAAGATTACAAAGATTCAATTAAAAAAGAACTTAGTTTTAAGAACAATCTTTCCCCAGAGGTTGTATTTGAGTCAGATTCCGGAAAAATCTGGGACTCTGTAAAAAAAGAAGCTCCAAATTTCATATTTGGCAGTTCTCTTGATAAAGATCTTGCAGCAAAGCTCGGAGCGACAAAACTAAGCGTGTCTTTCCCTTTTACAGATAGAATTGTAATTGATAGGGGTTATGCTGGATATAGGGGCGCAGTAAGCCTTCTAGAAGATGCCTTAAGTGCGTTTGTAGCTCCACTTTAAAAAAAATAAATTATTTATCCAAATTTAATCATTCTATTTTCTTTTTTACCACAGGCTAATGTCTTGTCAATCTTCAAAGATTTAACGATCCTGAATAGTTACGATTGATATTGTATGACATTTTGCTATTTATGCGACACTATTAAGATCTGTCAGTGGTTAGTAAGATTACTGGTTGTGATATTTTGCGGCGGTTCTAGAGTATACCATGTCGTTTATAGCAGGATTATAAAGATCAAACTATATAGAATAAGTGGAATAAATAAGCGAAAGGTGTTCAAGTAATGCTTAAAAAGAGCCGCAAATATGATACTGATTTTCTTAAAGAAAACATGATGGGTCCAAACTCAATGAAAATCGTTGAGGAATTGTCGGAGTCTTTAAAACTTGAAAAAGGCATGCGAGTACTTGATCTTGGCTGCGGGCGAGGGTTAACTTCAATCTTCCTGGCAGAAGAGTATGGCGTTACAGTTTTTGCAACTGACCTCTGGATCAGTGCAACCGAGAATTATGAAAGAATCAAGTCAATGGGACTGGAAGATAAAATAATTCCAATCCATGCCGAGGCTCATGATTTACCGTTTGCTCATGAGTTTTTTGACGTTGCGGTATGTGTAGATGCTTATCACTATTTTGGGATTGAAGAAGATTATTTGACAAAGTATTTTGCTCCACTTGTAAAGAAAGGAGGACAAATAGCAGTTGCAGTTCCGGGCTTGAAGCAGGAATTTACAAATGGAGTCCCGGCGGAGTTACAGCCATACTGGTTTGATGATATGAGTTTAACTCTACACTCATGTGATTGGTGGCATAATTTATGGAAAGCTTGTGATTCGGTAAGGATTCAGGAGTGCAAGGAGTTAAAGTGTTTAGAAGAAGCCTGGCAGGACTGGCTTTTGTGCGACAATGAATATGCTCGCAGAGATATTGGAATGATGAAGGCTGAGGGTGGAAATTACTTTAATCTGGTTTCACTCATGGCTACTAAATTGTAAACTAAAAAACATATTCATGATTTTGATGAGTACATGGTTTGTGTTAGTGACCAGTATACGGCAATAATAAAAAAGGTTTCTTCTTCTTTCTTTTTTGATTCTATTTAAAAAGAGATATAAATATAGATGAATTTAACTCATGAAAAATATTAAATCAAGTCTTTTTTTTGTTTGTAACATACTGTTTATTTAGGCCTTTTACTTTCATCGGGTTCCTCTTCTATGTTTATTTGTTCTGCTGTATCTTTTCTTTTTTCTTCTATTGATTCTAGTTTTTCCATTAATTCTCTTTCTTTATTATCATTCTTTACTTTTCTCGCTGGCATTTTTTCACCTCAATAGTTTGATGTCTGCTAAAGTAATAAATATACTGAAATGCTTACTGATACTGAACTGTTTTTGTTAATACAAACCCGTGTTTATGTTAAATAGAAAATCAATAGCATAAATACTATGATATTTTTGCAATTACTGCTTTACGTTGTCTCAACTTGCGAACAAGGAATACAAGTTTTCTATGAGTTGTTTTTTTGATTTGGCGTTACAATTCATGCATTGATTTGATATTATATAGATTACTTAAATGCTAGGAGGTTTCAGGCATGAAAGATTTCCCGGAGTTTATGAAAAACAAAAGGAATCATATCAACAGTAAAGAGCAAAATACTGAGGATATTGACGGTTATTTTTACGAAGGGGCAGGCGGCAGCCAGATGGCTTTCTGGACCTGTTATTCGGGCAGGGTTTCTAAGAAACATATTCACGAATTTGATGAGTACATGGTTTGTGTTAGTGGCCAGTATACAGCAATATTAAATGACGAGGAGTTTGTTCTTAATCTAGGGGATGAATTATTCATTCCAAGGGGAACCGAACAGTGGGGAAAGTGTATTGCTGGGACGAGAACTATTCATGCGTTTGGTGGAAAACGGATTCGTAGGGCTGAAGAATAAAGATAATTTCAAAATTTCTAATAATATTGTGTAGGATAAAGCTGTGTGGAATTAATTGAAGTTCTTCAATTCAGAGAATTTCCTTGAGAGCGGAGATTTAACAAATCAATTAATTCCATAGCATTAAACGGAAATTGGTCAACAGTGAGTCTTAATCTCTCTGAAAAAAGAAGGCTCGATTTTTCTGTATCAGTAATATTTTCTATTTTTAAGAATATACATGGTATACCGTCTTTACTTTTTGCTTCTTTTATTAATTTGTCTAAAAACGCTGTATATTGAAGTAATTCAATAAATTCTTCCTTCCCATAAAGAGTGGTATTAATTGTATCAATGCAATGCATCATTTCATCAATGTATGGATTGATATCAATTCTATCAGGGAGGAAAAATATTTCATCCTTAACCTTACCCCATTTATCATATTTCAATAAATCATTCTTCAAAGTAATCGTTCTCAACATATGATCAGCTTCTAATGGATTAATACTCACCATTTCAGAAGACGTTTCTAGTCCAATAATTGGCATTCCAACATGTTGAGAATAATTCCGGAGTTTATACAGAAACCTATAGGAAAAATAGTGGTCAAAACACGAAGAGCAAGCTTTATCAAAAATTTGAAAATTATTTGAGTTTTCTCCATACTTTCTTTTTAGATTTGTTTCGGCATGATCTAAGAATGTACGAACAGCCGAAAGAAAATTAAGTACAAGTCTATTTATATTAAACACCATTTTTTCCACATATGTCCCATGTATATCTGAGTTTTCACAATGTATCTTGAAATACTGATTTAGAACATTCTTGTACTCCATATAATTAGCATCAACAAGCCTAAATAGCTCTTGTTTTTTGGAAAATTCAAATAATTTAGTTCTTGCAATTACAAATTTCTGATATTCAATATCATCTAATGGCCTAACTTCTAATATTCCTTTAATGGACATAACGCCTAAAACTTTAGTCATAGATTATCCTTTTATCCTGATATTTCAATTGCTTTTCCGCTAAATAAGATCATTTACAGTCTCTAGCTACGATTCCATCTTTCTTTTTCTGAGGGATACCTTCAAATAATTCATCAAGCTCCTTCGGTGCAATAATCATATGATACACAATTAAATTCATCAAGCCAAATAATTTTAAAACTGTTTTACTATCATTTGTTAAGTCAATTTCTTCAGGGTGAACAGCTTCATTTCCATACACACGTAAAGAATCAAACGCCTTTTGAATCCCCAAAGGTAAACCTTTTTTTACTAAACTCTTAATATCATCATTAATATTCTTTCCAGGCTCACCTAAGTGTTTCATCAGTTTTTGTAATGCAAGTCTTAGCAAAGCAGCAGCAGATCTTGGGGAAAGTCCAACGACAAGCCTAGCTTCCAAAAAATCACTCTTCACATCATCAGGCATCTCATCATAAGGAAGGGGGGCTAAAGAGCCTAAAGGGTATATAAGTTCTCCATTTAACCAAATACAAACTTCATTACAATCATCATTCAAACAAGTACTGAATTTCAAGAAATCAACAAGATAAGTCTCACCATCCGGAACTTCACTATAAACATTCCGCCACCATTGTTGGGCAAGAACACCACAATGAGGACAAGTAAAAGCAGGCAAATGGAAAGTTGGAGCTACAAATTTAGTCATGATGTAGAAAATATTGAACAATATTAAAGAATTTTTTCATTTAAACACAAGTCATACTACATTTCTTATTTGGCCACTATATTTATTTACACTTTGTGTATAAATAGGAATAGTTCTTATGCGCTTGTTCAGCGGTCAGAATATCAAAAACGTACACTTCATTTTCGGCTTCATCAATTTGATAAAATACCCGATGATCTCCAGCTCAAGCCGGTATGTAACAATTCTGGTTCCTTCCTTTAATTTCTTTTTTATTTCCGTTACTATCCGGCACAGCGTAGGGAAGACATGCTCTTAAGCTCACTCCGAGCTTTAAGCACTTCTCTTTTTTCTTTTCAAAAATGATTCATTATTAATCAAATACTGGTAAAAATTATCACTATTTCTTCAGGCTGTACTTTAGCAATGAATTTGCAAAAATACCTCCATTTTGGGAAAATTCATAGGCATTCTCTTGCTCACCATTTTAATTACTGGTGGACATAACCTCAAGTACGTAAGGAGTGTATATTATAATGAATTATTTATTGATAGAATAGTTCATGGGGGTAATCAGGAAAGGAAACCTATATGTTTAAGTCTGGAATGGAGAAGGGCAGGCGGAAAGAATGTAACGCTTCTCTGTACTTTTGAAAGAGAGGAATAAAAGACAATTAGTGAATAACACATTGGGAGTTGAGGTGTATGGGAATAGTTGAAGAAACGCAAGTCATGAAGAAAATGACTTTTGTGCCGGCAACTGAAATAAAAGGATCTAGAGTCTTAACTGTTAAAGATGAAGAACTCGGAAAGATTGAAGAAGTCATGATTGACTCTGAACGGGGAAGAATAGCATACGTAGTACTTGCTTGTGATTGTTTTCTTGGTATGTCCTGTAAATTATTTGCCGTTCCTTGGGAAGCTCTTGAAGCAAATCGAGACGATTATCTCCTTAGAATTGATAAAGGAGTATTTGAAGAGTCAGAAGGCTTGGATGATGATGTGTGGACTTTAACTCGTAATGATTTAACTAGAGTGTATGAACAGTATAAACTTCATCCTTACTGGGAAATTTAAAAGTTTATTTTCGCATGATTCGATGAAAATTGTTGTTCCCAATCCGATTTTCTTATCGAAGAGTAAAGGAAAGACTTGAGGTTCTCGAAAACCTTACAATTTTTAAGAATATGTCCACTTCTGTTGAATAATTTGTTTCAGATAAATACCCCGTTGCTGCGTGGTATTCAAACGAAAAAAATGAAAATAAGTTACTTTTTTAGGTGTAAATTCACGCAGGAATTCCCATGTAAATAATATGGAGTTCCTTGACAACATCCTTAACACTGTTGTATTTCTTGTCTGAAAGCGTGCTAAGTTCGGCTAAGATATACTGAAAGAGAATCCTGAAGACCATCTTCTTTTATGTTCCATCAAGCTATCTTTGCCGTAAATTAGGACAGATATCTGCGAGAATTGCGTATTAGCAACAATACTATCAAAACAAATCCAGTTGTAAGCACAACGGCTACAACACGATGCTGCGAAAAATGGTTAAAGAGAGATGTGAGTGCAAGTCCAATAAGAGTAACTGCAATTATATAGTAATTTTTTTGCCTTGAGATATCGAGATATAATCTCAAATTATTATTTACCAATTCATTATATTCCCTATATACTACCATGTCACCTCTTCTTACTAGTTTTCTGTGATGAAATATCGCCAGCACATTAATAAGTGAGATTAAAAAAGCCATAAATAAGCACAAGAAAGAAAAAAAGACATGATAAGAACGAAGGGCTTCACCGATATTAGGGGTTAATCTGCTGAGAAAAAAAGTGAGAGCCGTAATAGTGAAACCAAATGTTGTAATTATCAGGGTTATCAGCGAATAATATCTATCCAGAATTTTGGATTGTTCATAGAATAAATCTTTTTCGACATTTCTTTGCATAATTTGGATTTCATCCTCTACCTTTTTATCAACTAAGGTTTCTTCCTCTACCATATCGTTGCCCCCACTCTCAATTTTGGGATCTCCTTTGGCTTGATTCGGTTAATGCATCCTGAAAAGAGAATCCTGAAAGAGTACTTATCAAACAATGTATCCTTCAATACTGTTTGTCTTCTGTTCGGTAAATCCTTTTAGAAGGATATTTGTGAGTGCTTATATATTTGTACTAATAAAAGAGTAGTTTCCTGTAAGATTCAAGTTTGTAGAGAAAAATTTTTGAAGTGGTTATTTATATAGCTAAGTAAGAAGATGAACACTGAAATCAATAATCTTCAAGATTACCTCAAAAAGAGTGAAGTCATAGACTACGACCATAAACTGATTGTTGACAAATGCCTTGAATTAAAAGAATGCACTGATGATGAAATTAGTTAAATTAAGAAGTTTTATGAGTTTGTTCGGGATAGATTCATCATTCCGAGGACATAGGGGAAATGAGAGTCACCTGTAAGACATCAGAGATTCTGGAATCTGGTCATGGAATATGGTGCTAAAGCTCATCTGTTTGGAGCCATGCTGAGACATTTTGGAATATCAGCTGGATATGGATGAGAATTACGGCTCTTCGCTTTTTGTATGGGTTAAAATAATTGCTGAGTTTGAAAGTAGCCAAGTCAAAAAGAGAAATATCAAGCTTGAATTTGGTTTTCAATAACGAATATTTATATATTTTAGATATGTTACTTTAACATTTAAGAGATAGGTGGTAGTTACCCACTCGAAACAGCGAAGAGCCAGAATTACTTATTTAAAACACCACTATCACAAGAAATCCAATAGTAGTGATTAGAATTAGAAAAAGAAAACAGCACAACTGGCTAATGTAAACATTTAAACATCAGCCAGTTAGGATTTTTTATTTATATTCAACTTTCAGCTACGGTTATACGTTTTTACTTCCAGAACCAGTAGCCAGGGATCCAGTATCTTTCATTGCTAAACCAAAAAGATTTGTGGTGTTTATCCTTGTTGTGCTTTACTTT
>NZ_DAVG01000094.1 GCF_002505485.1 Methanosarcina sp. UBA5 | reverse complement strand
ACTCAAATTACCTTATTGTGAAAAATTACCTTATTGTGAAGGTTTTCAACGATTTTGTAAAATGCTCTGATTTTTTGCAACGGAACTGGAATTCTTCGAAAAACTTAGAACAGATATTGCATTTCTTAAGAATACAATTGAATATCTTGGTAATAACTATTTTTGATAATTATATAAATTATTACCAAGATAAAACATAACTAAAGTATTCTTTTATGACTTGTATATATATCCCATTTCCTAAGAAATTCATATGCAGTAATTAGAATGTTTTCTTAGGAAACAAAGTAAGTTTTATATGCTTCCTAACCATATAATGTATAATAAATTTTAATGAGATATAAAAGTGGCACAGAAATACACATTGGAAGAAATAATTGCGTCAAGTTCTCGCTTATTCAAAAATAAGCAGGTACTGAAACCTAACTATACCCTAAAAGGAATAGATGATATTCTTCACAGAGACGAAGAAATAAGAATTTACTTTGAATATTTAAAAGATATATTTGTGGGAGTGTCACCTAATAACATTTTCATATATGGAAAACCCGGACTTGGAAAAACTCTGATTACAAAACTTGTTTTAGACTTAGTGAAGCAGGAAGTTAAAAAAAGAGGTATTGACCTCTGTGTTATCAATATTAACTGTGATGAGATAAAAACTGAACATGCTATTTTACAAAAACTTGTTCAGGAGATCCCGTCAGACGAACCTCGAAGGATTATAGGGAATTCTACAGATAAACACAATGAATACCTCAAGTACCTGATAAATCACTATCAGGGAATTATAATAATAGTATTAGACGAGTTAGACAAAGCCGACAAGCCCGAAATGATTAATAAAATAATCAGAACTGAATCTGAGGCTTCAGGGCAATTTCCAACTATCATAGGAATAACAAATGATTTAAAATTGAGAGATCGTTTCCCACCTCACCTGAAAAGCGTGCTCTGTGAAAATGATTTGATAATAAAGCCTTATGATGCAACGCAGCTTGCAGATATTCTGAGAGCTAGAACTGAGATGGCATTTCAGCCTAATGTTGTACCGGAAATGGTTATTGACTTATGCGCCGCCTATGCTGCTCAGGATTATGGAGATGTTAGAAGAGCCATTGACCTATTGAGAGTAGCAGGAGAACTAGCAGAAGCTCGTAATGAATCAACTTTAGTAGAACAAGATGTAAAAGATTCTTGTGCAAAAATAGAAGTAGATAGAGCCATCGAGGTTATCAAGACACTTTCAACTCAGTCTAAAGCGGTCTTGTTGGCTTGTATTTATGTGTATGATTCCCCACAGGAAAATATAACGGCAAACATTTACGAGGTGTACAAAAAGCTTGCTTATGAAATTGATATAAATGTACTTACACAAAGACGAGTTACAGATCTTATTTCGGAACTTAATCAGCTTGGAATTTTAGAAGGGTTCAATGATTTCAGAGGAATAAAAGGAAGAAAGAAAGTAATTACGAAGATTACATCAAAAGAACAGGCACTTCAAATGCTATATAAAGATGAGAGAATAGAGGAAGTAAAGAATTATCACCCAAGTGTATTTTGTAGGTGAGAAAACAGAATATGTATATATCTAATTTCCTAAGAAACCATAGAATTCTGTGGCAGGAATTTGCTTTCTCTTTAATGTTCTAAAACATTAACTCTTTAATATCCTAGTGTTATGTTATACAAATAATACTATATATATTTAATTAAAGCATAATCAAAAAATTATCTAAAAATACCAACATTGGAGTTCTTAGGAAATGAGATATAGGTATATCGGAAATCAAGATGAAAATTTATGATAAGAGAAAGAAAACCGGTTCCGTTGCAAAAAATCTGGCTTTGTTAAAATCAGTGTAAACATTCACAATTAGGAAATTTGGTTCCGTTGCAAAAATATTTTTTTTATACTTTGAGGATATAATTGATACTTTTATGTACTATCTTTTAGGCAAAGATAATTATTAATTCTCCTAATTGTGAATGTTTTCATTGATTTTGTAAAATAATCAGATTTTTTGCAACGGAACCCAATTTATTTCTCAAACTTTAATCTGCTTTAATACCAACTCGTTGAAATCTCTTTGACAGCTACTGTAAATGTAAATCCATTTTACACACATTTATAACAAGTAAGTATAATATTGTATATCATAAAGGAAATGGGGAATAACATGTTAAAGGTAAGTCCACATCCAGATTATCCTCCAGAGGAAGGCAGGTATCTAAGAGGAAATGATTTTTCTCCTGTTGCCATTGCGGTTATTTTGAAAACTGATGCCGACAAGATTCCACCTGAAGTTGAAAAGCTTGTACGAGCTGGGATAGAAAGTGGAGCGGCGCTTGCTGGAACGGTGCAAACAGAGAATATTGGATTTGAGAAGATAATATGCAATATCGTTGCTAATCCGAATATTCGTTACCTAATTCTCGGGGGACCAGAATCCCCTGGGCATCTAACCGGAGAAGCTATGAAGGCTTTGTTTTCAAACGGCGTTGATGAAAAAAAGCGTATTATTGGAACAGATTCGCCCCATCCTTTTCTATTCAATTTGCCGATGGAGTTCATCGAACGCTTCCGAAAGCAAGTTACCCTAATCGATCTTCAATTTAAGGGAGATCCAGAAATAATTAGACAAGCTGTGTGGTCGTGTTATCAGGAAGAGCCAGTGAATTTCCACGGTTATTCCCTTTACGATCTAGGAGCTTACCCTGAACCTCCTCTCAGCGGCAGGATAACACGGCGTATCACTCAACCATGGATTGAACCGGCAGATGAGAAGGAAAGTGAGAGAGTGAAGAAAATTAAAGAGCAAATAGAGCGGTCAATAGCGAAAGGCAAAAAAGAATAAGGGCTGACTTGTAGGGCTGACTTGTTAATTTAATTCACGAATATCTTCCATCATCTGGTTTTTTATGCTGGTTTTTACTCTCTTTATTTTCTTCCTCTTCCATTTCTTTCCTGAATTCTATATAATCCCTCTCGACTTCTTCTATCTTGTTTTCCATTTGTGATCTCCATCCAATATTAGCAGATCACACTCTATTTATATATTTTGGAACAATTTAGTATTTTTATTAAGCCATTCAAATTTTCCCTCTAAGAATTCCCCATTCTATGAGCCTCTTTTCTATGTCCCTCATTTCGTAATCTGTAAAAGAAAGACTCTGGTAATGTCTAAGACTGGTAATAGGGTCGTGTCCTTGCCTGCTGTATATTTCAATTTCTGGTATTCCTGCTTTCAACATCCAACTTTCAATTGTTTTCCTAGGAGTCTTTGGATTGACCTTTGGAATAATACCAGCTTTGTAGCTCCATCTTTCAAGGTTCTCAAACCAGGTATTACGTGCTGGTGGTTTCTTGCACTCTAGGAAAGCCTTGAAAAGATAGGGAAATGTAGCCGGTAATTTGTCTATGGTCCTCTTAACAAGTTTTTGTTTTACTTTCCTCTGTGCCTCTTTAGGAAGGATAATCTGGTTTCTTTCAGTATAGTACCATTCTTCATGCTCGTGTAACCTTTGAAGCTCCACGTACCGAAGGCCTGTAATTGTATTGACTTCAAAAATAGGCCTGAACTTCATTGGAATGAAATTAACAAATTGGTCATATTCCGCAACTGTGAGAACCTTTGTCCCATCAGAGGTAACAAGTCCATTATCCATGAGATGTGATATACGAACAAAATATTAAAAAGTTCGTATTTTTTTGAGGAATATTCTAAAAATTGATAGAAAAATGAGAGATTTTCTCCTAAAATACGAACATTCTATGGCAAAAAGGTTCGTATATCGAAGCATCCTGCAAATTAAATTTTTACAAAAATGTACAGTTTTTAAAATTTGAACATGATGTAAACCTTTAGGTTTCAACATACACAAAACTGAAAAAGTCAACAGTTTGTCTAATTTGTTTGTTTTTTGCAGATACAAGCTTCATCAGGTATTGTGTAATCTATAAGGGTTGACCTTCGAACTGACCCTAGAGCGTACCGAAGATTTATCTCAACCCTCATAGACTACACAGAACCGAAATAAAAAGGATCTTTATATTAGTCTAGCATATTCGTATTATTGGTGGGTGGATGGCAGATATGTCGAAATGGTGGGCTTGTCCAATCTCAGATCTTGCAAATTTTTACAATACTAACATAAAAATAGGTCTTTCAGAAACACAGGTTCCAAAAAATGCTGAGAGATTTGGTAAAAATACCTTTGCTGAACTCAAACCTTCCAGTACTTTTTCTCTTCTTATTGAAGGAATTAAATCACCCATGATGCTGCTTCTTCTTTCTATAGCAGTTCTTTCCTTGATATTCTCCAAATTTTTAGAAGCCGCTGTAATGGTTTTTGTCGTCCTTGCTTATGTTTTCATAGAGTTGATTAATAAAGCAAGAACCGATCGTACCCTCAAGCAACTAAAAGCACTGGCACAACCAACATTAACTGTTATCAGAGCAGGAAATAAATCAGAGATAGCATCATCTGAGCTCGTAGTTGGGGATCTAATTGTTTTATCCTCAGGAGTTCGTGTTCCTGCTGATGGTCGAATCATTGAAAGCAAAGGCTTGGTTGTTGATGAATCCACATTAACAGGCGAATCAAATTCTGTAAGGAAAGATGCTGAATCTGAGGTTCCGGAAGAAGCGCCACTTACGGAGAGAACTAACTCCGTATTTTCGGGCACCGTCGTCCTTGATGGTGAAGGAATTGTGCTTGTTACTGCTGTTGGAGAGAAAAGTGAATTTGGCAAAATTGCAAAAGAAGTACAAATAACAAAAAAAGAAAACACCTATCTGCAAATTACCATGATAAATCTGGCAAAAATGCTTGCAGTCGTTGCATTTGCAGTTAGTCTTATAGTACCTGGCATAGGAGTATTGAGAGGTCAGGATTTTCAGCAAATGGTTATTACTTGGTTAGCTTTGACATTTCTGATGGTTCCAGGACAGCCACCAATTATAATTACGATGGCACTTGCACTGGCTTCCTTTGAACTTGCAAAAGAAAATATTATAACAAAACGTTTGAGAGGTACGGAAACACTTGGTTTCGTAACTGTTGTAGTAACAGATAAAACGGGAACTGTAACAGAAAACAAAATACGCCTTGAAAAACTTATTTCTGCTGATGGGAATGAATTAGAAAAATCATCAGAACAATCCGTTGTGAAAGAAAAAGTTCTTCTATCGCTTCCAGAGCATTCTAGGGATCCTACAGACGAGGCGGTTTTTGAAGCACTTGGCGGAACTCAAGGTAAAAAAATTCATCCTGATATATTCATTGGTTTTGCTAGAGGGCAGCCTTGGCGTATACTTGTATACAAAAAAGACAACAGCTTTCTCCATGCGATAGCAGGAAAACCTGAAATACTTATCAACAGTTCAAACCTTCCCCAAAAAGAAAAGGAGAAATTGCTTGAGATTTTAGAAAAAGAAACTGCTGCCGGAGAACGTGTAGTTGCTTATGCTGTGCGCTTTTTAGACAAACTAGAGACTGACAGGCTAACAGATCTGGATTTCGTTGCTCTTGCAATATTGACAGATCCAGTTCGGGAAGGCGTGAAAGAAGCCATAACTTCACTTGAATTGGCTGGAGTAACAACGGTTATTGTTACTGGGGATCACCCGGGTACTGCTAAAGCAGTCGCAGAAAAAATTGGATTAAGCGGAGAAGTAGTAACTGGCGATCAGATCGAACGCCTAAAAGACGACGAGCTTAGGGCAGTAGTAAAGAAAACTAGGGTATTTGCACGAGTTGCTCCACTCCAGAAGCTTCAGCTGATAAAGGCCTTCCAAGCCGATGGGGAAAAAGTTGCTATGATTGGGGATGGCATAAATGATGCCGCTGCAATAAAATCAGCTGATGTAGGCATAGCGATGGGGAAAATGGGTACTGACCTCGCAAAAGAAAGTGCCGATCTTGTGTTAACTGATGACAATTATGTTCACATTCCAGAAGCAATAACAAATGGCAGGAAATCTCTGGACAATTTCCAGAAAGGACTTACATACTATCTTACCGCTAAAGCAATACTGCTTTCAATTTTCCTGATTCCCTTAATACTTGGAATTCCTTTTCCTCTTAATCCAATTCACATAATTATAATTGAGCTGCTGATGGATCTTGCTTCTTCAACAATATTCGTTACTGAGCAGAAAGAACCTAATTTGCTCCAACGTATGCCAGAAAATGTTCAAGAATACTTGAAATCAACTATATTGGAAAAAATTTTTGTAAATGGTATCGGACTCGCATTAGGAATAACTGTTCTTTATGTTTTCTTATATTTCCAGACAGATGATCTTGTCCTTGCACAGACTGCAGCGTTCTCAACCTGGCTACTTGGACATATCTGCCTTGCACTAAATATGAAGCAAAGAAAGCTTCCTCTCCTGAAACAGGGTATTTTTTCAAACCGTTTCGCATCATTATGGCTTGCCGGAATGATTGTACTGACCGTAACAATGACAAATATTCCCGTTGTGTTCCCATACTTGAAGACTACTTTTCTCCCGTTTTCGGTATGGGGAATTATTCTGATAATGGTAATAGTCACAACTTTTTGGATAGAGGTCAAGAAAATGATCAGAATGGAAGCACGTCGAGAAACGGATGAAATCATACGTTAAGGATTTTGAATTGGTTGAGCACCTCGTTTTTTTAAACCGTTTACATTGTAGAATATATATAAGCATCATAAAGTATGCGTATAGATTTATAAATTTTGAGTTATATATTTATTAATTCTTTGTACTCTAATGGGGGATGTATGAGATGAGTAAAAAGACTATTAAATTAGCTACTGCATTCATCGCTTTATTACTGTGTGTAGCGATAGTTGGTGAAATTTCAGCAAAAGCTCCGCATACTGAAACGGTAAACAGTTCGGATGACAAGAATGTTAGTGACAGTTACTGGGCATCAACAGAAAAGACCATGGGCGTAAAAAGCGAGCTTAAACCTAATGATGCCATTACATTTAGCATACCAATGGGTGAAAAGGTAACACTCGACGGAATACCACTGAATACTGCCTCTGACCGAACTCATGATTTCGATTTTATGAGAGTCGGAAACAAGACAATGATGGTTGGTGAAATCGGGCTTACGGAGACGGAAGTCAAAAACGTGACAAAGATGGTTCTTCAGTCAGGATTCCAGATAACTGCATTACATAACCATCTGCTACGACTGTCACCACATATATTGTGGATGCACATACACGGTTATGGCGATTCTACAGATATGGCCAAGAAAATCCGCAGTATTACTGATTATGTTAACGGAAAACCTCCTGCTAAAAGTGAAGAGAGCTTCCTTAATGAAGGCATTAATACTACCAAACTCGATAAGATTTTCGGGGAAAAAGGCTCTACCGAAGGAGGAGATTATGGCTTTGATATACCTAGAGCCGATAAAATACGCATGAACGGCTATGTACTATCCCCGGCTATGGACGTTTCAACCTTGATACATTTCCAGCCTATCGGGAATAGCAATGCGGCAGTTATCGGCGAACTTGTACTAGAAGAAAACGAAGTGGAGCCTGTAATGCAGACTCTATCAAATAAAGGTATTGAGATCACAGCCCTGCACAGCCATATGATAACCGAGCAGCCCAGACTATTCTATTTGCACTGCTGGGCGACGGGAAATGCTACAGAGATTGCAAGTATTATGCGCGAAGCTCTTAATGAGACAAATAGCACTATCGGAAGCTAAAACATATCTTAAACTTCCTATTGGGCACTCTATGATAAATTAAGTTTAACCTTGAGGTGAATAACTGATAAGCTGTCTTGAAATTCAAAATTATTTCAAGACTTTTTATTATTTGGTAAACTCCCATTTGACCAATGGTTCCTATAGTTGCATAGCCTGTTCTTTATAAAAGGCATTTATATTTTTCATTTAGTAACACTTTTTTAAGCTTAAAATCGATATCATTAGACATCGAGAAAAGTGCCTATGTGTTTTATATAGTTTTTTTGCATTTAATGGTGCCGTAGTCGGAGTAAACAAGTGTATTCCTA
>NZ_DAVG01000061.1 GCF_002505485.1 Methanosarcina sp. UBA5 | reverse complement strand
TATGCAGTATATCCGTGAGTGTCCTGGGTCGCAATGCCCTGAATAATACGGCAGATAGTTTGAAAAAGACAGGCTGTAATTCTGATTTATTTAACAGAGCTACGAAACTGAAAATAACCAGAGCAAATAAAAAAGATTTCAGGAAACTAAGATTTCAGGAAACTAAGATATCAGAAACTATCAGAACTAAAATAGCGAGAAATCTTATGACCCAGGCTACTCTTATTACATTATATGGGTAGCGGGGATAATTTCAGTAAATTCACAATACTGGTTACAATATTTGTAATTGCTATCGCAGTATATATAACGGAACCTTTTTTCTCCGTTATACTTTTTAGCTTTTTAATCGCATACCTTCTTGTTCCTTTATATTCCTTTCTGGAAAACCGAACAAAGCATAGAAGAATAGCAGCTGCAGCTTCAGTTCTTTTAGTGTTAACTTTGTTTGTCCTCATTGGTATAAGGATAATTTATGCTATTGTCACTGAGGTTTCAACTCTTCTGAGCTCACCTGAAGAGGTACAGTTACTCATTCTAGATATAACAAACAGAGTAACAAGAATTGTAGAGATAAATGTACCTTTTAATTCCCCCAACATTATAAGCCAGATTAATCATTTCATCTCAGGTTTAACAGACACATACTTTCCGCCAACAAAAACTTTGGTGGTTTTTTTAACAGCTACTTTGCCATTTTATATAGTAGCTTTTATAGTAGCTCTCATATTCTCGTATTATCTCTTACTTACTGGAGACAAATTAATCGATCAGATTTTAAACTTTGTACCTAGCAAAAATGAAAAAGAAGTTAAATTATTCTTAAAAGAGCTGGACGTAATCTATTCAGGATTGTTCAGACAACACTTTGTTGCAAGTGCTATAATAGGAATTATTGCCCTAGTTGGCCTGTATCTGCTCGGTGTACCTTATTCGAGTGTTTTGGCTTCATTTGTGTTTCTTCTGTCAATGTACCCCTTAATTGGACTACCTGGAGTTTACCTGCCCCTGACAGCATACTATACTTTACTTCAGGACTATAATAAAGCTTTAGAGGTATTGATATTCAGTGTCGCTCTAAATGCACTGCAGGATTATTACTTAAGGCCTAAACTGGTTGAGAAAAAAGGCGCCGTACACCCAGTAATGACAATTTTAGCATTTGGAGCCCCTCTTCTTGTGATAGGAATTCCAGGGCTAGTAATCGGACCTGCAGTGTACGGTTTTTTACTTGCACTTTACAGGATAAATTTGAAACTTAAGGAGGAAGAGAAAGTAACCTTGAAGGAAAAGTGACCTCGAAAGAAGCAACATATTTTTTGGAAAATATATTGAAACCTTTCTGGTAATTTGTCAGCCTCTTCAGAGGATCGTATAACCAGGTCAAGATCTTTATGGTTGCAAGCTTTTAAGTCGTTGTAGAAGCTGTAGTCACGGTTGAGTGATTTGCATTTACCTTTATAGGCACACTTATGTTTCCTCTTTGCCCATCATGATTAATGTTTCCACTTAATTTTTCACTGCCTTTACTTCCTGTATTTGCACTATTGGAAGTTCCGGTGCTTATTGCGACAGCTATCATTGATATCAAATATAATACTAACATCAAAATAGCCAGCTTCTTCTTTATGTTACTAAATGTTCGTTTTTTCATCTGTTTGCTCACCAGATTTTTGCTTGATATCCGGATATTAAACTGTTCTTTTTTTGATTATTTTCTCGTCAGCAGAAGGCTGCGTAGATCTTTCTACAAAATAAAACTCTATATTTATTATACTCAATATATAAAATTAGCTAATCCCCTACTTGATTTCATATTTGAGTTATTTTTACATTAATATTGAATTTACTGAAGAGTTATGTCTTCAATCGTAAAATCAGCATAATAGCGATGAACAAGCTCACTGTAACTAGTATTTCTCCAAAACAGGCTTTGTCGAAGAGGATGCAATTTATATGGAGCATTAAACCTCGCAGGAAGCAAATATAGACCCGATAGATCTATCATCTCTTACTTTTGCCAGAGATAAAAAATCTCAAGCCAGGAATAAACAAAATTTATGCAATTGTACAGGTTCTTAATCACTATTTTACCAGAAGTGATTTTCCTGTCATTTCTTGCGGCCTAGGGATTCCAAGAAGCTCGAGAATTGTCGGTGCAACGTCACACAGTTTTCCATTCTTAAGCGCTTTTACCTCACTGTTTCCGAAGTAAATGCATTTTACCGGATTTGAGGTATGTGCAGTATGTGGCTCTCCTGTTTCCAGGTCTATCATCTGCTCGGCATTTCCATGATCTGCAGTAATAAGTGCCACACCTCCTTTTTCTTTTAGAGCCTCAACAATCCTGCCAATACATTTATCCACGGCTTCTACTGCTTTAACTGCAGCTTCAAGAATCCCGGTGTGTCCGACCATATCCATGTTTGCAAAGTTAAGGACAATAACATCATACTTTCCTGACTGAATTCTTCTGATAACTTCATCCGTAATCTCATATGCGCTCATTTCTGGTTTAAGGTCGTAAGTAGCGATTTTCGGTGAGGGAATAAGGCAGCGGTCTTCACCCCTATAACTTTTTTCTTCGCCGCCGTTAAGGAAATAGGTCACATGAGCATATTTCTCGGTTTCAGCTATGCGTAGCTGGATGAGTCTATTCTTGCTCAGTACCTCTCCAAGTACATTTTCCAGCTTTATTGGAGGAAAGGCAATAGGCAAATCAAGGGTTTCATCGTACTGGGTCATGCAGACAAAGTAAACCTTCGGACGTTTTTCTCTTACAAAGCCGTCAAAGTCCTCTTTTACAAAAGCCCAGGTTATCTGCCGTGCCCTGTCGGCCCGAAAATTGAAAAAGATCACAGAATCGCTATCCTGTATAGTTGCAACGTTTTTTCCTTCTGAATCAGTAACCATAGTGGGTTTTACAAACTCATCAGTTTCTCCCCTGGCGTAGGCATTAGAAACTGCAGTTTCTGCATTTGGGGCTGTATACGGGGCTACTCCTCTCGTCAGGACATCGTAGGAAAGTTTTGTCCTGTCCCAGCGCTTATCTCTGTCCATTGCGTAATAACGACCTGAAACGGTTACTATTTTAGCACTTCCATGATCTTTACAAAATGCATCCAGTTTCTTTATGTCTCCTAGAGCAGCTTTTGGAGGTTCGTCCCTCCCATCCAGAAAAGCATGTATGTATACCTTTTTTAGACCCCTCTCCTGTGCAAGTTTGATAAGAGAATACAGGTGAGGCATATAACTGTGAATACCCCCATAGGAAGCAAGTCCCATGAGGTGCAAGCTGGAATCATTAGCTTTGGCATTTGAAATTGCATTAAGAAAAGCCTGATTTTTGAAAAAATCTCCGTTATTGATAGAAATATCTATTCGGGTCAGATCCTGATACACAATTCGTCCTGCCCCTATTGTCAGATGCCCAACTTCCGAATTCCCCATCATGCCTTTTGGAAGACCTACAGCCTCTCCGGAGGCTTCTAAAAAACACCAGGGATATTCTTCCAGCCGATCAAGGTTTGGAGTTCGGGCTGCCAGGACAGCATTTCCCTCTTTTGCTTCCCTGTAACCCCAGCCATCAAGAATAATGAGCATAAGAAGTCTTCTTGCCTGAGTCATACCACGAAACTCCACAAAGTATACTTTGCTTTTTTTAGTTCACCCACGCAAATCTTATAAATAATGGTATGTTGTGACATTACAACAGGTCTGCATGCTCGAGTAACTTCCATTTTGCATAATGCCTGTTGTAAAGACTAAGTATAATCACAACACTTTTTGGATAGACCTTATCCTTAATGGACACCGGTTATTTTTTCTCCTTCTTTTTACCTTCCAATTCCTTTTCCGTTTCCAGAACCTTAAGAGTGACTTTCATAACCGAATCCGGATTCAGTGAAATAGAATCTATTCCCTGTTTTACCAGAAACTCCGCAATTTCGGGATAGTCACTAGGTGCCTGGCCGCAGATTCCGCTATGCCTTCCATTCTGCTTTGCCCCCTGGACGGCCATTGCCATTATTTTCATAACCCCTGGATCTCGCTCATCGAATTCTGCAGTAAGAATTTCTGAGTCCCTATCAACTCCAAGGGTTAGCTGGGTCAGGTCATTTGAGCCTATCGAGAAGCCATCAAAATATTTACTGAATTCGTCAATTCGAAGAACATTATTCGGAATCTCACACATAACATAGACCTGCAGCCCAGTTTCTCCTCTTTTGAGCCCGTTTTTCTCCATTTCGGCAATTACTTTTTGCGCTTCTTCAACTGTCCTGCAGAAAGGAATCATAATAATGAGGTTTTTAAGCCCCATCTCTTCCCTGACTTTTTTCAGAGCTCTGCACTCAAGGGCAAAACCCTCCCTGTAATGCTCATTAAAATAACGAGAAGCTCCCCTGAAACCAAGCATTGGATTCTCTTCCTTCATTTCAAAGTAACTGCCTCCAAGGAGGCTTGCATATTCGTTGCTTTTGAAGTCACTTGTGCGGACTACAACATCGTTAGGATAAAAAGATGCAGAAATGGTCCCGACTCCCTGAGCAAGCTTATCTACAAAATATTCTTCTTTATTATCGGAATTTTGAGTAAGTTCCTCTATTTCCTCAAGGACTTTAGGGTCTTTGACTTTTTCAGGATGCACCAGAGCCATTGGATGAATCTTGATATAGTTTGAGATAATAAATTCCTGCCTTGCAAGCCCAATTCCGTCGTTTGGAATCATGGAAAGGCTAAAAGCCTCATCAGGATTTCCAAGGTTCATCATAATTGAGGTTTTAGGGCGTTTTGTGTCTTTAAGGCTCAATGTATCTTTGTGGAAAGGAAGAATTCCCTCGTACACAAGCCCATCTTCACCTTCCGCGCAACTTACGGTAATTTCCTTACCTGTCTCGAGAACTTCGGTTGCCTTGCTTGTCCCCACAACCGCCGGAATTCCCAGTTCCCGGCTAACAATTGCAGCATGGGATGTTCTTCCTCCCTGGTTCGTAACAATTGCAGCCGCTATTTTCATCACAGGCTCCCAGTCCGGAGTTGTGGAATCAGCAATCAGGATCTCTCCCTGTTTAAAAGAAGGAAGATCTGAAACATTAGGGACTATATGCGCTTTTCCAGCAGCAATTTTGTCTCCTATGCTCTTGCCTTTTGCAAGGACATCAGATTTCTTTTCGAGCACATAAGTTTCCAGAATGTCTCTGCTTTTCTGAGATTGGACAGTTTCCGGTCTTGCCTGCACTACAAAGAGTTCTCCTGTAATCCCGTCCTTTGCCCATTCGATATCCATTGGCATGGGTTTCTTATTTTTATTTGAGTAATAGTCTTCAATGGTAATAGCGTACCATGCAAGTTTAAGCACTTCTTCGTCATTGATACAAAAGCGACGTCGATCAGCCTCAGGAACCTTCACATTCCGGGTAAACGTTTTGGAGCCGCCTTGCCCATAGATCATCTTAATTTCTTTATCCCCTAAATTCTTCTCGATAATCGGCTTATATCCTTCCCTGAAAGTTGGCTTGAAAACGTAGAACTCATCCGGGTTGACCTGTCCCTGCACGATATTTTCCCCAAGCCCATAGGAGCCGGTAATGAAAACTACGTCCCTGAAACCGGTTTCCGTATCCAGAGTAAATATAACCCCGCTAGAAGCCATATCAGACCTGACCATTTTCATTATCCCTATCGACAGTGCTACTTTAAAATGATCAAAATGATTTATTACCCGATAGGAAATAGCTCTGTCAGTAAAAAGCGAGGCGATACAACGTACGCAGGCATCTCGAAGCGCGGGATAACCCCGGATGTTAAGGAAAGATTCCTGCTGGCCGGCAAAAGAAGCAGTGGGAAGGTCTTCAGCCGTTGCTGAACTACGTACAGCTACATCCGTATTTTCTCCATACTGCTCACATAGGCGGTCATACCCGGATTTAATTTCCTGCCAGAGGTCATCCGGAATTCCTGCCCCAAGGATCAGGTCCCTTGCAGCTTTTCCCCTTTTTGCAAGTTCTGATACATCCGAGGTATCAAGTTCTTCCATTGTTTGCTTAAGCTTTTCGAGAATTCCCCCAGCTTTAAGGACATGCCAGTAAGCTTCAGCAGTCACTGAGAAACCATTTGGGATCTTTACTCCCTTTGGAGTGAGTTCCCTGTACATTTCTCCAAGAGATGCATTTTTTCCGCCCACAAGCGGAACATCTTCAATCGAAGTCTCATCAAACCAGCGTATGTACTTACTTTTGTTTTCAGACATTCCCAGAATTCCCCTTTAAAATCATTATATTTTCAAAACAATTACGAGACGTGGCTAAGGTCTCATATATTAGTTGGAACATTCCCCACAACTTACAGTACATTCTTGAATCAACAGGTTCCAACTGTAATTTATGCATTGATGACAGAAATGAGTTTCCCCAATTCAGTCTTTTCGGATTTAGAACCCACATTTTCGGATTAAAAAATCATTTTTGGAATTACTGTTGTACTGGTTTGTAAATTTAAGACTTTAAAATTATTTTTTTAAATGAAAGGTTTTTATTTTCCAAACCTAACTACAAATTAGCATCATTTGGAGGGGTAAAATGGATAAAGGCGAGAAGGGAAAAGTTCCATGCATACTATCAAATATCGAGAAATGTATGTGTTCTCTGTGCCCTGTCCAGGCTGACAGTAAATGTGCGCAGGATAAACTTGTAAGCTCGAAAAAAGCAATGGAACAAATGCCTGAGGGAGAAGTTCCAAATCCAGAGGATATTCCAGGAATATACTGTTCGACAGGCAAAGCAACTTGCGTGGATCTTAATCCTGATAAGCAATGCATATGTTATACCTGCGACGTCTGGAAAGGGTATGATCTTGGAGAAGGGAAACCATCTCAATACTTCTGCCAGAACGGCAGAGCAACTTAAGGTCTATCTGAAAAGGAGATTATCTGAAAAACATTCAAATCATGGTATTTTTTACATGTGCCAAGAAGTTGTATCATGAATTGCTTAAAACATTGATTTAACCCGCTTTCAGCAGGAAAATATCATATTTAATAATTTTTTCTGCTGAAAATTCAAAAACGGCATGATGTAAAGCCCAAAGACCTATGATTTTAAAGTATCCACGCCCATAGTACATCGCGACTATAAAAGTTAAAATGGAACACGTTACTTTTTAAAATGAATCAAATACAGTTCTGAAGTCTCTAAACATAGCCAGGCATCACATAAGCTGCCTGAAACCAGAGACCTATTCTCATACGACTTTTCCGGGTTCATACCTCCAGGGAATCTATGAAGAAGATATAGAAGAGTTTGTTTCTTTTGCAAAACGCTATTAATGGAAAATTTAGGAAATTATTTCATTCATACCTGAAACAGTAAAAACAGGGGAAAGCAATTGATTCGACTGAAAAGAATTTACGAACAACCATCAGGTCAGGATGGATTCAGGGTACTTGTGGACAAGCTTTGGCCCAGAGGGCTTCGCAAAAATGAAGTCAGGCTTGACCTATGGTTAAAGGAGATAGCTCCCAGTGACGAGCTTAGAAAATGGTTTTCCCATGATCCTGAAAAATGGGAAGAGTTTAGGAAACGCTATCTTGAAGAACTGGAGCTAAAGGAGGAGTATGTACAGAAACTCGTAGAAAAAGCGAAAGAAGCCGACCTGACCCTGCTCTATGCTGCAAAAAATGAAGATTTTAATAATGCCGCAGTTTTAAAGGGATATCTGGATTCCAGATTAAAGAGACATTGATTGTTGTAAACTGGATTACAAGAAAATCAGAACTTCAATTCAGGTTTATACTTACACAAAAGTTGGGGTTTTATGCATATGAATATAGAGAAAGTACCGCTAGATGTTCCGAAAACAGAAAGAGAATCATACCTGAAAAACTACATGGAGATTACTCGAGAAAGTGGGAAACTAATGCTATTTGCAGGAGACCAGAAAGTAGAACATTAAATGATGATTTTTATGGAGAAGGAGTACCCGAAGACGATGCTAATCCAGAACATCTTTTCTAAATCGCATCAAAAGCAAAGATCGGGGTTTTTGCAACTCAGCTCGGGTTAATTGCACGCTATGGTATAAACCACAGAAACGTGCCCTATCTCGTGAAAATAAATTCGAAGACCAATCTCGTAAAAACTTCTCAGGCCGATCCTTTCAGTAATGTCTGGCATGATGTGGATCAGGTAGTCAAATTTAAGGAGAACAGTGGGCTCAAGATCCTTGGAGTAGGTTATACTATATACCTTGGTAGTGAGTTCGAAGCCGAGATGCTCGTGCAGGCTGCCCAGGTAGTTTACGCTGCCCATCAACACGGAATGATCTCTGTACTCTGGCTCTATCCGCGCGGTACTGCTGTGAAAGATGAAAAAGACCCCCACTTAATTGCCGGCGCAACGGGAGTTGGAGCCTGCCTTGGCACGGACTTTGCAAAGGTTAACTATCCAGAAAAGGAAGGAGTAGACTCTGCTGAGGCTTTTAAGGAAGCCATTAAAGCAGCAGGACGTACTAAAGTCATCTGCGCAGGTGGTGCCAGTGACGAAGTTGATGACTTCTTGAAAAAGCTTCATGACCAGATCCACATCTCCGGAGCAATGGGAAGTGCAACAGGAAGAAACATTCCCCAGAAACCCCTTGATGAAGCCATACATATGTGTAATGCTATCTATGCTGTAACCATCGAGGATGCAACCGTTGAAGAAGCCCTGAGGATCTACAAAGGAAAATAAAAGAAAAAAGAGGCCTGAAATCCAAAAAATGTGAGTAACTCTTAGTTTGAGGTAACTCTAAGTTTGAGAACTGAAGACCATTTGTGCCTATGGTTTTAATACCTTGTTTTAATACCTTCTTTATTCCATTAAATACTCTATTAAACACTATCTATTAGTTTGGAGGAAGTTTATTTGAGAGTAGAGAGCTTCTCTGCTCTTGTCATCATATTCAGACCTTCCTGTATAAGTTCCTCTGCTCTTTTCTGATTTTTTGCTTCGGCAAAGATCCGGAAGATTGGTTCTGTGCCAGATGGACGCATAAGGACCCAGCCGTCATCGTACCAGATTTTTACCCCGTCGGTTGTGTCTATTTTGTATCCAAGTCCTGAGGCCTCGTTTCTCACAATTTCCATAGTAGCATGCGTATTTTTAGCAGGCACTTTAGTCTTTTCGTTAAAGTAGTTAGGTACACTCTTCTCAAGCTCGGAAAGCTTTTTCCCTCCAGCCAGGATTTCAAGAACCTTGGCACAGCCCATTGCTCCGTCTCTACAGTATTGATGTTTGGGGAAGATAAGTCCCCCATTTCCTTCGCCTCCGAAGACTGCGTTTACTTCCATCACCTTTCGGGCAACATTTATGGAACCAACCGCTGTCCAGTATAGTTTGATGCCTGCCTCCTTTGCAACATCGACCATACGCTGAGAAGAACTTACAGGAGTCACTAAAGGACCCTTTTCATGTTCAACTATATATTTTGCCATCATGGCAAGCAGAACATCATCATTTACGAATTGCCCATTTTCGTCCACAAACACTACTCTATCCGCATCCCCATCGTGAGCTACTCCCAGATCAGCGCCTGTCATTTTTACAAGACTAGTAAGTTCGGTCAGGGATTCAGGTAAGGGTTCGGGATTTCTCCAAGGGAAAGTCCCATCGAGCTGGGCTTCAAGGGTCAAGACCTGGCAGCCCAGTTCCCTGAGAAGGAAAGGAAGAGTAAGGGAACCTGCACCGCAGCCTGTGTCTGCAACTACCTTAAATCTATGGCTACGTATGGCTTCGGCATTTACTGACTTAATAATATTTCTTACGTAATATTCATTGACTCCGGGATCTATTCTGAAGCTGCCCGTTTTTTCCCAAGGTGCAATGGCATATTTTCCCGAGTGATATATCTTCTCAATGTCTTTTTCTGCGTCCCTGGAAAATTCTGAGCCATCCCCTGCAATAAATTTGATTCCATTATATTGTCTGGGGTTATGGGATGCGGTTACAATGATCCCGGCATCGGCAAAGTAGCGTACATAATACAAGATAGAAGGAGTAGGGACTGTCCCTACATCAATCACACTCAGGCCTGTCGAAAGAGCCCCGGCAATTGCGGCAGACTTTAGCATCTGGCCTGAAATTCGGGTATCACATCCTATGGCAATAGTGCCTTTCGATCTCATGTATGTACCAAGGCATCTGGCTAAATTGACCGCTAGCTCAGGAGTTATATATTCATTGGCGATACCACGTACGCCGTTAGTTCCGAATAGTGCCATTTAAGGTCTCCCCATAAGGTTTAAGTGTAAATATACTATTCTGGCAGGTTAATCTTTATTAGATGAATTTTTGTATGTCTTGTAGAAATCCACAAGTTAGATTTTCTATGTGTTTTATAACCATTATATTATAAAATAGCTCTTTATATTCTTCAAGTAAAAATCGATTTAGGAAAGACTCTTATAATTAAAAACAGAGCTTTTTATATTGAGCTAAAATCAGGTTTTTTATATTGAGCTAAAATCTGGCTTTTTATATTGAGCTGACTGGTGAAGTCAAGATTCGAAATGCTGTTAATTAAAACATTGAGCTAAAAAAGAGGTAAAGACTTACTTTCTATGTCATCTTTTCTAATTTTACTGCAATTTTGCACTTTTGCCTGCTATAATTTTTTTCGATTTTTCGCATTAAGGTGGTATAATGTATATTTTAGAAAGCAAGAGGTATATCTGATAATAAAAATCATGTTGTACAATGGGAATTCTATTTTACAGTAAAATGTATATTGTCGAAAGTCCAAGGTATATACAAAACCTTTAACAAAAAGTTAAATTGTATAACAAATTTTATTGGGATTTTTGAAATATATTCTCAGAGAAATGGGGGGACAAATAACTTGCTGGATAGCGAAGTAAGAAATCTCAGGCATCCTGCCGAAATACCTCTTTTTGTTATCTGTCTGCTGATCAGTATTTTCATTTATGTCACACTAATGACAGTTCCGCTTTTGTATCCCGAGGAACTTGGGCTTGAATATATACTGGTAGTCCCGGCAGCAATTGCTTTTCTTTCATTTGTTTCCGGACAGACCTACGGAGGAATGATGGCGAATGCAGTCAAGCTTTCTGAAAAGCAGTTTCCTGAACTCTACGGAATTATAAAACGTCTTTCTTCTGAACTGAACTTTAGAGAAGTTCCGGATGCCTTTTTAATTCAGGAAGGCGGGCTATTAAATGCGTTTGCTACCCGGCTGTACTTTCGAAAAAATTATGTAGTTTTTTATGCGGATATAGTTGAGGTCGCATACCGGGAAGCAGACTTTGATTCGCTTGAGTTCATTGTTGCTCACGAACTAGCTCACATAAAAGCAGGCCATGTGACCCTGCTCTATAATCTTGCTATCTTTCCAATTGCTTTTGTGCCTGTCCTCAAGAACTTTTTATGGACTGCTCTGAGCCGGGCAAGGGAATATACTTCGGACAGAATTGCAATTCGGCTAGCTCCTTCGGGCAAAAAAGGGCTCATAGTTCTTTCTGCAGGCGAGCATCTTTACAAGGTTGTTGATTACGAGGAATATCTTGAAACTGCAATAAGTCCTGAAGGTTTCTGGATCTGGTCTACCAATTTGCTTTCAACGCATCCTGCATTGCTCAGAAGGGTTAGAGCCATTAATGAAGACAGGCCTGGAAGGATTTTTTAAATGATAAGTTTAAAAAATCTGGCTGGAATAAAGTTAGAAAGTTTTGCTCATTCTCAGATTGAAATAGACGCAAGGCTTAAATTAGGTTGTGGAAAAATTCCAGATCTGTCGACAGCCGTCAGAAATTGCAAGGAAAAATTAGTCACTCAACGAAAAAACGAGCGGATAAAACTATAGAAACGAGTGAATAAGCCGAATAAACATGTAAATGTATAAATTTTTCCAAAGATTATAAATAACTTTATGTTATAATCCAACCAATACCTTCAAAATGTCATATCTACTTGAGATCGCAATCGTCCTTGTTTTGATCGCACTCAATGGCATATTTTCCATGTCAGAATTTGCCCTTGTATCTGCCAAAAAAACCCGCCTGAAGCAACGGGAGGAAGAAGGAGATACAAGGGCAGCCGTTGCGCTTAAGCTTGCTAACGAACCCACTCCGTTTCTCTCAACGATCCAGATAGGAATTACTCTTGTGGGGATCTTTGCAGGTGCATTCGGCGGAGCTACGGTATCAGAAGAGTTTGCAGCTTACCTTGGAAAATTTCCTGCCCTTTCTCCGTACAGTAACGCGATAAGCATTACTCTTGTAGTACTCTTAATTACCTATCTGACCTTAATTTTCGGAGAACTTGTCCCAAAAAGGCTTGCACTCAATAATGCAGAATCAATTGCCTCCAGCATCGCAAAACCTATGTTCTATCTTTCTATGGTTGCAAGGCCGCTTGTGGTAATTCTCAGCAGTTCTACCGAAGCTGTACTCAAGGTCATGAAAGTCAGAGAGACTGCTGAACCTCCGGTAACAGAAGAAGAAATTAAGATTATGTTTGAGGAAGGAGCAAGGGCTGGAGTGTTTGAGAAAGCCGAATTAAGCATGATAGAAGGCGTGCTTGAGATCGGCGACCGTCGAATTGATTCCCTGATGACGCATCGCACTGATCTAATTACGCTTGACCTCGAAGATCCTACCAATGAAAATCTGCGGAAGATGATCGAAAGCGGCCGATCCAATTTTCCGGTATACGAGGGGGATCTGGACAATATTATCGGGATGATATCCGTAAAAAAAGTCCTTGAGAAGTCTGTGGAAAGTGGTACTGTTAATCTCAAAGAACTTGTTACAAAACCGCTCTTTGTACCTGAAAGCGCCTCAGTCCTGAGGCTTCTCGAGTCGTTCAAGGAAACCGGAGTGCATATTGCCCTTATAACTGATGAATACGGGAGTATTCAGGGTGTAATAACCCTTCATGACATCCTTGAAGCGATTGTGGGGGAGATCCGTTCCCTCGGCGAGCCCGTGGAGGCACAGATTAATGTTCGGGAAGATGGCTCCTGGTTGGTCGATGGGGATACACCCATTGAGAAGCTTAAAGATGTCCTTTCTGTTGATTCTTTTCCAGGGGAGGATCTGGGGTATTACAGGACCATCGCAGGGCTGATCATTTTTATCCTGCAGCGAATTCCAGCAACCGGAGATCATATCGTTCTAGGAGAACTGAGGTATGAGGTTGTAGATATGGATGGCAATCGAATAGATAAAGTACTGGTAACGCCAGTTTCTCCGGCTCCTCAAGGCTAAGTACCTGTCCTTTACGGTCCGGAAGATGCGGGTTTAGATAATAAAAACGAAAAGGCCAAACATTCCGTAAATTAAAAAGGAATTAAGAGAATTTCGATAAATCATAATCATATCTCAGGAAATGAAGGATTTATCAAGATTTAAATGTCTTAAATTCTAAATCCTGATTTTTAACAGGCTTTAATCGTGTATTAAGGCTTTTAAATGGTTTATTTGTTGCAGATGGTTTTTTTCAGAGCTATCCCTGTAGTTTCTTACACAGTCTGTTAAAATCTCAAAGCAATTAGGAATAAAAGCTGACACTGGTTAGCAAGGCTAAAGAAGAAACGGTTAGTTAATCCTGATAAAACTGGCAATGTAGCAATTGAACTGTTGACTATTCCACCAGAAGGAATGACGGTTCATCTGAAAGAATATGGCTTCATTAAGGTATTTTGGATAGTTTCCAAAGATGGAGACACACAATACTGGGTTACGGATGTCTATGAATTAGATTAAAGAGTAAAAAACTAGAAAGTCGCCTCCAAAGCAGACAAATGCGTAAGTCCTAGAACTAAAGGAAGACCATTATGAAATTTTGGGAAATAATTATTGAGTAAAAGAGTTCTTAGATCTGAAAAATCTCAAGGTTTCCTGAGATATCTCGAGTCTATCTGGAAAATTTCAAATTTAACTGTTTAGATAATTATTTATTTTCTGACTAAAATTCTACATTATGAGCTGGTACGCAATAGATGCAGCAAACAGAGCTCTCTCAAGAACAAGAGAAGCTCTTCTTGAACCTTTTGACTTCTGGAAATGGGCAAAACTCGCAATCATCATTTTTCTGTTAGGCGGGGTTTCGAATTATGGAAATTCGAGCAGCTACAATATAGGTTCAGAAGACTTAGAAAACAATTTTCCGTTTATTGAACCTGGCAAGATACCTAATCTTCCTTTTGGCATGCATGATACTGCTTTCAGTTATATCTATCCGGTGCCACACCTGGCAACTGTAGTCGCAGTAATAGTTTTCCTTCTTCTCCTGGCTTTGATTTTGTCGTATATTTCCAGTGTTATGGAATTTGTTTTTGTAGAATCCCTTGTACGAAACGAAGTAAAATTCTGGGCTTATTCACGAAGGTTTCTGGGAAAAGGATTCTATCTCCTGCTCGTGCGTTTAGCTTTCGGGCTGGTGTTTCTCGTGCTTTTCGGAATAGCCATGCTTCCTCTTATACCCCTTATTCGTGAAGTACCCTCAGACTTTTCCTTGCCTGCCAGTCTTGGAGGAATTCTCTGGATTACCGGTGTAATTATTGCTCTAATTCTACTTGCAGTTGCAATAAATTCCCTTTTAAACCTTGCAATTCCGCTTTCTATTTATCGGAATAAAGGAATTCTTTCGGCTTTCAAGCTTGTTTTCGGGAATTTCAGGAAAAGCTGGCAGGAAGTGGTGGTTTACTGGTTTATCAGGTTTGTGCTCGATATAGGAATAGCCATTCTCGCAATTTTCCTTCTTGGGCTTATGATGCTGGTTTTAGGGCTTGCTTTCCTTATTTTTGACGGGATTCTGTACTTCCTCTTTTCGTCCCTGGTATCTGACCCTCTTAGCTGGATACTCCTGATCCCATTTATCGTTATAGAACTGATCTTGGTCCTGGGAACCCTGCTTTTCCTTAGTGTACCCCTTGCCGTTTTCATGAAATACCACCTGTTGAGTTTTCTTGAAGCCTGGTACGCGGATGCAGAAATTCCCTTCTTTGATGCTCCTGTCATGGAACCTGAAGCCGGGTTTGACGAAACTGAACTGAATTTTTGAACTAAGAGAGAATTCAGGATATTGAGCCGATTTTTTGAGCTAAAAGGGAAATTCAGGGTTCTGAGCTTGCCTGACCTGGATAGAAAGCTAAGGGCTCTGAATTGCCATATGAGCCGATTTTTTGGATATTCAGGTCAGCTTTAAAGTAAACTTTAACAGCTGGCATACTTTAACTCCCGAATAAAGAAACTGTGTTCAGAAGCCCTGTTTTTTTAAATATAATATACTGCATGAAACTAACTATATACTGTAAATTGTTTCTCTGGATTTCATCCGGAAAAGTAAAGATTGGGAGTTGAGAATAATGAAGCAGGAGTTCATTGAGAAATATTATCTGGGTAAAGAAGTCGAAATTGATATTGGAGGAAATACCACATACAGGGGAATTGCAGCCGAGTGCAATGATGGGGTCCTCAGCCTTAAATGGACTATAAAAGAAGAAGGCTATACACATATAGATATAGAGAAAATCGCTGCAATGTGGAGAACTTCTAGAAGATAAAGGCAGTGCAAAATAAGTAAATAACTGTCTAAATAAATATATAAATAAATATTTAATAAATATTTAATAAATTTATAAATAAATATGTAAATAAACTGTTATGAATTAGAACTGCAGGCCTGACGTCTTCTGTGCCTGCATTTTTATGATCAATTTTTTACCGGGAAAATAGTATTCTCTTTTTGCACTGATCTTAACGTAGCCTTGATTCTTTTATTGCGAAGTAAAGCATCTTGATGCGATTTGAGTTTAAAACTGTTTTTAATTTTCAGTTTAAGAGCATCTATAAAGAAAAAAATTCTTGAGTAGTAAATTATTAATTATTGAGTCACTTAAAACAAGGAAAACTAGAAAGAACAAGCATATCAAAAAATTCTCCCCAGGTTTATGCACCTGAATCGAGAAAACAGTAGCACAAATTGTTGTTTTATTTTGTTTTTCAGGTGCATAAATCCTATCAGGAAAGATCCTTTAATGCATTAAAATCCGTACATAAGGATCTTGCTGTTTTTTAGCCCGACCGAGAACTAATTATAAATCACAGTCGGCTGCTTTATCTGTATAGATGACTGCAATAATTAACACTTGCAAGATTTACAGGTTTTTTTGCAAGTTTTGCAGGTCTTACAAGATTTACAGGTTTTGCAAGTCTTACAGGATTTACAGGTTTTGCAAGTCTTACAGGATTTACAGGCTTTATCCTTGACACAGCTCTTGCAGGCTTTATCCTTGACACAGCTCTTGCAGGCTTTATCCTTGACGACTTTATGATGGTTGTCGTAGGGGCATGCACTTACTGCTGCAGCTGTCACTGAAGCCACAAATAGGACTGCAAGTAAGATAGCCAGTCCTTTTCTCATCTTACCAAAAATCTGTTTATCCATTATTTTCAATCTCCAAAATTTCACTCAATTTTATACAATATTCAGATCATTGACTGGTCAATCCATTTTCCTCTATGTAGAGGCACTAGGTAGATTATTTTGTCAATTAATCTATTAATTTACCAACTACCAACAATAAACCAAGCTACTTTGCAAGGTTATGGTATTGGTAATTCTTTTTTCTATCTGGACTCACATTTGGATACAAAAACAAAGCACTTGGGGGCTATAGTAATTGTATTACCTAGATAGCTTATAGTTTTCTAGATAGCTTATAGTTTTAATACTACTGTCTTCTCAATTCAAATGAAAGTCCTTCTCGTTCTCATTGTCTTATTGGGCGTCTGCCGCTTGACGATTCTGAAATTAATTACCTTACATATAAGTTTACTTTTCCAGGTTTCAAAAATTTAATTAAGTTCTTTAACAAATAACCTTTATTAAGCTTTTAATCTCTTTAAGAACCTTTATACACGCTGTATATAGATTTTTATATATATCATGTGCCTATTTCTCTGAAAAATTGCGAATTAATGGCCTATCAAAAAAAGTTGATATTACCTTTTCAATTGAATGCCTTACTGCTCGCCCTCAATGCATGCACGTGTATATTCAGCGCAATTCGACTTTTTTCTCTGCTTTTGCTTCAAATTCTAATTTTTTATTTTCTGATTTTTTGCCCTAAAGTAAGAACATGCGTAAAACGGCATAGATTATGTACAAAAAAACTAAAGAAACGATTTTTCAGTTAATATCATAACAAAGCTTAAATTAAGTACAGTATTTACTGAATAAACTGATTGAGATAAAACAGATCCGTTTTTCTTTCGAGCAGGTGCAGGCTTGCTTCTAAAAATGGATATTACATCATACATTTGACTAAAATTTCATATATATAAACAGCCGATAGCGGAGTTCACAGTATTATATCGGTTAGCAATTTTGCTAGCATTTATCGCAGTTGCAAAGTAGAATTTGCACTGCTCGAACTTTCACTCTAGAATCTTTCATAAGGGAGACCCCTGTATGATAAAAGAAATCACTGCCAAGTATAATGCAGAGTATATCGAAAAAAAAGTAACGCAGCTCTGGGAAGATAGCGATGCTTATCGAAAAACCCGGGAGCACCGAAAGGCCGGGAAAAGGCTCTTTTTTGTTGACGGACCTCCGTATACGACCGGACATATCCACCTTGGGACTGCCTGGAACAAAGTAATCAAAGATTCCATTCTTCGCTATTACTCCATGAATAACCGCAACATTCTCGAGCGTCCGGGCTGGGACATGCACGGCCTGCCGATTGAAGTTAAAGTTGAAGGCTTGCTTGGCTTTAAGTCCAAAAAGGATATTGAGAGTTTTGGGGTAGAAAATTTTATTGAGAAGTGTAAGGAATTTGCCATCACCCAGAAGCAGGCAATGACCGAGCAGTTCCAGAGGCTTGGGGTCTGGCTTCAATGGGATGACCCCTATATGACCTTAAAAGATGACTACATTGAAGCTGCCTGGTGGACCCTTAAGCAGGCCAGTGAAAAAGACCTTCTGGACGTTGGCAAACGCTCAGTCAACTGGTGCCCGCGTTGTGAGACTGCAATTGCAGACTCCGAGGTTGAATACGCCGAGCGGACCGACCCTTCGATCTATGTGAAATTTAAGATCAAAGGCGAGGAAAATACTTTCATAGTCATCTGGACAACAACCCCCTGGACAATTCCCGCAAACGTGGCTGTAGCCGTACATCCGGGCTTTGAGTACTCTAAATTTAGGGCAATCAGGCAGGACGGCTCTGAAGAAATTTTGATTGCAGCTACCGACCTGATCGAGAATGTCCTTAAACAGGGCAGGTATGTTGACTACGAAGTGCTTGAGACCATGCTCGGGGAAGATCTCACAAAACTTGAGTACGAAAGCCCTGTTGGGGATCTGGTGCCTGTGCAGAACGAGATAAAGCATAGCGTTTATCTTGCCGATTACGTAACTGCAGAAAACACAGGCTGTGTACATATTGCCCCAGGGCACGGTATGGATGACTTTAACGTTGGCGTGAAGTATAAGCTTCCGATTCTCTGCCCTGTGGGCCCGAATGGTTCCTATACTGAAGAAGCCGGGGAATATGCGGGCAAAAACGTCAGGGAAGCAAACCCAATTGTCATTGAAGACTTGAAGAAGCGCAACAGGCTGCTTGCAGAAGGGACTGTCACGCACAGGTACGGGCACTGCTGGCGCTGCAAAACGCCTATTATCTATCTGGCAACCGAACAGTGGTTCCTCAAGGTTACAGATATAAAGGACAAAATGCTTGAGGCAATTGATGCCGTAGACTGGTACCCTGACTGGGCAGGTTCAGCCAGATTCAGAACCTGGGTTGAAGGCGCCAGGGACTGGTGTATTTCCAGGCAGCGTTACTGGGGAATTCCAATTCCGGTCTGGAAGTGCAAGAAATGCGGAAAGCTTGAAGTCATAGGGACCAAAGCCGAACTGCTGGAAAAATCGGGAGCAGGTAGCGATGTCGAACTTCACCGCCCCTACGTAGACAAAATAACTATTCCCTGTGAGTGCGGCGGAGAAAAAAAGCGAGTTGCGGACGTTTTCGATGTCTGGTTTGATTCGGCTGTCGCTTCCTGGGCTACTCTGAAGTTCCCGCAGACACGGGAGGAATTTGATGAATGGTGGCCTGCAGACTTTATTACTGAGGGGCATGACCAGACCAGGGGCTGGTTCTATTCTCAGCTAGGAGCTAGCATGGTAGGCTTTGGACGAGCTCCATACAAGAGTGTGCTCATGCACGGCTTTACGCTTGATGCAGGCGGGAAGAAAATGTCCAAAAGCCTTGGAAACGTGGTTTCCCCAATTGATATCATCGACAGGTATGGGGCTGACACCCTGCGTGCTTATGTGCTCTCCTCAAGCGCACCCTGGGATGACCTTAAGTTTAACCAGGAAGAAGTGGAAACCGTCCACCGTTCAATCAATATCCTCTGGAATGTTTTCAGGTTCCCGCTGCCTTATATGGCGCTCGATAATTTTGATCCGCTGAAGGTTAGCCTTGATTCCGTAAAAGACGCACTCAGGGAGGAAGACAAATGGATTCTCTCAAGAATTCAGTCCGTTGTTAAGGCCGTAGATGAAGCAATGAGCGGATACCTCTTGCATAAAGCTGTGCGTGAGATTCTGGAATTTACTCTGGAAGACCTTTCTCGCTGGTATATCCAGCTTATCCGGCCAAGGACCTGGACCGAAGCCGACGACCCTGATAAGCTTGCAGCTTATTGCGTGCTTTATGAAGTTTATGTAACCCTTACAAAATTAATCTCTCCTTTCATGCCCTACCTGGCTGAAGAGATGTACCAGAACCTTATCCGAAACGTAGACCCGAATGCACTGGAATCGGTCCATATGTGCGACTGGCCGAAGGTCAATGAAGCCTATCTTGATCCTGAGCTCGAAGCGGCTATGAATACTGCACGTTCTATTGTGGAAGCCGCCTCAAACGCCCGCCAGAAGGCAGGAAGAAAGCTCAGGTGGCCTGTTTCTCGAATAGTTGTTTCTCCTGAAAGTGAGGACGCAGCAAAGGCTGTCGAGAGATTGCGTTCAGTCCTTATGGACCAGACAAATTCCAAGGCAATTGTCCTGACGCGGGTTGCTGAGAGCTGGGATGAGCTCGGGCTTGAAGTAATTCCTGATCCGAGCAAAATCGGCCCTGTGTTTAAGAAGGATGCAGGAAAAGTCATCCCTGCCCTGCAGAAGATTGACGGTTTTGTTTTGAAAAAAGCCTTTGCCGAGACTGGCGAGTTTGAAATCTCCCTTGCAGACGGAACAACGGTTACAGTAACTCCGGGCATGGCAAACTTCAAAGAAACCCTTCCAGAAGGTACAGCAAGCGCAGAATCCGATGCCGGTCTTGTTTATGTGGATGCAAACCTGACTCCCGGACTGAAAGCTGAAGGGTATGCAAGAGAAGTAATTCGCAGGCTTCAGGACATGCGGAAGGAACTTGACCTTGTAGTGGACGAAAACATCCGCGCCTCCGTCCGGATCGAGGATGAAATAGTCCTGAAGCTTGTTGAAACCCTCAAGGACCTGATCGCAGAAGAGGTAAGAGCCGATATCCTTTACCTTGGCAGCGATATAGAAGTTCCCGGAGTCCTTGTAAAGGATTGGGATGTCGAAGGCATTGCCATGAAGATGGGTATTGCAAAGAAATAAACTCTTAAAAGGGTTAAAAGCCAGAGAAATTCAGAACTCAAATTGCAAACCGGAAAGGGAACTGATTCATATGGATTTTGCTACCTGGGAACCGATTTATGAACAAATCCTTGAGGATTTCGGGTTTGACCGAGCAGGTGATGAACAGGCAGCTATGTCCCTTTCCGGCATGCTGACAGAAGAAAACACTGTTAGCCTGTCTGAACTTAAAGCTATAATTTCCGAAAAGTCTGTCCTGGTCTGTGGAAATGCTCCAAGGCTCAGAAGAGACCTTTCAGAAATCGATTTTTCTGCCTTTACGATAATTGCGGCCGATGGAGCAGCCGCAGTTCTTATGGATATGGGCATCGTGCCTGAAGTCATCTGTACCGACCTTGACGGCAATTCTGAAGCTGATATTGAAAAAGAGATCCTTGCCTGTGAAAAGGGCTCAATAGTCCTTATTCACGCGCATGGGGATAATATCGATAAGCTTGAGAAATATGTACCTCGCTTTAGACGATTTATTGCAACTACCCAGGCAAGGCCTTTTGATAAAGTGTACAACTTCGGCGGATTCAGCGATGGAGACAGATGCTTTTTTGTAGCCAGGGAATTTGGAGCTAAAAAAGTTAGGCTGGCGGGTTTTGATTTCGAAGATAGCGATGTAAACCCGATTAAGAAAAAGAAATTGAAATGGGCAAAGAAGTTGATAGGGATTCAAGATTTTTAAAAATCAAATAATCTAAATAAAAAGTAATACAACTATTGTGAATTGACGAGTTATCCTCTTTTTATTCATAGGCTGGATCGAAAAACTTATCCTATTGATAAGTTGCCCTTTATATAGATATTTTACTCAGAACAAGAATGGTTTAGGTTATAGAGTTTAAAAATAAAAAGAGTTGTACAACTTTTTCAACAAAATTAACACATTTTAAGGCTTTAAATCAAATTTAGCCAGGAAATATGGCTTATAGAGATTATTGAAACAATATTTTTTGGCTGAATATTCAATTACAGATTTTTATTCCTGATTTATTGAGAGCTTTTATAGAACTAGAAATTGTTGAATAAATTCAAAAGTAAACTTGTTTTATTGACAGAGGGTTTGTTCATTTTCATAAAGACTATTTATATTAAGAAACAGTTATTCTAGGTCTTTTATATAATTTATAATTCTATGTTTAATTGTACTTTCATGGCAGAATTATTCCTCTCTAAACGGAAGTGAGTAACTCTAATAATTTCTAAAAAAGTTGCCATGAAAGTATGAATTAGGGGTGGTGAAGAAGTTAGATTCGAGCGTTTAATTCTCTAATCTAAAAAGTCCACCTATATAGGATCTGAAAAGTATAAATTACATAGCAAAATCTTGGAGGTAAATNNGGCTGGGGTGGCTGCGGCTGGGGCGGCTGGCGTAGGCGCCGTTGCGGCTGGGGCGGCTGTGGCTGGGGCGGCGACTGGTGGTAAGAATAGTCGCCAAGTCAATTGCTGAGCTCAAGAACTATTTAACACATTTTGGAGGTAAATATAATGTGGTTTGGAGACTGCGGCTGGGGTGGCTGCGGCTGGGGCGGCGGCTGGCGTCGCTGGGGCCGTGGCGGCTGTGGCTGGGGCGATTGCGACTGGTGGTAAGAATAATCGCCAAGTCAATTGCTGAGCCTATGAAATGTTAAGTATGGATGAATAAAAATAGCCGTCAATTCAAAACAGGAAAATAACTTCTGATTGACTGTTTTGAATTGATGGTCATGTATTTATTACCTTTAGGTTAGTAACTCTAAGCTTTATGTGTTTGAAAGCGAAGGTTTTCTATTCAAGCTGATTAAATCAAAAATTCACTATTTATAAGAATATTTAAATTTAGGAATAATCTACTTTTTTATAAATATCTACAAGTGAAAAAGTCTAAAAACAGAATAAGTAATACTCTTTTCTTTTACCAAATGCATATGTTTTGAGCCCCCAAATTGATTATAATTAGATAATATAGTATATCTATACCATTGGGGTTTTATTTTTGCATAAATATTAAATTGCAGATTATAAGTTCTGATTTGTCTAGATATCTAAAAACTTAAACATTATATATTAAATATAAAACTAAACATGATTTCTCAGCACATGGTTTCTCAGCTTTTTCAATGACTATTTAATGTTAAGAATATATTATTCTATTTGATTTATATAATTTACAATTATATTATTGATTGTACTTTCTGGCAATTAAAGTTAAACCTGCTTCTTATTAAGTGAAGATAGGTTACAACGTGATTGTCAGGAGTAATAATAGAGTTGGGGAGTCGATATAAATTTTGATTCGAGAAATAAACTCTCGAATCTTAAAAATATATCTCCCTTAAGTATATAAAATGAATACAAAAATAAATAAAAAAATACAAGAATGAAAAATTAAGTATAAATATATAGTAAATAAGGAGGTAAATAGTATGGGTGGAGGATTTGGATTATTTGGAAGAGGAAGATTTGATGGTTGTGGCGGCTGCGGAGGCGGCTGTGGTGACGGCTGGTGGGGCGGCCGCGGCTGCGGAAGGGAGCGCGAGGCTTGCTGCGTAACAGCAGTCCGTGCCTGTAAGATTAAAGGCGACGGCTTTGACGGCTTTGACGGCTGGTTCTAAGCAGTTGTTTAAGTAGCTCTCTCTTAATGGCTGACCGCTGACTAATCGAACCATGGATTAAATAGATAAATATAAAACGTAAAACCAATGATGGCTCATTCATACAGCCCTTTGCCGGATTATAAAAGCGGGAGAACCTTGATTGCATCAGAATCTTAAAATATATTCTAAGGTCTCTCCTGTAATTAACCGACATCCATTAAAAAGGAAAAATGAATGAGCCCATTTCATTTTATTCATCCAGCACTAACGCAGTTTAATTGAAGAATCAGTCGCATAGGAATTTAAACGATATTTCTGAAAATTTTTACAGATCTGAAAACAGATCTGCATTTACTTTGTTTTTCCATGAGCTATCCTGACTTTTCATAGTATTTGATGACTAAGTATATACTAGAGCCTCATCTGGTTACTTGAATTATAGCTTCAGATTTGTTCTTTTTAGTTCAGTTTTGGAAGTAGTTTTATTTAATCGAAAATTAAGTGTTTAGAAGAAGTAGTCAACTTTATGAATAACTTACTTCTGAATAAAAACGTTAGAGTATTAAAGTTCAAAAATCAGATGAGTAATACTATTTTTGTTTGCTAAATGCATATGTATTAAGCCTCTAAAAAGCTTATAATTAAAGAATATGCCTTATCTATGTCATAGAACCTTTATTTTTGCATAAATATTGAATTGAAGACTTGAACTCCGGTTTTTATATATATTTAAGGAATAAAAATTCGTAAATTAAACGTAAAATTAAACACGTTTTACGGAGCATGATTTCCCAGGTTTTTCAATGACTATTTAATATTAAGGATATATTATTCTATTATGCTTATATAATTTTCAATTATATTATTAATTGTATTTCCTGACAACTGAAGTTAAATCTGCTTCTCTTTAAGCGAAGACAGACCAAAATGCGATTGTCAGGAATAACAACAGAGTGGGGAGTCAATATAAGATTTGATTGGAGAAATTCACTCGAATCTTAAAAATATATTTGCTCCGATGTGTAAATAATTATAAAAAACACTTAACTACACAATAAAAACTAAACCTAAAAAATATAGTAAATCTGGAGGTAGACATATGGGAGGATTTCCATTCTTTAGAAACAAGTTCGATGGTTGCGGCGGCTGCGGCTTTGGTGGTTTCTTTGGCGGCTTTGATGGCTGTGGTTGTGGCTGTGGCTTCGAACGTGGATGTGGATGCAAAAGAGAGCGTGAGGCTTGCTGCGTAACAGCAGTTCGTGTCTGTAAGATTAAAGGCGAAGGCTTCAGAGACGGCTGGTGGTAAAGAGCAATTGCTCCGCCAGTGATCTCGATCGTCTGACTAATCAACCACGGATTAAATAGATAGATATAAAGCGTAAAACCGATAGTGGGCTCATTTGTACACTCCTCAGCCGGGATACAGAAGCAGGAGAACCTTAATTGCATCAGAACCCTGAGATGTATTGAAAGGTCTCTCCTGTAATTAACCGGCAGTACCCAGAAAGGACTAGCAAATAAGCCCCATCTCATTTTATTCATTCAGAACTGGCATAATTTAATTGAAAAATCAGTCACATAGGAATTCAAATGATTTAAGTCTGGGCACTTATAACATATCCTAAAACAGAATTTTCAGGTATGATATCTCTTCGATCTTAGTCTTAGAAGTGCTTTATTACAAGAATCTTTCGAATTAAAGAACCTTTCTGCTACTTTTTTCTGCCACGTTTTTACTTTAAATTCGTCATAATCTACTTCCATCATCCTCATTCATTTCTTTTTCTTCTGGGTTCCTATTTGCTGAAATATCGGGTTTTATTTTCTATCCGGACCTACAGCATGTAATTATTATACATGGCCTTCAGGTCCTCTTCTCTCTGGCTGGCCTTCGGTTCCGTTGCAAAAATATTGTGTTGGATCATGCCCGAAGGTTTATTCTCTAGTTGGCGTAAATTACGAAAAAAGAGATTAGTATTGTATTAGTATTGTTATACATTTTACTGTTATTGAGCCTGCAATCTTATTTCTACGTTTAAGTAGATAACTAAAAGGAAAATAGCCATCGATTCTGAGTTCAGGATTGCACGTCCTCTAAGTCAAAAACGATGACTATTTTTTGGAATACACCATTTTTGGAGAGATTATTTTTTCATCAGGATTGAAGGCAAATATTTTTGAAGCAAATTTGAAGCAAATATAAGATTTTGTTTAATGTTTTCCAAAGAGATTATTGAAATCAAAGACAAACATATTAACATTTTTTGCGATGACGTATATATTTATTACAAATGGAAACATGTCTTTTCACTCCCTAAAATGTCTTTTCACTCCCTAAATAAAATACCATTTTTGGGGTTCCCTTATTGCGTGAATAAAGGAATATTTACACAGTGTGTGTCGATACCAAATTATTAATTGCCCATCCTCTAAGTCAAAAACGATGACTATTTTTTGGGAATACACCATTTTTTGGAGAGATTATTTTTTCATTAGGATTGGAGGCAAATATTTTTGAAGCAAATTTGAAGCAAATATAAGATTTTGTTTAATGTTTTCCAAAGAGATTATTGAAATCAAAGATAAACATATTAACATTTTTTGCGATGACATATATATTTATTACAAATGGAAACATGTCTTTTCACTCCCTAAAATGTCTTTTCACTCCCTAAATAAAATACCGTTTATGGGGTTCCCTTATTGCGTGAATAATGGAATATTTGCATAGTGTGTGCCGATATCGAATTATTAATTGCCCGTCCTCTCAGCAGTCACAGCCGCAGTAGAAGAACTGGTTCACTGTACAAACATATTTGAAACCCATTGCCTTAAAGCACATCGGTTCTTTCCCCCTATTTTAATGGTCACTCAAATTAGCTTTGAGCAAATATACATATGCGTTTAATTGATATAAATCATATAGAATAAATTTTACTTACAACTAAGTAGTCTTATAAAATCCAAGGGAATTAATCAGGGAAACATAGTCGCACTTCTGCATTTGTTTTACTTCTATTATCTTTAATTAAATCAAAAAGATTATTATTTTTCCATAAACATAACTGGGTATTTAGTCGAAATCTGCCGATTTGGGAGATTATTTTATATTCTGCTTTTTATCTATTTTGAAGTTTTTTAGCCCGAACCTTTCAACTAATTACTTTAATGACTTCCTTTTATTATAATTACTCAAGTACAAGAGAAATCTTTAGTATTTTTTTACTTTTTTTATTTAATTTTAATTCTAATTTTAATCTGGCTTTCCGCAGATCTACACTCAAAAGTGAGTCTTTTTAATTTTTTCTGGTTTCTCTCCAATTTAAAAAGAACAATTGAATTTCATCCAAATTCATTAAACCTCTTCCTTATTTGGGATAAATTGACCCACTCATATCTGTTATTTTTGTGCAAACCTCAAATTTTTGCCAGAATTATTCGAAAGCTACCGCTTTAAAATTGCAGATTTGGATTGAAAGTTTCCATTCACTCTTTATTTATCCATGATGGAATCTTGCCCTCATCAAGGGTGAGAATCCTGCCCATTTTCCAGTTCGGAAGCACCGTTTGTTGAAATAAGCAAACAAATTGTAACAAAAATTAGTTAAACCACTATCAGTTTTGAATGACCTCGCTTTATCTACGATGTCTCCTACCAAAGAAAATATCTGTTCCATTGTATTATCTGTCTCAGGCGTAAAACCTTTTTTCAAGAAGCTCACATTCTTCTTGAAAATCTCTTTTGCATAAGAAATCGTTTTATGAGACGCTTTTGAAAGTTCCAGAACATAGTCCAATTTTAGTATCTTTTGAAAACATACAACAGCACTGATGACTATATCAGAGCGTGTTAATTGACATATCTCATTGTACACAAGCTCATCATTATATGGAATATTTTTTATCAATTCGAATTCATCACTGTATCTCTTGCTAACATATTTTAATTGATGAAACACACAAAAAGAATGAGTTACCCGGGGGAAGACACTTTTTACAGCCCCAATGATTGCTTTATATTCATCAGAATCTATCTTTTTAATTTTGCCTTCTGGAAATCGGTTCATTATTCTTTTGAATTAGTGGGAGTTCACATTTAATTTAGAACCACAAAAATCACAATGAGTAGGGGATATTGTAGAGAACAGAGAATGATAGCTGTTTTCAACCAATACCTTCGGCGAAGGAATTAAGATATTGCCTTCAAATATCGTTTTTATCATTGACTTATCTATTGATTTGTTTCCTTATCCCATTAATATAGAATTTATTTCAATGAAATTAATATTTTATTGTCTTGCATAATTTGAGTAAAAATATGAAGACCAGAAAATAATAAAAAGTCTCAAAATTTAAGTAGAAACATTTGGAACAAAAGTGGAGTGATATAATTATAAAAATTATAAAATATATCGACAAATATATTTGGGTAATTATATCCCAATTTGTAAATTTAAGTATTTTAAGCGCTTTTTTAATATAAATTTAATATGGGCGTATTTTCAAGTTTCCTAATCAAAATTGCTCCAATTTTATACTACTGTTTAATAATTAGTAGAATATATTCTTCCTACTTTATATAAATTAAAATCATATATGTATATGTCTCATAGGCGAATAAATATTAAGAGCTTAATCTTAATATTAATATAAGCTTCTAATGTATAATCGTTTTTGAGAATAAGCTAAGCAGGGGGGAAAGCAAGAATGTGTGATGGTTC
>NZ_DAVG01000127.1 GCF_002505485.1 Methanosarcina sp. UBA5 | reverse complement strand
TAACTGGGGCGGCTGAGTTTCCCGAAGCCGATACTCTTATTCTTGAGAGCACATATTTTGGGGAAGAGCATATCCCGCGAAAAGAGACCGAAGAGAGGTTTATCGAATCGGTCCTTAGTACTCTGGATAGGGGAGGCACTGCCCTTATCCCTGCCTTTGCAATAGGCAGAACTCAGGAGATACTCATGTTGCTTGATGCCCATGGAATTCAGGCTTATGTGGACGGTATGGGCAGGGATGTATACAAGATTCTTAAAAAATACCCTGAATACCTTAAAACTCCCGAGCTCCTTGATCGGGCTTTTGGACGTGCTATTCCCGTAAAGGATAAGCAGCGGGATTCGGTACTTAAAAAGCCTTCAGTCATTGTTACTACAGCCGGGATGCTGAACGGAGGGCCTGTACTCTATTACCTGAGCCGGCTTTACAAAGATCCTAGCTCAAAAGTCCTGCTTACGGGCTACCAGGTAGAAGGCACAAACGGCAGGCTTGCACTTGAGCACAGATTTGTTGAGACCAGAGGAGATATCCTTAGTCTCAAACCCAGGGTAGAACAGTATGACTTCTCCGCTCACAGCGGCGATAGCGAACTCAAAAAGGTTGTGAAGGATTTCTGCAGGAAAGGCACTGAAAGGGTCTTTATAATGCATGGTGACAAAACTGAAAGCTTTGCACAGTGGATTTCGGAAGAAATAGGTGTGGATGCATATGCACCCGCAAACGGGGAATTATTTACCTTTTAATAAAGATAAAAGTCGAAAAGGACTTATCCTTTAGCTGATACTCCAGTTTATTTATACTCATCCAAAAACTTGAAGGATATACAAAACAAAGTATAAATGAAGTTCAATGTTTTTTGCACATTCTAATTAAGTCAATCTTTTAAATTTCATATACTGTTTCCATTCGAAGCACAGTTTTTTGGCCTACCTTCTAAATAAAATATCTCACTAATAAAACTTATATACTCTGGAATGTCTCCTGTTTTTATCCCGTAATCGAGCAAGACTTCCCCATTTACAAGCAAACCAGAACGTCCTACTTCCCTGCATCCACCTTTAAAAGTAAGTTCCAGAATAAAACCTTCTTAAAATACATTAAAATTTTACTATAATATCTAATATAATATTTGCGATAATATTGTTAAATACTTCTGTAGGCGCAAGGACAAATAATCTACAATATTTTGCCCGGAATTTTGTTTTTTTCAAAGTATCTAAATTGATTTTCACTCATTTCAGGCCTGTAAATTATGGAAGACTGATCTGAAACACAAATAATTTTCGAAGGGATGCACGCGGGGCTTTACTTATAAAGCCACGATTCGAATGAGAAAGTTTAAGAATGTAAATAAATCCAAATTATTAACATTTTTTCATATTGTGCACTATTTCAGGAAATAAACCGACCCCAAACCCACCGGTCGCAATTTTTTCTGCGAAACCTACCTCCGGAAAAGCTCCATTAACAGTTTCATTCACCGACAAAAGCACAGGAACCCCGACTAAATGGAAATGGCATTTTGGAGACGGAAAAGCTTCAACAACCAAGAATCCAAAAAATCAGTATTTACAGGAAGGAAAATATAAGGTTACACTTACAGTAAGCAATGCGGCAGGCAGCAGTACTGCAACTAAGACAAATTACATAACAGTGACAACAAATACAAGACCCGGTATCTACTCTGAAAGCAAATAAACCCTTAAATTGAAAAACAAATAAAAAAATTTAATTATTCAGCATATAGTCAGATCTGTATTTATTGCAACATTATTCTATTAGATATCATTATATTGTTTTATATATGAGCTTGAAAATGTTTACCACTTATGATATTGCCACAGCTGTAAGTAGTTCCTACAATAAAAATGAGAGAATTAGACTTCAAGCTTTATTATTGGTTAAAAATGGTTTGAGTGTAGCTAAAGTTGCAGAAGATCTATTAGTCCATGGTTCAACGGTTTATCGTTGGATAAAACGAGCTGAAAATGAAGGCTTGTTCAGCCTTAAATGCAAACCTGGTCGAAGAGCAAAGTTTTTTTAACAACAGAACAAGTTTCTGATTTGAGAACCACATTTTCCTCGCCTTTGAGGGTTTATACACGTGGATTTTTTCCAAGCAGGCAAAAATAAAACACTGACGTCAGTGAGGACTATTTTTCACACGTCCTCAGCTGTACAGTTATCCTTAACTGTGCTGTTGCTCTCAACTGTGCCGTTGCATGAGACCTGCCAGCTTTTTACCTTCTTTACACTAATTTTTATTGTTTTTGCAAGTTCTACAGGATCGGCTTCTGCCAGGGCTTCCACACTTGTAATCCCGGCTTCTTCCAGTTTTCCTGCGGTGGCTTTTCCCACGCCTTCGAGATCCTTAATTGATTTGGGTTTTTCCTTTTTAGGCTGCTGGGCCTGCTCTTCCTGTTGGGTTTTCTGCCATTCTATAAAATTGCACTGAGGGCAGCCTAGGTCCCAGGGTCGTTTTCCTGCGTTGATTATACGGATATGGTGCAGGCCGTGGGCTTCACATAACTTGTCAGTAACTATAATCTGTCCGCTTCTGGGTAGAGGGAGGGAAAAGGTACAGTTCGGATAATTGTTACAGCCTATAAAACGGCCTCCTCTTTTCGAACGCCGGATCATAAGTTCGCTTCCGCAGTCTGAACAGGTGCCTATTATTTTGTCTTCCCTGAGACCTGCCTGGAGTGATTCCACGATTTTGTCCCGGTTTTTATTGAGTTCCGAGAAGACCTGTTTCAGTATATCCCGTGATTCTTCGAGGACAGCAACTTCTTTGATCTTGCCCTCGGCAATCCGGTCCATGTTTTCTTCAAGCAGCTTTGTCATGTCCGGTTTTGTGATAGTAGGGGAATACTTCTCAAGAGTATCCATTACTGCAAAAGAGGTATTCGTAGGCTGCACGGGATTTCCGTGAATGTAGGCCCTAGAATAAAGCTTGCTGATTATCTCATGCCGCGTTGCCTTTGTTCCGAGCCCGAGCTCTTCCATAATATTGATAAGTCTTCCCTGCCCGTAACGGCCCGGAGGCTGGGTTTCTTTATCCGGCATTTCTTTGTTTATAACCTTCAGGAAATCGCCTTTATGGAGTTCGGGAAACAGCCTGTCTTCAGGAGCATTGTAAGGATAATACCATCTCCAGCCAGGCTCTACAAGCCTTGCCCCGTTTGCTCTGAACTCTTCTCCATTGATGTCAAGCCTCAAGCGCATAGTTTCCCATTCGCTTGGCCCGGCAAAGGTCGCAAAAAAACGCCTGACTACAAGTTCGTAGACTTTCCACTCGTCCTCTTTTAAGTCGGACTCTTTTGCAAGGGAAGCCGGAAAAATAGGTGGATGATCCGTGGTTTCCTTTTTTCCTCGCGTAGGAATGAGTTCGGCCTTCTCAAGCAGGGCGTCTGCATATTTTTTAAAGGGACCTTCTTTGAAAATCTCAATCTGCGCCCTCAGGTCAAGGGTTTCGGGATAAACCGTATTGTCAGTCCTTGGGTATGAAATATAACCGTTCGTATAAAGAGCTTCGGCTATCCGCATTGCGTTTGCGGGACTGAGCCCAATTGAGTTTGCTGCGCTTATAAAACCTGTGGTATTAAATGGAGTAGGAGGTTGGTCAGTCTTTTTCCCTTTTTCGATTTCTTTTAATTCGGCCTGGTTTCCCAGTTTCTTGAAGACTTTTGTCGCTTCCTTTTTATCCAGGAATCGGCGGGTTGAATGCTGAGCTAAGAAGGTTTTTCCTTCTTCATTTTGAAGTTCGGCATAGATCTCCCAGTAAGGAGTTGAGACAAAAATATTTCGTTCTTTTTCCCTGTCAACAATAAGAGAAAGGGTTGGCGACTGTACCCTGCCTACAGAAAGGAACATCTTCCCAAGCCTGCCTGCGGCAAGAGAAATATAACGGGTAAGAGCTGCGCCCCAGACGAGGTCAATGACCTGCCTGGAATGGCCTGCATCCGCAAGATTAAAATCAACATCTGTTGCATTTGAAAATGCGGCTTCTATTGCCTTTGGGGTTATTGCGCTGTAGCGCACCCGGTCAAAAGGAACATTCGGATTCACCTGTTTTATGATATTGAGGGCCTCGACTCCTATCAGTTCTCCTTCCCGGTCGTAGTCAGTAGCAATTGTGACCCTGCTTGCCTCTTTTCCCAGGCTTCTAAGGGCAGTTACGATCTTCCGGTTGATAGGAGTAGTTATGATGTCGGCGTCGATAAGGGTTTTAGCCTCCACTTTTTGCCAGTTATTGTACTCCTTGGGAAAATCGATCCCTACGATATGGCCCGACAGCCCTACAACTACAGTCTCCTGCTTCTCTCCATCGGACTCAATCTCATACCGGTATACGTCTACTCCACTGACTCTATCTTTCTTCGGGTTTTTTGGAGCCAGAATCGCAGCTATCCTCCTTGCTGCTATATTTTTTTCCGTTACAATCAGGTGCATCTAAAACTCCGGTATAATTTTTTAAATTCTATGGAGGAATACTAGCGTACCCCAAAACTCCTTCCAGTCTGAGACAAAGCCTGCCTCCTAATTCTTTGAAGTTTCCTTTTCCAATATATATTTTTGGATTAAATCTCGAAATACGCTGTCATCCGTAACTAAAATTAGTCTCAGAGATCTTCATCTGCCATTCAAGAGGCTCCATCCACCCGTTAAACTCTTCTACTCAGCTGTCCTTATTTCTCTCTTCACAACTCTATGGGATACGATTTTCTAGGGGATATTTTTTCTGCTGATTCCTTTCAATATCTCAATCTCAAATATCTCTCAGCTTTTGTTTAGCTGTTTTTAGTACTTTCTTAGTACGTTCCCTTATTTTCAGTCAGCCTAAAAGCAAGTTCTACGGCTTCTTCTGGACTTTTTGCCCTGTGAATGCCTTCAATTTTCCAGCCTGGTTCGACCACAACTACAGGTTTACCCATCTTTAGACCCAGCGCTATCTCCGAAAGTGTTCCGTATTCTCCATTAACCGCAATCAATGCATCTGAAGACTGCGCTATGAGAGCGTTTCTGGCATGCCCCATCCCGCTAACAACCGCAATATCTATCCAGAGATTCGCTTCTTCTCGCAGGGCTCCGGGCAAAATTCCCAGGGTTATTCCCCCTTCCTGCTTTGCTCCATATGCGGCAGCCTCCATAACTCCGCCCAGACCTCCGCAGAGCAGAACCGCACCTCTTTTTGCAATCTCTCTTCCCACCCTTTCTGCAAGAGTCCTTACTTCGCTGCCACAAGCCCCTGCACCTATAACTCCTATCTGTTTTCTGGCCTCTACTTTCACAGGTACTTTCATTGTACAAACATCCTTTTCTTCATTTCAGGTCTTTTACGAGTATCTTCTTAGAGTAAGCCCGAATTTGCGGGCTTTCAAAAATAATTAGAAACAGTGGATATTCGGAAATGGTGGACAATGGATATTCGGAGATAGTGGACAATAGATATTTGGAGATAGTGGACAATGGACATTCGGAGATAGTGGACAATAAATATTTAGAAGTAATGACTCTGAATTTCCACGATCTCAGTACTGTTTTTTGCTGTGGCATATTCTTCAAGCGGTTCCTTATTGAGTTCGAGAAAACTGTGCCCCCAATTAAACTTGGAGAGAACTTTTTCAGCCTGTTCTTTATGCCCCAAAATACATAGAGCTGCTGCAAAGGCTTCAGCTGAATTGAGTTTGAAGGGCCTTCCGAAATTAACAGGGTTTCCTGCAAGCAAATAAGGAAGGGCTCTGTGCTCAAGATTCAACTTCGCAAGTTCAGGAAAAACCCTTTCCACTTCTTCCCAGGAACAATCGAGTACGATGACACCTTTTCTGTAATCGTCGGCAGCAGATAGGGCTTTTTCTGCAGTAGGGTCAAGAAGGATCGCTGACCTTGGCAGCCTTGATATCTTGTCATAAAGGCGGGCAAGGTCAAAGCGAGCCAATTTTCTTCCGGTGCACTTTTTCGGGTCACACTGCCCGGCATGATATATGTAAAGGGGAATATCCCGTTGATCTGTTGGATTCATTACTTATCCTCTGGATGATGAGATCCTATTTAAACAGCTTCCTTATTTACCTGCTTCCTTGTTTATGCTTTCTTGTTTACTTGCTTTCTCTTTCCCTTGTTTTTCTTTTTTCTTTCTTTTCTTATTAGGGCTCTCTTAAGTCCATTGTTAATTAAGAGTTATTACTGTTTTTTCCCATTAACAAAGATATCACATTATTTCCCTAAAAAAAGTACATCTAATTTTTCGCCTAAATATTAATTAAGGTCATAAAAAATCGTAAATTTTATTGAGAAGGATTAATAATCCTTCTGTGGTGATGACTACGAAACCTCCGCTTATACCACTAAACGAAGATTTCAAGTGGAAATTATTGTCCGAAATATTAAATGTTTTTGATTTGAGATTTTGTAAGCAAACTCTTACAAGGAGGAACATTGTGCCCCTCCACAAATCAGTACCTACTATAAAAATTGTTCTTCTGAGTATGTTTTTTCTTGTGAAATCTCATATGCTATAAAGTAATTAAAAGAAAGAGAAATCTTAAGAAACTTTTTAAAAATCAGTTTAGTACCAACTGAAAATGAAATTTATGGCATTCTTAGTAAGTATGAGCCACAAGAGTTTACTGCTTTTGTTTTTGAAATATTGAATAATTTATGTCCTAAGAGAAAAAGTGGGTCAAAAGGCATTATTATTGACAGCACTGACATAAACCTTAACCTGAACTGGCACGCTAAAAAGATTACCAAAGAAAGCCTGGAAAATAAAGACTATAAATGGGGCCATTCAACCCATAGAGGTTTCTTCATTAGCATGAAACTGACTCTTGCACTTGATTCTCAAACATTGAAACCTTTAGCGTTTCGTATTAATGAAGCAAGTGCAGCAGAACCTAAAATTTATCCAGAAATACTCAAAGAACTTAAAAGATACAGAAAGAAAGGAATTACAAGCCTTCTCGAAATGAAGAAATTAAAAGGGGGCTATTTCTTATTCAAAATTCTTCATAAAGCTCACGGGTTCGAGATTTTTCCACGCCCAAAAAATATATATCCGCAAGCTTTTAATTCTCGACCATGTCTGCGCAGGAATACTCTTTAAAGCCATATTTGGAAATTATAACTGGCAGCATAATTTACGGCACTATAGGAGTTTTTCTGGACAGAGTTCAGGATATGTCAACCGGATCGATCCTTTTCTCCAGGCTTTTCTTTGGATTCTGCATGATTTTTGTTTATCTGCTGCTCAATCGAGGGCTCGGACAGCTCAAACCCCAAAAGAAAAGAAGATATCTTCTGTTGCTGGGCCTTTTGAATGCGATAACAGGAATGTGTTACTTTTCGTCCATCCGGTATAGTGGGGTCTCAGTTGCTGTCCTTCTACTTTATACGGCTCCTGTGTATGTTAGTCTGTTTGCTCCGTCTATTCTCGGAGAACACAGAAGCAGTAATAGCTTTTTCCCTCTTTTGCTCGCAGCTGCAGGAGTTCTACTGATCGCCCGCCCGGGAGAAATTCTTGGGCATACAGGTCCTGATTTCCAGAAAGGCCTTTTTTTCGGGTTACTTTCAGGACTCTCATTCGGGGCAAATATAATAACGATCCGGTATCTGAGGGATGATTACTCAGGAATAGCCCAAACTTTCTGGCTGACTGGAATAAGCCTTCTCTTTGTGTTGCCGTCTGCCCTCTCCATTCCAGCTGCCGTTTTCGTTAAGAACCTTGACATCCTGCTTCTCTTTGGCTTAACTATTACGTTCGCTGCCGTAATTTACCTTAGAGGGATCTCGAGAATCAGAGCCCAGACAGGAAGCATTCTTGCCCTGGTCGAGCCTGTTTCCGGAATTTTCTTTGACGTTACTGTCCTGAAAAATCCGCTCTACGCCTCGACTTTTCTTGGTTGCGTTTTCATTCTGACAGCAGCTTACATTATAAGTAAAAGGGATGGAGTAGGCCTGAAATAGAAGAACATAACCTAGAATTCTGATCTTGTAGAATTTTCCTCTTGTAGAATTTTCCTCTTGTAGATTTTCCTCTTGTAAAATTCTCATCTCAAAACAAAAGGGAAAGCTGCCTCAAAATAGAGTTTTTCCGCAGAATCCTGTGTTCTGCCCCAAAAGCTCTTTAGTTAAGAGCCCCTCTACTTTTATTACAATGGTTTTGAGAACGCAGGAAAAGTATGACTAAAGAAAGCCCAATTACTGAGCTTAAAAATCTGACAAAAATATATAAAAACGGAATGGAATTTAGTGCGCTCGACGATGCAAATTTGAGAATTAAGAAAGGGGAGTTTGTGGCAATTGTTGGGCCGCTGGGTTCAGGTAAAAGCACACTTATGCATCTGATAGGTCTGCTGGACACCCCAAGTTCGGTGACGCTCCTGATAAACGGTAAAGACGTAACAAATATCTCGGATAAGGAACGTCCCGGGATGCGGAACAGGATTCTCGGCTTTGTCTTTCAGTACCATCATCTGCTCCCGGATTTACGGCTCTGGAAAATGTAGTAATGCCGTTCTTGATTGCGGGATAAAACAGGAAAGAAGCACAAGAAATTGCTGAAAATCTCCTGAAAGATATAGGACTTGAAGACCGGGTGGATCACAAACCCGGTGAACTTTCAGGAGGGTAGAACCAGAGGGTTGCAGTAGCAAGGGCATTTAGTTGCTCTCCTGCAATCGTGCTTGGGGACGAGCCTAAAGGCAACCTTGATACAAAAACGGGTGACCTGATCTATGAACTGCTCAGACGGCTGAACAGGGAGTATAATCAGACCTTTATCATGGTTACTCATGAGGACCTGGCCTCAAAAGCTAACAGGATTATCAGGCTTGTCGGCGGGAGAATTATAGATTAGCGAGGATAAAAAAGATGGAGTATGCAAAAGGAAGGATAGGCAGAGTATTTACCGTCAGGGCCGATCATGGAGATGATCTGATTCTGGAATTGATTAAACTTGCTGAACTGGAACGCATCGAATCTGCGGTTTTTATGCTGCTGGGTGCATTAAAGGAAGCAAAGCTTGTCACAGGCCCGAAAGAAAGTATAACTCCTCCAGAACCTGTATGGTCCTACTTTGATGATGCCCATGAGATTCTGGGAATTGGAGATATTTTTTTAATGGATGGAAAACCTAAGATCCATCTGCATGCAGGTGCAGGCAGGGGAGACAACGTAAAACTAGGGTGCTTGAGAGGTGAGAGCGAAGTTTTTATGGTAGTTGAGGCTTTTGTCTTCGAACTTGAGGGAATTTCTGCAAGAAGAATTGCAGATAATGAACATGGCTTTGCCCCTGTAGGTTTTGAGCAGGTCTCGGATCTGGAATGACGTTCTTTTAAGACAAGCGCTATAATCAAGGGCTCGAATCAATCGCAAAGGTCAGGTCGGTCCAAAAATTAAAGTAAAGCAAGCGCTACATTCAGGGTTAGAAAATTTGGGTATGATAACGATAAGTAAAAAACAGTCCTGCAAAATTGTTTGCAGTTTCCCTCAAACTCAATTTTGCGATATTGTCTCCAGTTCTCGAAGCCTTTTGACTGCAATCATTTTTTCTTTGTTATCTTTTAAAAATTCTTCTTCGAGGATTTTAACGATTTGTGGGAAGGGCAAAGTTAACTGGTAGTACTTCACAGGTCTACCTTTTCCTTTATTCTTTTTTTCAGACCTTTCGTCCACCCAGCCCCTATCCCGCAGGGGGCGCATAGCTACACTTACTTCCGGTTGTCTAAGCCCTGATACAAGTTCAATGTTAAGAGACCTGAGCTCACTGCAGTCTTTCAGACACACGATAGCTGTGGCCTCCGTCCTCGGGAGTCCCAGGCTCTGGAGCATGTCAATGATTGAATACTCTTTTTCGGTTAAATTAACTGGAGAATCGTCGGTCATCGAAAGTGAATAATACTTTCAGGTTTATATATTTTATGTAGATAAAATTGTTTTTTTAAATAAATTGAGTATTGTTATGGAGTGAAATAGCTATCAAACACTAATAATACCTTTTTTTGGAAAGTTTTAATATAAAAACTAATATTAGCAAATCTCCGGAAAAAAACCGGTTTTGTAAAAACCGGTTTTGTAATCCTGACCAAAACCTTTAAAGCTAGTGCCTGCAGGAAAATGGACATTCCTGAAACTCGGGAAGCCTGAGCTAAGGGTTACAAAAATAAGAAAATCTCCTGCAAATGCTCGAAGTATGATATTCCTGAAATCACACAGCTAAAGATGCAGATACCTGAGGCAAAAATGTTTCTGGATTCGGGAATTCAACATATAGCCTTCATTTGTTAATAGGGTTTCTTATGAGACAATAGCGTAAAACTTAATTAAAATTATTTACGTTAACCGGATAAAGAATTAAATACAATTCGGACATCTAACGGTTAAGTTAAGATTAAGTTTCAAATTAAAGTTAAACTTCAAAATTAAGGGTAAGCTTCGAATTAAGGATAAGCTTCAAAATTAAGGTTAAGCTTCAAATAACAGAATATATCTATAAATAGATCAGAGATTAAAAAGGGTGAAATAATGTCGTATATCGGTCTACAGCAGGATTCTGGAGAATATAAAATCCAAAAGATACATGCTCGGGAGATCCTGGATTCAAGGGGAAATCCCACTATTGAAGTTGATGTGTTTACGCCGAAGGGATTTGGCAGAGCCAGTGTTCCTTCAGGGGCTTCTACTGGTACGAACGAGGCCCTTGAACTGCGGGATGCAGACCCTAATAGATACGGAGGAAAAGGAGTTCTCACTGCAGTAAAGAATGTGAACACCATCATCCAGAAGGAATTGCTGGGGCTTGATGTGCGGAACCAGCGGGAAATCGATGAACTGATGATCGAGCTCGACGAGACCGATAACAAATCAAACCTGGGGGCAAATGCAATTCTTGGGGTATCCATGGCTGTTGCAAAAGCCGCTGCAGACTCCCTTAATGTTCCTCTCTACCGTTATTTTGGGGGCTCAAATGCGTTTACTCTTCCGGTACCCACAATGAATGTCCTTAACGGGGGTAAGCATGCAGGCAACGAGCTTGCAATCCAGGAGTTCATGATTCAGCCCAAAGGCGCAGAAACCTTTTACGAAGCTCTCCAGATAGGGGCCGAAATCTATCATACTCTTGGAAAATTACTGGAAAAGAAATACGGCCGGTCTTCTACTAATGTGGGCTATGAAGGAGGATATGCCCCCAAGATGAGTGAGTCAACCGAAGCCCTTGACGCCCTTGTCCAGTCTATTGAGGAAGCAGGCTACACTGACACAGAGGTTACAATCGGGCTTGATGCAGCAGCCTCCGAGTTTTACGAAGATGAAACTTATACAATAGATGGAAAGAAACTTGCTGCTCCCGAACTGATGGATTACTACGTCGAACTTGTGAATTCCTATCCTATCCTTTCTATTGAAGATCCCTTCTATGAGGAATCCTTTGAGGATTTCGAAGCCCTGACCAATGAGCTCTGGGACACAATTATTGTTGGTGACGACCTCTTTGTCACCAACATTGAGAGGCTTTCAAAAGGCGTTGATATGGGAGCTGCAAATGCACTCCTCTTAAAGGTCAACCAGATCGGAACCCTTTCCGAAGCTTTTGACGCTGCAAACATGGCTTCCAGAAACGGCTATACCGTAATAGTAAGCCACCGCTCTGCCGAAACCGAGGACACTACAATTTCGGATATCGCAGTTGCTATCGGGGCTGAAATGATCAAGACCGGAGCTCCGGCCCGTGGAGAAAGGACTGCAAAATACAATCAGCTTCTAAGAATTGAAGAAGACCTGGGTGAAGTTGCACATTACGTGCAGCTCTAACCTTTTTAATTTTCCATTTTAACCATTATTAGCTTTCTTTCTTCGTTTTTTCTTCGTTTTATTTTTATTTCTGTTTTTTAACCTTATTATTAAATAGGGAGCATGCAGGGTTGTGAATATCTGATACTTTAGAGACTGTCCTACAATTCAATTTCAGGGCAAAATATCTGAAAAACAAAGTACATTATGGGCCAGAAGATATGTGTTTTCGTACTCTAGAAAACTAACACACACTCGTAGAAGAGTTCAGATAAGCAGGCTTCAGATAGTACGAACCTGAAGAAAAGGCAAAAAGAAGGGCTGCAAGTTATAGTTTCCGGAACTCAGTTTCATAACTCGTTTTCATAAATTACATTTATCCCTTACAACCATAACCGGAACCTTCGAGTGACGGACCAGCTTTTCTGCAACGCTGCCAAGAAGCAGCTTGTTCAGTCCTGTCTTTCCAAGAGTCCCCATAATAATAATATCCATTTTTTCCTCTTCGGCATACTGGATCAGTTCTTCTGATGGATTGCCTTCAAGAAGAACGGGTTCCACATTGATCCCTTTCGTCTCTCCCAGGCTTTTTACAGAATTTACAGCCTCATGCCCCTGTTTTTTCCATGCCTCATGTACCGATTTCCAGTAAGGATCCACACCCATAGGAAAGGAATCACCATTGATAGGAGCTAAGTAGTCCGTTGACACCACATAGACTGCATAAACCTTTCCTCCACTCAACCGAGCAAGTTCAATCCCTTTTTCAGCAACCAGCCTGGAGCAGGCCGAGCCGTCGGTTGCAATCATTATTTTCTTAAAATCAATAGTTTCCATATAGAACCTTATTAAGATACGTGGGTTTCCTAAATTAGACTTTTGGAATGAAGATAATGAATCACATGAAGAATAATAACCAGGCCCTTTTCTTGCAAGTCTCCATGAGAAATCGATAAAGCAATAAAGTCTTTCTCATTGTCAATTATTATGAGCGAACTTATAAAGTGGATTACCAGCTTAGTTTTTTTGCACTCGTGCTCTTTGGCCTTCTTACGTTAAGGGAAGCTAGAACTGCTACTTTCTTAAAACCCATTCAGAGCTCTAGTGTCTTGAAAATTTAGTTATTGGCCACATGTTAACTCTGAATCTCGATATGTTGATGAGAAGCTATCAAAGATTATGCTCAATAATTAAATTTCCATGACACTAGGATATCGGTGACGTATTACCAGAAAAAGCAGCAATTATTTAACGAGAATGATCATTTTAAAAATTAGTAAGAGGAAATATAATTTCCTCATTTAGTAACTTTTACAAACTGACTCTTTGAACTGCTTCCTATCTTATTAGTTTCCGTCAAAGTAACCTTAAACTTTCCAACTTTTGTATATTTATGTGATGGATTCTTTAAAGTGGAAGTTGCTCCATCTCCAAAGCTCCATTTTTCTGTCATGTTTACTCCTTTGCTTGTATCTGTGAACTTGACTGTTAACGGTACTTTCCCGCTTGACTTTGACATTTTAAAAGAAGCTACCGGAGCTTTAATAGCAACCAGAGGTAAGTAGTCAATATTTTCACTGTCTATAACATAGGAGGAATCTGCAATTCCATCATAATTCTTATCAGAAGCTGTCTGAGAGAAGCCTTTGCCATTAGGGGAACCCCAGAAGTTCCCGGCAATGTAAGGTCCTAAAACGATATTATAATCTGGAGTTTTAGTGGTATTCCAGGAACTTACCTCGCCGTTCCATGACGAATCGAATACTATGTTCTTTTTGTTGCTAAAGTAATTGTTATAAATACCACCAGCACTATCTCTATAAAACTCAATTCCTACATCACAGTCAGTTATTTTATTTCCTGAAATGCTTGCACTTGTTCCTCCTCCAGCTCCTTCACTTAAAATTATTCCAATATCTGCGTTCTTAATTTTATTTCCAATTATCTCTACAGAAGTATCACTTAAAACAATCCCGCCTTTTGTAAAATCGTTGTTTTTGATAGTACCAGAAGACATCTCTCCAATAAGATAAGCATCACAAGAATAGAAATAATTATTTCTTATTATTTGGCCAGTTGATCCTAAACCACTTAAATCAATTCCGTTTTTCATGATAGAGAATCCATTGATATTAATATCGTGTTGTCCATATTGACCATAAGGGTCAGTAAGATCAGTGAATCCATCAACCTTTGGATAACCTTTTCCAAGAATTGTTAAGCTACTTTTTGTAATATTAACGTTCTCACGATAAGTTCCAGAATTAACAATAATGGTATCTCCTTCTTGAGCAGCATTCACAGCCTTTTGAATTGTCTTGTATTTTTCTTTGGGTCCTACTTTTAGAGTAGCAGCTGATGCAGTAGATGAAATAACGATTAAACATAAAATCAGGGCTACCGATATTAAAACCATTTTTTTGTTAATTTTCATGGTTTGCACTCCTATATTTAACTTTTAGATATAAAATGCCAAGAATTTATATCTGTTTTATAGTATTAAACTTTCGTATTTTAATCAAAGTTTTATAAAATTAGTTTATATTGTGGTAAAAAGATAAGTTTTCAGAAATAAAACAATGCACACGTTTTACCTTAAAAACCTGATAATAATGTACCTAAAGTTCTGTAAATTTCAATTGCTTATATGTTGATGGTCAATTTGTATCTGATTGGTATTCTATAGTTAAAGGCTCTTTAAAAAAATACAAGAGTGCGAATACTTATATTCCTGTGCCCAGCCTGGTTAGGCTGTATATACTTTTGATTCTCCTCATTATTGGAAGTTATCTCCTCAAAATTCCGGTATCAGCCATGATGCTGCTCGTAAACCAGAACTTCATTTTCATCTACGCCTTCATTATAATCGCCTACTGGAAAACCGAAACTAGCTGGCTGAAATGGGTTTTTTCGGTTATTTCACTCGTGTCCCTGAGTTTTTTAATCTCCGGGTTTACCTGGAAAATCGCTTACCCGATCTTTTTGATAGGTTTTGGTTATTTCAGGTTTCTCAGGAGTACAGATAAAATTTCTATATCCAAAAATCCTGCATCTGGAAACGAAATTGCACGCCGTGAAGATGTCAGGAAATCTCTAGTTTGGTCAAGCACTAAACTTAAAAATTTAAAGGGAAACCTATAAATTATATGATTTTTAAACATAATAAAATAGTTTATCGGTAGTTTTTAAATTTTAAGGGGTTGTGGCCATATGTTATCAATAAGTGTTAAAGACTCACTTGGAAAAGGTAGGGGTGTATTTGCACAGCGAAACTTTAGAAAAGGAGAGGTAATAGAAATCTGTCCTGTCATAGTCTTACCCGCTGAAGAGATAGATTCACTTGAGCTTACCCAACTCTATAATTATTATTTCGCCTGGAGTTCTGATTCAAAAGACGCAGCTATCGCGCTGGGATATGGTTCTCTTTATAATCACTCGTACAACCCGAACGCAAGGTACTACAAAGACTTCAAGAATGGCCTTTTAAAATACATCTGTATAAGAGATATTCAGGAAAACGAAGAAATAACAATAAACTATAACTGCGATCCTGAAGACAAAACCCCAGTTTGGTTTGATCTGGCAGATCAGGAAAATCTTGAAATTTGCTGAAAAGGATAATTATTGATGTAATCATTGATTATTCTAAAGATGAGGTATTCACTCTTTCAAACTTCTCTAAGCTTCTTTGATTTATGTGTGACAGGCGCGAAGTTTATATTTTCTTCAGCAACTTTATAATAAAAAGCTAACATATAAGATAACCTATAAGCTAGCTGTGGAATTTATTCCGGGTCAATTCAAAGCTAAAACTTCTCCTAAAGTTACAAAAGGGAGTTAAAAATGGAAAACGCATTTCTTACGGTTTTTCGAGTAAGCCTATTTGAAACCTTCTATATCACAGGCTTTCTGATTCTTGTCGGAATGATACTCGGCCTTCTAGAAAACCGGTCTAACTTTTACGTCCAGAGAGTTTTTGGCAGGAAGGGAATTCTGGCTACAGCCTGGATAGGCACTCCCATTCACGAACTTGGCCACCTGCTAATGTGCTACGTATTCAGACACAAAATAACTAAATTCAAATTGTTTTCCCGTAAAGCAGAGGACGGGACCCTTGGATACGTTAATCACAGCTGGAATCCTAAAAGCCTCTACCAGAACATAGGAAACTTTTTCATAGGCATGGGCCCAATCTTCAGCGGTACAGCGGCTCTTATTATAGGAATGAACCTGTTGCTACCGGATTCCTTTGCCAGGGTTGAAGATTATCTCAATCTTGAGCCTGCCCAGCCGGACCAGTATATATTGACAAAACTCTTCGCTCTTACCGCGGGTCTCTTTCAAAGCATATTTTCGGTGGAAAATCTGAGTTCTCCCAATTTCTGGATTTATTTTGCCCTGGCAATCGCAATCTCTTCCCATATAGCCCTGAGCAAAGAAGACCTTAAAGGAGCAGGCAGGGGTTTAATAGCGATCTTTACCTTTATTTTGCTGGTGAATCTGGTTGCCTTTTTCCTTAATGCCGATTGTTCCGGACTTTTTGCGGGAATCCTGGCTCTAAACGTATATCTTCTGGCTTTTTCAATGATTTCGATTGTTTTTTCTTTAATCAGACTGGTTTTAAGTGCTTTTGCGTACTATCTAACCTAAAAATTCCTTAAATACATTAATTTTCTCATATAAATGTTAAAGGATTTCAAACTAGGATAAATAGAAGCAGAAATTGAAAGTAGATTATTTTTCACAGGGATCTTTGCTGCTTCAATCAAAATCCATGCTGCTTCCCTGTCATTTCTTCAATCTCAATTTTAACTATGCACAGTCTGTTAACTTTCCATTCTTCAAACTCAAAAGGCCCTTTCTTTCCGTAATGCTCGGATAGGACAGTAAGCCCTTCTACTTTTTCATTATAATCTTCAACAAACCGTGCCTGGCCGTTCCCTACAACACTCCTGTAGCGGACATTATATTTGCAGATGTCCTCGGTGGTGATGATTTCAGCCTCAGAATCGGCTTCAAAAGCGACTCTGGAGTTCCTGCTAAGTATGTCAATCTTCTTGCCTTCGCGGGAACAGTGGAGATAAATTTTGTTATCTTTGTATCCAAAAGCCATTGGAATAATGTAGGATGTGTCTGAGTCCAAGAGGGCGAGACGAAGGAACTTTGCCTTTGAGAGAATATCTTCTATCTGCTGCTGATCCTGGATTAGGTCTTTGCTTCCCATTCTTTTCACCTTAAAGAAATTCATTTAATATAAAAACCTGTAAAATAAATATTTATTCTTGGAATAAAAGTTGCGCTGGCTCACCCCGCTGCAAGCAATGGGGTATGTTCGCGCCACCGCTCCAAATTCTGTCAAAGGAAATAATAACCCTGAAGAATTTAGTTTGAGCAGAGTTAATAACCGAAAAAATGGAAGTGAAAAATTATATTATCATCAACGGTTGCCGGAGAAGATTCCCGTCCCTGCAGCAAGCTAGCTGGGTATTCGGCTGAAATAAATAAAAGATCTCGTTATCCCAGAAATTTTAAAATATGATTATTTACCAGAGCAGGCTGTTCCATAGAGACAAAATGACTTGCATTCGGGACCAATTTTGTTTCTACGTTTGGTATCAATTGATTGACCTTTTCGATAGCAGCGACTGGATCATAAATAACTTCATTTTCGCCGACAATAAAAAGTGTTGGAACATCGATTTCTCTTAGCTCAACCTCACTGAACACGTTGGTGAAAATGCTTTCATTAGGGGTAGGGTAGCGAAAATGTTTTACACCACTCGCGAATTGCTTGGCAAATAATTCATTTGGGTAAAAACCCTTGTTAAAGAAACTCCTCAAAGGGTTAGGTTTGACGGGCGAATAGGGGAGCAAGCGAAGCAATAAGAACACAGGCAAGCTGAACCGCAGAATTGAAGCTCCAGGTGCAAGAGCGACAATTTTGTTAACTTTATCCGGGAAAAATAAAGAAAAGTTGAGCGTATGCCACCCTCCATAAGATAATCCGGCAATATTCGTTCTCTCTAAACATAGCTCCTGCATTACATCGCCCAGCCAGTTCGCGCAATCCTCTCTATTTCTGAGTAAACGGGACTGCCGGCTTTTTCCCGGTTCACCAATGATATCGACATCATAAACACGAAAGGCGCTGCTTAAAGCGCCGATGTTTGGGAACCACATCGTGGAACTTGCACCAGTAGCATGCAGCAAAAAAAGTGGCGGCGACCCTTTCGATCCGCTCGCGATGACATGGGTAGTTCCGAAACGGGTCATTATATCATTTTCTTCAAAAGGCACTGGCCAAAGTTTCAGGACAGTATCATAAGCTGATACATACTCGGCTTCACCTTTTGAGCTTTTGAAAGAGGATAGTTGGCTGGGCATTTTAAAACTTCCAGATTCTTGGCAGATATCGTTTGAGAAGGCAAACAGAATCGGGTGTTGGATATTTCCCCGATGTATTGGATATGGACAAAGTCATTACAAACTTGAATCCATCGAAGTAGAACTGTCATTATAGGCAACACTCGTACAGCCAACAGAGATGGGGAAAGTAGGGATGCTCTTGAACTACTTGAGAAAGTGACACCGGAGATTGAGCCCTCACCAACAATCGGGATCTTTTTGCAGTTGGATACAGACACAGTCATGCATAGTCGGCGCATTAAAACATATCCTGATATGCAGAGGGCGGTTGCACGAGTACTGCGGCAGCTCCCGGCTCCCTAACTCTCTCCTGCATTTGCTCGCCCGATCAGCACGAGAAGTGCACCCCGGTCTCAGGCATCGACCATCAACCCGTGAGACTGTCTGATATTATGAAGATATAAAGCACGAAATAGCGACTTACCAATGCGCTGCTCTCTTATTCTCAATATGTTCATCATTGCCGGGAACAAAATAAAAAACCGGATTAAGCCATAATTATACAAGGGATGGAATTTAAATCCAAGAACTCCTATGAGACTAGGCCCTCAACCTAGCGTCTTTGACCTGGCTGGGCAACTCTCGTATCTCGAGATAGTAAATAACTAGGCTTTAAAAACTTATTATAAACTTTATTATAAACTTTTCTGTAAAAAAGTATGAATTTAAAGTTAACATATTAAGAAATTTGATGTAAGGAGTGCGATTTGAAAGCACGAAAATTTTGTAGTTAATTTTAGTTTCATTGGGAACTATTATATACCTAATAAACCTATCAGAGATCAGATTAGTTTCAATTGTAATGATTTTATTTAGTGGTCTATTTAAAAACAAGCTACCCAGCTCATAAAATGTGAAGGATAATATTATGGATAATCCAAGAGAAATACACGTGAAAGGAACAAACTTACGAGAAATAGACCCAAGAGAGATATTAGGTCCGATTGCCCACATCTATCGAAGCCATCTGGCGTACATGGCAAAGGAACTCGATGCTTACAGGGTCGGAAGTGGACAGTTTGAGTTTTTACTGGTATTATACCACAAAGATAGTGTCTCCCAGGAAACCCTTGCAAAGATGCTGAAAGTTAGCAAAGCAACAAGTGCAAGAGCGATCCAGAATCTGGAAAAAGAAGGTTACGTTTACAGGGAAAGAGATGAAAATGATCTTCGAGCTTACAGGGTCCACCTGACTGATAAAGGCAAGGAAATGAGAAATATAATTTTTAAGAAATTGACTGCTTTTACAGATATTCTCTTTTCGGATTTCACGTTGGAAGAAAAAGAAATTTTCAGACTACTCATTCAGAAAGCTGCGATTAAACTTTTTGAACCTGGGTTCGAGCCTCCATCGGATAGACCAGATGACATGAAGTGAAAAACGATGGGGATAGAAACATGGATGAAAAAAGTGCATTTCTTGGTACAGAGAACATAAGGAAGCTCCTGTTTAAGCTTTCGACTCCTGTGATCGTCGGAATGTTGGCACAGGCTCTCTATAATATTATAGATACTCTATTCATAGGAAGGGCCTATGGAGCAGATAGTGTAGAGGCCATAGGTGGACTTTCTATTGCTTTTCCAGTCCAGATGATAGTTACAGCCGTGGGAATTTTTCTTGGGACTGGTGGTGCTTCAATTATCTCACGTGCTCTCGGAGCACGAGATAACGAGAAGGCTGAGAAGGTTCTGGGAAATCTTTTCACTCTGAACCTTATCCTTGGCTTACTTCTTGCTGTCTTCTGCCTTCATTATCTTGACCCGATTTTAAAGATTTTCGGGGCAACTGCTGGAGTCCTGCCCTATGCCAGAGAATATCTGGAGATTATACTTGCAGGAGGAATTGTCTTTGTCTATGGAGTTTCGGTTCAGAATATTGTCAGAGCTCAAGGAAATACTCGCCTTGCCATGAATGCGATGTTACTGGCAGTTAGCCTCAACACGCTTCTTGCCCCGATTTTCATCTTCGGCTTTGGAATGGGCGTGCGTGGCGCTGCAACTGCAACTGTACTTGCACAGGGAACCGCCTCAGTCTGGCTTCTACTATACTGCATTAAAGGAAAAGGAGCTGTAAAATTCAGATCTGAAACTTTAAAACCAGATATGGAGATCATTAAGGAAATTGCAACCGTAGGGGCCGGATCATTTGTAATGGAAAGTGCGATGAGTATCATGATGATTTGCGTATACAATGCACTTGCAGTTTATGGAGGAGATGCTTCTATTGCTGTTTTTGGTACCGTAATGAGGATTAACGCCTTCATCTTCATGACCATCCTGGGTATGGGCTTTGGCTTGCAACCCGTTGTTGGGTTTAACTACGGAGCAAAGAAGTATGGAAGGATAGTAGAAGCCGTGAAAATAACTCTTACAGCAGCAACGACTTTTGGAGTTATTGGATTGGTCATTATTTACCTCTTAAGAGAACAACTTCTCGGATTATTCAGTACAGATCCAGAATATCTAGCAGTTGGAAAAGATGCGATAATGATTATGGTTCTGGGAACTCCTTTGATAGGTTTGAATGTAATTACTTCAACTTTGTTCCAGGCTTTAGGAAAAGCCAAACCCGCTTTTATTCTTTCCATTAGCAGGCAGCTTCTTTTTCTGATTCCGGCTGTTATTCTCCTTCCCCGTGTATACAAACTGGATGGAGTCTGGGCGGCTTTTCCGGTTGCGGACTCTCTGGCCTTTCTACTGTCTAGCTTTCTGCTTTTCAGGCTATACAGGATCTTCAAAGAAAGCAAATATTCTTCAAAAACAGCTTCAGGGTCAGAAACTGCAGATAAAACGTCTAATCTCTAACAGTTCGCAAAAGAGTTTTCGTGGCAGATCAAAAAAGTCTTCATTTCTATCCTTAAAAAGACGAAGAAAATCGAAACTATGAAAGCCATAGGAGCTAAAAACGGGATACCTCACTATTTTCCTTTTTAATTCCGCAATAATTGGCCTTGTTGGTGGTATCCTTGGAGTTATTCTGGGAACCTTTGTTTCATCTGGGCTCCAGATGACGATGGGAAGCGAGATGACTGGAAAGAGTGGCGGAGTAAGCATTTCTCTGATGCTTGATGGACTTACCCTTGCAGTTTTGATAGGAATGATCTCTGAGATGGTACCAGTTTACAGGGTCCCTAAATTAAAGCCTGTGAATGCATTACGGTACGAATAAATGGAAAAGGAAGAATAAATTGAAAAGAAAAGGAATAAACGGGAAGAAGGGAATAAACGGAAAAGAAAGGGCTGATTCCCCTTTCTTAATTTCTTGCTTCATTGGAATCTGTGGCCTTCTGCTAACAGAAAAAAGGTTATGGTATGGCCGTTGAAAGCCAGAGTCGCTAGAAACTCTTTTTACTTTTCTCAAATAACGAAGGCAATGCTCTTTTTTAAATTGATCCAAACTCGTGTATATAACCTCTTTATCGGCAATTGAAATTTAGTGCAATACTGGAGGACATCTTGAAATTCTAATTGAAGGAGCATTTTTCGTTATCTTTGGAACAGCTATTCTGAATATTTGTCCGGGCCGAAAGAAACAACTCTTGTGTAAAGCCTGAAGCTCCTTTTGAAAAAAACCCACCGAGGACAATACTTTACTGAGGCTTCATTTGCCTTTTATGAGATAATTAAAGATTAAATTAAATGAATATCCCCTATAAAAGCTTCATTGATAAATTAATTCTCTATATTCCCCCGTTTTTAGTTAAGTATGCTTATATTATTAAACGCCAATGAGTGGGTCGGCTGCCTCCAATCCTATTGAGTGGCTGGAAGATCAAGTGCCCCATATAAGATAGGTGTTCAGCCCAATATCAGACACCTATATCAGACAGGTGTTCAACCCATATCAGGCAGGTGCTCAATCGGTTAATTACAATGGAAAAGGAAAATCTGAGAAGGAACGCCTTAAAAACAGAAACCTCGCCACTAGGAAAATCAAGTCTATCGCTTGAAAATAGGGTGTTCCCCATTGTAATAAAGAAAAGAAGCAGCCAGCAAAAGCCTACACTCCAGAAAATGAGGCACTATGCATTTAGCTGGTGCCTCAAAAACAAATCAAACCACAGGGTCTAACTGGATCATATAGATGGTCTGATTAGACCAGATTATACCTACGCAACAGATAGCTCATACAAATTAGATGTAACATTAACCTGAGAATACAATTACCATTCTGAGGATTCGTCAAAGAACACTCTACTGCATCATAAAATAAGTCACGGAAACTATGGAAACCATGCATCACAAGAATAAAAACTCAAGCTACCTTGAAAAGGCTAAGCTCAGATATGACTAACTTTTAGAGGTTTTGTATGACACTTACTGGAATAATAGATTCTTTTAAAACGATATTGAATCCCTCAAAAATTATGAACTCGCTTGAAGGAGCAGCGAGTTTTTCGGATTCATCCGAGAGGGATTCAGAAGGGGATCTGAAAATCAATCCATACTTTAATTTCGGAAACGACGCTGCTAACAGTTCCAATGCGGTAAGGATTTCTCAAAACAAAGATGAGCCTCTTATCAAACTGACCGATGTCTGGAAAATCTATCAGATGGGGGAGGTTGAGTTTGCAGCTCTTAAAGGAATAAACCTGGAAATCTATGAAGGGGAATTTCTGATAATTCTTGGGCCCAGCGGAAGTGGGAAAAGTACCATGATGAACCTGCTGGGCTGCCTGGATTTGCCCTCAAAAGGCACTGTTTGCCTGAATTCTAAAGATATCTCAGAACTTGACGAATCGGAACTCGCCATTATCCGAGGAAAAATGATTGGTTTCATATTCCAGACTTTTAATCTCATCCCCACGCTCAGTACGGAAGAAAACGTTCTGCTGCCCCTTGAATTTCAGGAAGAGGATCGGCAAATAGCTCGACAAAAAGCCTTATACCTGCTTGACATTGTCGGACTCGCGAACAAGAAACAAAACCTTCCTTCTCAGCTTTCAGGAGGACAGAGGCAGAGAGTTGCAATAGCTCGTTCCCTGGCTGTGAACCCACCTATAATCTTGGCAGATGAGCCTACAGGAAACCTGGATACGAAGACTGGTAATTATATTCTGGATTTCCTGGACGAACTGCACGCAAGAGAAGGAAAGACAATCATCATTGTTACTCACGACCTTGAGCTTGTAAAATATGCAACAAGAGTTGTGTACATTCGAGACGGTGAAATAGAAAAAATCGAAACACGTACGAAAAATGAACCAAGTACGAAAAATGAGCCGAATCTGAATTGAGGAATTAAAATGAGAAAGTTCTCTTTAATAACATTTTTACTGCTTGTTTCAACGTTCCTGTGCCTTGGAGTTGGAACAGCCCTCGGTGCATCAAATGGAAATATAGATTCTTCAGCTGTGCAGGTAAATGTAACTAATCAAAACCCTGACACTGCCCGACCTGGGGAACCTGTTGAACTTACTCTCAGTGTGCAGAATGTAGGAAACGCTGACCTGAAAGACATAAAGGTTAAACTCAATCCGGAATATCCTTTCAGTAAACTTTCCGGAGAAGACCTTGAAAAGAGTATCTCTTATCTAAATGCAAGACAGGATGATGATGACGCTGGGGTTCTGAAATTCAAACTCATGACCGACGCCAACGCTTCGGAAGGCACATATAATCTTGATATCGTCACCACCTATAAAAGCGGATCAGGATCTTCAGCAACGACTTACACTACTACAAAAACAGTTCAGTTAGAGGTTCAGGGCAAAGAATATGCTCAGGTCGTGACCATAAGCAAGGCTGATATTGATATAGCAAAGGAAGAGCCTCTTGAGTTTATTGTGACAAATACAGGGACTTCTCCGTTGAAAAACCTGGTTTTCTCCTGGAATGATCCCAAGGGCGTAGTTTTGCCTGTATATTCTGATAACACAAAACACATCAAGTATCTGGATGCAGGTCAATCAGTAAAAGTTGACTATACCGTGATGGCAGACGTAAGCGCTACTCCGGGACTCTATACCTTGAATGTGAATCTTTCGTATGAAGATGCTGACTCTAATTCGAAAAATATTCAGACCACAGCAGGACTTTTTGTAGGAGGAGCAACGGATTT
>NZ_DAVG01000010.1 GCF_002505485.1 Methanosarcina sp. UBA5 | reverse complement strand
TTAACTTTAAAATTTGTATATAATTTTTCCGAAATTAAGATACACTTTGACCTTAAGGATAGTGCTTTATCTTAGAGCTGACCCCAAAATTAAAAATTGATTCTAGGAATGCTGTATTTCGAATAATCAACAGATCTTTCAGATCATAGAAAATAATACTGAAACTTTATTGACTCCTAAGAATAAAATTGGTTTTAGGATGAGCTCCAAAATTAAAAAATGAGACTTGAAGTCTATTTGGCTTCAGGCAGAAGCTTCCTCTTTAAGGATATAAGAAACCATTTCAGGATTGAGTTTGTTTTCCCTTGAGATTTTTTCTTCAATTCTCTCAGCAGGTGTGCCTTCAGATTTTAACTCCTTTATTTTTTCAATTACTAAGGTTGGAACGGTATAATACTCATTTATATCTTTTCTATGTCCCCAGACATCGCCTTCGATAAGCTGGATTCTCTGCATCTGAAGAAACATTTCTATAGATTTAGAAATTGTGCGCCTGTAAGATTTGGGTACCTGAATTACCTCAAGCTTCGGACAGGTCTCAACCAGTGCCAAGATATCTTTATTCGAAGGTCTGAAAGCTAGGTGAACAATTCGTTCATTAGGATTGAGAGTGAATATTTCCTCTCTGGAACTAACTACTCTAATTTTCATATCTTTACCCCACTATAAAATTTTTATTTTAATATAGAGCCTATCCCAAAACTCAAAGCTTGATTTTTGAATTCCGTACTTGGAACAGTCGATTGAATATATAATCATGGGGAGTGACTCTGAAAACTCCTGATGATTTAGAATAAAACGGGTTTTAGGACAGGTACAATGTTAATTATTTATACAACTTAAACTGTTTACTTAGTAAACATCTTAAATTAGATCCTACATTCGGCAGATCGACATTAAATTTTGATAATTTTCAATAGCAGGTTATATTGAAAAAAATAAGAATTTAGGAGTAAAGACGTATGACTTGGAGTAACTGGGAAAGTCTTGGAGGAGTATGTACCGATGGCGTAGCTGTTTGTTCTTGGGAACCAGACAGGTTAGACTGCTTCGTAACTGGAATTGATAGAGCTATGCACCATAAATGGTGGGATGGTCACCATTGGAATGATTGGGAAAGCCTGGGAGGTGTATGCTATTCTGCTCCTGCAGCAGTTTCATGGGGCAAGGATCGCATCGATACTTTTGTCATAGGTAAAGATAGATCTATGAACCATAAATGGTGGAATGGTCAAGGTTGGAGTAATTGGGAAAGTCTTGGAGGAATATGTACCGATGGCGTGGCTGTTTGTTCTTGGGAACCAAAAAGATTGGATTGCTTCGTAGTTGGAATTGATAGAGCTATGTATCATAAATGGGGGGATGGTCACAGTTGGAGTGATTGGGAAAAACTGGGAGGTGTGTGCTATTCTGCTCCCGTAGCAGTTTCATGGGGCAAGGATCGCATCGATACTTTTGTCATAGGTGAAGATAGCTCTATGTGTCATAAATGGTGGGATGGTCACCGTTGGAATGATTGGGAAAGTCTTGGAGGAGTATGTACCGATGGCGTGGCTGTTTGTTCTTGTGAACCAAATAGATTGGATTGCTTCGTAACTGGAATTGATAGAGCTATGTACCATAAATGGTGGGATGGTCACAGTTGGAGCAACTTTGAACCCCTGGGAGGTATATCCTATGCTGCTCCTGCAGCAGTTTCATGGGGCAAGAATCGCATCGATACTTTTGTCATAGGTCAAGATAGGTCTATGAACCATAAATGGTGGGCTTAATACAATAATTTATTGATGGAACTTTTCCATCTATTTTTATAATTTGAGTTTTGTCATTTTTCGGCAGGATACAAAAGCTCTGTAGATTCTGATTGATTCTGTATCCTTTTCCTTTACCAAAAAAACAAGATTTTCTGGAGCTCATCTCAAAACCAATTTTGTTTCTTATTTCAGTAAGAATTTCAAGGCAATTTCCATAATTTGAAACCCAAATGGTATTAGAATTTGAAATTCAGAGGCTCAGTTTTGAGTTTTGGGATCGGCTCATAAATATAGTCTACTCACTAGATATATTTATCTCAACTGACATTTTATAATACAAAGCAAAAAATCCAGAGCGAATTAAAGGCGCACTTGACCAATACGATGTCAAATGTGCAAAAGAATTTGCTCAAAGAATGAGTATATTAAAAATGTATGTAAAATAACTTTAGTTATAAAAACTATATTTTTAACATTTTTCAAAGCAATGAGTGAATTAGAGACATGTAGCCTTATCACTTTTTTAAAGTTATTTTCATCTTCTATCCAATCAATATCTCTGATTGTTCATGATTTTAAGCTCTCTGGAATATTTACTTCTGACGGGCAATGCGTTAACAATTCACAGATAATTGATAAGCGTATAAATATAGCGATGTTTTATATATATACCTAAATATATCCATTTGTGAGTGGTAGCAACGAATGTCGTCATCAGAAGGGAAATATGGAAGCTAAAGTGGATCAAAACCCAGCAACGAATTCAAATCCTGTCTTGAGTATAGATAAGAATGGTTGTATTGTTTACTCAAATGAGGCAGGTAATCTCTTATTAAATGAATGGGAAGTGAAAATCGGAGATAAATTGCCTTCAAGTATCATAGATCTTGTGCAAAAAGTAATTACCCAGAATAATCCAGAAAAAATGGAAGTTAGAGCAGGAAAAAGAGTTTACTTGATAGTGTTTCATCCCTTACCTGAACAAGGATGTGTAAATATTTCTGGATTTGATATAAGTGACCAGAAAAAAGCGGAAGAAGAAACAAAGGATAGTGAGGAACGCTTAATTGCACTTATGGATCATAGTCCCTCATTACTTTTTATGAAGGATGAATGTGGCAGGTATGTGTATCTAAACAATGCCTATGAAAAGCAATTTGTTCATTCGAAAGACTGGTATGGAAAGACGGATTTTGACTTCTGGCCGAAAGAAAGCGCAGAACTGTTCCGAAAAAATGATTCTCTTGTTTTGAAATCAGGAAAGATACATCAGTTCATGGAAGATTCTACTGATCTAAATGGGACAAGGTATTGTTGGTTAAACTACAAGTTTCCTTTTACTGATTCAAAAAATAAAAAATATATTGGTGGGATAGGAATTGATGCCACTGACCGAGTGCGTGCAGAGGAGGCTTTGCAGGAGAGCGAAGAGCGTTACAGGACGCTTTTCACAAACATGACTGAGGGTTTTGGTCTTGCAGAAGTCATCTATAATAGTGAAGGTAAACCAATTGACTATCGTTACCTTGAGGTAAATCCTGCTTTTGAGCTCTATTTTGGTGTAAAGAGGGAACAGTTATTAGGCAAAACAATGAGAGAAACATTCCCCAAATTAAGTCCTATAGCTATCGAAAAGTATAATGAAGTAGCACTATCAGATCAGCCAATTAATTTTGAAATTTTTAGTCATGTAGCAAATAAATATCTTGATATTCATGCTTTCATTCCTGAGAAAGGAAAGGTCGCCCTAATTCTTAGAGATATTTCAGAGCGTAAAGAAGCAGAAGCTAAACTGAAAGACACACTCGATAATTTAGATAAACTGGTTAAAGAAAGTACATTAGAGCTTCAGAAAGCTTATGATTCATTGAAAAAGAGTGAGAGGAATCTTGCTGAAGCTCAAGAAATAGCTCATATCGGAAGTTGGGAGCGAGACTTTGCAAATAACGAGCTTCATTGGTCTGATGAAACTTATCGTATTTTTGGACTTAAACCTCAAGAGTCAAAAGTAAATTATGATACGTTTTTAAACTATGTTCATCCAGAGGATAGAAGCCGTGTAGATAATGCTATTAAAGAAGCGTTAAAAGGAAAGCCTTTTGATATTGATTACAGGATTATCACAGCCAATGGAGAAGAACGTATAGCTCATGAGAAAGCCGAAGTTATTTTCGATGAGAAAAAAAATCCTATTCGACTTAGAGGGACAGTTCAAGACATAACAGAGCATAGAAAAGCTGAAGAAAATATTCGGAATTTAGCCAACGTTGTCGAATCATCAACTGAAGCTATTATAACTGAGTCTTTTGAAGGTATTATCACAAGCTGGAATAAGGGTGCAGAACAAGTTTATGGCTATTCAGCGGAAGAAATCATAGGAAAGTCCATATCCATCTTAGAGCCACCCACATTAACTGGAGAAACACACAGATTATGTGAAATAATTAAACGCGGGGAAAAGATCCAGCAATATGAAACCTTAAGACTGAGAAACGATGGGAAGCTAATAAATGTTTCACTTAGTATTTTTCCAGTTTTTGATAACAAAGGAAAGATAACCGCTGCCTCCATCATTGCCACAGATATAACCAGGAGAAAAGAAGCAGAAGAAAGGCTGAGAGAAAGTGAAGAAAAGTACAGAAACATCGTTGAAACTTCTAATGAAGGTATATACTTGGTGGACGATGAAGGTAAAATTACTTACGCCAATAAGATAATGGAAACTTCAGGATACACTCTTGAGGAGATTATCGGTAGACCTATATGGGACTTTATTAGTGAAGAAAGAATGCCTGTTGCCAATAGAAATTTTGAAAAAAGAAGGCAGGGTATTAATGATAGTTATGAATTGAAGTTAATGCGTAAGGATGGTTCATTTATATGGGGACTTGTAAGTGCTAAATCTCTTTTTAATAAGGAAGGCAAGTTTATAGGCTATCTGGGTATGTTAACTGACATTACCGA
>NZ_DAVG01000047.1 GCF_002505485.1 Methanosarcina sp. UBA5 | reverse complement strand
TCCTTTTTTATCATTTATTCTCCTAATTGAGAACTACCTATGATATGAGATACAAACATAATAAACTTTTTAAATTATATCATAATGTTAAAGATCTTAAAATTATAAGATAAAAAAAGTAATCTTCTAAATTTTAACTTTAAACTAATAATTGAAAAAAATGCAGTAAGAAAACCATAGGCAATATTAATGGTTCCGTTGCAAAAAAATCATAATAAGCGTGTAAATCTATTAATGATGAACAAAAGTCAAAAATATCCAATGGAAATATATCAATATTATGGAACTAGTCCAAATAATTGATTAATGCATTTTGCTTCCTCAAGAGCAGAATAATTAAAATTTTTGATTTGCCCTTTTTTAACAATATTCATAGCTTCAATTCCTTTCAAAATCTTACTTGCAGAACAAAAATCCTGAAAACCTAGCATTGGAGCAATTATTCGCTTTATAGACCTATGATCTTGTTCTATAATGTTGTTCAAATACTTAACTTGTCTAATTTCAACATTTTCAGACAAGTTCTTTTCATTTTTCAGTTCATTTATGGCAATAGGATAAGCTGGATTCTTATCAACTGTTATTACTCTCGGCATTTGATTGTGATTTAAATCCAAGGCTTTCTTAAGGAATCTCTTTGCAGCTTTTCTATTTCGTTTCGCACTTAGCATGAAATCAATTGTATCTCCATCTGAATCAACTGCTCTGTAAAGATATTTCCATTTACCTTTTACTTTGATATAGGTTTCATCAACTCTCCAAGAGTTATTAGTTGGTCTTAACTGCCTTCTTATCTTCTTTTCTATTTCAGGTGAATATTGATGTACCCATCTCATGATTGTTGTATGGTCGACTTTTATTCCTCTTTCTGTCATTATTTCCTCTAAATTTTTATAACTCAATGCATATTTTAAGTACCATCTTACGTTTAATAAGATGATTTCTCCTGCAAAGTGCTTCCATTTAAAGGAATTAGATAGCATGTCACTATCTTTGATTTCCTTTTTATTTTATTATATCCTTAGCAGATATTTTTTGCAACGGAACCAAAATTTCTATGCCTTTTTTAGTGGAATTAGGAATAGAAAATATTGAAAGTGTCTGCTACCTTCACACAAAGGGGCTGTACTCTCACGACTTCCCTAATTCTACTTACTATCTTGTTTTGCAACTTTTGAAATATAATAATTAATAACAAGCTTTGATGAAATTATCCCAGGGATTATACACAAATCGTCAGCTATATCTATAAAGACTTATAATATTTTTTAGGTTTTTAGGAGTTAAGGAAGTGTTTGACAATGGATTTCATCGACCAAATTAAGGTGTTAGCCACTAAAATCCCCAAGTTATCTGAAAGTATAAAAACTGAAGAAGCCACAAAGAATGCACTTGTTTTGCCTCTTTTAAATATATTGGGTTATAACGTTTTTGATCCTACTGAGGTTGTCCCTGAATTTACTACTGATTATGGTACAAAAAAAGGTGAAAAGGTTGATTACGCTATTATGCAAGATGGCAAGCCAGTAATACTAATTGAGTGCAAAAACATTGATGCTGATCTTGATAACGAGTATGCTTCTCAATTGTTTAGATATTTTAGCGTGAGTGAGGCAAAAATAGGGATTTTAACAAATGGCATAGTGTATCGTTTTTATACAGATATTGAAGCCCCAAATAAAATGGATGATAAGTCATTTTTGGAAATAAACTTATTAGACGTTAAAGAGCCTTTGATAAATGAGTTAAAACGATTTAAAAAGGAATCATTTAATATTGATGATTTAGCAAACGTAGCTTGCGGATTAAAATACATAAAGGAAATCAAGCTGATTCTTGCAAATGAAATAAATTCTCCTTCTGAAGAGTTTGTTAAATTTTTCGCTAAAAAAGTGAATGACGGTCCTTTTACGCAGAGTGTTCGTGAAAAGTTCACTACTATTACTAGAAATGCTATTAATCAGTTTATTAATGACAGGATCAATGATCGATTAAAGTTCGCCATGTCTGAAGATACAGTCTCTTCTACTTTAGATAATGAAAATACGTCACCTGATCTCAACAACACCAACAATAATTTGAACGATATTGTAACGACTCAAGAAGAAATTGAAGGGTATTTCATTGTTAAATCTATTCTCCGAGAGAATATTGATCTAAATAGGGTGGCTATTAGAGACAAGAAGTCTTACTGTGGTATACTGTTGGATGACAACAACAGAAAGCCTATATGCCGCATGTACTTCAATACCAAGCAGAAATACCTAGGTTTATTCATTGATAAAAATGAAGAGAAAGTGCCTATTGAGGATTTAAATGGTATTTACAGTTATGCTGATAAATTGAAAGGCACGATTGATGATTATGAAAAAGTTAAAAACTCTTGATTGCGCCTTTTTTCTGTATTTCTTATATTTTACATTTTTTCAAAACATTCTATCATTCTCAGACTACACTTTCACAACTGTCTAAACTTGACCGCTTCCCCATAGTAAAGGTCAATTTACAGATAAAATTTCTCTTTTTGAAGAGTTTATTTATATACTCAAAGTTTTTTGTCCGGCTTTGTTGTAGAGTAGGTAAGTTTACAAATCTAGTAATTTTGTCAACTCAAAAGTGTGTTTTGCTCTAGTCACCTCTTAGATATTAAGTTTTTAAGGTTAAAATCATGGTGATTCCTGTAGATAGTTGACAAAAGTTCAGGAATGTAAACTGAACTATTTTTAAACTATTGAAAATTTTGAAGAAGCTTTTGCTTTTTCAATAAATACCTTTTTCTATACGTATGTCGAAAAAGCTCAGAAATAACCAAACCCCCTGAAAACATCAGATCTACAACATTCAACGGAATGAATACCCTTGGTGTGAGACTTGTATTTCCGATCTATGTATCAAGATGAGTTTACTTTAGTCCTACAATTTTTGAAAGATGCTGCACTCTGGCTTAGAGAAAAACAGATAGACTACTGGCAGAGCTGGCTTAACCCCCCAGCTGAGTTTGTCGACTGGATTAAGGAAGGGTTTGAAAACAAAGAATTCTATATGATTTGCCAAGCAAATGAAGCTATTGGATGCTTCCGATTACAATGGACAGATGAACTTTTCTGGGGGAACAGAGAAGATACTGCAGGCTATGTTCATTCGTTCACAATAACACGTCATTTAGCCGGGCAACATACTGGTGAGCGTGCTTTAACACTGATTGAAGATTATTGTCAACAGCAGGGAAAAGATTACCTACGGCTGGATTGCGGAAAACACGTGTCAAGGCTGTGTAAATATTATGAAGCATATGGCTTTTGCAATGTGGGGGAAACAATTGTTCAAGTAGAAAGCATGAGTTTGTATAAGAAAAAGATATGTTAGATAAACATAAAATCAGACTCTTGCAGTCAGATATTTCACCAAACAAACACTTCTACCTCTCTAAAACCCTAATTATGAGCCGGTAATAGGATCCAGAAACTTAATTCTTGGAGATGCTTCTGGCAATATGAGTGTATGAAATCTGATAAACACTGTAAAAACATTTAAATATTTTTAACACTGATACTTGTATGCAGACCTATTTCCTAGGTTTGGTCTGTAATTATAAGGGGCAGGTATTATCGTTTCACCCTGCTCCTCTCAAGCCCGTGGGTGGGGTTGGGCTCTCCCACCCATACCTACTTATTATTCAGTTCTATTAAGGCGGATGATGTAATTACTTCCCTAGTAACCGTTGATGATTATATTACTTATCAATTACATTTTTCGGTTATGTTATAGTTGCATTTACAGGATCTTTTCCGAAAAACTTTAGTTTAAACCTGTATAATCTTTTTATTAATTCAGTAAGTTGTATACTATTTCTATTACATATTCTGATATTATTTCTAATTTTTACTTAAATTGCTTACACATAACATACGTATACAGTTTAACGTTATCTTGTGTTCTCTAAAATCAAAAAGGAAACTTTTTAAATATCAACTTGATATGATTTTACGGTGTTTGGCAGTTGGTAGACCAAGAGGAAATTCACAATCAATGTATAAGCAATGATCCAAAAGAGCGTATACATGCATTAAAGGAGTTAAGACTTCATTTTTCAGACCTACCAAATAAACAACAAGCATGGAATGACTTGTATAGACTGACCAATGATGAAGACTGGAAAGTGAGGAAATATGCTGCCTCTGCTCTTTGTTCTGTATTTTCTGAAGTCCCAGATAAGCAACAGGCATGGGATGCTTTACATACACTGACTAGTGATGAAGATTTTCTTGTGAGATCCAGTGCTGCTGAAGCTCTTGGTTCTACTTTTTCTCAAGTCCCAGATAAGCAACAGGCATGGAATGGCTTACATAGACTGACAAATAATGAAGATATTGAAGTGAGGTCTAGTGCTGTCAAAGCTCTTGGTTCTGCGTTTTCTGACATTCCAGACAAGCAACAGGCATGGAATGATTTACACAGACTGGCAAACGATAAAAACATTAATGTGAGGTCTATAGCTGCCTCTGTTATTGTTTCTGCTTTTTCTGAATTGCCAAATAAACAACAGGCATGGAATGATTTAATTAGACTGACAAATGATGAAGACAGTGGTGTGAGGTATTGGGCTGCCTCTACTCTTGGTTTCGCTTTTTCTCAAGTACCAGATAAAAAACAGGCATGGAATGACTTACATAGACTGACCAAGAATGAATACCATTATGTGAGGTCTGGGGCTGTCTCTGCTCTCGAATCTGCGTTTTCTCAATTGCCAGATAAAAAACAGGCATGGAATGATTTACTTAGACTGACCAATGATGAAGACTGGAAAGTGAGGAAATATGCTGTCTCTGCTCTTGGTTCTGCTTTTTCTGAATTGCCAGATAAAAAACATGCATGGGATGACTTACTCAGAATGATAAGTGATAAAGACAGTGATGTGAGGTCTTATGCTGCCGATGCTCTTGGCTCTGCTTTTTCTCAAGCACCGGATAAACAACAGGCATGGAATGACTTACACAGACTGACCAAGGATGAAGATAGTGAAATGAGGTCTATAGCTGCCTCTGCTCTTGGTTCTGCTTTTTCTCAACTGCCAGATAAACAGCAGGCATGGAATGATTTACACAGACTGACAAATGATAAAGTCTATTTTGCGAGGTCTATGGCTGCCTCTGCTATTGTTTCTGCTTTTTCTGAATTGCCAGATAAACAACAGGCATGGAATGACTTACACAGACTGACCAAGGACGAAGATATTGAAATAAGGTCTAGTGCTGTCAAAGCTCTTGGTTCCGTGTCTTCTCAAGCACCAGATAAACTACAGGCATGGAATGACTTAATTAGACTGACCAATGTTGAAGATATTGGAATAAGTTATAGTGCTGTCTTTGATCTTGGTTCTGCATTTTCTCAAGTGCCAGATAAACAACAGGCATGGAATGACTTACACAGACTGACCAAGGACGAAGACAGTTGTGTGAAGTGTCAAGCTGCCTATGCTCTTATATATATGTTTTCTCAAGTGCCAGATCAGCAACAGGCATGGAATGATTTGCTTAGACTGACCAAGGATGAAGACGAGTATGTGAGGTCTAGTGCTGCCGAATCTCTTGGTTTTGCATTTTCTCAATTGCCAGATAAACTAGAGGCATGGAATGATATACATATACTGACAAATGATGAAGACAGTTCTGTGAGGCTTAATGCTGCCTTTGCTATTGGTTCTGCTTTTTCTGAATTGCCAGATAGACAACAGGCATGGAATGACTTACACAGACTAATAAATGATGGAAACGAGTTTGTGAGGTCTAGTGCTGCTTCTGCTCTTGGTTCTGCGTTCTCTCGAATGCCAGATAAGCAACAAGCATGGAATGACTTATGTAAACTTAGTAATGATGAAGACGAGTATGTGAGATCCCGAGCAAATCATTCTCTTGGAAAAGTCTCAATATTCATGGCTTCCCTGGCAGCAACAGATGAAGATTACAAAAAAGAGTTAGAAAAGGCAATAAAATTTTTCGAGACTGCAGCAAAAGAATCACGTTACTTTAATCCTGCTCAATTTTGCCTTCCTTTTTATCGCTCATTCCATACAATAATTTTCAAAAAACAAGAAGCTAGAGAAGAAGTAAATAAATATCTGGAAGAAGCTAAAGCTGCGATTCAAGGCTCAGAGAGCAAAAAACAGCTTTTTGAAGCGGTTGAAAATCTTGCAAACGCCTTAAAAGAAGTCCAAAACTTAGAAAAACTAGATTTAGAAGCAAAAAAAGGCGAACTCAATTATTATAGGAAATACTGTGATCATGCTGCAGAACTAATGAAATGCACTGACAAGAAAGCGCCGTTTGCTACAGAAGTTCTGAGAAAAGGACTACCTATTTTAGATAGAAATTTAAAAGAACTTCTTAACGAAATTCAAAAGAAAACAGAAGTAATTCGTGAGCAAACGAGAGGAACTCAATTTGAAAAATTGGGTAATGAATTAAATCAAAATAGTCAATTTCTTTTACCGATTAGAGATCCATTAGGATTTAAAAAACAAGTAACTATTATGCAGAACACAATGAGAGCTATCTGTTCTAAGTTTCCTGAAGGTCAAAAAGGTGAAGCATGTGAATTACTTAAAATGATGTATGTAGAATCATCAATTGAAGATAAAATACCTATTATGGTTAATATCTTAGGTAAACTCTCTTATCAACTTGATATAACTATCCAGTTAAATAGAATTGAAGAAAAATTGGATACGCAGTTGACTTACATAAACTATGATATCTTCAAAAACAAATTGAACTCCCATAATATTATTTCAAGCCTCAATGCCATGAAAATAGAATTGAAAAAACTAAACGAAATAGGGAGCTTAAATGTAGTCTCTATTAAAGAATTAAATTCTACGCAGGCTGAGAAGCTAAACGGTTTAAACAACAATATGCTAGAACGCTTCAATGAAATAAATCACATAATATCTGAATTTTTTAAAAAGAATGATAAATTTCACCAGGAATATTCTAAAAAATTGAATGAATTAAAACAATCAGATTATGATAGGATACTACAAAGATCTTCGGCATTTATTTCATTCATTGATTTTGTGATCCCTATGCTGATCACATTAGCTCATTAAAACAATTTATATATTTGTTGACGAAGTGGGAGACATTAAAAAGCAGTTGGCTGCTTGGGTTTTTTCTAATCTTCTTTTTCTTCTTTTCCATCTACTTACTATTTTCTTATACTGTTTTTCTTTCTCACTCTAACTTCTTTACTCTCCTGTTACGTAAATTTCGCATAACTTTCACATGCTGCATATGCCAACCGTATGCAATATGTGTGGCGTATATACATCACATATATGCGCGACTGCTGTATTCCCATACTAATTTTGAGCGGTTATTTTAAATACCGCTATCTCATAACATATTAATCTTTCGAAAAGCTTAAATACTTCAAAACTTATATTATATAATAAACATACGGGAGTGTTATTGTATGGTAACTAAAAAACTTTTAAAACTTAATAAAGAAGGCACCGTCGGAATTAGTATTCCTAAAAAATTAGCAGAAAAGCTTGAGTGGTCATGTGATGATTTCGTCACTATTACGCGAGTGGGAAACACTATTCACATTGTAAAAGTTAAAATAGAGTGATAATATGGCACTTGAAAACGATATGACCACCGAACAAAGTAGGAAAGTCACCTCACTAATTCGAAATGAGTGTTGTAATTTTGACAACGGCAACTGTGTTCTTCTAGATAACGGTGCTTATCACAAGTGCACGCAAGTGTCTAACCGTGAACTAGGCTGCGACTGGTTTTTAGAGGCTGTGCTGCCTTTAAATCAGGTTCTTGAATCTGAAGTTCTGCATTTTGATTCAGGTTTGAACATTGTGCAGAAAAAATGCACTGTATGTGGGAAGTCGATAACTGTTCAGTCAAACAGGGCGCAGTACTGCCCAAAATGCCTGATCAAAGTGAAAAAAGCACAGAATAAAGCACGGCAGCAAAAACACAGAGCTGATTCAAAAATGCACTGAGTTCCTGACAGGTTGTCACGCAATAGATAAACCTTACAGTGTTTACAGATAATGAAAATTTTTACGGTTTTTATTGAGCTAAGGTATTTACCTTAACTTGTCAAAACTTTTTCTGTTTCTTCGCTATAGTGAGAAAAGAAAAGCTCTAGCTGATTACAAGGAGGTTAAGCTGTGGTTATGACTCGCGATTTTTCACGAAAGATGTTTTTCGATTGCACTTTCTATACTAACTGTCAAAAGTTGAATTGTCCTCTTGATGCTACAATCTCAAAACTTGATGACCCAGAAAACGTGTGCAAGCTTTCAAAAGGAGTACGTGTAGCACTTGCACAAACGAACAGAGGAATCCTGAGATACGGCGGGCTTACGAAAGCTGAATTTGAACTCGAAATGAAAAAGCACAAAATTTGAAGACTCTTTTCTTCTCTTCTTTTTTGCTCTGCACTGTTCCAATAGACACTACAGCACCAAAACGTCAATATTTTCTTAGCCTCTTTATGTTAACTATATGGGGACGAGCAAAACTTGGCTTGCGTCGCCCTTAAAAACTTATATCGTGTTTTTGTGGCAGTTGTTATTGTTTAGGTGTGCTTTTAGGTCTTTGAGATATTTACATGTGCATGCGTTTTTGCTGCGCTGAATGTTACGCTAAATTCAGAATCTTGAATAATTAAGGTTTCTCAGCTTGAGAAGTCGATTTTCCTTATTCGGCTGACTTAGCCCTATTTTATTGTTAGACCTCCGTTTCGATGAAACAGCCAGGCAGACAGCAGGGCTTGACTAGCCTCGGCAGCACAGGCACACTTTTCACTCTCGGTGGGCTGAAACAGACAAAACGCGCTAGCTTTGTATATATTTGATTAGACACACGTCCATGTGCGCACCGACGCCGACGGTAAACAATACTAAACTCTCCGAAAGACGTGACTGACTAGTCAGTTAATATATTGACTGATTAGTCAGACCACGCTTAACAAACAACGGGCAACCATATAAACTGAAATTTCAGTGTTTTCTTAATAACTGATTGGAAGTGCACATAACAGTCTGTTGTCCACCAGCCAGTAGGAATTCCATTTCCCTGTCATGGTATTTATGTTTACCGAAAGCTTTAAATATTTTGCACGTGTATATATAGCTGTAACAGTTTGGTAG